>JAEWOG010000053.1 GCA_023460975.1 Actinomycetes bacterium
CCCCCGACGGGCCCGTGGGGACCGCAGCCGGGTGCCCCTGCGCCGCGTCCGGTGCACAAGCCGGGCGTCATCCCGCTGCGCCCGCTGACGTTGGGCGACATGTACGACGCGGCCTTCAAGGTCATCCGCCACAATGCCAAGGCGACGGCCGGCGCCGCCGCGCTGGTCTCCGGCGTCACGATGGCGTTCCCGCTCATCGTCTCGGCCGTGGTGGCGCCGATGCTCGGCGGACTGTTGTCCACCACGTCCACCTCCCCCGAGATCTCGGGGTCCCAGATCGCTGGCCTGATCACGATGGGAGCCTCGTTCGTGCTCGGCATGGTCGCGCAGATGCTCGGTCTGGCGCTGGTCACGGGCATGGTCGCCCAGGTCACCCACGGCGCGGCGCTGGGCCACACGTACGGCCTCGGGCAGGCGTGGGCCGCCATCAAGGGCGTGCGCCTTCGCCTCGTCGGCCTGAGCATCGTGCTGGGACTGGCAGGCATGCTCATCTTCTCCGCCTACGTGGCGCTGTGGATCCCGGTGGTGCTGACCGAGGAGCTCGTGGTCATCCTGCTGTGGGCCCTGGTCACGATCCCGCTGTTCATCGTGGCGTTCGTGTGGTTGTGGATCCGTGCCTACTACTTCGCATCGGTCGTGCTCGTCGTGGAGCGCACCGGCATCGGCGAGGCCATCCGCCGCGGCTTCCGCCTCACCTCCGGCGCGTTCTGGCGGACCTTCGGCATCGCCCTGCTGACCTCACTGATCGCGCAACTGGGGGGCGGGATGCTCGCCATGCCGTTCTCGATGGGCAGCCAGTTCGTCCCCCTGGTCGTGGACGACCTCGCGATCGCGCTGCTCATCGCCTTCGGCCTGCAGGCCGTGGGCACGGTCGTCACCACCATCTTCGTGGTCCCCTTCGTCGGGGCCACCTCGACCATCCAGTACGTCGACCTGCGCATCCGCAAGGAGGCCTACGACGTCGAACTGGTCGCCAGCGCCGGACTCGCCGGGCGCTGAGGCACAGCACATGCCCCTGTTCGCTCTTCTTCCGGACGTCCTGCGCCCGGACCCCGACGAGGCCCGGCGCTGGCTGGGCTCCGAGTTGGCGCATCCGGAGTACCACCAAGAAGACCTCCTGCATCGCCTCATGACGTGGCTGGACCGGCTCCTGGGAGGGGCGGTCCAGGCCGCGTCGGGCGTCCCCGTACTGCAATTGGTGGCGGCCCTGTTCGCGCTGGTGCTGCTGCTCGCAGCGATCCTCACTCTCGCCTCGCGGGCCCGGCGTGAGGCGAGGAGTCGCACTGCGACGCTCGCGGCCCTGCCCGAGGAGCGGATGAGCGCAGCCGAGCACCTGCGGGCAGCCACGACTGCCCACGCGGCGCGGGAGTTCGACACGGCCCTGGTGGAGGCCTACCGCGCGTACGTGCTGGCCTACGTCGAGGCCGGACAGGTCGCCGACCTTCCCGGGGCCACGGCCAGTGAGCTCGCGACACAGATCAGCCGCCTCGATCCCGCGCTGGCGAGCGAGGTCGGCACCCTGGCCCGCACCTTCGACGCGGTCCTGTACGGCCACCGCCCCGCCACCGAGCAGGACGCCGCCCGCGCCGTGCAGCAGGCCGGGGCCAGACTCGGGGTGCGCCGATGAGCGACACCACTGCCCGGCGCCATCGCTCGACGATCCTGATCGTGCTCGGCCTGCTCGCCGGGATCGCGGCCGTCGTGCTGCTCGGCCCCCGAGGCACCGGCAACAGGGAGCCGTACGACCCCCAGAACGCGAACGCCAACGGCGCCCGGGCGGTGGCGAACGTCCTGAGCGACCAGGGCGTCGAGCGCGACATCGCCCGGTCTGCCGACCAGCTCGAGGACCTCGCACCCGGCGCGGAGTCAGTCGTGGTGGTGACCGTCCCGGACCGCCTCGGAGCCTCGACCGCCCAGCGTCTGGCCCACGCAGGCGCCCACGCGCGCGTGGTCCTGCTCGATCCCGCGCCGGGCACGATGCGGCTGTTCGGCATCGACGAGGAGCCACGGTCCGCGGACGTCGGATCAGCGGTGCGGGGTGCCTGCGCCGAGGAGAGCTTCGACGCACTGTCCGTGCGCGTGGACGAGGCCACCGCCTACCCCACTGCGCCGGCCTCCTCCTCGATCGCCTGCTTCGGCACCGACGACGGTGCGCTGCTGGTCGAGCCCCGCCCGGGGCTGGTGCTCCTGGGCGCGCCCGAGCTCCTCACCAACGACCAGGTGCTGCGCGCTGACAACGCGGCGGCGGCGCTGCGCTTGCTCGGCGGCGCCGACCGGGTCGTCTGGTACGTCCCGGACACCGCCGACCTGGCGGGCGAGGACGCCGTCAGCCTCAGCACGCTGCTGCCGCCGTGGCTGGCGGGCGCCGTGCTGCTCCTGCTCCTCGTCGCCGTCGCGCTGCTGCTGTGGCGCGTACGCCGGTTCGGCCCGCTCGCCGTCGAGGCGCTGCCGGTCGAGGTCCCGGGGACGGAGACGGTGATGGCCCGGGGCCGGCTCTACCAACGCTCCGGCGACCGCGCCCACGCCGCCTCGGTGCTGCAGCGGCGCACCCTCGACCTGGCGCGGCGACACCTCCAACTCGGCGCCGTCGACGATGTGGCCGTTGTGGCCGCGATCGCCGCACACCTCGAGCGCGAACCCGCCGCCGTCGACGCCTTGCTGCGCCACCGCGGCGACCTGCCCACCGACGCATCCCTGACCGCCCTGGCCGACGCCTTGGCCGATCTCGACAGAGAGGTACGAACCCGATGACCGACTCCGCAGAGCCGATCCCGACCGCCACCCTGCCCACCACGCCGAACTCGGCGGAGTCGGCGCGCGAGCGGCTGGGGGCCGTACGGACCGAGGTGGCCAAGGTCGTCGTCGGCCAGGACGCAGCGGTTTCCGGCCTCCTGGTCGCGCTGCTGTGCGGTGGCCACGTCCTGATGGAGGGGGTGCCGGGGGTTGCCAAGACGCTGCTGGTGCGCACCCTCGCCGAGGCCCTGGAGATCGACACGCGGCGGGTGCAGTTCACCCCCGACCTGATGCCGGGCGACATCACCGGGTCCATGGTGGTCGAGGGCGCAGGCGGGGACCTCGTCTTCCGCGAGGGACCGCTGTTCACCAACCTGCTGCTCGCCGACGAGATCAACCGCACCCCACCCAAGACGCAGTCCGCGCTGCTCGAGGCGATGGAGGAGGGGCAGGTCTCGGTCGACGGGGTCTCTCGCCCGCTGCCTCGCCCGTTCCTGGTGGCTGCGACGCAGAACCCCGTCGAGTACGAGGGCACCTATCCGCTGCCCGAGGCCCAGCTGGACCGGTTCCTGCTCAAGGTCGTGCTCCCCGTGCCCGGGCGCGACGACGAGCTCGAGATCCTGCGCCGCCACGCGGAGGGTTTCGACCCCCGCGACGTCAGCGCGGCAGGCGTACGGGCCGTGGCCAGCGGCGCCGACATCGAGACCGCCCGGGCGGGCGTGCGTACGGTCGAGGTCTCCACGGAGGTGGCCGGCTACATCGTCGACATCGCCCGCGCGACCCGGCAGTCCCCGTCGCTGTCGATGGGCGTCTCCCCGCGTGGCGCGACCGCCCTGCTGCACGCCGCCCGCGCGTGGGCGTGGCTTGTGGGCCGCGACTTCGTGACCCCCGACGACGTCAAGGCGTTGGCCAGCGCCACCCTCGCCCACAGGCTGGCGCTGCGCCCCGAGGCGGAACTGGAGGGCGTCGAGGTGGCGGCCGTGCTCGATGCCGCGCTCTCCTCGGTCCCGGTCCCGCGCTGATGTACCTCACCGGCCGCGTCCCCGCCCTCCTGCTCGCAGGGCTGGTGGCGGTCGTGCTGCGCCCGGGCATGGGGACCGTGTGGGCGTGGGTCGCCTTGACGGTCCTGGTCACGCTCCTCGACGTTGCTCTCGCTCCCTCCCCCGCACGCCTGGGGGTGGCCCGGGCGCCGATGAGTGCCGTACGCGCCGGCGAGACAACTGACAGCGTCCTGGACGTGCACAACCCGACCACGCGTGCGGTGCGACTGGGTATCCGCGACGCGTGGCAGCCGAGCGCCGGAGCGGGCACCGACCGGCACCGGATCGAGGTACCCGCGGGGTCGACGCGCCTCGTCCGCACCAGCCTCACCCCCACGCGGCGCGGGCTCCTGTCCCCCGAGGGCGTCACGATCCGCACGCGCGGGTTCCTCGGGCTGGCGGGCAGGCAGCGTACGGCTCAGGTCCCGGGCGCGTTCAGGGCGTTGCCGGCCTTCGGTTCGCGGCGCCACCTGCCCTCCCGCCTGGCCCTGCTGCGCGAACTGGACGGGCGCGCGGCAGTACGGGTGCGGGGCCAGGGCACCGAGTTCGACTCGCTGCGTGAGTACGTGCGCGGCGACGACGTCCGCTCCATCGACTGGCGAGCCAGCGCGCGGAGCCGCAACGTGGTCGTACGCACGTGGCAACCCGAACGCGACCGGCGCATCGTGCTGGTGCTCGACACCTCACGCGTCAGCGCGGTGCGCGTCGGTGACCGGCCACGCCTCGACGCCGCGATGGACGCCGCCCTGCTGCTGGGGGCGCTGGCCGGGCGGGCGGGTGACCGCGTCGACTTCCTGGCGGGAGATCGGCAGATCCGGGCCTCGCAGCGGGTGAGCGGACGCCGTACGAGCGCGGAGATCTCCGAGGCGATGGCCGACCTCAACCCCGAGATCGCCGAGGCGGACTGGCGCACCCTGGCCGGCGCGGTGCAGGCGAGGGGACGGCACCGGGCGCTCGTGGTGCTGCTGACGGCGCTCGAGCCGACGGCCATCCGTACGGGGTTGCTGCCGGTGCTCGGCACGCTGCTTCGCCACCACCGCGTGGTCGTGGCGAGTGTCGCCGACCCGGAACTGCTCGAGCTCACCACCCGATTCACCGCCAGCGGGCAGGTGGCCGACGTGTACACGGCGGCCGCGGCGGCCAGCGCGATCGCCGAGCGGGAGGACGTCATCTCGGTCCTGCGGGCCATGGGCGCAGAGGTCATCGACCGCGACCCCGAGCACCTCGCTCCCGCGCTGGCCGACCACTACCTGGCGCTCAAGGCCCGCGGGCTCCTGTGAGGGTTCCCGCCTGATCGGTCCGCTCAGGCCCGGGTGGCCACCCGGGCACCGCGCAGCTGCGCCTCGATGTCGCCGGTCTCCCCCTGCGCCGTGGCCCGCCGACCGAGGACGAAGACGTACGCGAAGAACACCAGTTCGGCGATGACACCGATGCCCACCCGGGCCCACGTCGGCAGGCCGGACGGCGTCACGAATCCCTCGATGACACCGCTGACGGCCAGCACCGCCACGAGGCCGAGCGCCACGGTCGCGGCCGTGCGCCCCTCGCGAGCCAGCGACTGGCTGCGTGGCAGGTCACCCGGTTCGACCCACGACCAGAACAGCCGCAGACCCATCCCACCCGCCACGAAGACGGCGGTGAGCTCGAGCAGCCCGTGCGGGAGGATCAGTCCCCAGAAGTGCTGGCCGTGACCGTGGTTGTGCATGATCGCGCCGATGATGGCGAGGTTGGCGATGTTCTGGAAGAGCAGGTAGACGACCGGTAGCCCGAGGACGCCGAACGCCAGGCACAGGGCCGCGACCCACGCGTTGTTGATCCAGACCTGGGTGGCGAAATGGCTGGCCGGGTTCTCGCTGTAGTAGTTCTCGAAGTCGTGACTGACCAGCTGGTCGACCTCTGCCGGGGACAGCAGGCTCTGCTCGACCTGGGGGTTGGCGACCAGCCACGCCATCATCACTCCGGTCACCACGACGCAGGCCAGCATCGTGGCGCCCCACCAGGCGCGATTGCGGTACAGCGCCGCCGGAAAGCGGTGGGTGAAGAAGCGGCCCACGCCTCGCCAGCCCGTCGTCCGGGTGCCTTCGGCGCGGGTCCGTGCCCGCGCCAGCAGTGTCGACAGGTGCGCCACCACCCCGGCGTCGGGAGCCCAGGTGCGGATCACCGACAGGTGCGTGGCCACCTGCGCGTAGAGACGTACGAACTCGTCGGCCTCGGCCCCGTCCAGTCGGCGACGGCGCGCCAGCTCGTCCAAGCGCGCCCAGTGGGCCGCGTGGGTCTGCACGTACGCGTCGAGGTCCACGCCGCACACCCTACGAGGCCCTCCCGTCTTCGTGGTCTGGACCGGGCGGGGCGGCGCCCGCGCTGGTTCCCCCGCATCTGCGGGGGAACCTGAACATCCAGTGGCGTGCAAACCCCCAGAAGTTCACGACCCGCCCACGAGGTCCGCTCCCCTGAGGGCGGCTAGCCTTGCCGGCACACGAGTGGAGGGGGAGGCATGTCGTACGAAGCGGGCACGGGGTACGCATCGCTCACCAGCGACGACGTGATCACGGGCGAAGCGGTCGCGCTCGACCTGCCGCCCGCCTCCTTGGGCGTACGCATGGTCTCCGGCCTGCTCGACCTGGTGTTCACCGTGGTCGTGGCGTTCGCGACGTTCCTCGTCCTGATGGTTGCCGTCTCGGGCGGCAACTCCGCAGTGACCCACATCGGTACGGTGGCCGCCACGATCGTGGTCTTCCTCGTCGTCCCCACCACCATCGAGACCCTGAGCCGCGGTCGCTCGTTCGGCAAGATCGCCACTGGCCTGCGCGTCGTCCGCGACGACGGAGGGCCGATCAGCTTCCACCACGCGTTCGTCCGCGCCCTCATCGGCGTCGTTGAGATCTACGCCTTCTCAGGCGCCCCGGCCTTCGTCTCCGCGATGTGCAGCACCAAGGGCAAGCGGCTGGGCGACTTCGCGGCAGGCACGTACGTGGTGCGCGACCGCGTCCGGCTTGCGCTGCCGCCGCCCGTGCAGATGCCGCCGCAGTTGGCCGCGTGGGCGCGCGCCGCGGACATGCGCACGCTGCCCGTGCCGCTGGCGCTGGCGACCCGGCAGCTCGTCCAGCGCTGGAACCACCTCGACCCCGGCGCGCGGGCGGCCCAGGCCGACCGGATCGCGGCGCAGGTGAGTGCGTACGTGGCGCCGGCCCCGCCGATGGGGACCCCTCCGGAGTACTACCTGGCCGCGGTGCTGGCCTCGCGCAGGGAGCGCGACCTGGCCCGTCTGGCGACCGAGCAGGCGCTGACGGATCGACTCAGCGCGCTCGATAGACCACGTCGGTGATGTCGCGGCCCTTGGCCACACCCTTGCGCTCGAACTTCGTCACCGGTCGCTCGTCCCAGCGCTCGACGACGCCGCCGATCAGGCCGGGCTCGGCGTCGAGGACCTCGAGCATCTGCTCGGCGTAGTCGGCCCAGTCCGTGGCCAACCGCCACGCCCCGTCCACGACCAGCTTCCGCGCGGCGACCGCCGCGAACGCCGGACCGATCAGGCGCCGCTTGTTGTGCTTCTTCTTGTGCCACGGGTCGGGGAAGAAGGTCCACAGTTCGCTCAGGCTCCGGTCAGCGATCACGTGCTCCAGGAACCATGCGGCGTCCAGCGAGCAGAAGCGCACGTTGGTGGCGCCGGACTCCGCGCAGCGCCACAGGCTGTCGGCGATGCCGGGGACCCACACCTCCAGGGCGAGGACGTTGACGTCGGGCCGGGCCGCGGCCAGAGCAGCGGTCGCCTCGCCGACTCCCGAGCCGATCTCGATGATCAGCGGCGCCGAGCGTCCGAACCACGCATCGAGGTCGAAGTCTGGGGCATCGGCCGCCTCGTCCGGGATCACCCACGCCTCATGGTGGGCTTGCCACGCCTCGGCCTGACGCGGAGTGAACCGACTTCCCCGGCGCGAGTAGCTCAGCACCTCGCGCATGGGGCGCCCGTCCTCGGTGAGCTTGAGGTGGGGACGGGCTGGTCGTACGGGAGCGCCCGCGCTGTCGGGCTCGGTGGCGTCAACGTCTTGCTCGGGCACGACGTACGAGTCTAGGCGGCCAAGGGCCCACGCCCGAAATGCCCTCGCGAGGCTGGCGGCTTCACCGGACAATCAGCACCATGGCTGTCCAGATCATCGATGCCACCGAGCGCCACTGGCGCCTGATGCGCGACGCGCGATTGCGGGCGCTAGCCGACAGCCCGGACGCGTTCGGCTCCACGCTGGCGCGCGAACAGGGCTTCGACCGGGCCGAGTGGGCATCGCGGGCCAGCGCATCCGGCCCCACGCTCATCGCCGTCGAGGATGGCGTCCCGGTGGCGATGGGTGGGGTGTACGTCCCAGCCGGCACGACGGATGCCCAGGTGTGGGGAATGTGGACTGACCCTGACCATCGTGGACGTGGCCTGGCCGTCGACATTCTGAACCGCTTGGTCGCGTGGTCCGCCAGCCAGGGCTTCTCGCTGCGCCTGCACGTCACCGTGGGCAACGTGGCCGCCCGGACGTTGTACGAACGCCACGGCTTCACCGCCACCGGCGCTGCACCCGAGGAGTTGCGTACGGGATCCGGCCTGTGGGTCGAGGAGTTGAGCCTGACCGGGCCCGCGTGAGGGCCCCCCTCGAACTTCCGCGCTGATTCGGCCCGTTCCGCCCCGCCATGACGCAGGGGAAGTACGCGATAAACGCGCGTTACTTGATGGGGGCGGGGCGGGAGATGCGGGCAGGGCTGTGGCCGGGACCCAACCCCGAGGCCCCGGCCACCCGAGCACGTCGTGGCGTCAGAGCCTGGCCGATGCCCCCTCGAGCACCGAGCGCAGTCGTGAGGCGATGTCGGCGAACTCCGGCTCGCCGATGATCAGCGGCGGGGAGAGCTGGATGACCGGGTCCCCGCGGTCGTCGGCGCGGCAGTACAGGCCCGCGTCCCACAGGGCGCCCGAGAGGTAGCCGCGCAGCAGCCGCTCGGACTCCTCCTCGTTGAACGTCTCCTTGGTGACGCGGTCCTTGACCAACTCGATGCCGTAGAAGTAGCCGTGCCCGCGGACGTCGCCGACGATGGGGATGTCGAGCAGCCCCTCCAGGGCGGCGCGGAACTTGGGCGCGTTGGTCTGTACGTGCTCGACCAGGCCCTCGCGTTCCATGATGTCCAGATTGGCCATCGCCACGGCGGAGGAGACCGGGTGCCCGCCGAACGTGTACCCGTGCGCGAACAGGGTCGTACCGTCCTTGAACGGCTCGAAGAGGCGGTCGCTGGCGATCATCGCGCCGATCGGGCTGTACCCCGAGGTCAGGCCCTTCGCGCACGTGATGATGTCGGGCTGGTAGCCGAACTCGGCGGCGCCGAACATCTCCCCCACTCGACCGAAGGCGCAGATCACCTCGTCGGAGACGAGCAGGACGTCGTACTCGTCGCAGATCTCGCGCACCCGCTCGAAGTATCCCGGCGGGGGCGGGAAGCAGCCGCCCGCGTTCTGCACCGGCTCCAGGAAGACCGCGGCGACGGTGTCGGGGCCCTCGAACTCGATCGCCTCGGCGATGCGGTCGGCGGCCCAGCGGCCGAAGGCCTTCTCGTCGTCACCCAGGTAGTCGGGGCGTCGGTAGAAGTTGGTGTTCGGCACCTTGTGCGCACCGGGCACCAAGGGCTCGAACATCTCCTTGAGCGGCGGGATGCCGGTGATCGAGAGCGCGCCCTGCGGGGTCCCGTGGTAGGCCACGGCCCGCGAGATGACCTTGTGCTTGTTGGGCTTGCCGGTCAGCTTGAAGTACTGCTTGGCCAGCTTCCACGCCGACTCGACCGCCTCGCCGCCGCCCGTGGTGAAGAAGACCCGGTTGAGGTCGCCCGGGGCCATCCCGGCCAGGCGGTCGGCCAACTCGATGGCCTTGGGGTGCGCGAAGGACCACAGCGGGAAGAAGGCCAACTCCTGGGCCTGCTTGGCGGCCGCCTCGGCCAACTCCGCGCGGCCGTGTCCGACCTGGACGACGAACAGGCCGGCCAGCCCGTCGATGTACTCCTTGCCGGTGTCGTCGTAGATCTTGTGCCCCTCGCCACGCACGATCAGGGGGATCTTGCCCCCGCCCTCGTAGGTGGAGTGACGCGTGAAGTGCATCCACAGGTGGTCGCGCCCGGCGCCTTGATAGTCGCCGGAGAAGGTGTAGGTCATCTCGTACCCCAGTTGTAGTGCTGCTTGTTGAGCTTCAGATAGACGAAGGTCTCGGTGGTGAGGACCCCCGGCACCGCACGCATGCGGTGGATGATCTCGAGCAGTTGGTCGTCGTCCTCGCACACGACCTCGACGAGTACGTCGAAGCTGCCGGCCGTGGTGACGACGTAGTCGACCTCCGGCAGATCTGCGAGCCGGTCCCCCACCGCGCGGGGGTCGCCTTCGGTGCGGACGCCGATCATGGCCTGGCGGGCGAATCCGACCTGGGTGGGATCGGTGACGGCCACGATCTGCATGACCTCGGCCTCGAGGAGCTTCTGGACCCGCGAGCGGACCCCAGCCTCGGACAGGCCGACTTCCTTCGCGATGGTCGCGTACGAGGTCCGCCCGTCGTTCTGCAGCAGCTCGATGATGCGCTTCGCGGTCGCGTCGAGTCGGGCCCCCGATTCGTTCCTCGGGGCCACAGCAGGCCGGGACGCCGGTTGGGTCATGTCGCCATCGTGCTGCTCATCCCGCAAGAAATGCAAGGGAAGGCAACGGATTCCGTGATTCAGGCATGTGAAGTTTGTGTAAACCGCAACGAATATCGGCTCAACTACTGGTGAAGTCGCAACTGAGGGACATACGCTCGGCCCACCCCACTCGTTGTGGCGCACGACACATGCGCCCGGTGCGCACCGTGCCCGAGGAGGGACTGGAGCCGAGGATCGGAGAGAACGAGACGATGAATCCCCTGCGAGGCCGACGCCGGCCAGCCAGTCCAGAAGCGCGCGCCATCATCGCCCAGGCCCAGGGCGGGCTCAGCCGCCGCGCCCTGCTCGGCGGCGCCGGAGCCATCGGCGCGGGAGTGGCGCTCAGCGCGTGCGCCCCGCCCAAGCCGCCGGCAGCCGGCGGGCTCGCCGCTCTGGACCTGCCCAAGGACGTGTCCGCGACCGAGAAGGTCGTCAAGTGGGCCAACTGGACCGCGTACATGGACATCGACGAGAAGACCCAGAAGCACCCGACGCTGGAAGCCTTCACCAAGCGCACGGGCATCAAGGTCGAGTACGCCGAGGACATCGACGACAACGACACCTACTTCTCCAAGATCACCCCACAACTGCGGGCGGGTCAGAGCATCGACCGCGACCTCTTCACCCCGACAGACTGGATGGCGGGTCGCGTCATCCGCGAGCAGCTGTGCCAGCCACTCGACCTGATGGCGCTGCCGCACGTGGTCTCCAACCTCCTGGACCCCCTCAAGGACGTCTCCTTCGACCCCGGCCGGCGCAACTCGGTCACCTGGCAGACGGGCTTCGCCGGGATCGGCTACCACCGCGGCAAGGTGGGACGCGAGCTGAAGTCCCTCGACGACCTGTGGACCGACGACCTCAAGGGCAAGGTCGTGGTGCTCCAGGAGTTCCGCGACACCGTGGGCATCGTGATGCAGTCCCAGGGCGTCGACATCACCTCCGACTGGGGCCGTACGGAGTTCGAGAACGCGGTCGGCTTCATCGAGGAGAAGATCGACGAGGGCTACATCCGTCGAGTCAAGGGCAACGCCTACCTCGAGGACCTGGCGGCAGGCACCGCGTACGCCGGCATCACCTGGAGCGGTGACATCTTCACCCTCGCCTGGGACACCGGGGACGACAACTGGACCTTCACCATCCCCGAATCGGGCGGGACGCTGTGGAGCGACAACCTGATGGTGCCCATCACCTCGAACCGCCAGGCCAACGCCCACAAGATCATCGACTACTACTACGAACCCGCCGTGGCCGCGGAGGTGGCGGCCTTCGTCAACTACGTGTGCCCCGTCAAGGGAGCGCAGGAAGAAATGATGAAGATCGACCCCGAGCTCGCCGAGAGCCCCTTCATCTTCCCCACGGCCGAATACATCGCCGACAACAACATCCAGGGCTTCCGCGCCCTGTCCGCCAACGACGACAGCGAGTTCGCGAAGTTGTGGTCCGACCGAGTGATCCTGGGGAGCTGAGATGGCTGGATTCCGCGAAGCGACCGGCGACCTGCTGATCGAGTCGGTCACCAAGAGGTTCGGCGACTTCGTCGCCGTCGACGACCTGTCCCTGTCCGTGCCACGTGGCTCGTTCTTTGCCCTGCTCGGTCCCTCGGGCTGCGGCAAGACCACGACCCTGCGCATGGTCGCCGGCCTGGAGCAGCCCACCACGGGCCGGGTCCTGATCGGGGAGACGGACCTGACCGGCTCTCGTCCGTACGAGCGTCCGGTCAACACGGTCTTCCAGTCCTACGCCCTGTTCCCGCACCTGAGCGTGCGCGACAACGTGGCCTTCGGACCCAAGCGTCGCAAGGAGAAGGACGCGCTCTCCCTGGCCGACGCGGCGCTGGAGCTGGTGCAGATGACCCGCTTCGCCGCACGCAAGCCGTCCCAGCTCTCCGGCGGCCAGCAGCAGCGCGTCGCGGTGGCTCGCGCGCTGGTCAACCAGCCGGAGGTGCTGCTGCTCGATGAGCCGCTGGGAGCGCTCGACCTCAAGCTGCGGCGCGAGATGCAGGTGGAGCTCAAGCGCATCCAGACCGAGGTGGGGCTCACCTTCATCCACGTCACCCACGACCAGGAGGAGGCCATGACCATGGCCGACACCGTCGCGGTGATGAACAACGGCCGCATCGAGCAGATGGGCGAGCCCGTCGCCTTGTACGACCTGCCGCGCACGAGGTTCGTGGCCACGTTCGTGGGGCAGTCCAACATGGGCAAGGGCACCGTGCTCGGGACCGACGGCGACTGGCTGCTCACCGATGTGCTGGGCACGAAGGTCCGCGTGCACAAGGACCGCTGCGCGGTCAGCGAGGGCGACTTCGTCTTCGGCATTCGCCCCGAGAAGGTCAAGATCTCGCGCACCGCGCCTGACAACGACGGCGGCGACCTGCGGGGCGTGGTCAAGGATGTCTCGTTCCTCGGGGTGGCGACCAGCTATCTCATCGAGATGCCGTCGGGGACCGTGTGGAGCGTCTACGAGCAGAACCTCGACCTGGAGCCGCTCGACCTGCGCCCGGGCGACACCTGCTGGATCGCCTGGGATCCCGGCCACGCCTTCGGGGTTCCGGCTGACGGGGAGGACTCGTGAGCGTGTTGGCTGCGGCGGCCAACCGCAGCGATCCCGGCGGGAGCAACGACGGCGCCGCGGTGATGGCCGGGGCGGACCAGCGGCGCCCGTGGATGGCGTACCTGCTGCTGCTTCCCGGGCTGCTGTGGCTGGGCGTCTTCTTCGTCTTCCCGCTGGTGCAGTTGGCGGCCGTGAGCCTGCAGTCCGGCTGGCCGGACTTCCCGGGTTACTACTACCGCGACGTCAACTTCTCCAACTACACCGAGGCGCTGGGAGCGTACGCGCCCCACTTCGCGCGCAGCTTCCTCTACGCGGGCTCGGCGACCCTGTTCGCCTTCCTGCTCGCCTACCCGTTGGCGTACACGATGGCCTTCAAGGCCGGCCGCTGGCGCGGGATCATGTTGATCTGCGTGATCGCCCCCTTCTTCACCTCCTTCATCCTGCGCACCTTCGCATGGACCCAGATCCTGGGCGACGACGGCTGGGTGGTGGAGACGCTCAACTTCCTCCACCTGCTGCCCGGTGAGCACCTCATCAACACCCCGGTCGCCGTGGTTGCGGGTCTGACGTACAACTTCCTGCCGTTCATGGTGCTGCCGATCTACGCCTCCCTGGAGCGCGCCGATCCGCGGGTCATCGAGGCCGGCGGCGACCTGTACGCGAACGGCTTCACCACGTTCCGGCTGGTGACGCTCCCGATGTCGATGCCCGGCGTGCTGGCAGGCACCCTGCTCACCTTCATCCCGGCGGCCGGCGACTTCGTCAACATGGAACTGCTCGGACCCCAGAAGGGCACGATGATCGGCAACGTCATCAACAACCAGTTCCTGGCCGTCCCGGGTGGATATCCCACAGCCGCGGCGCTGTCGTTCACCCTGATGGCCGCGATCTTGGTGCTGGTCTTCCTGTACGTGCGCAAGTTCGGAACCGAGGAGCTGGTCTGAGATGGCAGCCACGACCCAGGCCCCGCGTTCCGCCGGCTACAAGCCCTCGCGGGCCAAGCGCGCCCAACTGTGGATCGCCAACCACTTCGCGGCGATCTCGGCGATCCTGGTCCTCGCCTACATGTTCCTGCCGATCGTCTACACGTTCATCTTCTCGTTCAACGATCACGGCAAGACCAACATCGTGTGGCAGGGCTTCACCCTCGAGCACTGGGCCGACCCCTGCGGCGTGGCCGGAGCGTGCTCCTCGCTGGTGACGTCGCTGCAGATCGGGGCGGTCTCGACCGTGGTCGCCACGGTGCTGGGCACGATGATGGCGCTGGCGATGGTGCGCTACCAGTTCCGAGGCAAGGCCGCGAGCAACCTGCTGGTGTTCGTGCCGATGGCGACTCCCGAGATCGTGCTGGGCGCCTCGCTGCTGACGATCTTCGTCCAGGGCTTCAGCGGTCTGGGTCTCGAACTCGGCTTCTGGACCATCACCGCGGCGCACATCATGTTCTGCCTCAGCTTCGTGGTGGTGACCGTCCGGGCGCGCATTCAGTCGCTCGACCCGCGCATCGAGGAGGCTGCCCAGGACTTGTACGCCAGCCCGCAGGCGACCTTCTGGCGGGTCACGTTCCCGCTCATCCTCCCCGGCGTGCTGGGTGCGGCGATGCTGGCGTTCTCGCTGAGCTTCGACGACTTCATCATCACCAACTTCGTCTCGGGCAACGAGTCGACGTTCCCGAAGTTCGTCTACGTCTCGGCCAAGCGCGGCATCCCCGCTGAAGCCAACGTCATCGGCATCTCGATGTTCGTCATCGCGATCGCCCTGGTGGTGGGCGGGACGCTGCTGAGCTCGCTGCGTACGAAGAAGGGGGCCTGATGACCCGCCTGCGGGTGCTGATGGTGGGGGCGGGCGGGGTCGGCGACGCTGCCGCCCGCATCGCCGCCGAGCGCGACTTCTTCGACGCGTGGGTCGTGGCGGATCACGACGTGGCCCGCGCCGAGCGCACGGTCGCGGCGGTGCGCGAGCGTCATCCGGGCGAGGAGCGGTTCACCGCCGCCCGCATCGAGGCCGCTGACGCCGCCGCGGTGACGGCGTTGGCGCGCGAGGTCGGCGCGACGCACGTCTTCAACGCCGTCGACCCCCGCTTCGTCATGCCGCTGTTCACCGGCGCGCTGGCGGCGGGCGCGGACTACCTGGACATGGCGATGAGCCTGTCTGCACCCCACCCGACCCACCCGTACGAGAAGGTCGGCGTCAAGCTCGGCGACGAGCAGTTCGCGCGGGCGGCCGAGTGGGAGGAGGCGGGGCGGCTCGCCCTGGTCGGCATCGGAGTGGAGCCGGGGCTGTCGAACGTCTTCGCCCGCTACGCCGTGGACGAGCTGTTCTCCCACGTCACCGAGCTGGGTACCCGCGACGGCGCCAACCTGGTCGTCCGCGACGAGGACGGCACCGAGATCTTCGCCCCCGGCTTCTCCATCTGGACCGTGATCGAGGAGTGCCTCAACCCGCCCGTGGTGTGGGAGTCGGGCAAGGGACTGGAAGGCGGCTTCTTCACCCTGCCGCCCTTCGCCGAGCCTGAGATCTTCGACTTCCCCGAGGGCATCGGCCCGGTGGAGTGCGTCCACGTGGAGCACGAGGAGGTGCTGATGATGCCGCGGTGGCTCGAGGCCGACCGCGTCACCTTCAAGTACGGCCTCGGCGAGGAGATGATCACCATCCTCCGCTCGCTGCACACCCTGGGACTGGACTCCACGACCCCGGTCAACGTCAAGGGCGTCGAGGTCTCCCCCCGCGACGTGGTGGCGGCGTGCCTGCCCGACCCCGCCACGATCGGGCCTCGGATGGAGGGCAAGACGTGCGCCGGTCTGCTGGTCACGGGCACCGGCAAGGACGGCAACCCGCGCTCGGTCTACCTCTACCACGTGGTCGACAACGCCGACACGATGCGCGAGTACGGCGCCCAGTGCGTGGTGTGGCAGACCGCGATCAACCCCGTCGTCGCCCTCGAACTGCTGGCCGCCGGCACCTGGTCGGGATCCGGGGTCCTGGGGCCCGAGGCATTCGCCCCCACGCCGTTCCTCGACCTTCTCGCCGCCCCCAAGCCTGCTGGTTACGGGTCGGCCTGGGGTATGCAGGAGCGGTGAGCACCACTCGTACGCAACCGGAGGAAGCACAACCATGAGTGTCGAACAGCGCCGGATCCTCGCCACCGAGATCCCCGGGCCGCGCTCGCAGGCGCTGCACAGGCGCAAGCTGGCGACCGTGTCCGCGGGTGTCGGGACGACCCTGCCCGTCTATGTGGAGCGGGCCGGAGGCGGGATCGTCGTCGACGTCGACGGCAACCACCTCATCGACTTCGGCTCGGGCATCGCCGTGACCACGGTGGGCAACGCTGCCCCGCGGGTGGTCGAGGCGGTCCAGCGTCAGGTCGCGGACTTCACGCACACCTGCTTCATGGTCACTCCGTACGAGGAGTACCTGGCCGTGTGCGAGAAGCTGGCCGATCTCACCCCCGGCGATCACGAGAAGCGCTCGGCGCTGTTCAACTCCGGCGCCGAGGCCGTCGAGAACGCCATCAAGGTCGCCCGCGTGGCGACCGGGCGGGAGGCGGTCGTCGTCTTCGACCACGCCTACCACGGTCGGACGAACCTCACGATGGCGCTGACGGCCAAGAACATGCCCTACAAGCAGGGCTTCGGCCCCTTTGCGGGCGAGATCCACCGGGTGCCGATGGCGTATCCGTACCGGTGGCCCACCGGGCCGGACAACTGCGCCGACGAGGCGTTCGCCGAGTTCGTCTCGCGGGTCCACGCCCAGATCGGTGAGGAGAACACCGCGGCCGTGCTGGTCGAGCCGATCCAGGGCGAGGGCGGCTTCATCGTCCCGGCGCCGGGCTTCCTCGCCAAGGTGGCCCAGTGGTGCCGTGAGCACGGCATCCTCTTCATCGCCGACGAGGTGCAGACCGGTTTCGCCCGCACCGGCGACTGGTTCGCGTGCGACGCGGAGGGAGTGGTCCCCGACCTGGTGACCACCGCGAAGGGCATGGCCGGCGGGCTGCCACTGGCCGCTCTGACGGGGCGTGCGGAGATCATGGACGCGGTCCACTCCGGAGGGCTGGGCGGCACGTACGGCGGCAACCCCGTCGCCTGCGCCTCCGCACTCGCCGCGATCGAGACGATGGAGGCCCAGGACCTGATCGGGCGGGCCCGGGAGATCGAGGCGCTCTTCACCTCCCGGCTGGGAGCCCTCGCCGCGCGCCACCCCGACCGGGTCGGAGAGGTGCGCGGGCGCGGCGCGATGCTGGCCGTCGAACTCGTCACGGACGCCGAGTCCAAGACCCCCGACGCCGCGCTGGCCGGCGCCATCCACCGCGCGTGCTCGGCGGCGGGCCTGATCACGCTGACGTGTGGCACGTACGGAAACGTGTTCCGCTTCCTCCCGCCCCTGGTCATCTCCGACGACCTGATCACTGAGGGCCTCGACCTGTTCGAGGCCGCCTTCGAGGAGGCTGTACGCCATGTCTGAGGTCCTCTCGCAACTCCCCCACGGCCTGTACATCGCCGGCACCTGGCAGCCGGCTGCGCTCGGTCGCACGGTGGCGGTGTCCAACCCGGCCACCGGCGAGGTGATCGCCGAGGTGGCGGACTGCGACGTCGCCGACGGTCGCCGCGCCCTCGACGCGGCGGTCGCCGCCCAGGCGTCGTGGGCGGCCACCGCTCCCCGCGAGCGGGGCGAGATCCTGCGGCGGGCGTACGAGCTGCTCGTGGCACGCACCGAGCAGTTCGCCGAGCTGATCACCCTCGAGATGGGCAAGCCGCTGGCCGAGGCCCGCGGTGAGGTCGCGTACGGTGCAGAGTTCTTCCGCTGGTTCGCCGAGGAGGCGGTCCGCGTCCACGGCCGCTACGCCACGGCGCCCACCGGAGGGTCGCGGCTGGTCACGATGAAGATGCCCGTCGGCCCGACGCTGATGATCACGCCGTGGAACTTTCCGCTCGCGATGGGCACGCGCAAGATCGGCCCCGCCATCGCCGCCGGGTGCACGATGGTCGTCAAGCCCGCCCATGAGACCCCGCTGACCATGATCGCTCTGGTCGCGCTGCTGGAGGAGGCCGGCGTCCCCGCGGGCGTCGTCAACCTGATCACGACGTCGCACTCCTCGCAGGTGTGCGAGCCGATCATCAAGGACCGGCGGCTGCGCAAGTTGACCTTCACCGGGTCGACTGCCGTCGGCAAGGTGCTCGTCGAACAGTCGGCCACCCAGTT
Source organism: Actinomycetes bacterium (assembly GCA_023460975.1). GTDB lineage: Bacteria > Actinomycetota > Actinomycetes > Propionibacteriales > Nocardioidaceae > Nocardioides. Next base: position 18,210 of record JAEWOG010000053.1, read on the forward strand.
GCTGCGACTGTCCATGGAGCTGGGCGGGAACGCCCCCTTCGTGGTCTTCGGCGACGCCGACGTCGACGCCGCCGTCGAGGGCGCCATGCTCGCCAAGATGCGCAACATCGGCGAGGCCTGCACGGCCGCCAACAGGTTCCTGGTCCACGCGGACGTGGCCGAGGAGTTCGCCACCAAACTGGCGGCCCGGATGGGCTCGCTGCTACTGGGGGACGGACTCGCGGAGGGCACCCAGGTCGGGCCGCTGATCACCGAGAAGGCCCGCGCCGGAGTCCACGACCTGGTGTCCGAAGCGGTGGCACAGGGGGCCCGCGCGCTCACGGGCGGGCAGGTGCCCCCCGGGCCGGGATACTTCTACACCCCGACGGTGCTCATCGACGTGCCCTCGGATGCGCGCGTCCTGGGCGAGGAGATCTTCGGTCCGGTCGCACCGATCGTCACCTTCACCAGCGAGGCCGAGGCGATCGCTTCGGCCAACGACACCGAGTACGGCCTGGTCGCCTACGTCTTCACCAATGACCACTCGCGCGTGATCCGCGTCAGCGAGGCGCTGGAGTTCGGCATGGTCGGCATCAACACCGGCATCGTCTCCAACCCCGCCGCCCCCTTCGGCGGAGTCAAGCACTCGGGGTTCGGGCGCGAGGGTGGGTTCGAGGGCATCGAGGAGTATCTCGAGACCAAGTACGTCGGGATGGCGATCACCCCGGCGCCCCCTGCCGACTGAAGCGTCCCGCGCTGGGTGAGCGTCGCTTGCCCGAGGAGGAACCATGATCGACCGTGCCCGGCTCGCCCGCCTCCACGCGGCGGAGGAACAACGCTTCATCGACCTCCATCCGCGCTCGAGGCAGCTGGCCCGCGAGGCCGACGAGCACCTCCTGGCCGGCGTACCCATGCCCTGGATGACACGCTGGCCCGGAGCCTTCCCCGTGTACGTGGACTCCGCCGTCGGCGGCTCGTTCACCGACGTAGACGGCAACACCTACGTCGACCTGTGCCTCGGTGACACCGGGTCGATGACCGGACACTGCCTGCCCGCCGTCGCCGAGGCGATCAGCGAGCGGGCCACACGCGGGATCACCACGATGCTGCCGAGCACGGATGCCGCGTGGGTCGCGGGAGAACTGGCGCGACGGTTCGGCCTGCCCCACTGGCAGATGGCGATGACGGCCACCGACGCGAACCGCTTCGTACTCCGCTTCGCCCGCCACCTGACCTCGCGCCCGCGCATCGCGGTGATGGACTGGTGCTACCACGGCACTGTCGACGAGACCCTCGGCGTGCTGGAGCACGGGCGCGCGGGCGATCGGGTCGTCCCTCGGCCCGGGGCGCTGGGGCCGCAGGTCGACGTCGCCCTCACCACCGCGGTGGTGCCCTTCAACGACCTCGATGCGCTCGATGCCCGTCTGGCTGAGGGCGACGTCGCCTGCCTGCTCATGGAGCCGGCGCTCACCAACATCGGCATCGTGCTCCCGGAGCCGGGCTACCTCGAGGGAGTCCGCGAGATCACCCGCCGGCACGGAGTGCTGCTGGTCAACGACGAGACCCACACGATCTGCGCCGGGCCCGGTGGCGCCACCACCGCGTGGGGGCTGGAGCCCGACTTCGTGGTGATGGGCAAACCCATCGGTGGCGGGGTGCCGGTGGCGGCGTACGGGATGACCTCCGAGATCGCGGACCGGCTCCGTGGGCCCATGCTCGGCCACGACATCGACGTGGCCGGGGTGGGCGGCACGCTGTCGGGCAGCGCGCTCGCGTTGGCTGCCGTACGGGCCACGCTGTCCACGGCGCTGCGCCAAGAAGACTTCGACGTCGCGATCGCGCTGGCCGAGCGGTTCACCAGCGGTGTGGCGGCGGTGATCGCCGAGCACGGGCTGCCGTGGCACGTGCAGCGGCTGGGGTGTCGCGCGGAGTACTGGTTCTGCCCTCCCCCACGCGACGGCGCCGAGGCGGCGTCAGCCGTGGACGAGGAGCTCGACGCGTTCATGCACCTGTGGACCTTCAACCGGGGCGTGCTGCTCGCGCCGTTCCACAACATGAGCCTGTTCAGCCCGTTCCACACGAACGCGGACGTCGACGCCCACACCGAGGCGTTCCGTACGGCGGTGGAGGCCCTGCTCGGCTGATCCGTGCCAGCCGGCCCGATCCGCCAGCAGTCGGCCGCTCAGAAGAGGAACGTGAACAGGGGCGATCCGGGCTCGACGCGCTCGATGTCCATCGGGCTCTCCTCCATGCGGGCGAGCAGCCCGGGCAGGTGGCCACGGGTCTCGATGTCGATGCCCACGAGCGCCGGCCCGGTCTCGCGGTTGTTCTTCTTGACGTACTCGAACAGGATGATGTCCTCGCCCTCGGCGAGCACCTCGGACAGGAAGTGGCGCAGCGCGCCGGGCTCTTGGGGGAACGTCACCAGGAAGTAGTGGCGCAGGCCCTCGTGGATCGCCGACCGTTCCACGATCTCCGCGTAGCGGCTCACGTCGTTGTTGCCGCCGGAGACCACGCAGACCACGGCCCGGCCCCTCGCGACGCTCTGGGCCGCCGCGAGCGTGTGGGTGGACGCCATCGCGCCCGCTGGCTCGGCGATGATCCCCTCGGTCTGATACAGCTCCAGCATCTCGGTGCACACCGCGCCCTCGGCAACGGTGGCGACCTCATCCACCAGGTCACGCACCAGCGGGAAGGTCACCGACCCCGCGAGGCCAACGGCCGCGCCGTCCACGAACGTGTCGAGTTCGGCGAGACGTACCGGCTCGCCCGCCTCGAGTGCGGCGCCCATGCTGGCCGCCCCCGCGGGCTCGACCCCCACGATCCGGACGTCGGGGTGGCGCTCGCGCAGCCACAGGGCCATGCCGCTGATCAGGCCGCCGCCACCGACGGGGACCACGACCGTGCCGACGTCGACCCCCGCCTCATCAGCCTGCTCCATCACCTCGATGGCGACCGAACCCTGACCGACGATGGTCGCGGGTGCGTCGAAGGGGTGCACGAACACAGCGCCCGACGCCTCCGCCCACTCGCGCGCAGCAGCGCCGGCTTCGTCGTACGACGATCCCGCCACCACGAGTTCGATGGCGTCCCCGCCGAGCGCGAGGATCCGCTGCCGCTTCTGACGCGGAGTGTTGCCGGGGACATAGACCCGGCCCTTGATCCCGAGCCGGGCACAGCTCCAGGCGACGCCCTGGCCGTGGTTGCCCGCTGAGGCGCACACGACGCCACGGGCCCGCTCATGGGGGCTGAGGCCGCTGATCGCGTGGAACGCGCCCCGCACCTTGTAGGACCGCGCGATCTGGCGGTTCTCCCGCTTGAGGAGCACCGGCACGCCCAGCGCCTCGCTGAGCCGGGCGCTGTACTCCAGCGGGGTGCGCAGGACCACCGGCGCGAGGACTGCGTACGCCTGCTCGACGGCCGCGGCGGACAGGGCGCTGTTGCTCACCGCCCCAGCGTACGGGGCCGTGACGCCGGGGCGGGGCCCGGCTCGGGGAGACAGGAGTGGTGCCACCGGGGGTCCACGACCATGTGAGGATCGTCGGGGGACAACGGGACCAGCCGGTGGCACCACAATCAGGAGCTCAGCGCGAACTCGGGGGAAGCCGCGCTGGCCACTCCTGGCTGATTCCGGTGGCCGATGCGGCAGGGACACCCCATCGGTCACCGGAGCATGCAGCGCCCGGATCTCGGCGCCGGTGACCGGGGGTGGTCACGGGGGTCGACTCCTGAGTGGGGGAACAGATGTACGTACGTCGTGCTCCGGGGCTGTGCTGTTCATCCACTGTCGTTCGATGTTTGACGACTGTCAAGGCTCTGCTTGACACATGCCCAATTTCTGCCGCCCCTGTCACCGCGCCACGAACGGGCCTACAGTGGAGGACGTGGACGCCGTGAAAGCACCGGCTGAACGCACGCGTCGCAGCCGCGAGGACAAGCACGAGGAGCGCCGAGTCCAGTTGGCCCAGTCGGCCCTGGCGACACTCGGCGAGCTCGGCTATGCCCGCACCTCGCTGCGCGAGATCGCGCAGAAGTCGCCCTTCTCGCACGGCGTGGTGCACTACTACTTCGCCGACAAGACCGCCCTCATCCTGCACTGCGTGCGCTACTACAAGACCCAGTGCATGACGCGGTACGACGAGGTCGTCGCCACGGCCACGACCCCTGAGGAACTCCTCGTGGGCTTCACCGATCGCCTGGTCGAGACGCTGTGCCAGGAAGCCGCGATGCACCGGTTGTGGTACGACCTGCGCAACCAGTCGATGTTCGAGCCCACCCTGCGCGAGGACGTGATCTCCATCGACGAGGGGCTGCGTGACATGGTCGACCGCGTGGTCGTGCGCTACTGCGAGTTGAGCGGTGGGCGTCCGCGCAACGACGCCGCCACCACGTACGCGCTCTTCGACGGGATCTTCCTCAACTGCCTCACCGCCCACACCTTCGAAACGGCTGGCTCGCCGGCCGACGGTGAGATCAGCGTCGCGGCCAAGGAGCTGCGTACGCGCGCCACGGCGCTGCTGCCCGGACTCGTCAGCCTGGACTGAGCGGCACGGCTGCACTGGCACGGCAGCACTGGCACGGCGGCACTGGCACGACTTCACTGGCCCGAGCAGCAGTGGCGCGCACTGCCCCAGAAGTGGCCAAAGGCCCCGGACCGAAGTCCGGGGCCTTTGAACAGATCAGTGACGAATGGTCACTTGATGATCTTGGTGACGCGACCGGCACCCACGGTGCGGCCACCCTCGCGGATCGAGAACTTGAGGTTCTCGTCCATGGCGATGGGCTGGATGAGCTCGACAGTCATCTCCGTGTTGTCGCCGGGCATGACCATCTCGGTGCCCTCGGGGAGGGTCACAACGCCGGTCACGTCGGTGGTACGGAAGTAGAACTGCGGGCGGTAGTTGTTGAAGAACGGGGTGTGACGGCCACCCTCCTCCTTCGACAGGATGTAGACAGACGCCTCGAAGTCGGTGTGCGGGGTGGTGGTGCCGGGGGCAACCACGACCATGCCGCGCTCGACGTCCTCGCGCTTGGTACCACGAAGCAGCAGACCGACGTTCTCACCAGCCTGGCCCTCGTCGAGCAGCTTGCGGAACATCTCGACACCGGTGACGGTGGTCTTCTGCGAGGCCTCGCGGATGCCGATGATCTCGACCTCCTCGCCGACCTTGACGATGCCGCGCTCGATGCGGCCGGTGATGACGGTGCCACGACCGGTGATCGTGAAGACGTCCTCAACGGGCATCAGGAACGGCTTGTCCGTCTCACGAGCCGGCTGCGGGATGTACTCGTCCACGGTGCTCATGAGCTCGCGGATCGAGTCGGCCCACTTCTCCTCGCCCTGGAGGGCGGGGAAGGCAGCCACGCGGACGACCGGAACGTCGTCGCCGGGGAACTCGTACTCGGAGAGGAGCTCGCGCACCTCCATCTCGACGAGCTCGATGAGCTCGTCGTCGTCCACCATGTCGCACTTGTTGAGGGCGACGACGATGGCCGGCACGCCAACCTGGCGAGCGAGCAGCACGTGCTCACGCGTCTGGGGCATGGGGCCGTCGGTGGCGGCAACCACGAGGATGGCGCCGTCCATCTGCGCCGCACCCGTGATCATGTTCTTGATGTAGTCAGCGTGACCGGGGCAGTCGACGTGCGCGTAGTGGCGCGCCTCGGTCTGGTACTCGATGTGCGCGATCGAGATCGTGATACCGCGCTGACGCTCCTCGGGAGCCTTGTCGATCTGGTCGAACGGCGAGGCCTCGTTGAGGTCGGGGTACGTGTCGTGCAGCACCTTGGAGATCGCCGCGGTCAGCGTCGTCTTGCCGTGGTCGATGTGACCGATCGTGCCGATGTTGACGTGCGGCTTGGTCCGCTCGAACTTCGCCTTAGCCACTTGGGGCTCCTTCTGGTGTGTGTGTTCTTGACTCGTGAAAAGGGGTGGTGCAGTGCCGAGGATCCGAAGCGATTACTCGCCGCGGACCTTCTTGGTGATCTCGTCGGCGATGTTCGCAGGAACCTCGGCGTACGAGTCGAACTCCATCGAGTACGACGCCTGGCCGGAGGTCTTGGACCTCAGGTCGCCAACGTACCCGAACATCTCGGAGAGCGGCACAAGGGCGGAGACGACGAGGTCGCCGTAACGCTCCTCCTGCGCGCGGATCTGGCCGCGACGGCTGTTCAGGTCGCCGATCACGGTGCCGAGGAACGACTCGGGAGTCGTGACCTCGACCGCGAACATCGGCTCGAGCAGGACGGCCTGCGCCTTCTGCGCGGCCTCCTTGAAGCCCTGAAGACCAGCGATCTTGAACGCCAGCTCCGAGGAGTCGACGTCGTGGTAGGCGCCGTCCTCGAGGGTGACCTTCACGTCGACCATGGGGAAGCCGGCCTTGACACCGAACTGCATGGCCTCCTGGGCACCCTGGTCCACCGAGGGGATGTACTCCTTCGGCACGCGACCACCGGTGACGGCATTGACGAACTCGTAGCCGGCACCCAGACCGGTCTCGGGGTCGATGTTCGGCTCGATCGTCATGACGATCTTGGCGAACTGACCCGAACCACCGGTCTGCTTCTTGTGGGTGTAGCCGTGGCCCTCGACCTTGCGCTTGATGGTCTCGCGGTAGGCCACCTGCGGCTTGCCGACGGTCGCCTCGACCTTGAACTCGCGCTTCATGCGGTCCACGAGGACCTCGAGGTGGAGCTCGCCCATGCCCGCGATGATGGTCTGGCCCGTCTCCTCATCCGTCTTCACGGTGAAGGTGGGGTCCTCATCGCTGAGGCGCTGGATCGCGGTGCCCAGCTTCTCCTGGTCGCCCTTCGTCTTCGGCTCGATCGCGACCTCGATCACGGGAGCCGGGAAGGTCATGGACTCGAGCACGACGGGCTTGGCCTGGTCGGACAGGGTGTGACCGGTCTTGGTGTCCTTGAGACCCATGACCGCCACGATCTGGCCGGCGCCGACCGACGCGATCTCCTCGCGCTTGTTGGCGTGCATCTGGTAGACCTTGCCGATGCGCTCCTTGCGACCGTTGCTCGAGTTGAGCACGGTGCCGCCGGCCTCGAGCTTGCCCGAGTAGACGCGGACGAAGGTCAGCTTGCCCAGGTGCGGGTCGGCAGCGATCTTGAACGCCAGCGCGGACAGCGGCTCGTCGTCGGCCGGCTGACGCAGGATCTCGACCTCCTCGTCGTTGGGCTTGTGGCCCACGATCGCCTCGATGTCGAGCGGCGAGGGGAGGTAGTCGACCACGGCGTCCAGCAGGGGCTGCACGCCCTTGTTCTTGAACGCGGTGCCGGTGAGGATCGGGTTGAGCTTGTCAGCCAGGGTGGCGCGACGGATGGCGGCCTTGATGGTGGGAACGTCGAAGACGTCACCCTCCTCCAGGTAGACCTCCATGATGTCGTCGTCGGCCTCGGCGAGGGTCTCGATGAGCTTCTCGCGGTACTCGGTGGCCTTGTCGGCCAGGTCCGCGGGGATCTCCTCGACGACGTAGTCCTCGCCCTGGGCGGTCTCGCCACGCCAGGTCAGCGCGCGCATCTCGACCAGGTCGACGACACCGAGGAAGTCGGACTCCGCACCGATCGGGAGCTGCAGCACCAGCACGTTGGAGTTGAGCTTGTCGACGATGGTGTCGACCACGCGGTAGAAGTCGGCGCCCGTACGGTCGAGCTTGTTGACGAAGCACATACGCGGGACCGAGTACTTGTTGGCCTGACGCCACACGGTCTGCGACTGGGGCTCCACACCGGCCACGCCGTCGAACACCGCGACCGCGCCGTCGAGGACGCGCAGCGAGCGCTCGACCTCGACGGTGAAGTCGACGTGCCCGGGGGTGTCGATGATGTTGATCTGGTGGTCCTTCCACCAGCAGGTGGTGGCAGCAGAAGTGATCGTGATGCCACGCTCCTGCTCCTGCTCCATCCAGTCCATGGTCGCCGACCCCTCGTGGGTGTCGCCGATCTTGTAGTTGATGCCGGTGTAGAACAGGATGCGCTCGGTCGTCGTGGTCTTGCCAGCGTCGATGTGCGCCATGATGCCGATGTTGCGGACCTTGGTGAGGTCCGTGGTGATGTCAACGGCCACTGAGAGTCACAGTTCCTTCGGTGTTCGATGGTGTCGGTGGTCCGGGCCGCACGGCTGTTGCCGTGCGGCCCGAGAGGTCACCAGCGGTAGTGAGCGAAGGCCTTGTTGGACTCGGCCATCTTGTGCGTGTCCTCGCGCTTCTTCACAGCGGCACCGAGGCCGTTGCTCGCGTCGAGGATCTCGTTCATCAGGCGCTCGGCCATCGTCTTCTCACGACGGTCCGAGGCGTAGCCGACGAGCCAGCGCAGCGCGAGGGTAGTGGCGCGGTTGGCCTTGACCTCGACGGGGACCTGGTACGTGGCGCCACCGACGCGGCGGGACTTGACCTCGATCGCGGGGCGGACGTTGTCCATCGCGCGCTTGAGCGTCAGCACGGGGTCCGTGCCGGTCTTCTCGCGGCAACCCTCGAGGGCGGTGTAGACGATGCGCTGCGCGACCTGCTTCTTGCCGTCCTGCAGGACCTTGCTCACGAGCTGGGTGACCAGCTGCGAGCCGTAGACCGGGTCGACGACGAGGGGGCGCTTGGGAGCGGGACCCTTGCGAGGCATTACTTCTCCTTCTTCGCGCCGTAGCGGCTGCGGGCCTGCTTGCGGTTCTTGACACCCTGGGTGTCGAGCGTGCCGCGGATGATCTTGTAGCGGACACCGGGAAGGTCCTTCACACGGCCACCGCGCACGAGCACGATGGAGTGCTCCTGCAGGTTGTGGCCGACGCCCGGGATGTACGCCGTGACCTCGACGCCGCTGGAAAGGCGCACACGGGCGACCTTGCGCAGGGCGGAGTTCGGCTTCTTGGGCGTGGTCGTGTACACGCGGGTGCAAACGCCGCGGCGCTGCGGAGATCCCTTCAGGGCAGGCGTCTTGGTCTTCGACACCTTGTCCTGGCGGCCCTTGCGGACCAGCTGCTGGATGGTGGGCACCTGGTGGTTCCCTTCCTGTCATTGATCACGGCCCTGCACGGTGCGGGGCTCGGATGTGGAGCTGTGGAGCTGTGCCTGTGTCAGTGCTGGATTTGCTGGGCGGCGGTGAAGCTCGCGCGGCGGTTCGTGAGCACGCATGACGTCTGGTCGTCCCAGACACGAACAACGAGGCTACTCGGGGCGTGAGGCACGGGTCAAAATGAGGCCCCCGCGCCCGTGGCCCTCAGGCTCGTCGCGGGGCGCGCCGCTCGGGCTCGTTCCATCCACACGTGCACCATGCCGGCGATGGCGATGCCAACCACGGTGACCACGCCGCCGCCGATCAGGGTCCACCGGGCGCCGAAGGTCTCCCCGATCCAGCCGATGAGCGGGGACCCGATCGGGGTGCCGCCCATGAAGACCATGAGGTAGAACGCCATCACCCGCCCCCGTACGGCCGGGGCGACGTTGAGCTGCATGAACATGTTGGCGCTGGTGATCAGGGTCAGGGCCGACAGGCCGAGCACCGGGGTCAGCAGGGCGAAGGAGACATAGTCCGGCATCAGGCCGCTCAGGGTCACGACCACGCCGAACACCAGACCGGCGCCGATGACCAGGCGCAGGCGTACGACCTCGCGGCGCGCCGCCAGCAGGGACCCGGTGAGGGATCCGACGGCGAGGAAGGTGCCGAGGATGCCGTACTCGCTGGCGCCCTTGTCGAAGACCTCGGTGGCCATCAGGGCCGAGGTCATCTGGAAGTTGAGGCCGAAGGTCCCCGCCACGAACACCGCCGCGAGCACCACGAGGAGTTCCGGCCTCGCCCGCAGGTAGCTGAAGCCCTCGCGGAGCGCGCCCGGCTCGCGCCCGCGCGGCTCGGGGCTGTCGAGCAGCGACTCGTCGAGGTGGCGCAGGGACCAGATCGGGGCGGCATAGCTGACCGCGTTGATGAGGATCACCCATCCCGTGGCGACGACGCCGCCGCCCAGCGCAGCGATCAGTACGCCCGCGAGGCCGGGCCCGACCAGGCGGGCCGCGTTGAAGGAGGCCGAATTGAGGCCCACCGCGTTGGTCAGGTCCGCGGGATCGACGAGTTCGGAGACGAAGGACTGGCGCGCGGGCGCATCGAACGCGGACGCGACACCCAGCAGGAGCGCGAGGACGTACACGTGCCAGACCTGCGCCGACCCGGTGATGGCGAGGATGCCCAGCACACCCGCGGGCAAGGCCATGCCGAGGTTGGTCAGCTGCAGGAGTCGATGCTTGGGCATGCGGTCCGCCACCAGCCCGGCGATCGGGGTGAGGAGCAGGAAGGGCAGGAATTGCAGGCCCGTGGTGATGCCGAGCACCGTGCCCGACCCGGATGAGAGCGCGAGCACCAGCCAGTCCTGGGCCACCCGCTGCATCCACGTGCCTGTGTTGGACACGACGCCGCCGGCGGCGTACAGGCGGTAGTTCGGGTTGGCAAGGGATCTGAAGGTGGGGCTCACGTGGTGGGTCAGTCTTCCTGCGCCAGTCGGGCCAGCAGCGGGATGGCGCGGCGCAGCGTCTCCCGTTCGTCATCGGTGAAGTCGGCCAGGCGGCGGGCCAGCCAGGCGTCGCGTCGTTCGCGGTCGCCCAGGAGCACGGCGCGGCCCAGCTCGGTCAGCGCAACCAGCGTGACGCGGCCGTCGGTCTCGTGCGGGCGGCGGGCGACGTACCCACCCTCCTCGAGGCACTTGACGGTGCGCGTCATCGAGGGTGGCTGCACGCGCTCCCACGCGGCAAGCTCGCCCAGGGTGAGCTCCCCGTGGCGCCACAGGCCCGCCAGGACGCCCATCTGCGAGATGGAGAGCTCGTTGTCGGGCTGCCGCTCCCCCGCCAGCCGCCGCCGCAACCGCATCACGGCGAGGCGCAGGTCGCCGACCAGGGCGGGCGCGACCCGATCGGCGGGCAGGTTCGTCGAAGCAGGCATGATGTTTAGCCTAACTCATTACCTTTGCTAAGTATTCCCCCGGCTCGACTGGGCGGGGGTTTCCTGCACGTTGTGCCCTTTGCAACGCGCACAACGTGACGGTTTCCCCGCCTGGGCGGGGAAGCTCCACTGGGAGGGGGTTCCCTGCACCTTGTGCCCTTTGCAACGCGCACAACGTGACGGTTTCCCCGCCTGAGCGGGGAAGCTCCACCGGGAGGGGGTTCCTGCAGGGCGGAAATGAGCCCGGCGGCGGGAACGACGAAGGCCCGCCCCGGAGTGGGGCGGGCCTTCGAATGGCGTGGATCAGGAGAGCCAGCCGCTGATCGGGGTGTAGGCGAAGTAGACGACGAACAGAGCCGCGACCACCCACATGAGCGGGTGGATCTCCTTGACCTTGCCCATGACGACCTTGATGAACACGAAGGCCACGAAGCCCGCGCCGATACCGACCGAGATCGAGTACGCGAACGGCATGAGGACGATCGTCAGGAACGCCGGGATGGCGATCTCAGGGCTGCGCCAGTCGATCTCGGTGACCTGCTGCATCATCAGGAAGCCCACCAGGACCAGGGCCGGCACGGCAGCCTCCGACGGGATCGCCGAGACGAGCGGGGTCAGGAACACCGAGGCCAGGAACAGCAGGCCGGTCACGATCGACGCCAGACCCGTACGAGCACCCTCGCCGACGCCCGAGGCCGACTCGATGTAGGAGGTGTTCGAGGAGACGGCGGCGCCACCACCGGCGATCGCGGCGACCGAGTCGACGATCAGGATGCGCTGCGCGTTGGGCGGGGTGCCCTCCTCATCGTTGAGGCCAGCCTCCGCGCCGATGGCGGTCATGGTGCCCATGGTGTCGAAGAAGTCGGCCAGCAGCAGGGAGAAGACCAGCAGGAGTGCCGCGAGGAAGCCGCCGTGGACGGTCGAGAACGCACCGAACAGGTCGACCTTGAACAGGGTGTCGAACGACGGCAGCCAGTCACCCTCGCCCAGCTTGGGGATGGTGAGCGCCCAGCCGCCGGGGTTGTCGGCGCCAGCGGCGCCCAGGCCCTTGACGGCCTCGATGATCACGGCCAGCACCGTCGTGACGACGATGGAGATCAGGATCGCGCCGCGCACCTTGCGCACCCACAGGGCGACCATCAGCAGCAGACCGACGCAGAAGACCAGGACCGGCCAGCCGGCCAAGTGCCCACCGACGCCCAGCTGGACCGGCACGGTGGTCATGAACTCGTCCGGGATGCGTGTGATGAAGCGAGCGTCGACGAAGCCGATGAGGGCGATGAAGAGGCCGATACCGACTGAGATGGCGACCTTCAGCTGCTGCGGGACCGCGTGGAAGACGGCCTTGCGGAACCCGGTGAAGACCAGGATCAGGATCACGATGCCCTCGAGGACCACGAGGCCCATCGCGGCCTCCCAGGTCGACTGGCGCGCGATCGAGTTGGCGACGAAGGCGTTCAGCCCCAGGCCGGTCGCCAACGCGAGCGGGAACTTGGCCCACGCGCCCATGAAGATCGTCAGCAGGCCCGCGACCAGCGCGGTGCCGGCGGCGATGGCCGGGAGGTTGGGGGCGTCGCCGCCGCCGAGGAACTTGCCCTCGCTGTCCTGCACGTAGCCGAGGATCAGCGGGTTGAGCACGATGATGTAGGCCATCGTGAGGAACGTGACGAGACCGCCTCGCACCTCCTGGCTGAGGGTCGAACCGCGCTGCGAGATCTGGAAGTACCGGTCAAGGCCGGACACGCTCTTGTCTGTCACGGGCCCTGAGTGTGTCATGCCGCAGGTCCCGTCGTCCCACCCAGTCTTGGATCGGTGTGCTAAGGACACGATCCGTGACCGAACCGTGACCTGACCACCCTGTAGCGTGGCGGCGTGGAGCAGGAACAGCCGAAGAGCCATGACATCGGCAACCGGACCTACCTCATCGCCGAGGTCGAGCCGCTCGATGTCGACGGCGTACGCACGGTCGAGGTCGGCACGGGCCTGTGGTTCATCGCATTCGTCGCACTGCTGCCGTTCTACGACACGCTGCGCGACTCAGGACGTGCCTGGTGGCTGTGGGCCTGCCTGGCCGGCGTGGGGCTCGGCCTGTGCGGGATTGAGATCTGCCGGCGCAGGCGTCGGAGCTGAGCGAACTCAGAACTCCTCGAGGTCGTCCTCGCTGATCGTGTCGTGAACGTGGTCCGGCAGGGGCAGGGGCTGCTGCTTGCGTGCCAGCTTGACCTCGGAGTGCGCCCCACAACCGTGGTTGAGGGAGACGACCTTGCCGTCGTCGTTGGCGTTGCCGTTGCCGCAGACCCCGAAGGTCTCCGAGAGGCGGCCGCTCAGGCGTACGAGGAACCCACACGACCAGCAGCGGTCGGGAGCGCTCTTGGCCAGCGGCGCGTCGGGGCCGCCGTCACCGGCGTACCACCGCTCGGCAGCCATGTCGAGGCCCTCGGGCGAGAGCGTACGGACCCGGCCCAGTCCCAGGTCGCGCGCGACCTGGCGCACCTGAGCGCGGGCGTCCTTGCCGAGCGCGGCATCCAGCTCGTCGTCGCCGACCAGGTACGTCGGCACGAGGCGCGCGTCCTCGTCCTCGACGGGCAGCAGGTCGCCGGGCGACATGTCGCCGGGCTGGAGACGCTCCTTGTACGGCACCCAGTCCGGCGCCGTGACAGCGTCGGGGCCGGGCAGCAGGACGACCTCGTTGACGGTGGCGACCTTGACCCGCTTGGCGCGGGTGAGCGTCACCGACCAGGTCCAGCCGACATAGCCCGCACGCGTGCAGTCGAACAGGTGCACCACGCTGCGGTCGTCGATCGCGATGACGTCGAGGTGCTCCCCGACGTCCTCTCCGTCGGCGACCTCGAGCGCGGCCGTCCGCGCGACGTCGACCGCGTCCTTGAGGAAGGAGTCGGTCTTGCGCTGGGGCTGTGCGATGGCCATCACGGTCAAAGTGTGACAAACGGACCCCCGCGCTGTCTCGTCGAGGTCCCGCGTCGCGCTCCGAGGTTGTCGCACGCACCGGGCATCATGGGCCCATGACCCACCTGCCCCCCGACGCCCATCGCGCCTCGGAGGAGCCCGCATCGGGCCGCTCGGAGGGCCTGCGGCGCGGCTTGGGCGGCGCTGGCAAGGGGATGCGCGCGACGGGGCGCGGGCTGGCCGGGCTGGGACGGGCGACGTCGCGGGCCGGCGGTGGTGCCGTACGCCTCGCCCGCCGCGCGGCGCGTGCCGAGGGAGCCGGGGACTCCGGCCTCTCGCGCCTCATCGAGCTGCACTCGGTCAATGCCGCCGCAGACGCCGCCGTGGCGATCTCGCTCGCCGGCACCCTGTTCTTCCAGGTGCCCACGGGTGAGGCGCGCGGGCAGGTGGCGCTGTTCCTGGGGCTGACGATGCTGCCCTTCGTGATCGTCGCGCCGCTGATCGGGCCGTTCCTCGACCGTTTCAGCCATGGCCGTCGGTGGGCGATAGGGGCGACGATGGCGGTGCGCGGCTTCCTGTGCTGGGTGTTGGCCCAGGCGGTCGCGACGGAGAGCCAGTGGCTGTTCCCCGCAGCCCTCGGCGTCCTCGTCTCGTCCAAGGCGTACGGCGTCACGCGGGCCGCCGCTGTCCCACGGCTGGTCCCCGACAACCTCACTCTGGTCAAGTCGAATGCCCGCGTCTCACTGGCCGGCATCGTGGGGGCGTGCGTGTCTGCTCCCCTCGCCGGGCTCGCCTCTCTGGCCGGCCCCGAGTGGTCGCTGCGCTATGCCTTCGTGCTCTTCGTGGCTGCCACCGTGCTGGCCATCCTGCTGCCCGCACGCGTCGACTCCAGTCAGGGAGAGGGCGTCCTCGTCCTGCTTCCCTCCAGCGACGATCCTGACGCGACCCAGCCGATGCGGCAGGTCGACGCCGAGGAGGACGGGACGCAGGGTGCCGGCGACGCGCAGGCGGCACCCTCGCCCTCGCGCCGGTTGCGGGTGAACATGCCACGCAGCGTCCGCTTTGCCCTGCTCGCCAACTGCGGGCCGCGGTGGCTGTCGGGATTCCTGACGATGTTCATGGCGTTCCTGCTGCGGGAAAACCCCGTGACGGGGTGGTCGCCGGAGATGCTGCTGGCCGTGGTCATCGGGGGCGCCGGGCTGGGCAACGCGCTCGGCATCGCCCTGGGCTCACTCGTACGCCGGATCAACCCCGCGGTGACCGTCGTCGTCGCGCTGTGCGCCGATGCCGCCATGGCGGCCCTGGGTGCGGCCTTCTACGGCGTCGCAACCCTCGTGGCGCTGGGGCTGACGGCGGGCATGGCTCAGGCGTTGGCCAAGCTGTCCCTGGACTCGACCATCCAGCACGACGTGCCTGAGCGAGTCCGTACGAGCGCCTTCGCGCTCTCGGACACCTGCCTGCAGCTCGCCTGGGTGCTGGGCGGGTTCGTCGGCATCGTCATGCCCCTGATGCCGCGGCTTGGCCTCGGCATCGCGGCCGGCGTCCTCGCAGCCTGGGGCTTGTGGATGCTCGTGGGAGCCCGCCGCGCCGCAGCCCGCGCCGCGTGATCCGACTCAGGCCTCAAGCGCCTCGGCGAGCGCACGCAACAGCTTGGCGGTGGGCTTGGCCGTACGAGCGTCCGGGTGGTGTCCGCGGCGGTAGGTCTCCTCGACCCCGTCGAGCAGCTTGATGAGGTCGCCCACGATCACGACCATGTCCTCGGGGCGGCGGCGCGCGGCGTTGCGCTGGTTGCGCGAGACCGAGGCCGGGGCATCGAGGACACGCACCTGGAGCGCCTGCTCCCCGCGGCGCCCCTGCGCGATCCCGAACTCGACCCGCGTGCCCGGCTTGAGGGTGCTCACGCCTTCGGGCAGTGCGTCGGAGTGCACGTAGACATCGGGGCCGTCCGGCTGCGACAGGAAGCCGAATCCCTTGTCCGCGTCGTACCACTTCACCTTGCCACTGGGCACGGCCTGACCTCGCTGTTCTCGCACCATCCCGCGACCTCCGCGGGCGCGGTCAGGATAGGCCACGACCCGCCGGGGCGGCACGGGGATTGTGGTCAGGGCTCGCGGGTCAGGCTCATCGCGCGGTCACCGAACATGACCTTGTCGCCGTCGCGCAGCGTGGTCGCCTTGCCCGCTGTGAGCTGGCGGCCCGCTCCTTGGCGGATCAGGACGGTGCCGTTCGTCGAGCCGCGGTCGACCACCACGATCACGCCATCGGCCGCGGGGCCGAACTGGGCGTGGGTCTTGGACACCGACATCTCCGGCGAGCGCAGTGGCACCAGGTGGTGGACCTGTTCGCCCGGGCGCGGCTCGGGACGTCGCCCGACGAGGACGAGTCCCTCGACCACGAAGGACTGCCCGTCGTCGAAGGTGGCGCGCCACCGCGTCGCGGGCGCGGGCGGCTGCCAGGCGGCCGCGGGAGACGGGGCAGGCTGGGCTGCGGGCGGAGCCGAATGAGACGGCGAGGAGGCTCCCCAGCCCGCGCTGCCCGCAGCGGCGGATGCTCGATGAGCCGGCGGCGGGGGCACGGGAGCCGGGTGGGCGGGCGCTCGATGCGCAGGCTGCGCGGGTGCCGGGTGCGCGTGCGCAGTGTGCGCGGGTGCCGGCTGCACGGGCGCAGGCGGGGCCGGCTGGACGGGTGCCGGCGGGGTGGGTGCAGGCGGGATGGATGCAGGAGGGGCAGACGCTGCGTGCCGCGGAGCCGCCGGAGCCGGCAGATCCGGAAGTGGCGCGGACGGGTTGCTGGGCCGCGTCAGGTCCTTGGGAAGCGGCTGACGCCGCATCGAGTGCTCGGAGTCACGGTCGGTGACCGCGGACATGGGAGCCCGGACGGCCGGGGCTGGGATGAGGCGCATCGCGGTCAGGTTGACCACGTGCCGCGGCCCCTGCTCGCCGTCCGCCGCCTCGTCGATCCGTACGGGGCGCACGTCGACGACCCGCGTCCCGGCGAGCGCGTCGTGCCAGCCGCGCCGGTCACCGGAGTCGTCGGCCGCCGCGGTCCAGGCCAGCGCAGCACCACCGAACCCGAACGTCGGCACCCCACTGATGCCCAGCACCAGCTGGCGCAGCAGCGCGGACCCCACCCCGGGAGGACCGGCCCCGTCGTTCTTGACCACCCTCAGGCCGCACAGTGCCTTGCCGGGGGTCACGCCGGCAGCCCCGGTCGAGATGGCCAGCACGAGCCAGCACGCCGCGAGCAGGCCCAGGGCACACCCGACCGCGAGCAGACGGTTCTCCCCGTCGGTCGCAACCCACAGCCCGACGCCCAGGGCGATCGCGGCGCCCCACGCCACCAAACGGTCGAACGCGTACGCGTAGAAGCGGCGGTCGAGCTCGGCAGGTCGCGTCGAGGGCGCGGCGGGCGGCGTCACGGGTGGGGAACCTCGCAGTCAGGCGGTGCGTCGGGGCACGGTCAGGGATTCGTCGTCTGGATGGTGACCCCGTCCCCGAGGTCGAGGATGGCGCCGGGAATGAGCGCCACGGCAATGCCGGGTTGCAGGTCTTCGGGCGGAAGACCCGGCTGCACCAGCACGGTGCCGTTCGTGGACCCGAGATCGGTGACCACGGCCATGCCGTGGTCGACTCCGGTTCCGGGACGGATCTCGAGGTGGGTCGAGGAGATTTCCTGGTTGGGGCTG
Source organism: Actinomycetes bacterium (assembly GCA_023460975.1). GTDB lineage: Bacteria > Actinomycetota > Actinomycetes > Propionibacteriales > Nocardioidaceae > Nocardioides. The sequence goes on from JAEWOG010000053.1 coordinate 35,704, forward strand.
GTGACCGAGACCAGGTGGGGCATGTCCTCCGACGCGAACCGTCGCGCCTCAGGGGCGCGGCCCACGAGGATGACGCGGTCCACCGCCACCACGTCCGAGGTGGAGAACACGAGGGTGGCGACGGGCTTGACGAGCACCTGCGACGGGCGGGCGTCCTCCGCCGGCTCCTCCGGGGCCGGGACCTGCGGCACGCCGATGATCGTGTCCTCGGGGTCCTCGGTCGGGAACTCGAAGCCCGGGGGCGGGCCGGTGACCCCGAACGTCGGGGTCGCGGGCGGACTCGGCGGCGTCGGAGCCACGGGCGGCGGCACCGGGGCGGGGAATCCGCCCCCTGCCGGAGGGCCCCAGGAGGGCAGCGGGCTGGCAGCGGGCGGCACGGGTGCCTCGGCGACCTCGGGCTCCGGCTGGACTGCGGGCTCCGGCTGGACTGCGGCCTCGGGCGCCTGCTCGGCCTCGACCTCGAGGGGGTGGGGCTCCGGCACCGCTGCGGGCTCCGGCTCGACCTCCGCCTCCGGCACCTGCTCGACCTCTGGCTCGCTCTCGGGCTCCGGTTCGGCCGCCGGGGACGCCTCTTCCTCGGAGGTCTGGGCGGCGGGCGTCTCAGCGCCCAGTGCTTCAGCGTCCAGTGTCTCGGCGTCCAGCGTCCGCATCACGGGGGCGTCGGAGTCCGAGTCTGAGGACTGCCCGGACTCCGTGGACTCCTCGGGAGCAGCGGCGGGCTCCACGGGCTCGCCGAACTCCACCAGACCCGCGGGCACCACGCCCGCGGCCAGGGCCACGACCTCGCCCGAGACGTCGCCCAGTCGTACGGAGCCGCCGTTGACGCCCTCGACGTGGGCCTCGGTCCACACGTGTCCGCTGGTTGCGGCGACGGTGTGCACGTCCTCGGCACGCAGCACGACCTCGACCGGGCCACGGACGACCACGCGCGTGGTCGGCCCGTGCTCGACGAGAACGAAACCGGGCAGGTCCGCGACACCGCGGGTGAGGAGCTGGTCGAGCACGGCGTTGGCTGTCCCGGCGGACTCGGCGACCTCCCACAGTCCCGGGACCAGGTCGCGGGCCGCACGCGGCACCGCGACGGTCACGCGCGGTCCGAGGATGGTGTACCAGTCCCCCGGAGTGATCTTCCTCGTCACGCTCACTTGCCTGCTCCCCCGCTCGCTTCGTCCGCGCGCCCGAAACGCGCAGAATCCTCAAGGTGGCTCGACGCCAATCCCACCACATCCACCACCAGCGCGGTGGCGTTGTCGCGTCCTCCGGCCGCCACGGCCGCGGCCACCAGCGCGGTCGCCGCGGACTCGGCGGTGGCGCAGGTCAGCAACAGCCGGTGGATCTCGCTGTCGGTGATCATGCCTGAGACCCCATCACTGCACAGGAGCAGGCGCGGCGCTCGGGACAGCGGCACAACGAAGTAGTCGGGCACGGCCCCCGACCTCGAGCCCAGCGCCCGGGTGATGACGTGCCGTTCAGGATGGTGCTCAGCGTCCTGCGCTGAGATCGCGCCCGCGTCGACGAGCTCCTGGACCACCGAGTGGTCGCGGGTGAGCTGCGTGAGCTGGCCCTCGCTGAGGGCGTACGCGCGCGAGTCCCCGAGGTTGGCGACCAGCCAGTGGGGTGCCGCGTCCAGTTCGACGAGGAGGGCAGCCACCAGCGTGGTGCCCGCGTGCCAGGTGGGGTTGGCCACGCGCTGGGCGTCGGCGTACGCGAGCAGCCGGGCCTGGGCGCGGGTCACGGCGTCCGCCACGTGGTCCTCGCCCCGCTGGGGGTCGTACCCCCGCTCGGCCAGCGCCGCGAACTCCTCCGCGGCGATCTGGCTCGCGACGTCTCCGCCCGAGTGTCCGCCCATCCCGTCGGCCACCAGGAAGACCGGCGCAACGGCCAGGAAGGCGTCCTCGTTGACGGTGCGCACCAGGCCGACGTCGGTGACAGCCCCGTGACGCAGCTCGACCGCCTTCATCGGACCTCCTCGGCTCGCCGGAACCCCGAACTGCTCGAAGACCCGGCGAGTAGCGTAGGAGGGATGGGCACGACAGAACAGATGCCGCCTGCGCGCAGCCTCGCTGAGGAGTTGCGCCGCTGGGACGACGCGCGCCTCGGCGCGCTCCTGCGCGATCGTCCTGACCTGACCACTCCTGCTCCCCACGACTCCACGCAGCTCGCGTCCCGCGCGGCCACTCGCTCGTCCCTGCAACGCGCTCTCGACGGACTGAACCGGTTCGAGCTGTCCACCCTTGATGCCCTGTGTGTGCTCGGGCAAACCACCCCGGGCGAACTGCGCGACTCCCTGCACGCCGAGGCCGACGCCGTCGACGCGGCCCTGACCCGGCTGCTCGACCTCGCGCTGGCCTGGCCCGCCCCCGGCGGCCTGCGAGCGCTCACGGGCGTGGCGGACGCCTTGCGCGGCGGCCCCGACGAGGGCGTCAGCGGGTTGTGGCCGCGGACCTCCCAGCCACCGTCGCCCGCCGACGTCGAGGTGCACCTCGCCGCGCTGACACCCCCGGCCCGCGCCATGATCGACCACGTGGCCGCGCACGGCGGTCAGGCCACCACGGGCAACGCGCGTCGTACGGTCTCCGCCGACGACGCGCGTTCCCCGGCCGAGGAACTCATCGCCCGCCGCCTGCTCGTGCCGCGCGAGGACGGGACGCTGGTCCTGCCGGGCGAGGTCGGCCTGCGGCTGCGGGACGGCAGGACGACGCTGGACGCCGTCGACGTGCCGCCGAGCCTGGCGAGCGCACCCCGCGACCCAGCGCTGGTGGAACGCACCGCAGGTGGTGCGGCGTTCGAGTTCGTCCGTCGCACCGAGCTCCTGCTGGACCAGTGGGGCGCGCACCCTCCGGGCGTCCTGCGCAACGGGGGCCTCGCCGTACGCGACCTGCGCTCGCTGGCACGCGAGATGCACCTGCCCGAATCCGGCGCCGCGCTGCTCGTCGAGGTGGCCGCGACCGCGGGCCTGCTCGCCGAGGGCGTGGACGCTCAGGGGGACGCCGTCTGGCTGCCCACCGAGGAGTTCGACGCGTGGGTGGAGCGCCCAGCGGCCCAGCGCTGGGTGGAGTTGGCGCGGGCCTGGTGGGACAGCCCCCGCGTCGCGTCCCTGGCTGGGACCCCCGACCCGGCCGGACGGGCGTGGAACGCCCTCTCGCCCGAGCTGTCCAGCGCCTTCGCGGCCGAGGCCCGGCGTACGGCGCTGGGCTGCCTGGCCGCCCTCGCGCCCGGGGAGGTGCTGGCGAGCGGAACGGGGCTGCCCTCCCTCGTCGCGCTGGCCCGGTGGACGCGCCCCCGACGTCCGACCGCCTTCGGGGACCTGGTCGCCGCGGGGGTGAGCGAGGCCGCCGCGCTCGGCCTCATCGGGGCGGGCGGGCTGACCGACGCGGGGCGCGCGCTGCTCGCCGACGACGCTGCCGGCGCCCTGGCTGCCGTCGCGGACCACCTGCCGCAGCCCGTCGACCACCTCCTGCTCCAGGCGGACCTCACGGCCGTGGCACCCGGCCCCCTCGAACTCACCCTCGCCCGCTCGCTGCACCTGCTCGCCGACGTCGAGTCGCGAGGAGGGGCGACCGTCTACCGGTTCACCCCCGCCTCGGTCCGGCGCGCCTACGACGCCGGCTGGTCGGCCGGGGAGGTCCACGCCTTCCTGGCCGACGTGGCCGCCACTGCCGTCCCGCAACCTCTCAGCTATCTCGTCGACGACGTCTCACGGACGTTCGGGACCGTACGGGTCGGCCACGCTGGCGCGTTCCTGCGTTCCGACGACGAGACGGCGCTCAAGGCGCTGGTCACGGACCCGGCCGCCGCATCGCTCGGCCTGCGACTGCTCGCCCCCACCGTGGCGATCAGCGCCGTCCCGCTCGACGTGCTGCTCCCCCGCCTGCGCGAACTCGGCAGCGCGCCGGTCGTGGAGGCGCCGGACGGGACCGTACGGGTGGCGCGCCCCGACCTGCTGCGGGCCCGGCGTCCGCGCCGACGTACGCCCCCTGCCGAACGGGCCCGCCAGGAGGCCGGCGTCGCGGCGACCGTGACTGCCGTACGCGCTGGTGATAGGGCGCTGGCCCAGTCCCCGGCCCGCGGCAAGGCCACCACGCCGGCGGGGGCTCTCGCCGTCCTGCGCGAGGCCATCGAGACCGGCGCGAGTGTGGCGATCGGCTACCTCGACGCCCGCGGTGTCTCCGGCGAGCTCGTGGTCGATCCGGTGCGGCTCGACGGGGGCCGGCTGACCGCGTACGACCACCAGGCCCAGGACCGGCGCGAGTTCGCGGTGCACCGCATCAGCACCGTCAGGCTCCGCACGTAGGCTTGCACGATGCACTTCATGCGGTACGCCGACTCCGGCGCCGCGCTGGTCAACGCGGATCTCACCGACACCGACGCCCTGCTCGCGCACATCAGCGAGCGGACGTGGCTCCACCCGTCCGTGACCGAGCGCGACGCGCCCACCCTGCGCACGTTCGCGCGGACCCTGCGCGGCGCCTTCGACGCCGCCGCGGCCGGTGACACGGCGCGGGAGATCGAGGTCATCAACACCCTGCTGGCCAAGCACCGCGTGACTCCGATGATCAGCGACCACAGCGGCGACGGCCTCCACCTGCACATCGCCAACCGCTCCGCGAGCGTCGCCGACCTCGTGATGGGCGAGGTGCTGCTCGGGCTGGCCACCGTCGTCGTGGACCTCGGCCCGGACCGGCTGGGCGTGTGCGCCGATGCGAAGTGCGACCGCGTGTTCGTCGACTCCTCGGGCAACCACTCGCGGCGCTACTGCTCCGAGCGGTGCGCCACCCGGGCGAACGTCGCAGCCCACCGGGCGCGCAAGAAGGCGGAGGCGGCTGGGGCCGCGACGTAGGCTAACGGGTCGTGAACGACGGCCCCCTGATCGTCCAGTCGGACAAGACGCTTCTGCTGGAGGTGGATCACCCCAGCGCGGCCGAGTGCCGCAAGGCGATCGCTCCCTTCGCCGAGCTGGAGCGCTCCCCCGAACACATCCACACCTACCGCCTGACCCCCTTGGGACTGTGGAACGCGCGCGCTGCCGGGCACGACGCCGAGCAGGTCGTCGACGCGCTCCTGACGTGGTCGCGCTACGCGGTGCCGCACGCGCTGCTCGTCGACGTCGCGGAGACGATGGGGCGCTACGGCCGCCTTCGCCTCGACAAGCACCCCAGCCACGGTCTCGTCCTCACCTCGACCGACCGCGCGGTGCTCGAGGAGGTGCTGCGCGCGAAGAAGGTCGCCGGAATGATCGGCGCCCGCATCGACGAGGACACCGTCGCCGTCCACCCGAGCGAGCGCGGCAACCTCAAGCAGGCCCTGCTCAAACTGGGCTGGCCGGCCGAGGACTTCGCCGGGTACGTCGACGGTGAGGCCCACGCGATCGACCTGGTCGAGGACGGCTGGGAACTGCGGCCGTACCAACGCGAGGCCGCGGAGTCCTTCTGGCACGGTGGCTCGGGAGTGGTCGTACTGCCCTGCGGGGCGGGCAAGACGATCGTGGGTGCAGCCTCCATGGCGCAGGCCGGCGCGACGACCCTCATCCTGGTGACCAACACGGTGTCCGCGCGCCAGTGGAAGGACGAACTGGTCCGCCGGACCTCCCTGACGCCGGACGAGATCGGTGAGTACTCGGGGGCACTCAAGGAGATCCGCCCGGTCACGATCGCGACCTACCAAGTGCTCACGACCCGTCGCAAGGGCGTCTACCCCCACCTCGAGCTCCTCGACGCGCGGGACTGGGGCCTCATCGTCTATGACGAGGTCCACCTGCTACCGGCCCCGATCTTCCGTATGACCGCGGACCTCCAGGCGCGTCGCCGCCTCGGCCTCACCGCCACCCTGGTCCGCGAGGACGGCCGGGAGGGCGAAGTCTTCTCCCTCATCGGCCCCAAGCGCTACGACGCACCCTGGAAGGACATCGAAGCCCAGGGCTGGATCGCCCCCGCCGAGTGCATCGAGGTCAGGGTCACCCTCCCGGAGTCGGAACGGATCACGTACGCGACCGCGGAGCCCGAGGAGCGCTATCGCCTCGCCGCGTGCACCCACCACAAGGTCGACGTGGTCAAGCGCATCGTCGACGCCCACCCCGACCAGCCGACCCTGGTCATCGGGCAGTACATCGACCAGCTCGACGAGGTCGCGCAGATGCTCGACGCCCCCGTGATCAAGGGCGAGACCCCCGTCAAGGAGCGGCAGCGCCTCTTCGACGCCTTCCGCGCGGGAGAGGTCGACCTGCTGGTGGTGAGCAAGGTCGCGAACTTCTCCATCGACCTCCCCTCAGCCGAGGTGGCGATCCAGATCAGCGGGTCCTTCGGGTCGCGCCAGGAGGAGGCCCAGCGCCTGGGACGGCTCCTGCGACCCAAGGGCGGTGGCCGCAGCGCCCACTTCTACACCGTGGTCTCCCGCGACACCGTGGACGCCGAGTTCGCGCAGAACCGGCAGCGCTTCCTCGCCGAGCAGGGGTACGCCTACACCATCACCGACGCCGACCAGCTGCCCTGAGCCCTGCCCTCTCCCTGCCCCTCTCCCCTGGTTTCCCGGGGGCCTCTGCTTGCTCAGGTTCCCCCGCATCTGCGGGGGAACCTGAACTTCTGGGGGTGTGCACACCCCCAGAAGTTCAGGACACGCCCACGAGGTCTCCTGCCCACCTCCCCCGGCCGTACGTCATCGCTAGGCTCGATCCCGTGGCTTCCATGCACGGAGTGGTCTCCGAGGTACGCGACCGGATCGGCGCCGAACTGTTCGCCAAGGTGGCGGGCCCCGATGGGCAGAAGCGTCGCGAGCACGTCCACGGGTCAGCCGGCCCGCGCTGGTTCGATCCCAGCGACCCGATCGGCCGGGTGCACGGCGACTCATCGATGTTCATCGGCGGGCTCGTCGCCCTGCTCTACCAGTCCCTGCACCCCGCCGCGATGCAGGGCGTGGCCGACCACTCCGGCTACCGCGGCGACATGTGGGGGCGCCTGGCGCGAACGGCCAACTACATCGCCATCACGACCTTCGGCACCGAGAAGCACGCGCTCGGGGCGATCGACGCCGTCAAACGAGCCCACGCGAGCGTCGTCGGCACCCTGCCCGACGGCACCTCGTACGCGGCCGCTGACCCGCACCTGCTCGCCTGGGTGCACGCGGCGGAGATCCACAGCTTCCTGGCCGCGCACGACGCGTACGGGCAGCGTCGCCTGGTGGGCGCTGAACGCGACACGTATGTCGCTCAAGCCGGCATCCCTGCCTCGCACCTGGGAGTGCTCGACCCGCCGCAGACCGAGGCGGACCTCATTGCCGTGCTCGAGGACTACCGCAGCGAGCTGCGCGGCACCGAGGTGGCTCGCGAGGCGTTCCGGTTCCTGATCCGCCACCCCGACCTGGCCATCCCCGCACGCCCCGCGTACTGGTCGCTGACGGCCGCGGCGATCGACCTGCTGCCCACGTGGGCCCGCGATGAGCTCGGCTTCCGTACGCTGCCGCCGCCGGCACGCGCCAGCGTCCGCGCCGCAGGACGGACCACGACGGCGACGATCCGATGGGCCATGGCGCCCGGGCACGCCCACGCACGCGAACTGCAGCGCGAGGCGGCCGAGCGGACGCGAACGGACTAGTGCGTGTCGGGACCGAACTGGTGGTACACCGTGAACCGGTCGGCCCGGTAGACGCTGCGCGAGACCTCCACGATCTTGCCGAGCGCCAGCGCCCGGCGCGAGTGCCTCAGCACAGGCGCGCCAGCCCACAGCTCCAACAGCTCGGCCTCCTCCTCGCTCGCACCATCGGCGGAGATGGAGTCCTCTGCCCAGGTCGGCCGCAGGCCACGGTCCTCCAGCTCTGCGTAGAGGCTGGTGGGCATCCCGCCCTGAAGGAACCCGGGCAGGATCAACTCGTTGAGGAAGGCGTCCTCGATGCACACCAGTTGCTGGTCCGCGCGACGCAGCCGCTTCCAGTGGACGACGGGGTCCCCGGGAGAGATGTCCAAGGCCCGCGCGACGCCGGGGCCAGCCTGCTCGAGGCGTGCGAGCAGCGTCAGAGACTCGGGAAGGAATCCGCGACGACGCATCTCCTCGCTGAAGGACATCAGCGAGCCCGTGCGCTGCTTGGGACGCGCCACGAACGTGCCACGTCCGGGCATTCGCTCAAGCAGGCCCTCAGCCACCAGCGCATCGAGCGCCTGACGCACCGTCATCCTCGCCACGCCGAAGTGCGCCACGAGCTCACGCTCTGATGGCGCGGCCGCGCCGGGCGCGGCATCGGCGATGAGCGCGCGGACGTGCTCACGCACTTGGACGTGCTTCAACTCGCGTTGGCGCGGCACCAGCAACTCGGCCGTCTCGACAGGACTCTCCACGTGAGGCAGTTTTGTCGCTCGCGCGCCTCGATGGGAGGAAATTGACGATCCCTATGGCAAAGCCACACCGTTCGTGCCGGGTTTCCACGGTTCTGGTCGAACAATTGTTCGACATGCGAGTACGCTTGCCGCATGGAGTTCCAGGGCACTCTCTTCGCCTCAGGCGGGCTGACGGCAGAGGCGATCGAGCGGACCCCTCTCACACAGGGCGCCTGGCTGGACGTCGCTCGCGACTGGCTCCCGGACGCCGACGACGTCTTCGACGTCCTGCGTGACGACGTTCCCTGGCGTGCCGAGTCCCGGCAGATGTACGACCAGGTCGTCGCCGTGCCGCGCCTGATGCACACGTACGGGGTCGGCGAGGCCCTGCCCCACCCGGCCTTGACGCAGGCCAAGCGACGCCTCGACGACCACTACGCCAACGAGCTGCGCGAGCCGTTCGTCACCGCTGGATGCTGCTACTACCGCGATGGGCAGGACTCGGTCGCGTGGCACGGCGACACGATCGGGCGCGGCCGCACGGCTGACACGATGATCGCCATCGTGTCCGTCGGCGATCCGCGGCGTCTGTGCCTGCGCCCTCGGGGCGGGGGCGCCTCGGAGACGGTGACGATGGGCCACGGCGACCTCGTTGTGATGGGCGGGTCCTGCCAACGCACCTGGGAGCACTGCGTGCCCAAGGTCGCCGCCGCGGGCCCACGGATCTCCGTGCAGTTCCGCCCGCTCAACGTGTGGTGAGGGCCAGCCTCAAGACCTCACCCGGCCGTGGCCCTCATCCGCCGAAAGCCTCGGCGTACATCTCGCTCAGCTCGGGAGTCTTCTCACCGCTCAGGCCACACACGGACACTGCGCCGTCCGAGGCGGAGACCAAGTAGTCCTTGCCCTCCTCGAAGTGCACCACCGGCACCAGGCCACTCAGGTCCGTCTCGGGCGCCTTGATCGTGACCTCATCGGGCTGATCGGCGCCGGCCATCCACTCCGAGACGACCAACGTCGTGTCCCCGGACTCGTCGATGCCCGACACGGTCGCCTCGAAGGCGCTCTCGACGCCGCCGAGCAATTCCGCGGACGGGGCCGCGCACTTCATGTCCGCGCCCGTGGCCGGCAGGCTCAGGACCACAGGATCGGCGTCCTTGGCGTCCTGGGAGTCCCCAGCATCCGAGCCGCACGCCGTGAGCAGCACTGTCACCACCGAGGCCGTCACAGCCAGACCCACACGGTTCGATCGGGTGTTCATCACGGTCTCCTCCTCCGTCGACGGCACCACCGTGCCACACCGGTGGGACGAGCGCACCGACGACGAGGTTCCACCCGCGCTACGAGACAGCAAACGGCCCGCACCCCGAGGGGTGCGGGCCGCAGCCGATGCGTGGATCAGAAGTCCATGCCACCCATGCCACCGGTCGGGTCACCCATGGGGGCGGCCTTCTCCGGCTTGTCGGCCACAACGGCCTCAGTGGTCAGGAACAGCGCCGCGATGGAGGCGGCGTTCTGGAGAGCCGAGCGGGTCACCTTGGCGGGGTCGATGATGCCGCTGGCGATCATGTCGACGTACTCGCCGGTGGCCGCGTTGAGGCCGTGACCGGACTCAAGGTTGCGCACCTTCTCCGAGATGACGCCGCCCTCGAGGCCAGCGTTGACCGCGATCTGCTTCAGCGGGGCCTCAGCGGCCTTGCGCACGATCTCGGCACCGGTGGCCTCGTCGCCCGACAGGTCGAGACCGTCGAACGCGACAGCGGAAGCCTGCACCAGAGCCACGCCGCCGCCGGCGACGATGCCCTCCTCGACAGCAGCCTTGGCGTTGCGCACGGCGTCCTCGATGCGGTGCTTGCGCTCCTTGAGCTCCACCTCGGTGGCCGCGCCAACCTTGATGACGGCCACGCCGCCGGCGAGCTTGGCGAGCCGCTCCTGGAGCTTCTCGCGGTCGTAGTCGGAGTCCGACTTCTCGATCTCGGCGCGGATCTGGTTGACCCGTCCCTCGATCTGACCCTGGTCGCCAGCGCCCTCGACGATCGTGGTCTCGTCCTTGGTGATGACGACCTTGCGGGCCTGACCGAGCAGCTCGATGCCGGCGGTCTCCAGCTTGAGGCCGACTTCCTCCGAGATGACCTGACCACCGGTGAGGATGGCGATGTCCTGGAGCATGGCCTTGCGACGGTCACCGAAGCCGGGAGCCTTGACGGCAACCGACTTGAAGGTGCCCTTGATCTTGTTGACCACCAGGGTGGACAGCGCCTCGCCGTCGACGTCCTCGGCGATGATCAGCAGCGGCTTGCCCGACTGCATGACCTTCTCCAGCAGCGGGAGCAGGTCCTTGACCGAGGAGATCTTGGAGTTGGCGATGAGGATGTACGGGTCCTCCAGCACGGCCTCCATGCGCTCGAGGTCGGTGGCGAAGTAGGCCGAGATGTAGCCCTTGTCGAACCGCATGCCCTCGGTGAGCTCGAGGTCGATGCCGAACGTGTTCGACTCCTCGACCGTGATCACGCCTTCCTTGCCGACCTTGTCCATCGCCTCGGCGATGGCGTCGCCGACGGTGGTGTCGCCACCGGCGGAGATCGTGGCGGTGGAGGCGATCTGCTCCTTGGTCTCGACGTCCTTGGCCATGCTCAGCAGCTGGTCGGAGACGGCGGACACAGCGGCCTCGATGCCGCGCTTGAGACCCATCGGGTTGGCGCCGGCGGCGACGTTGCGCAGGCCCTCGCGGACCATTGCCTGAGCCAGAACGGTCGCCGTCGTCGTGCCGTCACCGGCGACGTCGTCGGTCTTCTTGGCGACCTCCTTGACCAGCTCGGCACCGATCTTCTCGTACGGGTCCTCGAGCTCGATCTCCTTGGCGATGGAGACACCGTCGTTGGTGATCGTGGGGGCGCCCCACTTCTTCTCCAGCACGACGTTGCGGCCCTTGGGGCCGAGCGTGACCTTGACCGCGTCAGCGAGGGTGTTCATGCCCCGCTCGAGACCGCGGCGGGCCTCCTCGTTGAAAGCAATCAGCTTTGCCATAACTCGTGATGTTCCTTCACAGAGTCGCAGGTGGAGCGACGTGGGACGGGCTGCCCGCGACGGACGATCCGCGCCTTCCGACGGACCCTTCCCGTCGGCGCCTCGGACCTCAGCGTCATCCGTGTCGCGTTGTCACTCTCATGCCGAGAGTGCCAGCGTCCAGTTTGGCACTCGACCCAAGAGAGTGCAAACGCCGCCCCCGGAAATCCGGGGGCGGCGGTCGGCGTTCATGAACCTCAGTGCTGAGACCTCACTCGAGGAGTCGCACGGGCTCTCCCTCGATACGCGCGGTCCACGTCGTCGCATCCGTCACGGTGGCGCCTGGGAAGTTGATCCGCACTCGGAACCAACAGCCTCCCTGACTACTGGACTCACACGTGTAGTTGCTCGGGATCGGCACACGGACGATCTGGAGCTTTCCGTTGTTGCGGGCGGACGTCACGTTGGTGACCACGCAACCTGGGATGGAGCCGCTCACCACTCCCGACCCGACGCAGCCGTTGAGGGTGGTGAGCACCGTCGAACCGAGCTTGGCGTCAGTCGGCGGCACTACCGTGACCGTGCCCGGAGAACCACCGGTGGCCTCACCCACGTCGAAGTAGCTGATGACGAGTGTCTTGTTGGCCGCTGCGGGAACGACGCGCACCAGGTTGAAGGTGGTGGTGGCCGAGTCGGCGTTGGCAAAGATGCGCATCCGCTCCCACGAGGCCACCGACACGGCACCGGCCGGGGCCGACGTCACCGCCCGGAGCGAGAACTGGTTGGTGCCGTTGCCCATCATCGAGCCGTTGTCCCCGGTCTGGTTCACGACCGCCATGTTGCCGGTGTAGGCACCGTCGCTGCCCGGCGATCCCGAGGGCAAGGCCACGTTGTTGCGGACCTGGACGTACCAGTCTCCCGCCTTGTTCGGGGTGAAGGTGCAGATGGGCACCCACTGGTGGAACACCTTCGCCAGTGCGCCGTTGTACGACGACCCCGTGCGCAGCATCGACGTCGACAGGGAGCCCGAGCGGGTAAGCGCGTAGCCCGGGAACTGCTTAATGCAGGAGGTGCTCTGCAGCGGGGCGGCGTACGGGTTGAGCGTGTCGATCGGGGCGCGCACTGCGAACGACGTCACCGTGGGCGTCTCGGAGCCGAACCGGTTGCCGTTGTTGTCCGAGTCTCCGGAACAGAAGGAGTTCGACCCCGAGGCGTACCTGAGGTGCGCATCCGAAGTGGCCTGCGGGTAGTTCGAGTTGCTCGAGGAGCTGATCCCGCCGAGCCAGCCGAGCGGGTCGCGAGAGTCGCGGGGAATGCGGGTGCAGGCGCTCCCCGTGTCGACGTACGCGGGGTCGTAGGCCTGCACGGTGATCGGCATGCCCACCCCGGCAGCGTTCACGCGCACCATGTAGATGAACCCGCGCGGCTCGAACTCCTCGTTGGTGGAGCCCGAGAAAGAGCCCGAACAGCCGTCCTCGACCCCGGCGCATTTGCGGGTCTCGAACTCGGCGCCCTGGGTCTTGTGCGTCTCGGGCCCGGTGATGGCCCCCCAGAACTGCGGGTTCGTCGAACAACTCGCGAACGGCGGCACCTTGAGCACGCTGCCCACGGGGCCGAGGGTGGGCGAGCCTGCGGGCTCGTTGGCGAACGTGTTGCACGGGCTACCCATGGGCGCGGGGCCGTTGAAGTCGGCCAGAGCGCTCCGGGTGACGGTTGTGGTGTTTGCCCCGAAGATCTTGCCGATCTCGTTGCTGATCGTCGAGCTCACCGTGACCCGCAACTGGGTTGGCTTGTTGCCCGCAGACACGACCACAGTGCTCGCGCCCGAGTTGGGGAAACCGTTGTCCTCGCTGATCTCGATCGCTCGCGCCTTGGCCGCCTCGAAGTCGTCCGGCATGAACGTGACGCCTGCGGTCGCCGCTGCGTCGGCTGCCGACTGGACACGCGAGACCTCGACGTACATGCGCGAAATGTCCACGCCGATCGCGGCAAGCGGGATCATCACGGCCGTGAAGAAGATCGCCACGATGACGGCGGCAGCGCCGCGCTCGTTGCGGCGGCGCCGTCGCTGGCGGCGAGCCGGGTTCGCGGCCCGTTCACGTCGGGCCATCTGGGCAAGACGGGTCATCGTCGTGGCTCCCATCACGAGTGGGCGTTCGGAGTGCCGGGCTTGCAGCGATCCTGCTCGAGCGGCTCGAACTGGAACACCGTGTGCTCTTGGAGTTGACGCAGCCCGCCGAAGATATCGCCGCCGAGGCCCGTGATCCACGTGTGGTCGATCTCCATCCCGACGCCCACGCTCATGCGGCCGGGGTCGTTGAGGCACGCGTTGACGCTGGCGGAGTTCCAGGCGCCGCTGGCATACCGGAACTTGCTGGCGCCGGCATCCCAGACGTACTTGACGCAGTTGCCGGACCCGCAGGTCAGCGACGAGGACCCGAGCGGAAACCCGTTCGTGCCCGCCTGGTAGATGATCACCCACTGGATGTCGTCATTGGGGATGGCGCGCCCTGAGCGCTGCATGGAGTCTGCCGCCACCTGGGCCAGCGCGGGCGCCATCGCAGGCGTGCACGGCGGCGGAGTGGGGCCGGTCGCGTCACACGTCCCCGGGCCGGCGTCAGCCGCGGCCGATGCTGCACGCGCCCCAGCCCGCACCGTGCTGCCCATCGCCACGTAGTCCTTCATCAGGAAGGACAACTCCATCACCCCGAAGAACAGGAGGACAAGGAGTGGGGCGATGAGGGCGAACTCGAGCGCAGAGGCACCCGACTCATCCCGTCGTCGCTGGAACAGCCGCACGTGGTGCCTCCCCGGAGAAGTCAGGACCTGACACCCGGGCACGGGTGTTGACAGGTGTACCACCGAATACAAACACTCGAACCAAGGTGCCCGACTCCCCTTGCGGGGTGATCTTCCTAGTCCTTTCGGACTAGTCCACTGCGTGTCGCCGCGCCAGCGCCGCCACGACGAGGTCGGCGAACGGCTCCGCGTTGGCCGGCGCCACGTCCAGGTAGAGGCCCGGCTCGATGGCCTCGAGCTCACTGACCGCCCAGGCGCCCTGCCACCACAGCAGGTCGACCCTCAGATAGTCCAGAGCCCTGCCGAAGCGGCGCGTGAGCCAGTCGTACGCAGCCACGGCGACGGCTGCAGGCTCGCCGGCGACCTCGTCCAGGGTTGAGGTGCCGCCGAACTGTTCATGCACCCGGACTTCGCCGCCGGCAGGCAACTTGGCGACCTGACTGATCGGGCGGCCGGCGATGACGAAGACCGACACCTCCCCCTCGGTCCGTACGGACTCCACGAGAGGTTGCACGACCTGGTCCCCCATCAGGGTGGCCAGACGCGCATCATCCGGGCCCTCGACCACCACGAGCCCGCCGCCCCCGGCGCCAACCGCGGGCTTGACCACGGCGCGGCCGAAGGAGGCAACGGCAGCCGGGAGATCCGCGCCCGCGGCGGGCACCGTCGGGATGACTGGCAGGCCGTCGAGCTCGGCGAGGTAGCTCTTGTGGTGGTTCCACGCGAAGACGTCGGCGCCGTTGAGGAGCCGCGCGGGATCCACGGAACGGGTCCAGGCGAGGAACTCCTCGAGCCGCTCCTGGTAGTCCCACGTCGATCGCACCGCGATCAGGTCCGCAGCCGCCCAGTCCACCGTGGGGTCGTCCCACAGCACCCAGCGGGAGTCGATCCCGCGCGAGGCCAGCGCCCGGTCGAGGGCCACGGCCCCGGGCTCACCCTCGCTGAACAACCCCCCGTGGGCCGACGAGGTGACCAGCAGGACACTCACCGGGCGGGGTCCTCCATGGGTTCGTCGGACTCGACCTCGGACGCACCGTGGAAGGAGTGCGCCGCGGTGTCGCGGTTGCTGCCTTCGACGTTGTGGCCCTTCTCGATGATGACGAGGTTGTGGTAGCAGTGCACCGCCCTCACCCACTGGTCGGTGTAGGTCGACTCATAACCCTCGACGAGGAACTCCTCGTGATTGAGACCGTCGACGAGGTCCTTGACCAGATCCATCGAGGTGCCGGGGGCCTTCGGGTCGCGCTCGCCACCCCACGCCGGCCAGTACGACGTCTGCGTGTCCTCGATGCAGTAGATCGCACCGTCGGGCAGAAGCGGGAACAGGATCCGGAACGACTCGCGCACGTGGGCGGGGATGTGGCTGCCATCGTCGACGACGACGAGCGGCGCCCCGTGGTCGGCGATGATCTGCTCCAGCACCACAGGATCGGTCTGGTCACCCAGGTAGGCCCGGATCTTGCCCTTGGTCAGCCAGGTCTTGTCCTCGATGTCGAGGCCCACGATCGTCGCGCGCGGGAAGAACCACTTCCACATGCGCAGTGAGGCGCCGGAGCGGAAGTTGCGCTGGTAGCCGCCGATGCCGAGCTCGAGCAGCGTGAACGACTCCGAGCGCAGGTGCTCGAGGTGGCGCTCGTAGTGGGGGGTGTATTTGTGGACCCCCCACTTGTCCGTGCCGAACTCCTGGGCCAGCTCCGTGAGGTTGCTGGCCAGCAGCCGCTCGCGACGCGCAGCCTTGCGGGCCTGCTCGGGTGAGGGCACGGAGGTTGCTGCTCGTGCGGGCTCACCCGCTCCCGTCAACCGGCGCGCACCAGCGCGGATCTTGGCGGCTGCCCGAGCGAGGTTCGACGACACATCCGAACCTTAACGGGCTCCCCCGACACCTTCTTCCGCGTGACCACACCCCAACCGGTGCTCAGAGCGGCTCCACGGGACCGATGACCCCCAAGGTCCCGCGCCGAAGAGTCGCTGTACTCAGGCGCTGGGCGGCCGCGTACGACAGGCTGAGGCCATGAGGAGTCGAACCATTCCGCGCGGCACCCAACAATGGCTGGACGCGGAGCTCGCCCAGTGGCATGCCGAAGGGCTCGTCGACGAGCGTGCGGCCGAGGAGATCCGAGCTCGCTACGTCGCCGCGCCATCACGCTCGAGCCGCTCGATCCTCGGCCGGATCCTGCTCGGCATCGGCGGCACCTTCCTCGGGATCGGCCTGATCTGGCTGGTCGCCGCCAACCTCGATGCGCTGGCGCCCGGAGTGCGATTCGGGGTGGTGCTGGCCCTGTGGCTGGCCGCCCTGGTCGCGCCCGAGGTCCTCGCCGCGCGGGGACACTCGCGGGCCCTGGTCGGAAGCCTGCGACTCGTCGCCGCCCTGGCCTTCGGTGCCGTGATCTTCCAGGCAGCCCAATCGCTCCAGGTCCCCGCGTACGAACCGCGACTCGTCGGCCTGTGGGCGGCGGGGGCCCTCCTCCACGCAGTCGCGCTGAGAGCCGTCACAGCACAACTCGTGGGCATCGCCGCCGGTTCCCTGTGGTGGCTGTGGCAGCCGTGGAGCGGCGACTGGAGCGGGCCGGACCTGGTCCTCAGCATGGTCCTCGCGGCGGTGCTGGCAGTGTCGGTGGCCGCCATCCTCGACCGCTACGACCGGACATTGGGCGGCGTGTGGCGCATCGCCGGAGTCGCCTTCACCCTGTGCGCCCTGTTCGCCGCCGCCATCCCCGGCATCGACCTCACGGACGCACACGGCGGCTTCTGGCTTCTCCTCTACGCAGTCGCCGCTGGCCTCGCACTGGCGCTCGGGCTCACGCTCGGGAGCAAGATCGCGCGACTGGAGATCACCGGAACCGTCGTCGTGGGCCTGCTCGCTCTGGGCATGCTCGCCTGGGAGACCACGTCGGTCGCAGACGTTGCGCAACTCCAGACGCAGGACTGGCTCCACGCCGCCGCAAGCGTGCTCGCGTACGTGCTCGTCGCCACCGCACTCACGGCCTTGGGCGTCATCCGCAGCAACAACTGGATCACCGGGCTGGCCATGACGGGCCTGATCGTGTTCACCACGTTCCAGAGCTTCGCCGTCTTCGCTCCCATCGTCACCGGAGCGTGGCTGTTCGTCATGCTGGGCGTGATCCTCCTCGGCACCGGCATCGGCGTCGAAGGTGCCCGCCGACGCCTCGCGCACTCGCTGGCCGACGAGACCTCGGCATGGGAAGGAGACCTGTGATGAAGCGAACCATCACCGTGGCCGCGCTCGCGGCGGTACAACTCGCACTCGTCGGGGCAGCCGTGGCGCCCCAACTGTCGGCGCGCGTGGCCGGGGAGCCCTACGTCCTGCGTGTGGCACCCGTCGACCCGATCGACCCGTTCCGAGGCGCCTACGTCGCCCTCGACTACCCGGACCTCCGCACCCCGGGCACACCGACCGGCCAAGGCGCGGGCCTCGACGACGGGAGCCGCGGGCGCGTGTACGTCGCCCTGCGCCGCGACGGCGACGTCTGGGTCGCAGACTCCCTCACCCGCACCCGCCCCGACGCGGGGGTCTACCTGCGGTGCGACGACTCCGGCTGGGAGCTGCGGTGCGGCATCGAGAGCCTCTTCGCCTCACAGGAACGCGCGCGATCCCTCGAGGACACCCTGGCCGACGGCGCGTACGCCGAGGTCACCATCGATTCCCGGGGCAACGCTGCGCTCGTGGACGTACGCGAGAACCCGTGAGGCTGACCGGCCGCCCACCTGGCGCGGCGGGTCAGCAGCCGCCGGCGACCGCCGGAATCACAGAGATCTGCGTGCCCGCCGGGGTCGGGGTGTCGAGCAGGTCGAGGAACCGGACATCCTCGTTGCCCACGTAGACGTTCACGAACCGACGCAGCGCGCCCGTGTCGTCGAGCACGCGGGCAAGGATCCCGGGGAACTGGGCGTCGAGATTCGCGAGCACGGCGCCCAGGGTCTCCCCCTCGGCCTCGACCTCGGAGGCGCCGGCCGTGTACGTGCGCAGGATGGTAGGGATGCGGACCGAGACGCTCATGGGGTTCCTCTTTCGTGGTTTCAGAGTGGGTGCTGGTCGAGGCCCGGGTTTCGACGGGCTCAACCAGCGGGGGTGTTGGTCGAGCTTGTCGACACCCGGCGGTTTCGACAGGCTCAACCTGCGGGGGTGTTGGTCGAGCTTGTCGAGACTTGGGTTTCGACAGGCTCAACCAGCGGGCACAGGCTCAACCAGCGGGGGTGTTGGTCGAGCTTGTCGAGACCCGGCGGTTTCGACAGGCTCAACCAGCGGGGTCAGGCGAGACCGGTGGCGGCGAAGGCGGCGTACGTCGGCGCGATCGTGGCCGCAGCGCCCACCTGGTCGGCGATCGCGTCGAGCGTCTTGAGGCCGATGCCGGTGTTGATGACCACGGTCTCCAGCTCCGGGTCGAGCTGCCCGGTCTCGACGAGCTTCTTGAGCACGCCCACGGTGGTGCCGCCGGCGGTCTCGGTGAAGATGCCCTCGGTGCGCGCCAGCAGCAGGATCCCCTCACGCACCTCGTCGTCGGTGATGTCCTCGATGGCGCCGCCCGAACGACGGCACGTGTCGAGCACGTAGATGCCGTCAGCGGGGTTGCCGATGGCCAGCGACTTGGCGATCGTGTCCGGCTTGACGGGGCGAATCGCGTCCGTGCCGTCCTTGAACGCGACCGACACGGGCGAGCAGCCGGTGGCCTGGGCGCCGTACACCTTGTAGGGCTTGTCCTCGACCAGGCCAAGCTTGATCAACTCCTGGAAGGACTTGTCGACCTTCGTCAGCTGCGAGCCCGACGCCACCGGGATGACGATCTGGTCCGGCAGGCGCCACCCGAGCTGCTCGGCGATCTCGTAGCCCAGCGTCTTGGAGCCCTCGGCGTAGAAGGGACGCACGTTGACGTTGACGAACGCCCAGCCGTCCTCCTCACCCGCGATCTCCGAGGCGAGCTTGTTGACGTCGTCGTAGTTGCCGTCGACGGCGACGAGGCGCTCGGTGTAGACGGCGGAGTTGATCTGCTTGGGGCGCTCGAGGTTCGAGGGGATGAACACGACCGTCTTGATGCCCGCCCGGGCGCCGGCCGCGGCCACCGCGTTCGCGAGGTTGCCGGTCGAGGGGCAGGCGAACACCTTCGCGTCGAGCTCGCGCGCCGCGCTCAGCGCGCAGGCGACCACGCGGTCCTTGAAGGAGTTGGTCGGGTTGGTGGAGTCGTCCTTGACCCACAGCTTCTTCAGCCCGAGCGTCGCGGCCAGGTTGTCGGCCTTCAGCAAGCGGGTGAAGCCGGGCTCCATGTTGGGGCTCTCCTCGATGTCACTGGGCACCGGGAGCAGGGCCTTGTAGCGCCAGATGTTGGCCGGCCCGGCCTCGATCTCCTCGCGGGTCACGGCCGGGAAGTCGTACGCCACCTCGAGGGGGCCGAAACACTCCGGACAGGCGTAGAACGGCCCCAGCGCCACCTCGTGGGCGCATTCGCGGCAGGTCAGCGAGCGGGCGTGTCCGAACGCGCCGTCGCGCACGGTCGGGGTGGACGTGGACGTGGTCGCGGTCTCGACGACAGCAGTGCTCATGAGGACCTCCTTCTCATCTGCCCCGGACGCATCTCGCCTCGGGTCGGAATTAGCACCGTTTCCACGACTGATCCCCGGACGTGCCGAGTCTCAGGAGGTTCGTGGCGGTTGCCGGGACTTCACAGGGCCGTTCCCTCAGTCCCTCTCGATGAGCTGATGGCAACAGTACGCAGCCGTCTCACGATGCGCACATCGTGTCCAGATGTCGGAAAGGGCGCGTCTCAGCACGTGATCCACTGGAGCAGCGCGCCACGGACAGGCCAGAGGGGCACTCTGAGAGCGGATGACCTCAGTGAGCGGCGACGTCGTCGGTCAGGGTGCGCAGGAGGTCGAGCACGCCCGCGGGGCCGGGTACGACCACGTCCGCGAGATCGACCAGCGCGTTCTGCTCGTCCGAGGCCGAGCACACCAGCAGCGCAGGAAGGCCGCCCTCACGCATGCGCAGCACCGCCTGGAAGGCCTCGACGTCTCCCAAGTCGTCCCCAGCGAACACGATCCCCCCGGCGTCCTGTTCGGCCACGAGGGTGCGTACGGCGTCCCCCTTGTGCACGCCCGGGGCGCGCACCTCGATGACGTTGCGGCCCGGCTCGAGGGTGAGGCCGTGCCGTACGGCCAACTCCTCCACGGGACGCAGCAGGCGGTGGAAGGCCTGCGCCGGGTCGTCCAGCCGCCGGGTGTGCAGGGCCACCGCCAGGCCCTTCTCCTCGATGAAGGTGCCGCCCAGTTCCACCGAGCGCAGCAAGGCCGGGAGTTCGCGCTCGAACGACGCCAACCCTGCCGGCGGGCGCGGCGAGATCACGCGTCGATCAGTCGACGACCACCGCTCGTTGCCGTACTGGCCGAAGACGAAGAGCTCGCGCTCCTGGAGCGCCATCCGGCGCCCCACCTCGTCGAGATCTCCCAACGCCAGCACCTGGCGGGCAGGCCGCCCGGTGACCACGGCGACCGCTCGGACCCCCCGCGCCAGCGCGACCAGGACGTCCGGGGCGTCGGGGTGGATCGCAGCCGCCGTCGGGTCCTCGACGATGGGCGACAGGACGCCGTCGAAGTCCAGGCCCACGACCGTGGCCGACGCCGCCGCGACGACGCTGCGGTAGTGCTCACGCGCAGCGGGCGAGGTGAACTCCATGACCTCACCCTGTCACGCGCGAGCGATCGGTGCCCAAGCACGGAGGCGCACGGCGGGTGGGAAACGTCTCAGCCGGCGTCGGCAGTCAAGATGACGGTGAGCCGGTCCATCTTCATCGGCTCCACGGCCACGGCCGTGCGCTTGATGCCCAGATCGAGCGCCAACTGCTTCGCGGCACGCGCGAGGCGCGGCGGGTGGTAGACGGTGGTGGCGGGGATGCTGCCGTACCAGTTGTCCTCGCCGACGACGGCCCAGCCGACCCCGGTGGCCTTCTGCGCGGTGGTCGCAGCCAACCCCCGGATCCCGGAGTTGTTGTAGACCTCGACATAGACCTTGCCGCGCTGCACCGGCTTGGGCTGCGCCGGCGTGGGCGCGGGCTCGGGAGTCGCCGACTCCTCGACGGTGGGACCGCTGGCGATGGCCGCGGTGTCGATGCGGCGCTCGGTCGGTTGGGTGTCACGGGTCGCGATGAACGCCACCGACGCCATGGCGACGGCCACGACGCTGAGCATCACGACGGGAGAAGGAAAGGCGACGCCGCGCTCGTCACGAGCGCGGGTGAGCGCGTGGCCGGTCCTGGGGGAAGGCAGGGGGGAAGAGGCCATGAGTGGTCCGTTCGTACGGCTGGGTCAGATGTCGAAGCCCAGTCTGCGCGCCGAACGCTGTCGCTGGCGGGAGGCGCGCAGGCGACGGAGGCGACGAACCAGCAACGGGTCGGCCTCGAGTGCGTCGGAGCGGTCGATCAACGCGTTGAGCACCTGGTAGTAGCGAGTCGAGGACATGTCGAACTTCTCGCGGATCGCCTGCTCCTTGGCGCCGGCGTACTTCCACCAGTGACGCTCGAACTCGAGGATCTCGGAGTCACGCTCACTGAGGCCGGACGCGGACTCAGCCTGTGCTCCCACAGCGTTGGCGGCGTCCATGTCGACTCTCCCCGGGTGGATGTGTTGCTGACCGTGGACAGTCTAGGGGACGAACGACAACGGTGTCATTCAAACGGCGAGTCGGCCTTGACTCATCCGGCTCGACCACTCCGCAGGTACTGGACCACTGCCAGCACTCGGCGATGGTCGGCCGCGTCGCCGTGCAGTCCGAGCTTCGCGAAGATGCGCTGGGTGTGCTTCTCGACCGCCGCGCCCGAGACCACCAGGGCCTCCGCGATGGCCGCGTTCGAGCGGCCCTGAGCCATGAGCGCCATCACCTCGTGCTCGCGCGGCGTCAGCAGCGCCACGGGGTCCTTGCGCCGGCCCATGAGCTGCCGTACGACCAATGGATCCAGCGCCGTTCCGCCCGCGGCCACCGAGGCCAGCGCGCCCACGAACTCCTCGACGTCGCTCACCCGGTCCTTGAGGAGGTAACCCACCCCGCCACCCCCGTCGGCGAGCAGGTCGTCGGCGTAGGAGACCTCCACGTACTGGCTCAGCACCATGATCCGGGCGGCCGGGTTCGCGGCCCGCACCTGCACCGCCGCCCGCAACCCCTCGTCGGTGTGGCTCGGCGGCATGCGTACGTCCACGATCCCCAGGTCCGGCCGGTGATCGGCCATCGCCGCCACGAAGGCCGGCCCGTCCCCGACAGCGGCCACCACCTCGTGACCGGCCTCGCCCACCAGCAGGGCCAGGCCCTCCCGCAGCAGGACTGAGTCGTCGGCGATCACCACGCGCATGGGACAAGCATGCATGGGACACGCGCGGTCGACACGTCCGTACGAGTGGGCAGCGATCAGGCGGACAGCCCGACCTCAGCCCGGACCACCGTGGGCCCTGCGGGCGGCGAGGTCACCGCCAGGGTTCCCCCGACTGCTTCGAGGCGCGTCGCGAGTCCGGCAAGGCCTTGCCCCTTCGCGAGGTCCGCGCCGCCCACGCCGTCATCGCGCACGCTCACCTCGATGCGCTCGCCGTCGCCCGAGGTCACCACGTCCACGCCGACCGTCGTGGCCTGGGCGTGCTTGGCCACGTTGGTCAAGCACTCGCACACGACGTAGTAGATGGTCGTCTCCACGGTCGCCGAGAGGTCGTGAGGCACCTCGACGCGCAGGGCCACGTCGCTGGTGTGCCGCGCGGCGACCTCCGCGAGCGCCGCCGCCAGCCCCCGGTCGACCAGCAGCGGCGGGGCGATGCCGCGCGACAACGACCGCAACTCCTCGACCGTCTCGCGCGCCTGGATGAGGGCGGCGTCGATGATCTCGCCGGCACGGGCGGGGTCGGAGTCAATGTGGCGCCGTGCCCGGCCCAGGTCCATCGAGAGCCGTACGAGTCGCTGCTGCGGGCCGTCGTGGATGTCGCGCTCGAGACGCCGCAACGCGTCGACCTCCGCCACCTGCGCCGCCCGACGGGCCCCCACCGCGCGACGCACCTCGGCCTGCAACTCGGCGCGCGAGTCGAGCAGCGCCCGGGCCAGCGAGGAATGCACCCACGCGGCGAACCTCGTCGCCCACGGCAGCGTGAGGACCGCCACCACGCCGAAGATGCTGTTCAGCAGGATCTCCGGGCCGCGCCCCGACCCCATCCCGAGCACCTCGGCCAGCGTGTTGTCGGCGTCCGGGATCCAGCGCTGCCAGTACCAGTACGTCAGACCGCCCAGCGCCGCCGCCCACCAGCTCAGCACGATCGAGAAGGCGAGCGTGCCGGTGACCAGACCCGTACCGCTCCACAGGAGATCGAGCCAGGACTGCACGTCACGCAGCGGCGTCAACGCCCGCCGCACCCGGCTCGCGCCGGGCTCCGCCGCCAGGTAGACCGGCGCAGCCACCTCGCCACCCTGGGAGGAGCGCACCCGCGCCCGCTCGAGGACGGCGAACCCGCGGGTCGCCATCACGGTGCCCACCAGAATCGGCAGGCCGATCCAGATGATCAGGGTCGACACGCCCAGGGCGAACCCACACACGCCCACGACGAAGGCGACCAGGGAGAGCGGGAAGGACGCCAGGGCGTACGCCGTGTCCGGCAGGACGCGACGCCACGGGCTCCTCGCCACAGGGCTCACCTCCCTCTCCTGGGGATCCTGTCGGGTGATCGGCACGGTGTGAGTGGTCATGCCTCCATGCTCGGCGCGCCGCGGCGCGGGCACGATCCTGCCAGCCCGACACCTGATGTCGGGCCAGCCCGACACCCACCCTCCAGACACCGCCCACACGGGTTGCCGAACTCTCATAGGGTGGCACCGTGAGCGCGGACCTCGTCATCGTCGCCAACAGGCTCCCTGTCGACCGCATCGTCCTGCCCGACGGAGAGGTCGGCTGGCGCCGTTCCCCCGGCGGACTGGTCAGTGCCATGGAGCCGGTCATGCAGGCCGGCGGCGGCGCCTGGGTCGGGTGGCCCGGCTCCCCCGACGAGGACCTCGAGCCCTTCGACCACGACGGCGTACGGCTCGTGCCCGTGCCCATGAGTTCGCTCGAAGTCGAGGAGTTCTACGAGGGGTTCTGCAACGGCACGCTGTGGCCGCTCTACCACGACGTCGTCGCCAAGCCTGAGTTCCACCGCGAGTGGTGGGACTCCTACGTCGCGGTCAACCGCCGCTTCGCTGAGCGCACCGCCGACCAGGCCGCCGAGGGCGCCACCGTGTGGGTCCACGACTACCAGCTCCAGCTCGTCCCGCAGATGCTGCGCGAGCTGCGCCCGGACCTGACGATCGGCTTCTACCTGCACATCCCCTTCCCGCCCGGCGAGTTGTTCAGCCAGCTGCCGTGGCGCCGCCAGATCCTCGAGGGCCTGCTGGGCGCCGACCTCATCGGGTTCCAGCTCGCCGGCGCGTCCGGCAACTTCGTGCGCCTCGTGCGCACCCGCGTGGGCAACAAGACGCACCGCGACACGATCTATCTGCCCGATGGCCGTACGGTCCGCGCCGCCGCCTTCCCGATCTCGATCGACACCGCGGGCTATGAGTCGCTTGCCCGCTCGGAGCTGGTCGAGCGCCGCGCCGACGAGATCAAGGCTGCCGTCGGTGGTCGCAAGATCTTCCTCGGCGTGGACCGCCTCGACTACACCAAGGGCATCTACCCGCGCCTGCGCGCCTTCGGCGAGCTCGTCGCCGACGGGCAGCTGCAGGTCGACAACGCCCTGTTCGTGCAGGTCGCCACGCCCTCGCGCGAGCGAGTGGGCGAGTACAAGCGCATGCGCGACGAGGTCGACCGGCTGGTGGGCCGCCTCAACGGCGACCTCGGCACCATCGGCAACCCGCTCATCTCCTACCTCCACTCCTCCTACCCCCGCGAGGAGATGGCGGCCCTGTACCGCGCCGCGGACGTCATGGTGGTGACCCCGTACCGCGACGGCATGAACCTCGTCGCCAAGGAGTACGTCGCCTGCCGCTACGCCGAGGACGGGGCCCTCGTGCTCTCGGAGTTCGCCGGTGCCGCGGAGGAGCTGCGGCAGGCCTACCTGGTCAATCCGTACGACATCAACGGGATGAAGGCGGCGCTCATCGAGGCCGACCAGGCCGACCCGAAGGAGTTGGGCCGCCGCATGCGCGCCATGCGCCGGACGGTCATGGACCACGACGTGTCCGGGTGGGCGACCAACTTCCTCGCCGAGCTCGACCACGGCCCCGGGGAGCACCTCAAGCCGCTGCGCCCAGCCCGCAAGCACTGAGGTCGCAAGCACTGGGGCCGCAAGCACTGGGGCCGCAAGCACTGGGGCCCGAGGGGCCTCAGTAGCCGTACACCTCACGCAGGCTGCGCCGCGAGGACAACCCGTCGACCAGATCGATGTCGTCGACGGTGATCTGGCCGGGATGGTCCACCCCGACGGCCTGGGCCACGTGTTCGAGGTCGCGACGAAGCGTCACCACGTAGTTGGCCAGCCGGGTCGCCTTGGACGCGGGGTCGAGGCCTCGCGCGAGCCACGGCTGTTGGGTGGCGACGCCTGTGGGGCAGTGCCCGGTGTGGCACTTCTGCGCCTGGATGCAACCGATGGCGAGCATCGCCTCGCGGGCCACGTTGACCATGTCGACGCCCAGCGCGAACGCCACCAGGGCGTTCTCGGGCAGGCCGAGTTTGCCGGCCCCGATGAAGGTGATGTCGTCGCCGAACCCAGCGCCCGACAGCCGCTTGTGGACCTCGCTGAATCCGATGCGGAACGGGTAGGCCACCGCGTCGGCGAAGACGAGCGGGGCGGCCCCCGTGCCGCCCTCACCGCCGTCGATCGTGACGAAGTCGACCATCCGGTCCGCCGTCATCGTCGCGGCCAGCTCGTCCCAGAAGCCCAGGTCCCCCACCGCGGACTTGATGCCCACCGGCAGGCCGGTCTCAGCGGCCACGAGCTCGACGAAGTCGAGCATCGAGTCAACATCGCCGAACTCGGTGTGCCGGGAGGGGGACATGCAGTCCTTGCCGACCTCGATGCCGCGGATCTCGGCAATCTCCGGTGTCACCTTCGCGCCGGGCAGCATGCCGCCCAACCCCGGCTTGGCGCCCTGGGAGAGCTTGATCTCGATCATCTTGACCGGGGCCGAGGCAACCAGATCCTTGAGCCGACCGATGTCGAAACGGCCTCGGGAGTCACGGCAGCCGAAGTAGGCCGTACCGATCTGGAAGACCAGATCACCTCCGCGTCGGTGGTGGGCAGAGAGCGCGCCCTCCCCCGTGTTGTGCAGGCAGCCCGCGACCTTGGCGCCCTCGTTGAGCGCCTCGATGGCCGGCCCCGACAACGACCCGAAGCTCATGCCCGACAGGTTGACGACCGAGGCCGGCCGGAAGGCGTGCGTACGCCCCCGCGCCTCGCCGATCACCTTGCGGCTCGGGATCGGGTGGTCGTCGGTCGGCTCGACCGTACGGGGGCTCTCCCCCACGGCGAAGGTGCGTTGCTTGACGATGGGGTAGCCGACGCGGTTCTCCATGTCGTTGTCGGTGCCGAAGCCGAAGTAGTTGTTCTCCAGCTTGGCCGACGAGTAGACCCAGCGCCGTTGGTCGCGGCTGAACGGCCGCTCCTGGTCGTTGCCGGTGACGATGTACTGGCGCAACTCGGGGCCGATCATCTCCAGCAGGAACCGCCCGTGCCCGATGACGGGATAGTTGCGCAGGATCGCGTGCTTCTTCTGCGTGAGGTCGTACGCCACCAGTCCGGCGCCCAGGCCTGCCGCCACCTTCCACCACATGGGGCCTTGTCTACTCCTTGGATCGTCCCCGCGCGAGCGCTGTGCGGAAGGTCGTAGCGTGTCGGCATGGACCTCATCCCCACCCCCGGCCAGGTGGTGACCGCCGCCGGCAACGTGGCGCACAAGGTGCTCTACGGTTCGGTGGCCGACCTGCGCACCATGCCGCGCACGCTCATCGAGTCCGGCGAACTGCGCGAGGTCTTCGAGTACGCCCCCGCGGCGGCCCCCACCACACACACCTCGACACACACCGCGACACTCGCCTCGCCCGAGGGCGACCCGGTGCTGCTGGTCCCGCCGCTGGCCGCGCCGGCGCTGTGCTTCGACCTGCGCCGCGGCTGCTCGCTCGTGGAGCACCTCGTCGATGCCGGCGTGCCGACCTATCTGGTCGAGTACGGCCAGGTCTCCTACGCCAACCGCACGCTCGGGATGGAGCACTGGGTGCGCGAGGTCGTGCCCAGCGCGGTGCGCGCCGTGCACGAGCGCACGGGTCGCCCGGTTCACCTCGTCGGGTGGAGCCTGGGCGGGATCTTCGCCCTCCTGGCTGCGGCGGACTCCCCCGACCTGCCCCTCGCCTCGGTCGTCGCCTTCGGCTCGCCGGTCGACGTGAGCAAGGTCCCGCTGATCGCGCCCATGCGGCCGCTGCTCAATCTTGCGCCGGTGGGCGCGCTGGTCACGCGCGGCTACCAGGCGATGGGCGGCATCCCCGTGCCCGTCGTCGGCTGGGGGTTCGCCGCGGCGTCGGTCCACAAGCTCCTGACCAAGCCCCTGGTCATGGCCGCCAACCTCGACGACAAGGACCTGCTCGCCCAGCTCGAGGCCGTCGAGAGGTTCATGTCGTCCATGCACGCGTATCCGGGTCGCTCCTTCGGACAGCTGTTCCATCGCATGGTGAAGGGCAACGCGCTCGCCGACGGATCCCTCGACCTCGGCGGCAAGGCGGTCACGCTGGCCGACGTACGGGTGCCCGTCCTGGCCTTGGCGGGCACGACGGACGGGATCGCCCCGGTGGCGGCGGTGCATCCGGTCGTCGACCTGTTGAGCGGCTCACCCGAGGTGGCCTTCGAGGTCGTCCCCGGCGGTCACCTCGGCATGCTCACGGGACGAGCGGCGCGGACGCAGACCTGGCCGCTGCTCGTGGACTGGGTACGGCGCCAGGCCAGCCCAGGCGCCCCGGCCGCGGCCGGACCTTCTGATCCCGAGCGCAGCATCGGCACCAACCGGCGCCGGCGTCACTCCTCGGCGTCCTCGCGCAACCTGGCCGCCCGCAAGGTGCCACCTGCTGACTGATTCGCACCCCTTGACCCGTACCCGAGCCGACCGGTTGTCTGGACCAGTCCGCTCCATCTCGGGAACAGGAGTAACACCGATGCACCCTGCCACGAATCGATCAGCCGGTCGTCGTACGAAGTCCGCACTCGCGGCGCTGACGATGCTCTGCGCGTCCTTGTTCGCCATCACCACCCTCGGCGCTCCCCCTGCCAACGCCGACGGGTGCTACACGTGGAGCCGCAGCCTTGCGCCCGGCGCCACCGGGAGCGACGTCTCCCAACTCCAGATCCGCGTGGCCGGGTGGGCCGGCTACGGCACGATGCTCGCCATCGACGGGTCGTACGGCCCCGCCACGACCACCGCGGTGCGCAACTTCCAGTCCGCTCACGGCCTCACCGTCGACGGGCTCGCCGGGCCGCAGACGATGGCCGCGATCTATGCGTTGCAGGACGACGACTGCTCGACCGCGCACTTCGACTGGGCGGAGGTCGACGGCGGCTGCGGCGTGGGCGGCTATTCCGGTGGCACCGTGAGCGCATCGCAGGTCAAGGAGAACCTGCGCCGCGCCATGTGGCGCGCCGAAGCTGTCCGGCAGCGGCTGGGCAACAAGCCGCTGCGCGTGACGTCCGGGTTCCGCTCGACGTCGTGTGACCGGCAGGTCGGCGGCTCCGGCTCTGGCTACCACACCTACGGGATGGCGCTCGACCTCGTCGGGTATGCCGGATCCCCGTCCTTCTGCCAGATCGCGTCCGCCGCGCGCTACTCGAGCTTCGGCACCATCCTCGGACCCGGCTACCCGGGCCACAACGACCACGCCCACATCGACATCGCCAACCGCCGCTTCTGGAGCGCCTCCAGCTGCGGCATCTGAGGGGGTCGGCCGGGGTCGCGCCCACGCGGCGCGATCCCGGCCGGAGCCTCGTCCGCGCGTGAGGTGGGCCACAACCCGGGCAACTTCTCGATAGCCTCCGTGCATGCCAGAAACCGCGCCCGGCCGCCTGCCCCGCTCCGTACGCCTCGGCTACGGGTCGGGCTCCGTCGCCACGGGCGCCTTCGGCACCGTGCCCGGCCTGATGCTGCTGCCCTTCCTCACCGACCAGCTCGGGATCGCCGCCCTGTGGGCCGGCGTCATCGTGTTCCTCCCGAAGTTCTGGGACGTCCTGCTCAACCCCGTCGCAGGACGCATCTCCGACCGCACGGTCCACCCCGCCGGGCCCCGCCGCCCCTGGATGATCAAGGCCGGCATCATGCTGGCGGGCGCCTTCGCGCTGATCTTCGCCGTGCCCGACCTCGGCAACCGCGGCCTCGAGGCCGGCTGGGTGCTCCTCTTCTTCCTGCTCGCCGCCAGCGCGTACGCCTTCTTCCAGGTCCCCTACGTCGCGATGCCCGCCGAGATCACGACCTCGTACGACGAGCGCACCCGGCTGATGACTGCCCGGGTCGCCATCCTGGCGCTCACGATCATGGCCGCCGGGGCGAGCGCGCCGATGATCCGCGACGCGTACGAGGGTCGCGACGGCTACCGGATCATGGGGGTCGCGATGGCCCTGGTGATCCTGCTGGGTGTCGTGCTCGCCTACCTCGGCACGGCCAGGGCGCCGATCGGGGCGGTGGCTGCCGGAGGCGGGTCCCTGCGCGAACAGCTCACGATCGTCGCCGGCGCCCGCGACTTCCGGGTGCTGCTGACCACCTTCATCGTGCAGGCGCTGGCGACCGGATGCATGCTCGCGGGCGTGGACTACCTCGCCGGCGAAGTCCTGGGCCGCTCGGGGGCCGCCACGATCCTGTTCGTGTGTTTCGTGGGACCGGCGCTGGTCCTCACGCCCGCCTGGGCCGCGCTGGGCACACGGATCGGCAAGAAGCAGGGATATCTGATCTCCTCGCTCGTCCTCGCCACCGGCGCCCTCCTGGCCAGCCTCGCCCAGGTGAGCCCGGACTGGGTCGTCTTCGCGGCCACGGCTCTGGTCGGCGTCGGCTATGCCGGGTGCCAGGTCTTCCCCATGGCGATGCTGCCGGACGCCGCCGCCGTGGACTCCGCCCGCAGCGGCGAGAACCGCACCGGCGTCTACACCGGCGTGTGGACGGCCGGGGAGACCTTCGGCCTCGCACTCGGCCCCGCCGTCTACGCCCTCGTGCTCGCCTTCGGCGGGTACGTCTCCAGCAGCGGCGAAGCGGTGACGCAGCCCGACTCCGCGCTGAGCGCCATCACCATGGGCTTCTCCATCCTGCCCGCCGTCCTCGTCCTCGCCAGCCTGTTCTGGCTCCGCTCCTACCGCCTCGACGCGACCGAGGTCGCCGCCGCCACGACCACGGAGGTTGCCCGATGACCTACAGCGATCTGCTCGCCCAACTGCGGGCCATGCAGTCCCACGACCTGCCGGTGCACGGCGGACGGACCCTGGCCTACGTCTACGACGGCGGCATGGCCGACGTCGACAGGTTGGGGCGGGACGCCGTGGCGGCGTACGCCGGGTCCAACGGACTCGACCCGACCGCCTTCCCCTCCCTGCTGCAGATGGAGAACGAACTCGTCGGGTGGGCATGCAGGATCACCCAGGCCCCCGACAGCGCGGTGGGCACCGTCACCTCCGGCGGCACCGAGTCGATCCTGCTCGCCGTCCAGGGCGCCCGCGACTCCCGCCCGGACCTGGCGCGCCCGCGGATGGTCGTACCGGCCACGATCCACGCCGCCTTCCACAAGGCCGCGCACTACTTCGGAGTCGAGGCCGTCGTGGTGCCCGTCGGCGGTGACCACCGCGCCGACGTGGCCGCCATGACGGCCGCGATCGACGACGACACGGTGCTGGTCGCCGTCAGCGCCCCCTCGTACGCGCACGGTGTCATCGATCCCGTCGCCGAGATCGCGGCGGCCGCGGCCGAGCGCGGCGTGCGGTGCCACGTCGATGCGTGCATCGGCGGGTGGGTGCTGCCGTACGCGGCGCGCGCCGGACGTCAGGTGCGCCCCTGGGACTTCAGCCTCGAAGGGGTCACCTCGATCTCGCTCGACACCCACAAGTACGCCTACGCCCCCAAGGGGACCTCGCTCCTGCTGCACCGCGACTCTGCGCTGAGGCGACCGCAGTACTTCGCGTCGGCGACGTGGCCGGGCTACACGATGCTGAACTCGACCACCCAGTCGACCCGTTCCGGTGGCCCGGTCGCCGGGGCATGGGCCGTGGTGCGCGCCATCGGCGACGAGGGATACGAGCGTCTCGCCGATCGCGCCTTCAGCGCCGTCGAGTCGATCGTGGACATCGTGGCCGCGACCGAGGGCGTCCAAGTCGTGGCGCTGCCCGACTCGACACTGGTCGCGGTCGCCACCGACGAGAGCTGCGATCCGTTCACGATCACCGACGAGATGGCCGAGCGGGGCTGGTACGTCCAGCCGCAGATGCGCTTCGGCGAGGACCCCGCGACGATCCATCTGTCCGTCAGCCCCGCCACGATGGACCATCTGGAGGAGTTCGAGGACGCCTTCGCCGTGGCCGTGGCCGCCGCCCGCCGCGCGGGCCCGGTGCAGCTCGACGAGACCCTGGTGGAATTCATCGGTGCGCTCGACCCGACCACCCTGTCCCCGGACGAGTTCGACGGCCTGCTCGCTGCCTCGGGGCTGGTGGGCTCCGACGCCGAGGGGGGCCTCGCCCTGCCCACTCGCATGGCCGAGATCAACGCGATGCTGGACGTCGCCACCCCGGCGATGCGGGAGGCGCTGATGATCGAGTTCCTCGACCGGCTGCAGCGGCCGGTGCGATGACCTCGCTGGAGCACCTCGTCGAGCGCGGGCTCGTGGCCGGCGACTGGGCCGATGCGCTGGCGCCCGTCGCCGAAACGATCGCGCGCATGGGCGACTTCCTGCGCGCCGAGCTCGCGGCGGGACGCTCCTACCTGCCCGCTGGTGACGCGGTGCTGCGCGCCTTCGAGCGCCCACTCGCCGACGTCCGGGTCCTGATCGTGGGGCAAGACCCCTACCCCACGCCCGGGCATGCGATCGGCCTGTCCTTCGCGGTCGCACCCCAGGTGCGCCCGCTGCCGCGGTCGCTGGTCAACATCTACGCCGAACGGCAGGCCGACCTCGACATCCCGCCCGCCGCGCACGGCGACCTGACCCCGTGGTCCGACCAGGGGGTGATGCTCCTCAACCGCGTGCTGACCGTACGGCCCGGCGAGGCGGGGTCCCACCGCCGCCAGGGGTGGGAGGAAGTCACGACGTGCGCGATCGAGGCGCTCGTGCACCGCGGCGGCCCGTGCGTGGCGATCCTGTGGGGCCGCGATGCCCAGGGGCTGGCGCCGATGCTGGGAGCCATGCCACGGATCGAGTCCGCCCACCCCTCACCGCTCTCGGCCTCGCGGGGATTCTTCGGCTCCCGGCCGTTCAGCCGGGCCAACGCCCTGCTCGTCGAGCAGGGCGCGGAGCCGGTGGACTGGCGGATCCCCGACTGACGTCAGGCCTCGAGCGTGCCCCGCGCGAGGCTGGTCCCCGAGTGCGTGGGGTTGCCGTCGTCGGGCTCGGAGGAGATGTCGACGATGAGGTATCCCTGATCGAGGAGCCGCTCGGGGAACTCGAAGTCGCCCGACTCGCCGCTCGACAACAGGCCCAGGGAGACCATCCGGGTGCCGTCGGTGTTGATCAGCCAGACCTCGCGGATGCCTTCGGGGCCGTCGAGGTCGGTCGCGGCCACGTGGAGCACCACCCGATCGTCCTCGCGGCGGACCTCGGCGGTGCCGCGTCCCTGCGCCGACGCGTCGAGCGTCGCGAGGGCGGCCGAGCTCAGCACCGTCGGAGCCGGCGGCGCGTCCTGAGGGTCGTCGAATGCCAGGGCGCCGAGGCCGACGCCCGCGACGAGCGCAACGGCGGCAGCGGTCGCGGCCAGCCACGCGGGGACCCCGCGGCGGGGAAGCCGTACGACCTCCGCCGGGGGCTGCTCGGCGACACGCTCCACGTCGACTGCGGGCTCGGCCCGGGGTACGTCCGTTACGGCGGAGGCGAGGTCGGCCTCGCGGGCCACCGACTCCCACATGCCGGCCGGGGGCGCGACGAGTTCGACGTCGCCCGAGCCGCGGGCCAGGGTCAGCACCCGCCGCAGCTCCGCGACCTCGGTGGCACACGCGACGCAGGCCGTGAGGTGGTCGGTCACATCGGCGCCGACCTCCTCGCCCAGGGCCAGGTCGGCGAACGTCTCCTCGGTGGGATGGCGCAGGGTCTCATCGGGATTCACGGGCCACCTCCTCGAGGGCACGGCGAAGTTCCAGCAGGCCCCGACGCACATGACTCTTGACGGTCCCCAGGGGGAGTCCGGTCCGCTCCGCGATCTGCGGGTGCGTCAGGTCGGCGGCGAAGGCGAGCCGCAGGATCGTACGGCGGGGCTCGCCGAGGTCGTCGAGATGTTGGGCGACGACCAATCGGTCGACGACGTCGGCGGAGTCATCGCCGCCGGAGGCGCCTCCGAGTCCGGCGTCGGTCGCCGCGCCCTCGTGCGCCGCCAGGGCGGCCACCTTGCGGGCATCGCGGGCCCGCTCGGCGAGCCGGTCGGCGATCCGGTGCCGCGCGATCCCCACCAGCCACGCCGGGAGGGCGTGCTCGCTGGGGGTCAGGGTGTGCCGGCTGGACCAGGCCGAGACGAACACCCTCTGGGTCACGTCCTCGGCGTCGTGGTGGGCACCGAGGGCCTTGAGCGCGATCGAGTGCACCAGCGGCGACCAGCGTCGAAAGATCTCGGCAAGGGCGCCTTCGTCGCCGCCGCGCAGGCGCGCGGCGAGGTCGAGGACGGCGCTCTGCTCGCCGGACAGCGTGGTCACGGCGACACCGTACAGGCCGTCCTGAACCGGCGAGCGCGGCCCGGCGAGGACCGGGCCGCGCTCGCGGTGGAGCGGGCGTTCAACGCACCCGCGGCCCGTCACAGGTCGATCGGCCGCAGCACCCGGTCGATGCCGTGCGCGATCTGCTTGTTGGGCTTGTTGAGGTCGATCGCGCTCAGCACCACGGTGGCGTCCGGGGCGTCCTTGTCGCGGTCGACCAGGGTGATCTTCGGCGTCTTGCCGCCAGCGACCTTGACCTTGACCTTGGCGCCCTGAGCGGTCTTGAGCGCCGCCCCGTCGGACGCGAGGACCTTGCCGCTGCGCAGCGTGGCGCCGGGGACGACGTGGTACAGGAGCACCTGCTCGATCGTGTCCACTCCCGCCGCCTCGACGAGCGTCGTGAAGACCTTCTTCTCGCTGCGGATGCTCTTGCCGGTCAGGTCCTTGGCGAGCTTCCGGAAGGCCTGGTCGGTCGGCACGAACGCAGTCAGGCGGGCGTCGGCGTCGGCGAGGGCGGCGACGGCGGAGTCGGGGTTCGCCTCGACGATGGCCAGCGCCGCCTCGGTCACGATGTCGAAGTCCTTGGAGTTCTTGTCGAACCGGTTGCCGTCGGAGGTCAGCACCGTCACCAGGCTCGTGGCGTCCGAGGCCTGCGCCTGGGCGGGGGCAGCGGTGCCGAGCCCGGTCGCGGCGATCGCAAGGGCGGCGAGGGATCCGGTGAGTCGCTTCATGGCAAAACTTCCTCTCGAAGGGGGCACCACGGTGGTGCGCCGTTGCCCCCTTCTCCGCCCGAGTCCCCCGTACGGATGCACCCCCGGAAAGAAATCTTCGAGGAATCTCGCCGCCGTCCGCCCGGGGAATAAAGTTCGACTTTGAACTATTGTGCTGGACATGAACGCACGGATGCCCGCCCTGTACATCGGCCACGGCGCCCCGCCGCTGCTGGACGACCCGATCTGGTCCGGCCAGTTGGCGGCATGGGCGTCCGACCTGCCTCGCCCGAAGGCGATCCTCATCGTCAGCGCCCACTGGGAGTCGGCGCCCGTCAGCCTGTCGGGCAACTTCGCGCCACTGGTCTATGACTTCGGCGGGTTCGCGCCGAAGTACTACCAGATGACGTACGAGACGCCCGACAGCTCCGCGCTCGCCGCCCGGATCGCGGCGATGATGCCGGACAACGAGCCCGTCCACCAGCACACCGAGCGCGGCCTCGACCACGGCGCGTGGGTTCCGCTCAAGATCATGTACCCGAAGGCCGACATCCCGGTCCTGCAGATGTCGCTGCCGACCCAGGACCCCGTACGGCTCATGAAGCTCGGTGAGCGCCTCCGCCCACTGCGCGACGAGGGCGTCCTGATCATCGGCTCGGGGTTCATGACCCACGGACTGCCGTTCCTCAAGGAGTGGCGCATCGACGCGCAGGCGCCGGGCTGGTCCACGGACTTCGATGCGTGGGCCGGCGAGGCGCTCGCTCGCGGCGACGTGGATGCGCTGGCGAACTACAAGGCCGCCGCGCCGGGGATGCCGTACGCACACCCGACGGTGGAGCACTACACGCCGCTGTTCGTCACCTTGGGCGCCGCGACGACCCCCGACGAGCCGGGAATCCAGGTCATCGACGGCTTCTGGATGGGGCTGTCGAAGCGATCGCTCCAGGTCGCCTGACGTACGCTCCTCCCCGGTGGTCCAGACCACCTCGACCGGCCGCAAGTAAAGCGGGGTTATCGGTACTGGTGCGCCGCTATAGCGGTGTGTCAGTACGGATAACCCCGCTTTACATGACGAGGGGGGCGGTGGTCTGGACCACCGGGCGGGTCAGGAGCCCAGGATCAGGTCGCCGGCCTTGTCGCCGATCATCATCGACGGGGCGTTCGTGTTGCCCGTGATGATCGACGGCATGATCGACGCGTCGGCGACGCGCAGACCCTCGATGCCGCGCACGCGCAGCTGCGGGTCGACGACAGCACGCTCGTCCGAGCCCATCCGGCAGGTGCCGACGGGGTGGTAGACCGTGGTGGCGCGCTTGATCGCCTCCGCCTTCAGCGCGTCGCCGGTGACCTGGGCGCCCGGCTCGTACTCCTCGTGGACGTGGCCCTTCATGCTCGGGTCCGACATGACCGCGCGCAGCATCTCCAGACCCTCCATGAGGACCTGCAGGTCGCGGCCGTCGGAGAGCAGCTGCGGGTCGATGACCGGGCCCGCGAACGGGTCGGCGCTCGCCAGCCGCAGCGTCCCGCGCGAGAACGGCTGGACCATCGTGGAGAAGACCGACAGCGACGGACGCTTGTCGGGGTTGAGGCGCACCGGCTCGTCCTGGAAGGGCGGGTACGACCACGGGATGGCGAAGAACTGGAGGTCCGGCACACCGTTGCGCGCCAGCGAGGTCTCCACGAAGCCGCCCGACTCGAACACCGAGTGCGCCATGAACGTCTTGCCCGGCTTCACGACGTCGCGCACGATCGACATGCCGAAGTAGGCAGCACTCGAGCGGTGCGGCGAGTTGTCGACCGCGTACGTCATCGGCACGAACATGTGGTCGTGCAGGTTGTCGCCGACGGGCAGGTCCGCGTGGACCTCGATGCCGTGCTCCCGCAGGTGCGCGGCGGGGCCGACGCCGGACAGCATCAGCAGGTGCGGTGACCCGAACGCGCCCGCCGCGAGGATCACCTCCTTCGACGCCCGGATCGTGCCCCTGCCCTTCTTGGTGACGACCTCGACGCCCGTCGCGCGGCCCTTGTCGATCGTCACGCGGCCGACGGTCGCGCCGGTCAGGAC
>JAEWOG010000054.1 GCA_023460975.1 Actinomycetes bacterium
CACCAGCTGGACCTACCAGCCAGACCCCGACCACCCACCCGGCGCCGGCATCTTCATCTGGACCAGCCCCCACGGACACCACTACCAACGCGACCGCACCGGAACCACACCCCTCACCACCTGACACACCCCACCCATAGCCCCGGACCAGCTCCCCGGGGCTACAGGCGCGCCTAGTTTCGACAAGCTCAACCAGCGACCCCCGCTCAACCAGCGACCCCCGCCCGTCGAGCCCGTCGAGACGCCCCCGGGTTTCGACAAGCTCAACCAGCGACCCCCGCCCGTCGAGCTTGTCGAGACCCCATGGAGATGGTTTCGACAGGCTCAACCAGCATGGCCCGGTGTCGACAGGCTCAACCAGCGTGGCCTGGTTTCGACGGGCTCAACCAGCGCCGCCGCCGGGCGGGCAGGCTGAGAACAGCCCTCAGCAGACCGCCGCGACGTCCTCGGACTGGTTCGCTGCGTAGCCGTCCTTCATGCTGCCCACGGAGCCGCCCGTGACGCTCTCCGGGGCGGCGGGGGTGGTGGCCGGGGGCGCAGTCTCCGTGGTCGCCTCGGCGCTCGCCTCGCTGGCGCCGCCTTCGGCGGCCGCCTGGGCCGTCTCGCTCGGCGTCGGCTTGGGCGCAGGCTTGCGGCCCTCAGCGCGTGCGATCGCGTCGGCGACAGCCCGGTGGACCACGTCGATGTCGGGGTCGGCCGTGTTGATCATCGGCGGCACCAGGGAGACCGAGGAGATCTTCTGGTCCTTGGCCTTGAGCGCGAGCTCGACGAACTTTCCGACCTCGCTGGCGGGGACGCTGGTGGAGATGAGCTCGGAGCCGGCTTGGGCGATCTCCTGGAAGTTGGTCAGCATGACCTGCGGGCTGACCTGGTCCAGCATGGCCGACATGACGCACTTCTGCCGCGCCATGCGGGAGTAGTCATCAGAGCCCTCACGGGCGCGGGCGAACCACAGCGTCTCGAAGCCGGTCAACTCGCGGTTGCCCGCCTTGATGTAGTGGAAGGTCTTCTCGTGGGGCAGGCCCACCGGGATCGGCTGGCGGACGTTGAGAGTGATTCCGCCGACCGCGTCGACCAGTGACTTGAAGCCCTCGAGGTTGACCATGGCCCAGTAGTTGATGCTGAGCCCGGTGATCCCCTCGGCCGCCTGGACCGTGGCTTCGACGCCGGGGTTCTCGACGCCCTTGAACACGTCCTTGTGGTCGGCCGCCCACGTCGAGAGGCTGTTGAGATAGAGGTCTGGCTCGTCGAACCCGTCAGGGAACTGCTTGGCCATGAGCGACCCCTTGGAGAAGGGGAAGTTCTGCATGTTGCGGGGCAGGCTGATGAGTACGGTGCGCCCAGTCTCGGCGTCGATGCTGGCCACCGTCATGGAGTCCGTACGCAGCCCCCAACGCCCCGCGCCGGCGTCTCCGCCGATGAGCAGGACGTTGAACCGGCCCGCGTGCGCTCCCTTGACCTCGCCGTTGCCGAACATGGTCTGCATGAGGTCGCGCTGCACGCCGACGACGTGCGCCCCAAAAAGCAGCATCCCGGCGACGGAGAAGCACAGCACCCCGTTGAGCCCGACGACCGCGAGCCGGTGGTTCTGCCGTAGCGAGAGCGGCTGCCCCAGCCGCCAGGCGTCCACGATCAGGGCCGCCCACCCCAGCGCGAGCACGATCAGGAACAGACGAGCCACTGAGAGGAGGCCGATGTTGGTCCCCAACCAGAGCGGAAAGCGCATCGTGAACAACGACACGACGCCCACGATCACGGCGGCAACGATGAGTCCCATCCAGATGCGCATCGCGATGCGCCCCACCCGCTTGTTGCCTGCGACCAACTGCGCAGAGCCCGGCACAGCGAGCGTCATCAGCATCAGCGTGATGGCGCGCCGGAACCGCACGCGCTGAGCGCGCTCCGCAGTCGACATGCGTGAGCCGGGAACGTCCGAGCCGGGCGTTTCCGGCGCGCTGTCGGCGGTGCCGTACGACATGGGTGCCTCTCTGCGGGGAAGGAATCAGGGGCCCGTTCAGTATCACCAGCCTCAGAGGTCACACGTGCGACGACGCGCCGGAAGGGCACCGCTCGGTGTGTGGGCTCAGGCACGGGGCGCTAGCGTCGTCGCATGGCACCGCGGCACACCGGCGACGAACCTCCTCAGGAGGGCACCCCCGAGTACGACTGGCTCTATGGCACCAAGGGCAAGGGCACCTCGGACGACGCCACCCAAGTGATTCGCGGGGGCGGTGCCCGGCCGAACGCCGGCCCGGCACGCCCGGGCGCCAGCGAGCCCGAGCACACGCGCGTCATGCCCGCGGCCCCGGCGCCCACTCCGCGGTCAGCCCCGTCGGGCCCCTCAGGGCCGAAGGGCCGCTCGGCGCCGCGCGGTGACGGCAGGCCTCCCTCCGGCCCCCCGCCGGGGCGTGGAGCAGCCTCGTCCGCGCGGCCACGCCGGCCCCGCCGCATCGGCTTCCGCGTCGTCAAGCTCGTCATCGCCGTGTGGCTGATCTTCCTCATCGCTGTCCCGCTGTGGGCGTGGAACAACGTGGCCAAGGTGGATGCCATGCCCGAGGGCGAGCGCCCCGCGGACCAGCCCGGCACCACCTATCTCCTGGTCGGCAGCGACAGCCGCGACGAGCTCTCCGAGGCCGAACGCAAGGAACTGGGCACCGGCGGCCCGGTGGGGCGTCGTACGGACACGATCATGCTGCTGCACACCGGTGACGGCCCCAACCTGCTCATGTCGATTCCCCGCGACTCGATCGTCGACATCCCGGGCCACTCCCGCACCAAGATCAACGCCGCGTACGCCTGGGGCGGCCCGCAGTTGCTCATCAAGACCCTCGAGCAGTCCACCGGGATCCGCATCGACCACTACGTCGAGATCGGATTCGGCGGGTTCGTCGGGGCCGTCGACGCGGTGGGGGGCATCCAGATCTGTCCCGAAGAGGCGATGAAGGACCCCGACGCCAACCTGAACATCAAGAAGGGCTGCCAGGAGGCCGACGGCAAGACGGCTCTGGGGTATGCCCGCTCCCGCAAGACGTCCGCGCTCGGGGACATCGACCGCGCGCGCCGCCAGCGCGAGGTGGTCTCCGCCGTGGGCAGCAAGGCGCTGTCCCCGTGGAGCATCATCAACCCGCTGCGGTACGTCGGCCTGGCTGACGCCGGTTCCTCGTCCGTGGTCATCTCCGAGGGCACCGGGCCGGTCGCGTTGGGCCGTTTCGCCTTCGCCATGACGCGTGTGGACGGCGAGAAGGGCATGACGTGCGGGGTGCCGATCTCGGACCTGGCCGTCAACTGGGACTCCCAGCGCGCCCCGGAACTCTTCGAGCACATCATCGCCGACGACACCGCAGGCATCCCCAACCAACTGTGCACGCCGAGCGGGATGCCCCAGTAGTCGTCAGCCGTTGAGGGCCGCGTCGAGCGCGGCCACCACCGCCCGGGTCGCGGGCACCGCGTCGCGACACAGGTACGGGAACGTCAGGAACCCGTGCGGCATGCGGTGGAACTCCTCCACGCGCACCTCGACGCCGGCGTCGGCGAGCGTGTGGGCGTACGAGGCGCCGCTGTCCCGCAGCGGATCACGGCCCGCGAGCACCACCGTGGCCGGCGGGAGGCCCCCGTGGTCGCGGGCGTGCGCTGGTGAGAGCCGCCAGTCAGTCAGATCGGTCCCCGCCGCGACGTAGTGGTCGCGGAAGACCCGCAGGTCCTCGTTGCTGAGCACGATCGGAGCCGTGTTGCGCACCGCTGACTCTTGCTCCAACATCGCGTCCGTCATGTCGGCCGCGGGATAGAGCAACGCCTGGTGGCGGATCCTCGGACCGCCCGCGTCCCTGGCCATCAGGGCCAGGACGGCCGCCAACGTGCCGCCGGCGCTGTCGCCCATCACCGCGAGCCGCGAGGCGTCGGCCTTGAACTCGCCTTCGTTGGCCACCGCCCACTGCAGGGCGGCCCACGCGTCGTCCACGGCGGCCGGGAAGCGGTGCGTCGGGGCCAGCCTGTAGTTCGGGGCCACCACGACGGCGCCCACGCCCGCCGCAACGCGCGTGTTGAACCAGTCCCCCTGCTGGGCGCTGCCCAGCGCGAAGCCACCGCCGTGCAGGCCCAGGACCAGCGGCCGCGGTCGACGCGACGGCGCCAGCGGCGTGTAGACGCGCACCGGAATCCGCCCGCCGGGCCCGGCGAAGCTCCACAGCCGGATCCGTACGTCGCGGCGCGGCCGCCCCAGGAGCGCGTGCACCAGCGGCCCGCTCGGAAGGTCCGTGGCCTGGACCCGGGCCAGCGTGCGCTCATCCATGTCGGCGATCGAGAACAGCGGAGCCCGGGAGGTCACTGCCCTTAGGAACCGCACGCCGAGCGGAAGTGGTGCATCCATGTCAGGAGTCTGCCAGCAGCCCCTGACCGAGCCACTCCCCTTCCTCGAACCCGGGCAGCACCGCGAACTCGGCGCTGCCGATGGCTGTGGTCCACTCGTTCAACAGGTCACCTTGGTCGAGCGAGACCTGCAGCGGCACGAACTGGGCTCCGAGGTTGGCCTGGTAGCTGGCGAACACGAGTCCGGCCTCGCTGCCCTCGGGGCCGTGCACCTCATAGTTGCCGCCCTTGCGGAAGATCCGCTTCTGCCCGTGCATGGCCGGGTGGGAGCGTCGTACGTGCGACTCGAGCGCCACGACGTACTCGCCGTCCTTGCGGGCGTTCAGGTCGACGTCGTCGAACTCCCCGCCTCCCGTCACCGGTGCGCCGTCGTCGAGCCGGCGGCCCACCGAGGCCTCCTGCTCGTCGCGGGTCAGGGAGTCCCACGTGGCCAGGTCCATGCGGATGCGGCGCACGACCAGCGTCGTGCCGCCCATCCACGGGCCGCCGTCGATCCACACCGTGGTGTCGAACAGGCGCGTGCCCGGCTGCGGGTTCGCGGACCCGTCGACCTGCCCGAACAGGTTGCGGCCCGTGACGGCCTCCCCGTCGGCCCCGAACCCGTTCCAGGTCCCATTCTGGCGCCACCGCACTGTCGCGAAGGGTGCCGCATCGGCGACGAGGCGGCGTACGACGTGGCCCACCGTGGTGCCGTCGCGACCGCCGACCACCCAGACGAGGTCTCCGCCCGTCCACGCCTCGTCGAGCTCGTCGTGGCGCATCGCGGGCACCCGCATCCAGCCGGGAGGTCGGGGCAGGTCCCACCCCTCCTCGAAGAAGGTCGCCCCCAGCCCCACCGTGACACTCACGTCTGCCCCCGCCGACGCCAACCACGGGGTGGGGTCGCCCGGCGCGCCCCGGCCTTGGGTGAGCGAGGCGATCGAGCCGGTCAGGACGCGCATCAGTCGCGCCAACTCCGCGCGGTCGTGACGCCGCGCCACCTCGGGGAGCAGGTCGAGGGCCACGGTTTCGGTGACAGCGGTGGCTGGCAGCGCGATCCCGGGCTGGTGCGGGCCGTACGGGGACACGGTCGCCCCGGCCCGAACCACGGGCGGGGCCTCCTCTCCGAGCGCCGAGGCGGCGGCGACGCCTCCCAGAGCGCCCACCCCCGCCCCGGCGAGTCCGGACCCCACCATGCCGAGCAGCCCGCGGCGTCCCACGCTCGTGGCAGCGGGAGGCCGGGGGCCGTCAGTCGGGGTGTTCATCGGTCCTCAGTGCTCGTGGTTCTCGGGGGTTCCGGGCTCGTGGTAGTGCCCGGTCTCCTCCGTGAAGGGCTTCACCGGAGCCGTGACCTCGATGGTCGAGCCGTCGGCGAACTCGAGCACGAAGGTGACCTCGTCCCCTGCCTTGAGCTCGTCGGTGACCTCCATGAGCATGATGTGGTTGCCACCCGGCTGCAGCAGTTGGCCGCGGCCGGACTCGAGGGTGAGGCCACCC
This sequence comes from Actinomycetes bacterium, assembly GCA_023460975.1. GTDB lineage: Bacteria > Actinomycetota > Actinomycetes > Propionibacteriales > Nocardioidaceae > Nocardioides. The sequence goes on from JAEWOG010000054.1 coordinate 5,842, forward strand.
TCGATCTGCCGCATCACCATCTCACCGTCCACCTCGGCCATCTCGTGCAGTTCGGTCCGGCCCGCGACGTCGGTGGAGGCGCCCACGAGTTCGACGGCCTCTTCGCCGTCGTTGTCGAGCAGCATGAACGCGGCCGTCATCGAGGTGTCCTCGGACCCCTCGGTCGCGCGGACCCACGGGTCCTCGATCGTGATGGCGGAGGCCTGCTCGGCCGCGGCGGGCTCCGCCGGGGCCTCGGAGCCACAGCCAGCGAGGACAACGCTCGCCAGGGCAGCGGCCAGCAGGCCAGCCGCCGTGCGGGTGGGGGTGGGCAGGGTCGTACG
>JAEWOG010000055.1 GCA_023460975.1 Actinomycetes bacterium
GGCCACGGGGCCGGATCCACCGGGGGCACGTTGCGCACAGGGGGGCGCGCCATGCGTGAGGCGGCGGGGGGGATGGGCGCACCCGCGCCCTGCACGGGACGAGCGGAGGGCGCCGGACGAGTGGAGGGCACGGGGGCCGAGACGGTCCGACGGAGGTCGACCAGCAACCCATCGGCCCGCTGCAGCGTGGCGAAGAGCGAGTTGATGAGGGGGCCCTCGAGCGGAAGGCCGCAGGAGGGGCACACGCGGGGCGCCACCGGGAGCAGCGCCGAGCAATCGGGGCACCGGGTGGGGTCGGCATAGCGAGGCATGGCCCCAGCCTGCCCAACCTTGCGGCCCCGCACACGTGTCTTGGCACCACCTGTGGATGGAGGGGCGTACTCAGATGCGTCTGGCCCACGTGTGCCCCCGGAAAGGTCGAGTGCGGCTACGCTTCGAACATGCGTTCGGAATCGGCCAGGCTGCGCGGGCAGGAGGTGCTGCCCGTGGCCGTGACCCCCGTACGGGCCAGATCGGCTCCGGTTGCCCCGGCGCGGCAGGCGTCGGGGCCGCCGACGATGACGTTGCGTGACGACGCACTGGCCTCGTACGGCTGGCCCGCCGGGACGCGGCTGACGCTGGACCCGCGGCGCCGACCGCAACGCGGCGACCTGGCTGTCGTGCGCGAGGGGACGAGGGTGTCCGTCGGGATCTTCGAGCGACAGCTCGGCCGCGCCGTACTCACCACCGACGCCGGCAGCATCTGGCTCGGGCCGGGGGCACGCCACGTCGGAGTCGCCACCCAGGCGCAGGCGCCGCTGGTCGGGATGCCGGACGATGCCGCGATGTCCGGGGAGCCCCCGGAGTGGGGTGCGGAGCCCGGGCGGTGACAGAGTTGCTCCGGGAGGACGCCATCGACACACACTGCAGTGCGCGGCTTCGGCACGACGCGACAGCGCCAGCGTTCGCGGACCCCTCGACCGACACGGAGAGTGGGTCGTGAGGGCGGCCGACACGCTGGCGGCGCTGGCCACCCTGGGCGCGGTGGGTGCCATCGGCTATCTGCTCGTCCCTGCCCTGTCGGGCACCGGCGAGGCTCGCAGCCAGGGCGATCCCGCCGAGGCCGCGGGCGCGGTGTCGCTGGCGCAGGAGGCGTCGCCGCCGGTTCCGCAGTCGAACGGGTCGGGGTTGCCCGAGCCAGCGGAAGGCTGGATCGAGCAGGCGTCCGTGCGCACCGGGGTGCCCCCGCAGGCGGTGCGTTCGTACGCGCGCGCAGCGCTGGCCGTGCCCCGCGAGTGCGGGTTGGGGTGGACGACCGTCGCAGGCATCGGGTGGGTCGAGTCCCACCACGGCACGATCGGTGGCCGGGTCCTCGGCGTCGATGGGCGCTCGGACTCCCTTGTCGTGGGCCCGGCGCTGGACGGCGAGGGGGACGTGGCGGCGATCCGCGCGACGGCTGCGGGCACGGCGCTGCACGGGGATGCGACCTGGGAGCGGGCCGTGGGTCCGATGCAGTTCCTGCCCTCGACGTGGGAGCAGTGGCGCGCCGACGGCGACGGGGACGGCGATGAGGACCCCGGCGACCTCGACGATGCCAGCCTCGCCGCCGCCCGGTACCTGTGCCACGCAGGTGGCGATCTGCGCACGGTGTCCGGGTGGAGTGCTGCGGTGCGGGCGTACAACCACTCCGACGCCTACGTCCGGGCGGTCAACGCCACAGCCAACGCGTACGCCCAGCCCGCGGGCTGACCAGGCACGCGAAAGGCCCCGACCGGGACGTGGTCGGGGCCTTTCGTGCTTGTGGGCAGGGGCGGGGTCGAACCGCCGACCTATCACTTTTCAGGCGATCGCTCGTACCAACTGAGCTACCTGCCCAAGCGGGCAAAACCCTACAGGACGAGCGCCTCGGTTGGTGAATCACCCGCCCACTGGGCGCCGATCGCCCCAGCCGGTGGCGGTCTTGAACACGGCCTCGCCGATCTCCCAGGCCGCGACGAGGATCGCGCCGATGGCCACCAAGTTGTGGGTGAGGTCGACGCTGGCGGGACTCATGGACACCGCGTCGATGAACGCCGGGCTCAGCAGCCGCCCGTCCAAGGCCGTCAGCGCGAGCACCCCGCTGAAGCCGACCGACGTCACGACCACGGCGGCCACCACGCCCCACGACCACCCGCGGCGGTACTTCACGACCTCGAGCGCCGCAGAGAGCACCGACATCACGATGAGGAAGGGCAGCACGCCCGACCACAGGTCCGGGTTCAGGAGCGGGACCCGCTCGCCGTCCCCGAACCAGGCGAACTCGTGCTGCAGGCCCAGCAGCGCGACCAGCACCAGGCTGAACGAGGCGCTGCCCACGGCGTCGCCGAGCGTCACCCCGCGCCGACCGGTGTCGGGCAGGTCGGGGAGGCGGTCGGGGGACCACTCGAGCACCTCGTCGGCTCCGCCGGTGCGCTCGATGATGGCGAAGCACAGCGTGGTCCAGAATAGGATCTGGATGGCGGTCATGGCCGCGGCCGCGAGCCCGGAGACCACGGCCGAGCCGACGTCGGCGTCGGACTCGAAGAAGTCCGCGATCAGCGCGATGGACCCGACGATCGCAGGCACGAAGGTGAGCAGGTTGCGCACCAGGCGCTGCCACACGCCGAAGAAGCGGGGGCCGATCAGGTGCTGCGGGCCGGTCGCGTAGTTGGAGGCCAGCAGGTTGGGGTGGCCCAACGACTCCAGGGCGGCGTGCTCGGCGGTGGCGGCGGTGGCGCCGCGGTCCAACTCCGCGTCGACCAGGTCGGCGATCGTGGAGCGCAGCTCGCGCGCCAGCTCCTCGCGGCGCCCTTCGGGCAACTCGCGTACGACGGCGTGGACGTAGCGGTCGGTGAGGGTCGGGGCGGTCATGACGGTGCTCCTTCGGTGCCGGTGTGGCGGGTGTGGTCGAGGCTCGCGATCGACGCGGTGATGGCGTCGAGGTCGCTCAGCAGGTTGTCGAGGATCCAGCGCCCCGCGGCGCTGGTCGCGTAGACCTTGCGGGGGCGGCTCTCGTCGGTGTTCCACTCGCTGGTCAGCAGGCCTTGGTCCTCGAGCCGGCGCAGCAGCGGATAGAGGGTGTTGGCGTCGACGGGAATGTCGTGCTCGGCCAGCTCCTGAAGCAGGGCGTAGCCGTAGCCCGGGGTCCGTAGTGCCAGCAGGCTGGCCAGGACGACCGTCCCGCGCCGTAACTCCTGGCGATGTGTCCGCCAGATCTCGTCGTTCGCCTTGTCCTTCACAAGTCACACGATACTGTGTGGCACACACTATTGTAAATGGACAGGGCGTGGCCGTTTCCTGTGCGGCGGCACATCTGCCCTAGGATGTGCCGCACGGCAGTTCCGAGCGATCGGTTCGACCGGGGCCCCCATCGTCTAGCGGCCCAGGACCCCGCCCTTTCACGGCGGTAGCACGGGTTCGAATCCCGTTGGGGGTACGACTCATGGGATGTGATCAGCCCCGATTGGGTGCTGGTGACGGACATGGGTTAGAGTTCCACTCGCTTCACCGCGCAAGCGGAAAAGCAATCAAGGCCCTGTAGCGCAGTTGGTTAGCGCGCCGCCCTGTCACGGCGGAGGTCGCGAGTTCGAGTCTCGTCAGGGTCGCCAATGATCAGGCCCCCGATCCACTGGATCGGGGGCCTGATGCCGTTCTGGGTCCCGGTCGGCGAGGCGCTCGGGTGCTGGCGGCGGTGATTCAGTCGGGGAGCAGCGCCGCGGCGGCCTCGAGGTAGGCGTCGCCATCGAAGGCGCTCAACAGCGCCCACTGGGCCATGTAGCCCTGGCACACGCCCAGGCAGACACTCGCCTGAGCGCGGCCGGCTGCCGCGGCCGCGTCGGGATCAAGGCCGCGTGAGCGGTGCCAGGCGGTGAGGTGTGCCGCGAAGAGTCCCAGGACCTCGCTGCCGACCGCGTTGACGATGTCTTTGACCTCGGGCGTCGAACTGGCCGTCGCCCACACGTGCATGAGGAGTGCGGGCGAGGCGAGTTCTTGTCGGGACTCGTCGAGGAAGCGGCGTACCAACTGAGCAGGGGAGAGCGCGTGGCCGCTGGCCAGCGCGTCCTCGAGCTCCACGGTCCGGCGCGCCAGCACGTCCGAGGCGGCGGCGCTGATGAGCTCCGACTTGTTCTTGAAGTGCCCGTACACGGCGCCCGCGGAACTGTCGGCGGCCTCGATGATGTCCGCCATCGAGGTCTCGGCGAAGCCGTGTTGGGCGAACAGGGTGGCGGCGGCGTCGAGGATGGCGGCGCGACGAACCTGTCGCGTCTCCTCGGTGATGCGAGGCATGCCACGATCCTAAAAAGAACGTTCATTCTTGACAACTGGGCCTCACGGAGGATCATGGAGAACGAACATTCTTTTTGGAGGTAGTCGATGTCTCAGCACGTACGTACGAAATGGAGCCGCGCCTTGGGCGCCGCGGCCGCGGCCTCACTCGTGGTGGCGCTCGTGGTCCTGGCCTTCCTGTGGCCCACTGTCGCCTCGTCCGTCAAGGACCTTCCGCTGGGCGTCGTCGGCGAGCAGGGGCAGGTGCAGGCCCTGGAGGCACAGCTCTCCGAGCAGGGGGCCTTCGATGTCCAGGTCCTCTCCGATCGTGATGAGGCCGTACGGCAGATCGAGCGCCGAGAGATCGCTGGTGCCGTCGTCCTCGCCCCTGCGCCCGAGGTGCTGACCGCGTCGGCAGCCGGTAGCGCACAAGCCCAGCTGATGAGCGTCGTCCACGCCCAGATTCAGGCGCAGGCCGCCGCCCAGGCCTCTGGCGATCAGGCAGGCGGCGCTCAGGTGCCCCTGACCGACGTCGTCGCGCTGGCGGACTCCGACGAGCGGGGCGTGGGCCTGGCGGCCGCCGCGTTCCCGATGGTCATGGGCGGCATGATCGGTGGAATCCTGATCTCCACCATCGTCGTCGGCGCGAGCCGCCGCCTGGGCGCCATCACCCTGTACGCCACCCTGAGCGGCCTCGTGGTCACGCTCATCCTCCAGCCGTGGTTCGGGTTCCTCCAGGGCTCGTTCGCCCTCAACTGGCTGGCGATCGGGGCATCCATGCTGGCCACCGGCGCGTTCATCGTCGGAGCCAATGCCGTGTTCGGCAGGGCGGGCATCGCCCTGGGCGCAGTGGTGTCGATGCTGGTCGGCAACCCCATCTCGTCTGCGGCGCAGCCCGTCGAGTTCCTGCCGGGCGCATGGGGCGCCATCGGTCAGTTCTTCGTTCCCGGCGCGAGCGCGTCGCTCCTGCGCGAACTCTCGTACTTCCCTGACGCCAGCCACCTGCACGAGTGGGGCGTGCTCGCGGGGTGGATCGTGGCCGGGGTCCTGATGATGACCCTGGGGCACTTCCGCGGACAGGAGGTCGTCCACATCGAGGGGGCCACGGAGTCGGACGAGGACGCCACGCCCGCGATCGCCTGAGCGGTGCGACCGGTGCCCGCCTAGGCTGGCTGCGTGCCTGTGGAGATCGACGCGAACGAGTTCGACGCGCTCGTCGCGCGAGCCCTCGACGAGCTTCCCGACGAGCTGGCCGGTCTGGTGAGCAACGTGGTGGTGCTGGTGGAGGAGTTCGCGCCGCCGCACGACCCCGATCTCCTCGGTCTCTACGACGGGGTCGCGCTGACCGAGCGGGCGGCCAACCACACCGGCGAGCCCGACCGGATCTTCCTGTTCAGGGAGCCGCTCAGCGACATGTGCGACTCCCTGGAGCAACTCGTCGAGGAGATCCGGATCACCGTCGTCCACGAGGTGGCACACCACTTCGGCCTCGACGACCGTCGGCTCCACGCCCTCGGGTGGGGCTGAGCCCCGCGGGCCTCACCCGGTCAGGGCGAAGCCGACCGAGCACGCCGCGAGGGCGGCCGCGGCGGTGAGGACGGCGTACGCGATGCCGCGCCACGTCGGTGCATCGACGCTCTGCACCGCCAGCGACGAGAAGGTCGTCAGCGCGCCGCAGAGCCCGACCACCAGCAACGCCCAGGCCCGAGGGCCCCACCCGAGCCCGGCGACGACGCCGATCAGTGCGGAGCCGATGACGTTGACCGCGAAGGTGCCTGTGGGGAAGGCGCCGTCGAAGCGGACCGAGCAGGCGTAGCGGATCGCGCCTCCCAGCGCCGCGCCGAGCGCGATCAGCAGCCAGGTCATCGGTCGGCCTCGCGGCGTCGTACGAGTGCCCGGCCGAGCGCGGCGGCCGGCACGGCCAGGGCCAGGGTCCCGATCAGGTGCAGCGCGGCGAGCAGCGGATCGTCGGAGATCAGGTCGTGCGTGGTGAGCGCGTACGCGGACACCGTGGTGAAGCCGCCCAGCACCCCGGGGCCGAGGAAGACCGACAGCGCGGGGCTGCGTCGTACGGCCCGCAGCGCCGGGAGGGCCCCGAGCAGGAAGGAGCCCGCCACGTTGACGAGCACGATCACCCAGACCGCGCTCATCCCCGGGGGAGTGAGCTCGACGGCTCCAGCGCGCAGCAGGGCGCCCAGGGCAGCGCCGGCCGCGGCCAGTGCGACGCCGCCGCGGACGGTGTCGCTCACGAGACGTGTGCGTTGGACCCGGCCGCGCCCTGCGGGGTGTCCACCCAGGCGCGCGGTGGGGCCCCCGACGTCTGGTCGACGATCTCGCCCAGGAGCCACGTGTGGAAGGAGCGCTGGCGGTCCGTACGGGCCATCGACAGCAGCCGCTCAGCGCGGCAGAACGCGTCCGCGAGATCGAACATGTCGATCATCGTGGTGAAGATCGGGGCCGCCTCGGGCGCCATCCGCACGTCGACGTCGGTGATGCGTTGCCCAGCCTCCAGAGCGGTGCGCAGTTGGGACTCGAAGTCGCGCGGGAACTGGCGCTCGTAGTTGGCGAACATGGCCACCAGGTCGGTGGCCAGCGGATAGGACTCGCGGTGGGAGAGGGCGAGCAGCCGCAGCTCGCGGCGCAGCTCGGAGTACTGCCTCGACAGGCCCGTCATCAGCTCGACGTCGAACCCGCCCAGGTGCACCGGGACCGAGCCCTCGGCGACGGGCTCGTCGACTGACGGGGCTGCCTCGTCGATGACTCCCTCGACGAAGTCCTCGCCCTCGCCGTCGCTCGGCTCGAACCACACGACCTTGCCCTCACCCGCACTGGTTGCGCCCCACGACGTCGCGCACCGGGCAACGATCGACAGCCCACGTCCGAAGGTCGCCAGGAAGTCGTCGGGGTCCGGGGAGGGCTCGGGGGCTTCGGGCAGGTCGGGTGACCCGTCGTGCACCTCCACACGGGGGTGGGCGGCGGTGCCGCGCACCTTGACCACGATGGGCTCCGCGCCGTGGAGGACGGCGTTGGTCACCAGCTCGGAGGTGCCGAGCTCGGCGCTGTCGACGAGGTCGTCGCGAGCCAGATCGCGCACGATGCCCGAGACCCACCGGCGCGCAGCAGCGGCGCTGCGAGGCGACGCCTCGAGCGGCAGCTGAGAACTCAGGGGCACTGGAGCATCCTCCGAGAGGGATCAGGGTTCCCTGATAGTACCCACGGTGTCGCGTTGGTCACTCAGCACGCCACGGAGGGCTGCGCGGTTAGGTTCGCCTGAGCCGCAGGGTGAACAATGGATGGGTTCGATTTGCTCTGGCCAAGGTGACTGGAGCTGTCCAGGAGGACGTGAGGATGGCAGAGAGCCAGACCGGAGATCGCCACAAGGTCGTCATCATCGGCTCGGGTTTCGGTGGCCTTTTCAGCGCCAAGTCGCTGCGGCGCGCCGACGTCGAGGTGACGCTGGTGGCCAGGACGACCCACCACCTGTTCCAGCCCCTGCTCTACCAGGTGGCCACGGGGATCATGTCCGAGGGCGAGATCGCCCCGCCGACGCGCGAGATCCTCAGCGGACAGGACAACGCGTCCGTGCTCCTCGGTGAGGTCACCGCCGTCGACCTCGAGGCCCGTACCGTCACCTCCCAGGTCCTCGGGCGCGAGAGCGTCAACTCGTACGACTCCCTCATCGTGGCTGCGGGCGCGACCCAGTCGTACTTCGGCAACGACCACTTCGCCGAGCACGCCCCGGGCATGAAGAGCATCGACGACGCCCTGGAGCTGCGCGGACGCATCTTCGGCGCGTTCGAGCTCGCGGAGATCGGGGCGAAGCGGGGCGACAACGTCGACCACCTGCTCACCTTCGTGGTCGTCGGCGCCGGCCCCACCGGAGTCGAGATGGCCGGCCAGATCGCCGAGCTGGCGCACCGCACGCTGCGCCGCGACTTCCGCTACATCAACACGCGCCGTGCGCGCGTGATCCTGATCGACGCGGCGCCCCAGGTGCTGCCGCCGTTCGGCAAGGTGCTGGGCGACAAGGCGCTGCGCGAGATGCAGAAGATCGGCGTCGACGTCATGCTCGGCGCGATGGTGACCAACCTCGACGAGCGCGGCCTCGAGGTGAAGTTCAAGGACGGCCGCACCGAGTGGATCAGCTCGGTCACCAAGATCTGGGCAGCGGGCGTCCAGGCGAGCCCGCTGGGCCGCACGCTGTCGGAGCAGACGGGCGCGCCGCTGGACCGGGCTGGCCGCATCGCGGTCAACCCCGACCTGACGCTGCCCGGACACCCCGAGGTGTTCGTCGTCGGCGACATGATTTCCCTCGATAACCTGCCCGGCGTGGCGCAGGTGGCGATGCAGGGTGGCAAGTACGCCGCCAAGGAGATCAGCAACCGCATCGCCGGCAAGCAGCCGCAGGGCCCGTTCAAGTACTTCGACAAGGGCTCCATGGCCATCATCAGCCGCTTCCGCGCGGTCGCGATGGTCGGCAAGCTCCGCCTCAGCGGTGTCCTCGCCTGGCTGATGTGGCTCGGCGTCCACCTCGTCTTCCTGACGGGCTTCAAGAGCCGCATCACGGCGCTGCTGCACTGGGCCGTGTCGTTCCTCGGGCGAGGCCGCTCGGAGCGGACGACCACGATGCAGCAGATCTTCGCTCGCAGGGCGCTGCAACGCCTCGAGGGCGGCATGAGCGATCTGGTCTCCGAGCCGGGTGAGTACGACGCGGCTCGGGAGCGTGCCGAGGAGCAGCGTCGCCTCGAGCTCGAGGCCGCTGCGGCCGAGGAGTCGCGGCTGACCGACTCCGGTGACCGCGGGATCCCGGCCGAGAAGCGCTGACCCCATCCGTCCCTGCCCCCATCCGTCCCTGCCCCCATGTAAAGCGGGGTTATCCCCACTGGTGCTCCGTCACAGGCATGCACCAGTGGGGCTGAGGGCGCGGAAGTCGCGGCCCGGCGTCTCCGCCGCCGAGTCGGTCTCCGCCGACGTGCTCAGTCGAACCGCAAGGCGGCCCGCTCGTCGGGGACCTCGCGCGCCCAGCGGGGGCGAATGAAGAGGCCCTCGGCCTCGACGGTGACGCCGTCGGGGCCACTGATGTGGCCGACCATCCAGCACTTCCACCCCTCGACGCGCTCGACGCGCGCCTCGGCAGTGAGCCGGCCGAGCGGGGTGGGCTGGCGGTAGTGGCACGTCAGGTAGGCCGTCATCCCCGAGTGGCCGGCGGCGGCCGCGCCCTCGCCGAGCATCTGGTCGAGGATCATCGCGGAGACGCCGCCGTGGACCAGCGTGGGCGGGCCCTCGTACGCGGGGCCCAGGTCGAACTCCGACCAGACCCGGTCGTCCTCGTGGTGGATCGTGAGCGGCGGCGCGAGCGGGTTGCGCTTGCCGATGACGGTGTTGCCCCAGGCGCGCGAGGTGCCGTCGTCGCTGATGCGGACGCCGTACGAGGCCCCGCCCAGCTCGGAGTTGAGCAGGTCCCGGGCCTCGCGCAGCTTGGCTGCCGCTGCGGCCGCCACCTCGGGGGAGACCTGCGTACGAATGCTCGACTCGGCGAGCTCCCGCAGGACCTCCGCAACCGGGCCGTACGTCTCCAGCTCTGCCGCGATCTCCTCGGGTGAGGCATCGTCGAGGATGAATCCAGTCATGCGTTCGAGAGTAGAACAAGTTCCACCGACCGGGGCCGGCTCGCGCGGTGGCTCTTCTCACGTCTGCGGGCGATCGCTGTGAGGGCGGCGCGGCGGATCTAGGGTGCGGGGGTGAGCACCGAGACCTATGCCAACGTGACCCTCGACCCGCGCGCCAACGTGTACTTCGACGGCGCCTGCGTGAGCCACACGTTCTTCCTCGCCGACGGCACCCGCAAGTCGGCGGGCGTGATCCTGCCCGCCTCGCTGGAGTTCGGCACGGAGGCTCCCGAGGTGATGGAGCTGCACTCGGGTTCGTGCCGGGTCAAGCTCGCCGACGCCGAAGAGTGGGTTACGTACGGGGCGGGGGACTCCTTCGCCGTGCCCGGCGGCTCGTCGTTCGCCATCGAGGTCAGCGAGCCCGTGTCGTACGTGTGCCACTACGGGTGATCGGTGGGCCCCAGTGGGTGATCGGTAGGCCCTGTGGGACTCGAACCCACAACCAACGGATTAAAAGTCCGGAGCTCTGCCAATTGAGCTAAGGGCCCAAGGGCCACCGAACTCGAGCCCGGAACGGGGTCTCGCGGCGCACCCTTGCGACCGTGAGCCTAGCGGCCCGCGAGCGGGGGCGGACGACCGGCCATGACGTTCGACACCCGCTCGGGGCGTTTGTGCACCCCCCGGGGCCGGGTAGGCGAGCGGCGCAGGGTTGATCGTCGATCCTGCTGCTGTTCGAAAGGCCCTTGATGTCCCTCTCACGCCCTCGGGGCGCCCTGCTCGCCATGTCGCTCGCCGCTGTTCTGGGGACCGGGGCGCTCGCCCCCGCCCAGGCCGCGGACACCGGCTCGATCTCCGGAACCGTCACGTCGCGGACGACGGGTGCAGCCTCTCCCTTCGCCGACGCGTACGTCAGCCTCGACCGTCAGTACGACGACGCCGACAGCTTCGACTACGACGTCGCTTTCGCGTTCACGGATGCCTCTGGCGGCTTCACGCTGCCCTCGCTGCCGGACGGCCACTACCGGCTCCAGGTCCAGCCCCCGTCGCCGACCAATCCGTCGCTCGGCGACCTCGGGGACGAGTTCTACGACGACTCCTGGAACGACACGGGAGCCACGCTCATCGAGGTCGCCAACGGCGCCGCGGTGTCGATGCCCTCGCCCATCGAGTTGCGGCCGATCGGACGCATCGCCGGGTGTGTCACGAACGAGCAGGGGCAGCCGGTCCAGGGCTCGGTCTATGTGACCGATGTCGACGGCCTCGGCGGAGCGAGCGCATCGACGGACGCTGCGGGCTGCTACGACACCCTGCTGAGCACGCGCGCCGCGAACGTCATCCCCGGCACCTACAAGGTCGACTTCATGGCGAGCGGCCAGGACATCGGCGACCCCGTGTACCGCTGGGAGGAGAAGCCGGCGCCCGTCACTGCAGGCCAGACCACCACGGTGGACTTCCACCTCGTCGAGCGCCCCACGGTGGTCTTCACCGTGCTGGGAGCGAACGGCGAACCCCAGGCGTACGCGCCCGCGGGCTTCCGGATGCGTGACGCGGGCGAGGACTGGCGGGCCCCGCAGTACGGTCCCATCACCACGGACGGCCAGGGGCGGCTCCTCATCACCGACAACGCCGACGAGTTCAAGCTGTGGTTCGGTCCCGAGGACGGGGGCACCGAGGCCCGCGAATACTTCTCCGACGCCTACGCCTTCGCCGACGCCCAGTCGGTGCACTTCACCGGCGACTTTGCCCGCCACCGCTCCTACACCGTCCAGTTGGGCGCCGCGCCGAGCATCACGCCGGCCACGCCGGTTATCTCGGGCGACGCACAGGTGGGCCAGACCCTCACCCTGGATGCGGGGGACTGGGCGCCTGCAGGCGTGAGCACGTCGGTGGAGTGGATCATCAACGACGCAGTCGTCGGCACAGGTGACGAGTTCACGATCCCCGCTGGCCAGGCCGGCCGGTGGCTCACGGCGCGGGTCACCGGGCGCCTGGCGGGACACCAGGCGGTCGACGTGGTGACCCCGGGTGTCGAGATCCAGCCGGGCAACCCGCCGGTCGACTACTCCGTCCCGACCATCGAGGGAACGGCGCAGGTCGGCCAGACGCTCACCGCCGTGCCCGGCAACTGGGGCGACGCGACGCTGGCGTACGAGTGGACTGCGGGTGGTACGTCGCTCGGCACGGCCGACACACTGACGCTGGGCGCCGACCTGGCCGGCCAGTCCGTGTCCGTACGGGTCACCGGATCGAAGGCGGGGCACACCAGCGTCTCGCGCGCCTCCGCCCCGGTGACGGTGGCCGCTGTCGACCCCGTCGACCCCGTCGACCCCGTGACCCCCACGCCCACGCCCACGCCGACGGTGCCCACTCCGACTCCCACGCCGACTCCCACGCCGACGGTGCCCGCGCCCCAACTCCTGCAGCTGGACTCCGCGCGGCCCAAGGTCATCGGCACCGCCCGCCTCGGCCGCAAGCTGTCGGTGAAGGTGGCTGGGTGGGGTCCCGCGCCCGTGAAGCTGACCTACCAGTGGCTGCGCAACGGCAAGGTCATCAAGGGGGCCACGGGCAAGAAGTACCGCCTGACCCGCAAGGACCTGCGTCGTCGCATCAGCGTCCGCGTGGTCGGCGTCAAGGACGGCTACGAGAGCGTCACGCTGGTGAGCCGAGCCACCAAGAAGGTGCGGCGCTGATCAGTCGATCCGGGCGTCGCTGAGGATCTCCTCCAGCGCCACCGGTTCCGGGAGGTCGCGGGCGACAACGCCCGCGGCCTCCTGTGCGTTCAAGCCCAACAGCATGAGGGTCCGCCGCGCCATCGCGTCGGTGTCGGCGACGTGGTCGCGTCCCGGGTCGGCGTTGATGAGCCGTACGAGCCCCAGCAGCGCGCCGCCCACGGCCATGAGCAGCACCTCGGGGTCGTCGGGCACGAACCGCCCCGCCTCGACGCCGCGCGCCATGTCCTCGATCGCATGCACGCGCAGGCCGCGCTCGACGAGCAGCACTTCGGTGCCTTGGGCGAGCAGCGGCGCGAGCATGCCCGGGGTCTGCGAGGCGAGCCTGCCGGTGAGGCGGAAGCTGGCGCTGAAGATCTCCGCCGGATCGTCCAGGCGTGCGGTGGCGCTGCGCAACCACGTCGAGTACGTGTCCAGCACCTCCATCACGGCGGCCGAGAACAGGTCCTCGCGAGTCGCGAAGTGGTTGTAGAAGGTGCCGAATCCCACGCCTGCCCGCTTGGTGATCTCCTCGATCGAGGCGTTCGTGCGGCGCTCGGCCAGCAGCTCGCACGCGGCTGTCAGCAGGGCAGAGCGCGTACGGGCGCGGCGTCGGGCCTGGCCGTTGGGTGCGGGTGAGTCGGGTGAGGCGGGCACGGGTCAACCCTTCCAGACGGCGGGGTGATTGCGGCAATAAGTGATGAGGTCATCAGTTCCCCTTGACGTGGGCGACAACAAATCTGATGATTTCATCACTTTATAGCCCGAGGAGCTTTCATGACTCACCTCGACGAGCGCACCGTGCGCGTCGGAGCCCGCGACATCCACCTCGCCACCGCCGGCCAGGCCGACCAGCGCCCCACCGTGGTGCTGCTCCACGGCGGAGGCCCAGGCGCCTCGGGCGTGGCCAACTGGCGCCGCAACATCGATGCGCTCGCGGAGCGCTTCCACCTGGTGATCCCCGACATGCCCGGCTATGGCCGCTCCAGCAAGGTGCTCGACCAGGAGGATCCCTTCGGCGATCTGGCCGCCGCGATGGGCGACCTCCTCGATGTCCTGGGGATCCCCACGGCACACCTGGTCGGCAACTCGTACGGCGGGGGCGCCGCCCTGCGCCTCGCGCTCGACCGGCCGGACCGCGTCGGGCGCATGGTCCTCAACGGGCCCGGCGGCATCGGCACCACCCGGGCCCTGCCGACCACGGGGTTGAACAAGCTGCTCGGCTACTACGGGGGTGAGGGCCCGAGCCGCGACAAGATGGCCGAGTTCATCCGCGGCTACCTCGTCGCCGACGGATCGCAGATCGCCGAGGAGGTCATCGACGGCCGCTACGCCGACTCGCTCGACCCCGAGGTCGTCGCCAACCCGCCGCTGCGGCGACCGTCCGGGCCGGGGGCCGCGAAGACGCTGCTGCGGATGGACCTGACCCGCGACCGACGGCTGGCGCGCTGCGAGGTCCCGACGCTGGTGATCTGGGGCGTCAAGGACGCCGTCAACCGTCCTTCGGGCGGTCCTCGTCTGGCGCACACCATGCGCAACGCCGACTGCCACCTCGTCGCCAACGTGGGCCACTGGGTGCAGTGGGAGGCGCCCGAGCTGTTCAACCGGATGGCGCTGGAGTTCCTCGGGGCACAGTCGTGACGCGTCGTACGGACCTGTTCGGCGCGGTCGGTCTCGGCTACGTCGTGGTCGAGACGCAGCGCTTCACCCAGTGGCGCCGGTTCGGCAAGGACGCGATCGGCCTGCACGTGGACGAGCTGACTCGCGACGTGACCAGGTTCCGTCTCGACGAGCACGACTGCCGGTTCCTGTTCCAGCGCGGACCTCGCGAGGACGTCACCGCGCTCGGCTGGCAGGTCGACGACCACGAGACCTTCGACGAGATCCTGCGCCGCGTCACCGCGGCCGGGGTGGCGCTCACCGAAGGGACCGAGGAGGAGTGTGCCCTGCGCGGCGTGGAGCGCCTGTGGCGCTTCTGTGGCCCCAAGGGCATCGCCACCGAGGTCTTCACCCGCCCCGTCCTCACCAACGCCCCGCTGGTGATGCAGCAGACCGCGTTCGTGACCGGGGCCTCGGGCATGGGCCACGTCGCGATCACCTCCAAGCACCCCGAGCGCATCAACGGCTACTACGACACCGTCTTCGACGCTCGCCTGTCCGACTGGGTGGACGAGAACATCTCCGGCGCCCAGCTCAAGATCCGTTTCCTGCGCGTCAACGAACGCCACCACTCGGTCGCGGTCGCCGGCATCCGAGGCCTCGCGGCCGACCCGATCCGTACGTCCATCCAGCACCTCAACACCGAGGTCGCGGTCCTCGACGACCTGTTGAGCGCGTACGAGCGGGTCGTCGACCACGGCTTCCGGATGCAGTGGAGCGTCGGTCAGCACACCAACGACCGGGAGTTGTCGTTCTACTGCGTGACCCCGTCCGGCTTCG
Organism: Actinomycetes bacterium; assembly: GCA_023460975.1. Taxonomy (GTDB): domain Bacteria; phylum Actinomycetota; class Actinomycetes; order Propionibacteriales; family Nocardioidaceae; genus Nocardioides. The sequence continues at coordinate 15,020 of JAEWOG010000055.1, forward strand.
AGTGGGAGTTGGGGTGGAACCCGATCGTCGTCACCCCCGAGCTGGAGGAGGCGTGGGCGCCGCAGACCTACCAGGGCATCTCGATCTGGGGTCACACCCCCATCGGGGAGAACGTCCTGACCAAGCTGGAGCAGTTCCGCCGAGCGGCGGCGTCGCTGCGCCGTGACGAGGAGATCCCGATGGCCCTCACGAAGGCGGCCCTGACGAAGGCGGCCTGGTGAGCACCGCGGGGGCGTACGACTACGACGTCTGCGTGGTCGGGATGGGCCCGACCGGGATGACGCTGGCGCACCTGCTGGGCATGTACGGCGTGCGGGTGCTGCTGCTGGAGCGCGAGCCCGAGTTCTACGGCATGGCCCGTGCGGTGTTCACCGACGACGAGTGCCTGCGGATCATGCAGCGCGCCGGCCTCGCCGACGAACTGCATGCCGACATGCTGGCCGACCTGCCCGTGCAGTGGGTGGCGGCCGACGGGTCGGTCCTGGGGCAGTTCGCGGACTCGGCTCGCGACCACGGCTGGCCGAGTGCCAACTTCCTCTACCAGCCGGCGTACGAGTCCACGCTGGAGAAGCGACTGGCCGAGCGGGAGACCGTGACCGTGCGCAGGGGGCGCGCGGTGGTCTCCTTCGCCCAGGACGCCGATGGAGTCACCGTCGAGCACGTCGGGTGCACCGGCGCCGGGTACGGCCGCGACGAGCCGTCGCTGGAGGCGGGCAGCGAGGAGTCGGTGCGGGTGCGCTGGCTGGTCGGCGCCGACGGTGGCCGCAGCGTCGTACGCACGCAGCTCGGCATCGAGATGGCCGGGCGTTCGTTCCCGCAGCGGTGGCTGGTGATCGACCTGCACGCCCGGGCGGGGCGGACCCCGTTTGCTCACCTGCCCTACTTCGACTTCGTGTGCGACCCCGACCTGCCGACGGTGAGCTGCCCCCAGCCCGGAGGGCGGCACCGGTTTGAGTTCATGCTCCACGACGACGACTCCACCGAGGACTTCTCCACCCGCGAGGTGGCGGAGGACCTGATGGCGCGCTACGTCGACGTCGAGGACGTGGTGGTCGACCGACAGCTCGTCTACACCTTCAACGCGCTGCTCGCCGAGCGCTGGCGCGAGGGCCGGGTGCTGCTGGCCGGGGACGCCGCCCACATGTCGCCGCAGTTCATCGGCCAGGGCATGAACGGCGGCCTGCGGGACGCCGACAACCTCGCCTGGAAGCTCGCCGACGTCGTGCTGCGCGGGGCCGATCCGGCGCTGCTGGACTCCTACGAGGCAGAGCGCCGCCCGCACATCGCGGCGATGATCAACCTCTCGGTGTTCAACAAGGACGTGGTCTCCCTGGCCAGTCCGGCGCTGCAGCGGCTGCGCACGGCAGGCATGTGGGCCAGCGCCCATGTCCCCGGCCTCAAGGGGTACGTGAGGCGGGCCAAGATGCTGCCGGAGCCCCGTCTGCGCTCCGGCTCCTACGTGGGCCTGGCCCGTCGGGCCGGCGGCCTGCGCGGCGAGGAGGGGGCCTTGATGCCCCAGTTCGCCGTACGCCGTCTGGACGGCACCTGGGTGCGACTCGACGACGAGGTCGGCGCCGGCTGGGTCGTGCTCGGCATCGGCGTGGACCCGCGTCCTGGCGCCGACGCCGACCTGTGGGAGTCGCTGGGGGCGACGTACGCCTGCCTGCACCCGGCCGGGTCGCGGCCCTCCGGACGCCGCGCCGAGCGCAGCAACCCCGCCGACTCGGTTGCCGACCTGGTCGCCGTCGAGGCCATCGACGAGGCTGCGACCAGGTGGCTCTCCCGCGCCGGGGCGGGCCTCGGGTCCGTCGTCGTGCTGCGCCCGGACAAGTTCGTCCTCGCCGTCACCGGGGCCGGCGACCTCGCGACCGCGGAGTCGTACGTGCGCGCCCACGTCCTGGGCGGGCAGCCCGCGGTCGACCTCGCGGTGGCGCGACGGCCGTCGCTGCTCGCGCGGGTCAACGCGAGGGCCGTGCGGTGAGCGGGCGGATCGACGTGCACCACCACGTGGTGCCGCCGGACTACGCGCGACTGCTGCGCGACAAGGGCATCCAGCCGGGCGGCATCCCGCTGCCGACCTGGGCGATGCCCGCCGCGTCGAAGGTGATGGCGGCCAACGGGGTGGCGACGGCGATCCTGTCGGTCTCCACTCCGGGGGTGTGGTTCGGGGAGGTGGCCGAGGCGCGGCTGTGGGCCAGGCGGGTCAACGAGCACGCGGCGGAGATCGTCGAGCGGCAGCCGACGCGGTTCGGCTTCTTCGCGACGCTGACGCTGCCCGACGTGGACGGCGCGATCGCTGAGGCCACGTACGCCCTCGACGTCCTCGGGGCGGACGGCATCGTGCTGCTGGCCAACAACGCGGGGACCTACCTCGGCGATGTGGCCTTCGAGCGACTGCTGGCCTTCCTCGACGAGCGCGCGGCGGTGGTCTTCGTCCACCCCGGCGAGCTGCCCGGGGAGCCGGTGCCGGGCATCCCGAGCTTTGCCGCCGACTTCCTGCTCGACACCACCCGCACCGCCACGAGCCTGATCCTGTCGGGGGCGCTGGAACGCTACGCACGGATCCGGTGGATCCTGGCGCACGCGGGCGGCTTCGTGCCGTACGTGGCCCACCGGCTGCTGCTCGCCCAGCTCCGCGAGACCCCGAAGTGGCGGCTGCTGCCGATGGCGCTGCGCCGGGAGAAGGTGGTCGAGGCGCGGATGAAGGTCTATGAGCGGTTCTACTACGACGTCGCCCTGTCCTCGACGCCCACGACCTTCCCGACGCTGCTGCAGGTGGCTGGCGAGGACCGCATCCTGTACGGCTCGGACTACCCGTTCGCACCCGCGATGGCGGTGAAGTACATGGCCCAGGAGTACGCCTCGGTCGATCTCCCCTCGCGGGTGCGGGCCAAGGTGGACCGCCGCAACGCGGAGACGCTCTTCCCTCGGCTCGCTGCTGGTTCCGGCGTCTCCTGAGTCGTGAGAGGGGGCGCAACGCGCGCCCACGGGCCCTCAGGGAGGACACTGGTGCCGTGGACAACGACGTGACCCCAGTGGAGAGCACCGTTCCCGAGGACGTTTCGCACGCCTGGCTGGCGCACTACCCGCCGTCGGTGCGCGGGCGGGTGGACATCCCCGACGAGCCGATCACGGCGGGGCTGGTCCGCGCGGCCGAGCGGTGGCCGGACCGGGTGGCCGTCGACTTCCTGGGGGCCACCACGACGTACGCCGCCCTGGACGAGCGCATCCGTCGCACGATGACGGCGCTGGTCGGCCTCGGTGTGCGGGCCGGCGACCGTGTCGCCCTCGCGTTGCCCAACTGCACCTCGCACGTCGTCGCCTTCCACGCCGTGCTTCGTCTGGGCGGCGTCGTCGTCGAGCTGAACCCGACGTACACGCCGGCCGAGACCGCCCACCTGCTCGCCGACAGCGGCGCCACGACCGTGCTCGCCTGGCGGCACGGCATCGCGGACGTGCTGGCCGCCCAGGACGCGGACGTACCCCGTACGGTCGTCGCGGTCGACGTGGCCAAGGACCTGCCCGCGCTGTCGCGGGTGGCCCTGCGCCTCCCGGTCGCCAAGGCGCGCGAGAAGCGGGCCGCACTGGATGGCCCGGTGCCGTCCGAGGTGCCGGACCTGCACCGCCTCACGGCGGCGAGCGAGCCGAGCCAGGTCGCACCGGTGGGCCGTGGCGGGGATCTTGCCCTGCTCCAGTACACGGGTGGGACCACCGGAACGCCGAAGGCCGCGCGGCTGCTGCACCGCAACCTCGTCGCCAACGTCGTGCACGGCCAGGAGTGGGCGCGCTTCAGCGAGGGCGAGGAGACGGTCTTCGGGGTGCTGCCGTTCTTCCACGCCTTCGGCCTCACCTTCTGTCTGACCCTGCCGGGCCACATCGGGGCGACTCTCGTGGCGTTCCCGAACTTCGACCCGGACGCCGTGGTGGCCGCCCAGTCCCGCCGCCCGGCGACGTTCCTGGCCGGGGTCGCGCCGATGTACGACCGCATCGTCGACGCCCTCGAGCGCGCCAAGAAGCCGCCCGTCGGCGGCCTGTCCTCGATCCGTCTCGGTTTTGCGGGCGCGATGCCGATCGCGCGGCACACCCAGGAACGTTGGGAGGCCGCCACCGGCGGGCTCCTGATCGAGGGGTACGGCATGACCGAGTGCGCTCCGATCGCGCTGGGCAACCCGGTCTCCCAGGCCCGTCGGCCCGGCACGCTGGGGGTCCCGTTCCCGAACACTGAGATGCGGGTCGTCGATCAGGATGACCCGCACAGCGTGGCGGTGCTGGCCGAGGACGGCAGCGTGCGCGGCGAGCTGCTCGTGCGGGGACCGCAGGTCTTCGACGGCTACTGGAACCGGCCCGAGGAGACCGCGACGCAGATCCTGGACGAGGGGTGGATGCGCACCGGCGACGTCGTCCGCGTCGACCCTGACGGGTGGGTGACGTTGGTGGACCGCGTCAAGGAGATGATCATCGTCGGGGGTTTCAAGGTCTATCCCTCCCAGGTCGAGGACCATCTGCGCACCATGCCGGGCGTGGCTGACGTGGCCGTGGTCGGGCTTCCCGACGGGGACGGGGAGCAGGTGGTGGCGGCGCTCGTGCTCGAGAAGGGCGTCACTGCTCCCACGCTGAGTCAGGTGCGTGCCCATGCCGAGGAGCGCCTTCCGCGCTATGCATTGCCGCGTCGGATTGCCGTGGTCAAGGACCTTCCGCGTTCCCAGATCGGCAAGGTGCTGCGTCGCGTCGTACGCGAACAAATGCTCGCGAAGTGACGCCGAAAGGGCCTCGGAGGGCCTCTGCGCGACACGCAAAGTTCACACAGTATGTGAAATTGGTGCTCGGAGATGGTTTTCATTCCGTCTGCCGTTGGTAGGGTCACCAGCGCAGCAGGTGCACATCCAGCAGGTCGACGCCAGCGGAGGTTTGTGATCCAACGGCGTTTCACTTCGTGGGGCTACCACTCACGCGAGTCGGAGCGACGTGTCACCGCATCTGGTGTGGGCCGTCGAAGTGACGGCTCTCGCCCCGACAAAGGAGAATCGAGCAAATGGCTCAGGGCACCGTGAAGTGGTTCAACGCCGAGAAGGGCTTCGGCTTCATTGCGCAGGAGGACGGCGGTGACGACGTGTTCGTTCACTTCTCCGCGATCCAGACCAATGGCTACAAGTCCCTCGACGAGAACCAGAAGGTCGAGTTCGACGTCACCCAGGGTCCGAAGGGTCCCCAGGCGGAGAACGTTCGCCCGCTCTGATAGCGGCCGGCTGGACTGACGTCCAGACTTCGTGCGTCGGGCCCCACCCTCGGGTGGGGCCCTTCGTGCGTCTCGGGGGCCCACGTGGACCACCTGTCTGCCCCACGTGGATCATTTTTTCGCAATTCATGTTTGAACCGCTTTGGGAGCGGGCACGCTTAATCGTCAGGTCCAAAGGAGGTGTCGCGTGTACGACCAGTTCGACGTGACCCTGGAGGACGGGGACCTACTGGGCGAGGTGGAGTTGACCACCACGCTGATCATCGCTGCGAGCGAGTCTGACGAGCACCTGTCGCAGGAGCAGATCGACCGCATCCTCGGCGTCACGCCGATCCGCCCACGCCCGCCCGCCGACGAGGTGTGAGACTGGGGCCATGGAGCCCCGCGACCTGCTCGCCGCCGGTGCTGTCGTCGTACGCGACCGTGGACGCCAGGTCCTCGTGGTGCACCGTCCCAAGTACGACGACTGGTCCTTCCCGAAGGGCAAGCTCGACCCCGGTGAGCACCTGACGACCGCGGCCGTACGCGAGGTCGAGGAGGAGTCAGGGGTCCGCATCCGGCTCGGGCGTCCTCTCCCTGAGCAGCGTTACGGCATCGGCAACGGCCGGATGAAGGTCGTCCACTACTGGGTGGGGCACCCGGTCTCAGGCGAGGACGTGGAGAACTACTCCCCGAACGCCGAGGTCGACGAGGTGCGCTGGGTCGGCTGGCACGAGGCATCCCAGCTGCTCAGCTATCGGCGTGATCGGCACATCCTCGCGGCCGCCGAACCCCACGCCGTCGCGACCTCCACCCTCGTCGTGCTGCGGCACGGCAAGGCCGTGCCGCGCAAGGAGCACACCGGCGACGACCGAGCCCGCGCCCTTCAGGCTGAGGGCGTCGAGCAGGCGCACGCCGTCGTCGAGCTGCTCAGCGCGTACGGCGTGACCCGGGTGCACAGCTCGACGTCGACCCGCTGCCTGGACACCGTGCTGCCGTACGTCCACGCACACGGGCTCGGGCTCAAGGCACACGACTACCTCTCCGAGGAGGGCGAGGACGCCGAACGCATCGCGGCGCTCGTGACCACCCTCGCCAAGCCGGAGCGTTCGAGCGTGCTGTGCAGCCACCGCCCGGTGATCCCCGCGGTCCTCGACGCGCTCGAGGTGAGCGACGTACGCCTGACGCCGGGCGGCTGCCTCATCCTGCACCTCGACGGGGGCTCCGTGGTCTCGGCCGAGCAGTACGTCTCCTGACCCTTTCAGGGCCACCAGTCAAGCCCGCTGAGGGCTTGTTCATGTGATCGACGCCTCACCCATGCGCGGGCGTTGCCAAGCGTGCGGAACGAGTTCACCCCTCGTTCACCCGCGGCGGAAGATCCGGTCACTTGGGCTGCGCAGACTCCGAATCGACAGTTTGGATCCAGCACAGAATCCAGGAGATTCGAAGTGAAGCGCACTTCCTTCCGCAAGGCCCTCGTTCCGGGCGTGGCGGCCCTCGCCCTCGCCCTGTCGGCCTGCGGTGCCGCGAACGAGTCCGAGGCGGGCTCAGACACCGAGGGCGCTGAGACCAGCTCCCTGTCCGGCACCCTCAACGGCGCCGGCGCCTCCTCGCAGGAGGCCGCGCAGGGCGCCTGGCGCGCCGGCTTCCAGACGGCCAACTCGGACGTGACCGTCAACTACGACCCGGTCGGCTCCTCCGGTGGCCGCGAGCAGTTCATCGCGGGCGGCGTCGCCTTCGCGGGCTCTGACTCCTACCTCGACGAGGACGAGATCGCCGCGGCGAGCGAGACCTGTGGCACCGAGCCCCTCCAGCTCCCGGCCTACATCAGCCCCATCGCCGTCATCTACAACGTCGAGGGCCTCACCGACCTCAAGCTCGATGCCACGACGATCGCGGCCATCTTCGACGGCTCGATCACGAAGTGGAACGACGCGGCCATCGCGGACCTCAACCCCGACGCCGACCTCCCCGACGCGACCATCAACCCGGTCCACCGTGGCGACGGCTCCGGCACGACGGAGAACTTCACCGAGTACCTCGCCGCCGCCGGCGGCTGGAGCCACGAGCCGAGCGACGAGTGGCCGCTCACCAGCGGTGAGGCCGCCTCCGGCACCTCTGGTGTCGTGGCCGCCGTCACCGACAACACCTTCACCATCGGGTACGCCGACGCCTCCCAGGCTGGCGAGCTCAGCAAGGTGCTGGTCGGTGTCGGCGACGACTTCGTCGCCCCCGACGCCGACGCTGCGGCCAAGATCATCGAGGCCTCGCCGCGCGTGGACGAGTCCTCCGAGGTGAACTTCGCGGTCGACATCGACCACGAGACCACCGAGGCGGGCACGTACCCGATCGTGCTGGCCTCCTACCTGCTGGCCTGCCAGAGCTACGACGACGCCGCCACCGCGGACCTCGTCAACGGCTACCTGACCTACGTCCTGGGTGCTGACGGCCAGGCCGCCTCCGCCGAGAGCGCGGGCTCCGCCCCGGTCTCGGGTGGCGTCGCCGACGCTGCCCTGGCCGCGGTCGAGAAGATCGCCGCCAACTGACGCCGCTGGCCGGTGCGGTGACGCCAGCGTCTCCGCACCGGCTCGGCGCCATCCGGAAGAAGCAGACTTTGCAGACCCTCACCCCACACGCGAAGCAGCCTCGTACGACTCGCACGAAGCGACGTCTCGGTGACGTCGTCTTCGAAAACCTCAGCCGCTCCGCGGCTCTCGTCATCCTCGTCGCCCTCGCGGGCGTCGCCATCTTCCTCACCGCCGAGGGGCTTCCGGGCCTCACCGCCGAGAGCAGCGACCTCGGCGGCAAGGCCAACTTCGTCGCGTACGTGTGGCCGCTGGTCTTCGGCACACTGCTGGCGGCCTTCCTCGCCCTCGTCATCGCCACGCCTCTGGCGATCGGCATGGCGCTGGTGATCTCGCACTACGCCCCGCGCCGCATCGCGGGAGTGCTCGGCTATGTGATCGACCTGCTCGCGGCAGTCCCCTCGGTCGTCTACGGACTGTGGGGCATCGGCTTCCTCGGCGTGTTCGTCAAGGACTTCTACGCCTGGCTCGCGGAGCACCTCGGTTTCATCCCGTTCTTCGCCGGACCGGCGACCACCGGTCGGACCATCCTCACCGCCAGCCTCGTGCTGGCCCTGATGGTGATCCCGATCGTGACGGCGATCTGCCGCGAGATCTTCACCCAGACCCCAGCCCTGCACCAGGAGGCCGCTCTGGCGCTCGGGGCGACCCGCTGGGAGATGATCCGCCTCACCGTCTTCCCGTTTGCCCGATCGGGCATGGTGTCGGCGGTGATGCTGGGTCTGGGCCGCGCGCTCGGCGAGACGATGGCCGTCGCGATGGTGCTCTCCGCCACGGGCGTGATCACGTTCAACCTGATCTCGGCGACGAACCCGTCGACGATCGCGGCCAACATCGCGCTCAAGTTCCCCGAGGCCAGCGGGCTGACGGTCAACGCGCTGATCGCCAGCGGTCTGGTGCTGTTCGTCATCACCTTCGTGGTCAACTTCGCGGCCCGCGCCGTCCTCGCCCGCTCGCAGAAGGGACTCGACCGATGAGCGACCTGATGGACCGCGTCGTACCCGCCTCCCCGGTCGCGCCGATGCCCCTGCAGGGCCCGCGGCTGCCTCGTACGGCTCCCGCCCTCGTCGCTGCCGCCGCTGCCGGCGCAGGCGTCCTGTCGTGGGTGATCGGTGGCCTCGGGCTCTTCACGGCGGCGATCCTCGCCGTCACGGTCCACGTCGTCGCGCTGAGCGTGTGGGGCCTGGCCGTCGAGGGCCGCCGCGGCGCGGTGGACCGCCTCATGGGTTCCCTGGTGTGGGTCGCCTTCGCGGTCGGCGTCGTGCCGCTCGCATCGCTGGTGTGGACCGTCCTCAGCAAGGGCGCGCCCGTCCTGTCGAGCGAGTTCTTCACCTTCTCGATGCGCAACGTCGTGGGCGAGGGTGGCGGCATCTACCACGCCATCGTGGGCTCGGTGATGATCACGCTGGCGGCCACCGTCATCTCGGTGCCGATCGGTCTCTTCACCGCCGTCTACCTGGTCGAGTACGGCGCCCGCTCCCGGACGGCTCGCATCATCACGTTCCTGGTGGACGTCATGACGGGGATCCCCTCCATCGTGGCCGGCCTGTTCGCGTACGCGCTCTTCGTGCTCTTCTTCGGGCCCGGCGTCCGGATGGGCATCGGTGGCGCCGTGGCGCTGTCGGTGCTGATGATCCCGATCGTCGTGCGCGCCACGGAGGAGATGCTCAAGCTGGTGCCGCACGAACTGCGTGAGGCGTCGTACGCGCTCGGCGTGCCGAAGTGGCGCACGATCGTCAAGGTCGTGCTCCCCACCGCCATGAGCGGCATCCTGACCGGCGTGACGCTCGCGATCGCCCGCGTCATCGGCGAGACGGCGCCCCTGCTGGTCATCGCGGGCAAGACGGATTCGGTCAACTTCGACCTGTTCGCCGAACGCATGATGACGCTGCCCGTCTTCATCTACTACTCCTTCACGCAGCCGGGCGTCCCGCCGCAGTTCGGCCAGGAGCGGGCGTGGGGCGCCGCGCTGGTGCTCATCGCCATCGTGATGCTGCTGAACCTGCTGGCCCGGGCACTGGGCAGGCTGCTCGCGCCGAAGTCCGGCCGCTGACCTTCTGCCGCCCCCGAACGCACACCCCACGCACACCCCAAGAACACACAAGGACGACAACACCCCATGGCCAAGAGCATCGAGGTCAACGACCTCAACATCTACTACGGAGACTTCCTGGCGGTCGAAGGCGTCTCCATGACGATCCGCGCCAAGTCGGTCACCGCCTTCATCGGCCCCTCCGGCTGCGGCAAGTCCACCTTCCTGCGCTCCCTCAACCGCATGCACGAGGTCATCCCGGGGGCGCGCGTCGAGGGAACGGTCAGCGTCGACGGACAGGACCTGTACGCCGCCGACGTCGACCCCGTGGCCGTACGCCGTCAGATCGGCATGGTCTTCCAGCGCCCCAACCCGTTCCCGACGATGTCGATCTACGAGAACGTCATCGCAGGCAACCGGCTCAACTCCACCAAGCTCAAGAAGTCGCAGGCCGACGACATCGTCGAGCGTTCCCTGCGCGGCGCCAACCTGTGGAACGAGGTGAAGGACCGCCTCGGCAAGCCCGGGATGGGCCTGTCCGGTGGCCAGCAGCAGCGCCTGTGCATCGCCCGGGCCATCGCCGTCGAGCCGCAGGTGCTGCTCATGGACGAGCCGTGCTCCGCACTGGACCCGATCTCCACCTCCGCGATCGAGGACCTCATCCACGAGCTGAAGTCCGACTACACGATCGTCATCGTCACCCACAACATGCAGCAGGCGGCCCGCGTCTCCGACGACACCGGCTTCTTCAACCTGCGCGCCACCGGCGAGCCCGGTCACCTCGTCGAGTTCAACCCCACCTCGAAGGTCTTCGCCAACCCGGACAACGAGTCCACCGAGGCCTACATCTCCGGCCGCTTCGGCTGAGCCGGTCCCCTCGCGGTGCGCATGCGGCCCCGCGCAGGGGCGTACGAGACCAGGCGGGGCCTGGCGCGGTGGGGTGCCGTGCCGGGCCCCGTCGGGCCTCGTACGGGCTCGTGAGCCGGCTCAGGCCGTGTCGCGGCGCACCAGCACGGGGGTGAACAGCACCCGCAGCGGAGGCACGGGACCCTCGGCGTCGAGGGACTCCAGGAGGAGCCGCGTCGCGCGGGTCGCCATGTCGGTGACGGGGTGCGAGACGGTCGTCAGCGGGGGAGAGGTGCGCTCCGCGACGCCGAGGTCGTCGTACCCGATGACGGCGACGTCCTCGGGGACGCGCAGCCCGCGCTCGGTGAGCACGCGCAGCACCCCGGCGGCCATGAGGTCGGAGGCGACGAAGATGCCGTCGACGTCACCGAACCTGTCGAGCAGGTCTCGGGCCGCTTCCTCACCGCTCGCCTCGGAGAAGTCGCCCTCGACCACGGCGTCGGGGGCCAGACCCGCGCCCGTCATGGCCATGCGCCAGCCCGTGAGCCGGTCCTGACCCGCCGTCATGTCGACCTTGCCCGTCACCGTCCCGATCCGCGTGCAGCCGCGGTCGATCAGCGCCTGGGTCGCGATGCGACCGCCTTCGATGTTGTCGGTGTCGACGAAGCTGACCCGGTCGGCGCCGCTCCACGGCCGCCCCACGAACGTGCAGGCCAAGCCGATGTCGGCGAGGTGGTCGGGCAGGTTGTCGTCGCGGTGGTGCGAGACGACGATGGCGCCGTCCACGTGCCGGTTGCGCAGGTAGCGCAGCATGCGCGCTTCCTCCTCGCCGGGGCGCGCGAGCAGCAGGACCAGTTGCAGGTCACGGTCGGACAGGACGCGGTTGATGGCGCTGAGGGTGCGTGCGAAGAACGGGTCTGCGAACACGCGCTCGTCCGGCTCGGGCACGACCACCGCGACGGAGTCGGCGCGTCGAGTCACCAGGCTGCGGGCCGCGGCATTGGGGGTGTAGCCGAGCCGCTTCACCGCATCCGCCACGGCCGCCTGTGCGCTCGCCGAGACGCGGTTGCCGCCGTTGATGGCGCGCGAAGCCGTCGCCCGGGACACTCCCGCAGCGCGGGCCACCTCGTCCAGGGTCGGCGACCCAGCCCCCTCCTGGCTGCTCCTCACGCGGGCCACGCTACGACAGTTCTCCGTCGGCGGTGACCCGGCCCGTACGGGCAAGGGCAGCGAACCAGCGTGCGCTGTCCTTGAGCGTGCGCTCCTGGGTGTCGTAGTCGACGTGGACGATGCCGAAGCGACGCGCGTACCCATGGGCCCACTCGAAGTTGTCCAGCAAGGACCAGGCGAAGAACCCGCGTACGTCGACGCCAGCAGCCATGGCGTCGTGGACCGCTCGGACGTGGGCCTCCAGGAAGGCCCTGCGGTCCTCGTCCGCGACCGAGCCGTGGGCGGGGTCGGGGTCGTCGAAGGCGGCGCCGTTCTCGGTGACGTACAACGGTGGGGCGGCGTACTCCTCCCCGAGGCGCCGCAGCAGGCGCGTCAGGCCCTCGGGCTGCACGTCCCACCCCATCGCGGTCGTGGGCAGCCCGCGGTCGTGGAACACGACGTCCTCGCACCCGACGAACGGCGAGCTCAGCAACGCCCCACCTGGCCCCCGGTGCCGGTGGTCGCCGCCTGGGGGCAGGGAGCCGCCGGAGACACACTCGCCCTGGTAGTAGTTCACGCCCAGCACGTCGATGGGGGTGCTGATGACCTCGAGGTCGCCGTCGCGCACGACGTCGGTCCACGGGGCTCCCGCGAAGGTCATGGCGCCGGTGTCGGCGAGCAGGTCGCTCGGGTACGCCCCCCGCAGCAGCGGGTCGAGGAAGGCGCGGTTGTGCAGGGCATCGATGCGCCGTGCCGCGTCGCGGTCAGCGGCCGAGTCGGGGTCGAGCGGGTCGGCGACCGTGAAGTTGAGGGTGATGCCGACCTCGGAGTCGGTGCCGATCTCGCGCAGCGCGCGCACGGCCAGGCCGTGGCCCAGCAGCAGGTGGTGCATCGCCACCAGGCCCGCGGCGCCCTCCTGACGTCCGGGCGCGTGCTCGCCACCGGTGTAGCCGAGGAACGCCGAGCACCACGGCTCGTTCATGGTCGTCCACACCCCGACGCGGTCGCCGAGGACCTCGTACGAGGAGACCGCGTGGTCGACGAAGCGCAACGCGGTGTCGCGTGCGGTCCAGCCGCCGGCGTCCTCGAGGGCCTGCGGAAGATCCCAGTGGTATAGGGAGATCCACGGCTTGATCCCGGCCTCGAGCAGCTCGTCGACGAGCCGGCTGTAGAAGTCGAGGCCCCGCGGGTTGGGCTCGCCGCCGTCGGGTCGGATCCTGGGCCACGCCAGTGAGAAGCGGTACGAGTCGACGCCCAGGTCCTTGAGCAGGGCCACGTCGGCGGGCATGCGGTGGTAGTGGTCGCAGGCGACGTCGCCGGTGTCACCGCCGGCCGTCGCGCCCGGCGTGTGCGACCAGGTGTCCCAGATCGACGGCGTACGACCGTCGGCCGCGACTGCACCCTCGATCTGGTAGGCGGCGGTGGCGGCGCCCCACAGGAAGGACGGCGGGAACTGGGCCGCCGCGGCGAGGCGGGAGGCGGGCGAAGAGGTCATCCCTTGACGGCTCCTTGCATGATGCCGGACACGATCTGACGTCCGGTGAAGGCGAACAGGATCAGGAGCGGAACCGTGGCGATCGTCGTTCCGGCAAGGACGAGGCTGTAGTCCTTGAAGTAGCCGCTCTGGAGCTGGTTGAGCGCGATCTGGAGGGTGGGGTTGTCCGCGTTCAGTGAGATCAACGGCCAGAAGAAGTCAGTCCAGACCTGCATGAACGTGAACAGCCACAGGATCGCCGCCGCCGGTCGCGCCGCGGGCATCCCGACGGAGGCGAAGATGCGGAAGGTCGAGCACCCGTCGATGCGGGCGGCCTCGACGAGTTCGTCGGGCACGGCGTCGACGAGGTACTGGCGCATGAAGAAGACCCCGAAGGCGGTCACCAGCCAGGGCACCATGACCGACCACATCGTGCCGGCCCACCCGAGCTCGGACATCAGGATGAACAGCGGGACCACGCCCAACTGCGTGGGCACCGCCATCGTCGCGATCACGAAGACCAGCAGGGGAGTGCGCCCGCGGAAGCTGAACTTGGCGAACGCGAACCCGGCCAGGGTGCAGAAGAACACCACCGAGGTGGCCGTCACTCCTGAGACCAGCAGGCTGTTGCCCATCGCCTTCCAGAACGGGACGGTGTCCACCACGCGCTGCGCGTTGGCCCAGAAGTGGCCGCCGGGCAGCAGCGGCGGGTTGGCGCTCGACATCTCCGTCTGCGTGTGGGAGCCGGACACGAACGACCAGTAGAGGGGGGCGGCCGAGCCGAGCAGGAACGCCGTCAGCAGGCCGTACACGAGGAATCCGGGTCGCCGGCTCATCGGGGACCTCCCGCTCCTGAGAGACGTCGGGTGAGAGCGAAGTTGAGCAGCGCGACGGCCACGACCACGAGGAACAGGAGCCAGGCGGTCGCCGAGGCCTGGCCCAGGTCGCGCAGGCGCCAGCCGAGGTCGTAGACGAGCATGGTCATGGTGCTGAACTGGCGGTCACTGCCGCCGTTGCGCGCCATCGTCTCGTCGAAGAGGCGAGGCTCGGCGAAGATCTGCAGGCCGCCGATCGTGGAGGTGATGATGACGAAGACCAGCGTCGGACGGATCATCGGGATCGTCACCGAGACGAACTGGCGTACGCGCCCCGCGCCGTCGAGGCTGGCGGACTCGTACAGCTCCTTGGGGACCGCCTGCATGGCGGCGAGCAGGATGAGGGCGTTGTAGCCGGTCCAGCGCCAGTTGACCATGCTCGCGATGGCCAGGTGACTGGCCAGCCGGTCCACGTGCCACTGGACGGGGCCGATCCCGACCAGGCCCAGCGCCTCGTTGATCAGGCCGTACCGGTCGCCGAAGAGGCTGCCGAAGATGATCGCGACCGCCACCGGCGAGACCACGAACGGGATGAGGATTCCCATCCGCCACAACGTGGCATTGCGCAGGGTCGTGTTGAGCAGCCCGGCGAGGACCAGAGCGATGACGATCTGCGGCCCCGAGGACAGTACGAAGATGCTGAAGGTGTTGACCAGGGACTTGGTGAAGTACGGGTTGTCGAGGACCGAGCGGAAGTTGTCCAGCCCGACGAACTCGCCCTTGCCGCCGATCAGGCTCCAGTCGAAGAGCGAGACGTACGCGGTGTAGGCAAGCGGGAAGAGGCCGACCACGGCGAACACGACGAAGAACGGCGAGACGTAGAGGTAGGGGGAGTACTTCGTGTCCCACCGGGTGAGTCGCTGCCGCAGCGTCAGGCGCCCCGAGTGGGCAGGCCCGGCCGGGCCGGAGGAGGCGAAGGAGTTCGCCGCGTGGATCACCGCGCCTGAGCAGCAGATCCGGGCCTTCGGAGCCATCGGCGCCTGGCCCAGCACCGTCGAGGCTCAGGAGTCCCCCGACGTCCTGAGCGCCA
>JAEWOG010000056.1 GCA_023460975.1 Actinomycetes bacterium
CACATCGTCAAACACCGCATGCGCAAACGGAACCGCCTCCCGATACGCACGCACCTTCCCCTCCATCCCCTCCATCAACCGCGCATAATCCACCAACGACCCACGCTCAACCACACCCTCAACCTCAACCACCACATCCGCACCCATCGGAACCTCCCAATCCCAGGACCACCGGCCTCCGGCAGTCTTCCTCGGTCCCACCCTACGAGTAGGTAACATCCGGTTTCGAGAGGCCAAAGGTCACGTGTGAGCACTGAGCGGGCCCCTCTCCACGCCTCCGCTGCGTCTGCTCGGCCGCAGCCCGACCCGTACGGACGGACCACGCACCGCATGCGCATCACCTTCCTGAGTTGGCGGGACACCACCCACGTCGACGGCGGCGGTTCTGAAATCTTCACCGAGCAGGTCGCCGCCGAGCTGGTCAGACGCGGGCACGAGGTGACCATCCGGTGCGCAGCCGTGCCGGGGCAACCTGCGTCGCAGGTGCGCGACGGGGTGCGACTGAGTCGCGCCGGCGGCCGCCTGACGGTCTACCCCCGCGCCCTGGCATGGCTGCTGCGCAACCGGCGCAGCATCGACGTGGTGGTGGACGTCATCAACGGCCTGCCCTTCGCCTCTCCTCTCGTACGGCGGCGGGGCATCGTCGCGCTCATCCACCACGTCCACCGGGAGCAGTGGCACATCATCTACCCGGGCCTGGGCGGCACGATCGGCTGGTTCGTCGAAAGTCGGATCACTCCCCTGCTGTATCGGGGGCTCCCCCACCTGACCGTGTCGGACGCGACGGCGCGTGACCTGGTGCGGCTGGGCGTGCCCGAGCGCCGGATCACGGTCGCCCGCAATGGCGTGGCCCATGGCGCAGCCACCGACACCGCGCTCGTACCCAAGGCGCCCGTGCCCACCTTGGCGGTCCTGTCTCGCCTGGTTCCGCACAAGCAGATCGAGCATCTCTTCCAGATCGCGGCGCGACTGCGGGGCGAGTTCGGCGACCTGCGCGTCGACGTCATCGGCGAAGGGTGGTGGCACGAGGAGCTGAGCGCGGAGGCGGATCGGCTCGGCGTGGGCGATCTCGTCCGCTTCCATGGCCACGTGCCGGACGAGGACCGCGATCGCCTCTTGGCCTCAGCGTGGCTGCACGTGCTCCCATCCGTGAAGGAGGGGTGGGGCCTGGCCATCAGCGAGGCCGCCCTGCAGGGCACCCCCACCCTCGCCTACCGCAGTGCGGGCGGGGTGAACGAATCCGTCGTCGACGGTGTCACGGGTGCGCTGTGCGACGACGTCGACGATCTGTACGAGACAGCCCGCACCCTGCTGCGTGACCCCGCACGCCGCAGCTCACTGGGGGAACAGGCCCGCGCCCATGCCGCCACGCTGACGTGGAGCGCCACCGCGGACACCGTCGAGGAAGCGTTGGCACGGGCCAGTCGTCGCTGACGTTCGAACGCACACCACAAATGAACTACGCCCCGCTCCCAGTGGGAGCGGGGCGTAGAGAAAACCTTGGTCAGCGGTCGCCGTAGACGAACATCTCCTGCGAGGCCGGGTTGACCTCAGGAGTCTGGGTCTGCGACTGGATGAGGCCGAAGACTGCGGCCGAACCCACAGCACCACCGACAACAGCAACGACAACCGCGTTGATCAACGCTCCCACAATGCCCTCCTCAAGACAGGAAACGCTGAACGGTACCACTGGCGGACGGGGATTCCCTCATCGCCGTCCACTCCCTGACACGGCACCCCTCACTCCTCGGCCACGAACGTGGCGCTGGAGTCCTTTCCCTGCAGCGCCCCGTTGAACGACTTCACCACCACCTCGTAGCGAGCCCCCGGCACCAACCCGAGCAGCGTGACCCTCGGCGCGGTCAGCACCCCTGCGGTGTTGTAGGCCACCCAGTCCTCGGTCCCTCCGGCAAGGCGGTACCAGACGTCGTGGCGCGTGGCATGCTCCGAGGGCTCCCAGGCAAGGACGGCCGTTCCACGGACGCCGGTGTCGGTGCGCACCTCCACCTCGGGGGCCTCCGGCTTGGTGCCGGGGCCGACGACGTCGGTCACCGCGCCCATCGCGGTGGGACCTGCCTGCCCGTGAGCCTGTACGGCCACCTGGTAGGCGAGGCCGGGCACCAGGTCCTCGAGGTCAGCTGAGGGGTCGGTGACGCGTCGTACGCGCCACGTCCCCTTGCCGCCGAAGACCCGATCCACCTCGTAACTGCGGTACCACAACCAGTACTCCTTGGCTCCGGGCACAGCACGCCAGGTCACGGCGAGCCCTTGGTCGCTCGTACGGGTGCGTGGCGCCGGGAGAGCGGGACGCCCTGCGGCGCGCGGCGTCACCGTGACACGCGTGGACCACTTCGCCTCACTGGCAACCATCGTGCCCCGGAAGGGCTGCACGGCGATCTCGTACGTTGCGCCGGGCTCCAGGCCCCCGACCTCCGCGGCGTTGCCGGCGGCGTCCGAATGCCATTCCCACGTGGGCTTGCGGCCCTGCTCGCGTCGCGTCAAGACGTGGTATCCGTCCGCCCAGGACACCTCGTCCCAGGTCAGGTAGATGCTGCTCCCCACCCGCGCTGTGAGTCGGGGGCGGCCGGGTGGCAGAGCCCCCGGGTCCGCCAGCTTCTGACCCCACTCGTCCCCGACGCCCAGCTCGTCCAATGCGGTGGCGACGCCGCGCGCGATGACGCTTTCCCCGCGGGGGTTCGGATGCAGGCCATCCCACGTCGCGTCCTCGTCATAGCCCTCGTTGATCGGGGCCACGACGACGCGGGAACGCTCCGTGTCGAGTTCGTCGACAAGATCGTCCACGTGGCCGTTGACCTCTGCTCCCCCCGGCAGCCGGATGGACGGCAACTGGCTCAGGACGACGTCGATGTCCGGGTTGGCGTGCTGCAGGATGCGCACGAGGGACTCCAACTGATCACCCACCTCCGCACCCGACGCGTTCAACCACGACAGGTCGTTCGTGCCAAGTTGGATGACGACGATGTCTGGCTCCAGGGCCGCGACGAGCTCGTCGGGCGCGGTCTCCAGGAAGCCCACGGTCTGCCCCCACCGCGCCGCGTGGTCGGTGTCGAAGGACGCCGCGCCGTAGTCCTCGCTCTCCGGCCAGCTGACGCCGACGTAGGAGGCCGGGTCCTGGACGCCCTTGCGCGGACCGACGAAGTCGACGTCCTGGCCCACCGCTTCGAGGTGTTCTGCGAGGCGGCCGCGCCACGTGACATCTCCGGCTCGCCCCTGGGAGAGGGAGTCGCCCAGCACCAGGATGCGCGGCGTACGCCCCTCCCAGGTCTCGGGTTCGTCTGTCCCACCCGCGTCGCACGCTGCCAGCGGCAATATCCCGCACAGAACCATCGTGATCACGCCCAGTCGCCGCACGTCTCCCCCTTCGCCCGAATGCGCCGACGCGTCCGCCGGCCCCTGTGGACCCTAGCGAACCGACCAACACGCCCGTCCGCCCCCGCACGTGCGGTTTCAGACTATGGTCGAGTGATGAGCGTCACTCGACTCTCGACCCTGCTCATCGCCCTCAGCGTGGGTGCCGCTGGCCTCGCGACCGCCACCCCGGACCCACCCGCGACAGCCGCGGCGGTTCGATCCGTCGAGATCACGGGCGCCGGCGTGAGCACCTATCCCGCCTACAGCGAGAGCATCGGCAGGTACGGTCTGCGCACCACGGCGGCCACCGCGGGACGCATCGAAGTCCGAGCCAACGCGTCCCCAGGAAGTACGGTCCTCGTCGACGGCGTGCCCGTGGAGATCGGTGTGGCCCACACGGTCTCCGGACTCACGGCGGGCGACGAGGTCAACGTCCAGATCACCAGCGGTGGCACGACGACCACTCAGTCGTGGATCTATCTGCCCCTGGGGTTCCCCGAGATCGAGACCCGCAGCGTCGGGGCCGGACCGACCCCGGGCCACGCCGCCCTCACGCTGCGAGAGGGCACCGGGGACAGCTTCGCCAGTGTGGTGGACACCCACGGCGTCCCGGTCGCCGCCCTGCAGTTCGACACCTTGTCCGCCGACCTCGCGGCCCAGCCCAACGGCCACTGGAGCGTCGCCGTCGCACAGACAGAGGATCTGTGGGGCGACTACACCATCGAGGAGTACGACTCCCAGTTCCGCAAGGTGGCCACTCACCGCATGGTCGGGCATCCCAGGACCGACTTCCACGACGCGATCCTCCTGCCTGGTGGAGGCCGGATCCTGATGGCGTACGTGCAGGCGAGCGACGGGCAGACCGATTCATGGGTGCAGGAGGTCTCCCCCACCGGGGAGGTCCTGCTCGACTGGAACAGCCGCGACCACGTGGACATGGTCACCGACCCGGTGACCAATGCGCTGGGCGACTACGCGCACCTCAACTCGATCCAGGTCATGGCCGACGGCAATCTCCTGCTGTCGTTTCGACACCTCAACCAAGTCATGAAGATCCACCGGACCACCGGGGCGGTGATGTGGCGCCTCGGCGGACGGCGCAGCGACTTCACCTTCGACGACGACCCGCTGGGAGGCCCCTGCCTGCAGCACACCGCACGGGAACTGGCCAACGGCGACATCCAGATCTTCGACAACGGCTCGGGCTCCGGCCCTGTGCCCAGCGCCGCCGGTTGCCCCACCCCCGGCAGCAGTGACCTGGTCTACCGACCCCGCTCACGCACCACCGTCTACCGACTCGACGCAGCATCAGGGCAGGCACACCTCGTGCGCTCGTACGACGCCGGTGCGTTCAGCCAGTTCGCCGGCTCCGCGCAGCGACTCGGCGCGGGCACCCTCGACGAGGGTCTCTTCGTGGGCCTGAACAACGCCGAGCAGGTCTCTCCCCCCGCCTATCCCGGGTGGGACGCGCCCGACGCGGTCGAGTTCGACAAGGACGGCACCGTCGTGTGGACGCTGACATCGCCCGGTCCAGCGACCTACCGCGCCACCAAGGTGGCCGCTCCCGACACGACGCCCCCGACGATCGCCTCGCCCGTCGACGGCAGCGTGGTGTCTCCCGGACACTCGAGCACGGTCGCCTACTCGTGCCACGACACGGGCGGATCGAACCTCGCGGAGTGCTCCGGCCCACCGCAGGGTGCGGCCCTGGCCCAGACTCCGGGCACCCATCACTTCGTCGTCCGCGCCCTTGACGCAGCCGGCAACGTGGCCGATCGCACGGTGACCTACACCGTCCGGTCCCCCGCGGTCGACCCACCTGCCCGGCCTCGGGCCAGCGCCGACGCCATGATTCGGAAGCCGGGCGGCGCGTGGAAGGGCAAGGGCACCGGCCTCCTGCGAGCGCAGACCGTACGGCGGCACGCCCGCGTGGGCACCAAGGTGCTCACCCGCTTCAAGGTCCGCAACCGAGGTGACGGCGCAGGACGCCTGCGCCTGCGGGCGATGACACGGCGGGCCCCTGCCGGTCGCTGGTACGTCGGGCGGCGCGAGGTCACCCGGCGCATCGTGGCCGGAACCTACCGGACACCGAAGCTGAAGCCCGGACGTGTCATCCGACTCCGCCTGGTCACGGCCCTGCGCCCTCGGGACCGCCGCCGCCCGGTGGTGGTGCGGCTACGGGCGCACGGACCCGATGGCGAGCGAGACACCGTACGGCTCATCGTCCGCGCCCGGTGAATCGCGCAGAGACACACGAAGGCCCGCCGGGAAACCCGGCGGGCCTTCGCTCAGATCAGCGGATCACACGATCCCCCGACGCGTCGGTGAACGACGCGATCAGGAGGCGCCGCCCGTGAGCTTCTCGCGGAGCGCCTGGAGCGCCTCGTCGGAGGCCAGCGAACCGGAGCCCTCCTCGGGGGTGTCGCTCGAGTACGAGGTCGCCTCGCCAGCCTCGACCTCCGCCTGCTTGGCCTCGGCCTGCTGCTTGACGTGGGCCTCCCAGCGAGCGTGCGCCTTGGCGTACTGCTCCTCCCAGGCCGCGCGCTGCTCGTCGAAGCCCTCGAGCCACTCGCCCGTCTCGGGGTCGAAGCCCTCGGGGTAGACGTAGTTGCCCTGCTCGTCGTACGTGGCGGTCATGCCGTACAGGGTCGGGTCGAACTCCTCGACGTCCACCGCTGCGGCGGTCTCGTTGGCCTGCTTGAGGGACAGCGAGATCCGGCGACGCTCGAGGTCGATGTCGATGATCTTGACCATGACGTCGTCGTTGACCTGGACGACCTGCTCCGGGATCTCCACGTGGCGCTCGGCCAGCTCGGAGATGTGCACGAGGCCCTCGATGCCCTCCTCGACGCGGACGAACGAACCGAAGGGCACCAGCTTGGTGACCTTGCCCGGGACGATCTGACCGATCTGGTGGGTGCGGGCGAAGTGCTGCCACGGGTCCTCCTGCGTCGCCTTCAGCGACAGGGAGACACGCTCGCGGTCCATGTCCACGTCGAGGACCTCGACGGTGACCTCGTCGCCCACGGCGACGACCTCGGACGGGTGGTCGATGTGCTTCCACGACAGCTCGGAGACGTGGACCAGGCCGTCGACGCCACCCAGGTCCACGAAGGCACCGAAGTTGACGATCGAGGACACGACACCCTTGCGGATCTGGCCCTTCTGGAGCTGGGT
>JAEWOG010000057.1 GCA_023460975.1 Actinomycetes bacterium
CACCGTCACCGCCACCCCCGGCGGGAAGACGTGCACCACCACCGACGCCCTCTCGTGCACCATCACCGGACTCACCAACGGCACCGCCTACACCTTCACCGTGGTCGCTTCGAACGCCGTCGGCGACTCCCCCGCCTCCGAACCCTCGTCCGCCGTGACGCCCCTGGCCCCGGTGGTCACTCCCCCGCCGGTCACCCCACCACCGGTCCTTACCCCAGTGCCAGAACCTGCGCCACCTACCGCGACCGCGCCCAGCCGGATGAAGGCCCCCAAAGTGATCGTTCGCGGTCGCAAGGTCATCGTGAAATGGAAGCCCGCCCTCGCCAACGGCAGCCCCGTCACCCGCTACCGAATCGACATCAGCAAAGGCAAGGACAAGACCGCCAAGGCTGGCGCTCGCAAGATCGTGTTTAAGCGCCTGAAGCCCGGCCGATACCGCATCAGGATCGCCGCCAGAAACGCCGTAGGCACCTCCCGCTACAGCACCTGGGTCAAGATCCGCATTCGTTGATCGTGAAGTGGTGACTCTCGCGCAGATCGAACACCGATTTGCGCCCACTGACACAAAGCATCGAACACCTTCACTGGGAGTCATCCGCCCCGCCGAAAGTCAAGGATTGCGTTAAGCCGCCGCCGCATATCGTCCGCGAAGGGGGCCACGACCCAGATCGAGAAGTGGGCTGCACACGTTGTGGCGACAGCGACTCCAGACGTTAGATTCCGCATCCCTAAGCCTGAGGGGTGGGGACTCGGGCAGATTGAACATGTGCGCCCAGCGCTCACTGACACGACGCCTCGGATGCCTTCGCTGGGAGTCGCTTGACCCCGCGAACAGGCGATGGGGGGGCAAGCCTCACTGCGGGGAGCGCACCGACCCCAGCCGCACACCTGAGTAAGCATGACAGAGACAACTGACGCGTGGGCCGCAGCCATCGCGGCCACGTTTCCGCCCACGTCCGCCGACCTCGCGGACCGTTTCGTCGGCACTCCGGGGCTTGCTTCCACTTCGGCCGCGGCAACCGAAGACGCCGCGTAGTCAGAGCGGCAAAGCCCGACCGGTCCCGCAATGGTCGCATCCGGTCACTCAGGCGACTCCCCAAGTTCGCGAACGAGCGCGGGACAACGGCTCTAAGATCGCTGCTGGATCGATGGCGAATCGGGGGGCGATGGGCTTTCACGACAGTGTGAGGTACGAACGCCAAGACCTGTTCTCGATAGTGAGAGCACAAACTGGTGTGTGCTCCATCTGCTTTCAGGGGTGTGACGGGACGATTTGTCGCTCCTGCGAGATCTGGAAGAAGTCGGCCATGGGCTCGACGGCCTCGAAGGACACGGCCCTCCTTCCGATCTCTCTGCGCGCCAAAGGTCGAGCACTGTGGAGCGACACATGGGCGTACAAGGACTCTGACGATGCCGCCAAGCGGGATCTTGCGGCGCGGCGCTTGGCGTGGCTCGTTCACAACTTCACGACCCGACATGAAGCATGCATAGCCAAGCGCCTCCGCGTCCCCCGGTTCGATGTCGTCGTCCCCATCCCCTCATCCAAGGAGAGGCCAGGTGTCCACCCACTTTCTGCCCTGCTGAGGCAGGTTCCCAATGTGGCGGGACGTGTCAGAGAGGTACTCGTGCACGCAGGCGGGGCCGAGTCCGCGCATCGCCCTGACCCAAACCGGTTCGCGACCCGGGGCGGGACCTCGCTAAGAGGTGCGAACGTCCTCCTGATCGACGACACGTTGACGACCGGAGCAAACGTCTTTTCTGCCCTGCATGTGCTCAGGAAGCAAGGCGCCGAGGTCGGAGCGCTCGTGATCGGGCGCCACTTTGACCCCGAGTATTCGGCTGCTACCCGACGCTACTTCGCTTCTGCCTCACAAGTGCCTTTCGACTTCGGGGTCTGTGCACTGTGTGATCGACGCCCGATGTCTCGAGTGAATTGACCTTGATCAGCCAGCAACAGGGTGGACGTTCAGCGGAGCCCTCTCAGCAAGCAGTCCAAGTCAGTTCTCGCCTGCAAGGCGAGAACTCGCGGGTCTTCGAGTAGCCGAGCCGTCCCTAGGTTTTGCTCCAGTACCGATTCGTTTGGGTCCATCGGGCGGGGAATTGCCAGAACCCGCCCCTGAGCCAGCGCGGCTGCTGCGGTCGCCATGGTTCCCGACTTCGTCGCACACTGCACCACGACGGTCGCGGCGGAAAGCCCTGACTGGAGGCGATTACGCGCTACGAGGTTGCGCGGGCTAGGCGCAGCACCTACGGGTTGCTCGGTGAGTAGGCAGCCTCCACTTTCGACGATCTCTTCGGCCTCCGCCAGATGCTCCTTCGGCGACGGGCGGTCAATCCCCGACCCCAACACTGCGATGGTGTGCCCACCACCCGCAATCGTCGCCCGATGCGCCGCGATGTCGATTCCGAGCGCGAGACCTGACACGACGCTGACCCCGGCTTCCGCGGCCGCTTCAGCGATCGATGCCGCCATGGCGGAACCCCAAGGCGTCGCGTTCCGCGTGCCCACGATGGCTACACGGGGCGCGGGGTCCGGCAGCGCCCCCCGCACCCACAGGAGAGCCGGTCGATCCTTGATGTCCGCGAGCAGCGCCGGGTACTCAGGATCGAACACGCTCAGCAGTCGCACAGATTCGTGTGGAGGCTCAACGTCGTACACACGGACGTGCTCGTCGAAAGCAACGCCGCAGGCGCGCCGACGCTCTTCGGGCGATGCCTGGTTCAGAGCCTCAGCGGAGCCGAAGGCCTGAGCGATCTTGATGGCCCGACCACTGCCTATTCGGGGCAGGTCCATTAGGGCCAGGAGCCCGCCCGGCGTGTGAAGGTCCCCCACAACCGTGGTCGGAATACCCCCGAGTACTCCCACCTCAGAATCGTGTTCGTCGAACAGGGTGGGCTCAGACTCGGTCACGCCTCCATGCTCGCAGATATACGACCATCGCGTGAGAGCCACCCAGTCGGAAGCCATGCGCTGCGCTGAGTCCCGCCAGTCGGTCACGCGCATTCGCTCTGCACTCGCTGCCGCATGGCGTCGGATCAGCCCTCTGAGCACACGCCACCAAGCAGCCGTGCTGTCTCCCCAACCGAATTGCCCCGCCGTCAGGAGGTCACGCACCAGGACGATCTGCACGCTGATGAGCGCGCCCAGACGTGTCGACTCCCGGGTTGCGAATCACCAGGCCGACGCCGCCAGGGTCAAGATCCACGACGAGCCACAGCAAGTCGGAAGCCCCTTCCTCACCGTGAGATGACTGCTGCAACCAGTGCCCCCGTTCTGGCGTGGTCAAAGGAGCGCCTGGAAGCCAGGGCGCTCCCCCCGGGCGCTCCGGATCGCCGCTCGCTTGGCCTCGAAGACAACCGTGCACCTCACGGCGCTGGCCGCCGAGGTGGCGCGTCAATCCCTGATCGCTCGTCGACACGGGTACAGGCGAGCATCTGTCCGGCGATCTCCCCCGCCAGCAGCGGCAGCGTGCACACCTTGACCAGGGCCTCGCGGGCACTGTTGGCGTGGATGGTGCACATGCCGGGGAGCCCGGAGTTGAGTGCCAGCAACAGGTCCAGGCACTCCTCGGACCGGACCTCGCCGACCACCAGCCGCGAGGGCCGCATCCGCAGGGCTTCCTTGACGAGCGTGCGCAGGGTGATCTCGCCCGTCCCCTCGAGGCCCGCCTGCCGTGTCTGGAGCGGCACCCAATCCGGATGCGACAGCCGGATTTCGAAGACCTCCTCGACGCTGACCACGCGGTCCCCGCCCGGAATCGCCGAGGCCAGGCAGTTGAGCAGCGTGGTCTTGCCCGCCTGCGTACCTCCCGCGACCAGCACGTTGAGACCAGCGCGTACGGACGCTTCGAGGAACGCGGCGGCCTGCGGGGTCAGGGACTCGAGCTCGACGAGGTCGTGCATGCGGGCGGCGCGGACGACGAACTTGCGGATGTTGACCGCGGTGAAGCCGCGGCTGATGCCTTCGAGCACGACGTGGAGGCGGTGCCCCTCAGGGAGCATCGCGTCGACGAACGGCGTCGACACGTCGAGGCGGCGCCCGCTCGACTTGAGCATGCGCTCGACGAGCTCGCGGACCTGAGAGCGCGTGAGCCGTACGTTCGTCAGCTCGTGCCGCCCCCGACGCGCGACGAAGACGCGTGAGGGGTCATTGATCCAGATCTCCTCGATCTCGGCGTCGTCGAGGAACGCCTGCAGCGGCCCGAAGCCCGCGACCCGTGCCACCAGCTCGTCCACCGCGGCCGCGGGGTTGGCGATCGACGCGACGGCGCCCGTGAGCGAGCGGTCGTCGTGGTCCCGTACGACCTCGTCGGCCAGGGCGCGCACCCGCCCGGAGTCCCGCTGCGGGTCGAGGCCGACGGCGCGCACTCGCTCACGCAGCTGAGCGTCGAGGCTCTCGATCGTGGGGTCGCTGACGACGCCCGTGGTGATCGCACGATCGATGGGACGCGCAAGCGTCATGAGGTGGCCCCCGTACCCGAGATGAGGTTGCCTCGGCAGGCTAGTGAGATTCGCCCACCCGCCGTCACCCCCCAGAAGACATCTGTGGAAAAGGTGGTCCAGACCGATCCCCCCTGTGGCGCGGACGTCATGGCGGGTGGTTGCCGGGGCGACCAGGCGCCATGACGTTGCGTACGGAGGGGCTCACCCCAAGGCGAACAGGTCCCCGTGCTGCGCGAGGCGCTCGAGCACCTGGGTGAAGGTGAACTGCTCCAGCGCCAGCTCGTCCTCGGCACCCTCCTCGACCTCGCTCCACGCCAGCGGAGTGGCCACGCTCGGGCGTTCCCGGCCGCGCAGCGAGTACGGAGCGAGCGTCGTCTTGGAAGCCGAGTTCTGCGACCAGTCGAGGAAGACCTTCCCGGACCGCTTCGCCTTGGTCATCGTGGCGGTCACCAGCGTCGGGTGGGCGCGCTGGAGCTCCTCGGCGACCTCGCGGGCCAGGTCAGTGGCGCCGTCGGAGTCCGTACGGGGCGGCAGCGCCGCGTACAGATGCAGGCCCTTGCTTCCCGACGTGACCGGCGTGCAGGCCAGTCCCCGCTCGGCGAGCGCGTCCCGTACGAGCAGAGCCACCACGGCGCACTCGTGCAAGCCCGCCGGTTCGCCGGGGTCGAGGTCGATGACGAGCCGGTCGGGGCGCTTGACGCGGCCCGTCCGCGAGATCCGCCACTGGTGCACGTGCAACTCGATCGCGGCCAGATTGGCCAGCCAGGTCAGCGTCGCGAGGTCGTCGCACACCGGGAACACCAGGGTCCCCTCCCCCGAACCCGTCCGCGATCCGGTCGTTGCGATGTCGACGGTGCGCACCCACGACGGCGTGCCACCCGGCACGTTCTTCTCGAAGAAGCTCATGCCCTGCACCCCGTGCGGCCAGCGGATCCGCGTCACCGCGCGGTCGGCCAACTGGGGCAGCAGGACGGGCGCGATCTGCGCGTAGTACTGCAGCACCTCCGCCTTCGTCGTCCCGGTGGCCGGGTAGAGCACCTTCTCCAGATTCGTCAGCCGCAGCGTGCGGCCCTCGACGTCGACGAAGACCTCCGTCACGACAGGTCCTCGGGCGTCAGATCCGGCCGCATGCCCTGATAGGACGGCTGGCGCAACTTGTCGCTGCGCGAGCGCCCCAACGACTCCACGTCCACCACGAGGAACGGCTCCACCCACGTGGTCCCCACCGCATCCGCCTTCGGGACCTCGGCAAACGGCGAGGCCGCGACCGTACGGTCGGCCAAGAGGTCGGCGAGCGCCCGGCTCGCGGCGGCGCTGATGCCGCTGCCCACCCGGCCGCGATAGACCAGACCGTCAGCGGTCGGCTCCCCCACCAACAACGCGGCCAGCCGGTGCGTCGTCCCCTCCTGCGGCCTCCAGCCGCCCACCACCACCGAGACGCGAGCCCGGTGGGCGAACTTCAGCCAGTGCGCGGAGCGCACCCCCGCCTCATAGCGTGAGGAGATCCGCTTCGACACGATCCCCTCCAGGCCCTGCTGCCGCGTGGCCTCCAGCAGCATCGCGGCGTCGTCGTAGGTCGGCGGCACCTGCCAGCCCACCTCGCCCAGGTCGAGTGAGGTCAGCAGGTCGCGACGCTCGTGCCACGGCAGCCCCGTGAGGTCGCGGCCGTCGAGGCGCATCACGTCGAAGACCATGTAGGTCGCCGGGATCCGCGCCGCCAACCGGGCCACGGACGCCGGCGAGCGCGCGTGCATCCGCTCCGCGAGGACCCCGAAGTTGGGCCTACCGGCCTCGTCGAGGGCGATGATCTCGCCGTCGACCAGGAGGTCGCGCCCACCCATCGCAGGCGTACGCAACTCTGGCCACGCGGCCCCCACCGAGTTGCCGTTGCGCGTGGTCACGCGGGGCTGAGCGGCCCCGCTCGAGACGTCGGTCAGGAGTCGTACGCCGTCCCACTTCACCTCGTGCGCCCACTGCCCCGCGTCGGCGCCGCCGGGCAGGTGGAGGCCCTTGGTGGCCAGCATGGGACGCATGCGGCCAGTCTCCTACGCGTCGGCGAGCAGCTCCAAGGCACGCCGCGCCGAACCCGCGTAGTCAATCTTGCTCACGGCCGTACGGGGCACCTGCGTCACGAACAGCATCCGCTTGGGCACCTTGTAGCCGGCGATCTCGCCCTTCGCCCACGCCACCAGGGCGCTCTCGTCGGCCTCGACGCCGTCGCGCAGCTGCACCAGCGCGGTGACCTGCTGCCCCCAGCGCTCGTGCGGGGTGCCCACGACGGCCGCGTCGAAGACGTCGGGGTGCTTGAGCAGCATCGCCTCGACCTCCTCGGGGTACACCTTCTCGCCGCCGGTGTTGATGCACACCGACCCGCGACCCAGCAGCGTGATCGAGCCGTCGGCCTCGCGTCGCGCGAAGTCGCCGGGGACCACCCAGCGGCGTCCGTCGACCTCCTTGAAGGTGGCCGCGGTCTTGACCGGGTCGTTGTGGTAGCCCAGCGGGATCGGGCCGGAGCGCGCCAGCATCCCCGACGCCCCCACCGCGGCGGGCGCCCACTCGGGGTCGAAGACCTCCACGTCCGGTCCGCCCGGGAAGCCGGGGGCGCTGCCGGCCCCGTCGTCCATCCGGGTCGAGGTGGCGCCGGACTCCGAGGAGCCGTACGCATCAAGGATGAAGCGACCGGGGAACGCCTGCCGGATCTCGTGACGTACACCCTCGGTCAGCGGCGCCGCACCGTTGGACACGGCCACGAGCGAGGACAGGTCCCAGCGGCCCGGGTTGGCCAGCACGGTCTCCGCCACCGGGCGTCCCATGGCGTCACCGAGGAAGGTGATCGAGCCGACCTTGGCCTCGTCGACGAGGTCGAGGATGACCTCGGGGTTGAAGTTGCGCTCGGTGTAGAACGCCACGGTCGACCCCGCCACGTGGGCGCCGCCGAGGATCCACTGGCTGCCGCCGTGCATCATCGGGCCACACGCCAGCATCGTCATCGGGTTCTCATTGGCCGCGGCCTCCGCGGCCAGCTGCTCCACCGACTCGAGGGGGGCACCCATGCGCAGGGTGTTGAGCGCGCCGCGCAGCAGGTCCTCCTGGCGCCAGATCACGCCCTTGGGGCGGCCGGTCGTACCACCGGTGTAGATCACGTAGTGGTCATCGCCCGTACGCGTGACGTCGGGACGCTGCGTGGAGGCGGCCGCCAGCGCGGCGTCGTACTCGCCACCGAGCACCAGCCAGTGCTCCACCTGCTCCCCAGCCGCGCTCTTGGCGGGGTCGGCGTAGTCGGGCGCGACGATCGCGACCTTGGCGCCGGAGTCGGAGTAGAGGTGCTCCAGCTCGGCGTGGAGGTACTTGTAGTTGATGTTGATCGGCACCGCGCGGGCCTTCAGCGCGCCGTAGAAGGCGTCGACCCACTCGATGCGGTTGTGGCTGTGCACGGCCACGTGGTCACCGGGCTGCACACCCAACGAGATCAGGTGGTTGGCCAGTCGGGTCGAACGCTCATCGATCTCGGCAAACGTGTACGTCTGGTCGAGCGTGTGGATGGCGATGCGGTCGGGAACAGCCTCGGCCATCGCCTCGATCACGTCAGCCAGAGTCAGGGGTCGTGCAGCCATGCGGGGAGGCTAACCCCGAGCTCGCAACGGACCCGGCCGCAATCCCACTCAGCGACTGCGGCGCGCAGGGCCCGCAGGTGGGAGCGGGCCCCGCGCTGGTGCTCGGACGGCGACGCGCAGGACGGTGGGATCCTGCGCGTCGCGGTGTCAGGCCTGTCCGAGCAGCTTGAGCGCCGTGGCAGAGGTCGCGCTGTAGTCGACCTTGCTGACCGGCGTACGCGGGACCTCGCCCACGAAGAGGATGCGCTTGGGCACCTTGTAGTTGGAGATCTGCTCCTTGGCCCAGGCCTGGAGCTCCTCCTCCGTCAGGACGGAACCCTCGCGACGGTTGACCAGCGCGGTGACCTGCTGGCCCCAGCGCTCGTGCGGCGTCCCGACCACGGCGGCGTCGAAGACGTCGGGGTGCTGCAGCAGCATCGCCTCGACCTCCTCGGGGTACACCTTCTCGCCGCCGGTGTTGATGCACACCGAGCCGCGGCCCAGGAGCGTGATCGTGCCGTCGGCCTCGCGGCGCGCGAAGTCGCCGGGGATGGACCAGCGGCGCCCGTCGATCTCCTTGAACGTCGCGGCCGTCTTGACCGGGTCGTTGTAGTAGCCGACCGGGATGGCGCCGGAGCGACCGAGCATGCCGTCCTCGCCGACCTGCGCGGGCTTCCAGTCGGTGTTGAAGACCTCGACGTCGGGGCCGGCGGGGAACCCGGGGGTCCCGGCTTCGCCATCCATGCGCGTCGACGTGGCGCCGGCCTCGGAGGAGCCGTACGAGTCCACGATGAAGCGGCCCGGCAGCGCCTGACGGATCTCCTCACGCACACCCTCGGTCAGCGGGGCGGCACCGTTGGAGACGGCCGCCAGGGAGCTGAGGTCCCAGCGGTCGGGCTCGGCGAGGATGGCCTCGGAGACGGGGCGCGCCATGGCGTCGCCCAGGAACGTGAGGGAGACGACCTTGGCCTTCTCGGCGAGGTCGAGGAACTTCTCCGGCGCGAAGCTCTTCTCGGTGTAGAAGGCAACCTTCTGGCCAGAGACGTGGGCGTTGCCGAGGATCCACTGGCTGCCGCCGTGCATCATCGGGCCGCCGGCCAGGAAGACCGTGCCGGACGGGTTGGCCGCAGCCTCCTCCGCCAACTGCTCGAGCGACTCGAGCGGGGCGCCGAAGCGGCCGGCGTTCATGGCCGCGCGCATCACGTCCACCTGACGCCACACGACGCCCTTGGGGTAGCCCGTGGTGCCACCGGTGTAGATGACGTACTTGTCGTCCTCGTCGTAGCCGCCCGGACGCTCGGTCGAGGCCGCGGCGAGGGCGTCGTCGTACGCCTGGCCCAGCTCGATCCAGTGCTTGATCGAGTCCCCGGCGGCCTCCTGGGCGGCGGCGAGGTACTCGGGCGCCACGATCGCGACGACGCTCTCCGAGTTGGTGTAGAGGTACTCCAGCTCGGTCTTGAGGTACTTGAAGTTGATGTTGATCGGCACCGCGCGGGCCTTCATCACGCCGTAGAAAGCGTCGATCCACTCGATGCGGTTGTGGCTGTGGACCGCCACGTGGTCGCCGGGCTTCACGCCGAGCGAGATGAGGTGGTTGGCGAGTCGGGTGGCCCGCTCGTCAAGTTCTGCGAACGTGTACTGCTGGTCGATGGTCTCGACTCCGACCCGGTCGGGCACGGTGTCGGCCAGGATCTCGAGGAGGCCGGCAAGGGTGATGGGTCGCGCTGACATGTGACGAACCTTACGGGGAACGTGTTCTAGTTCTCACCGCGGGTCCAGCTCACTGGAACAGCGCGACCCATCAACGGCCCATGTGGTCTACAGGCCCAGGATCTCCTTGGCCCGCGCCGTCGAGCCCGGGTAGTCAACCTTGCTCACCGGCGTACGCGGGACCGCGTCAACGAAGAGGAACCGCTTGGGGACCTTGTAGTTGGAGATCTGGCCGTGCGCCCACTCGGAGAGCTGGTCCTCGCTGACCTGCGACCCCTCGCGGCGGCTCACCAGCGCGGTGACCTGCTGGCCCCAGCGCTCGTGTGGCGTCCCCACGACGGCGGCGTCGAAGACCTCGGGGTGCTGCAGCAGCATCGCCTCGACCTCCTCGGGGTAGACCTTCTCCCCGCCGGTGTTGATGCACACCGACCCGCGGCCCAGCAGCGTGATCGTGCCGTCCTCGCGGCGCCGGGCGAAGTCGCCGGGGATGGACCACCGCTTGCCGTCGATCTCCTTGAAGGTGTTGGCCGACTTCACCGGGTCGTTGTGGTAGCGCAGCGGGATGGGGCCCGAGCGGCCCAGCATGCCGTCGACACCCACCGCGGCCGGCTTCCAGTCGGCGTCGAAGACCTCGACGTCGGGCGAGGCGCCGAAACCGATCTCCTCGCCGCTGCCGTCGTCCATCCGCATGCCGGTGGCACCGGACTCGGAGGCACCGTAGGAGTCCAGGATGAACCGCCCGGGCAGCGCGCGACGGATCTCCTCGCGGACGCCCTCGGTGAGCGGGGCCGCACCGTTGGAGACGGCCGCCAGGGAGCTGAGGTCCCAGCGGTCGGGCTCGGCGAGGATCGCCTCCGCGACCGGGCGGCCCATGGCGTCACCCAGGAACGTCAGCGACACGACGCCGCCCTTCTCGACGAGGTCGAGGATCTTGGCGGCGTCGAAGTTGCGCTCGGTGTAGAAGCAGACCGTCGCGCCGGAGACGTGACCGTTGCCCATGATCCACTGGCTGCCGCCGTGCATCATCGGGCCGCAGGCGAGCAGCGTCATCGGGTTCTCGTTGGCTGCGGTCTCGGTGGCGAGGTCGCCCAGCGTCTCGAACGGGGCACCGAAGCGTGAGGCGTTGAGGGCCCCGCGGATCAGGTCCTCCTGGCGCCACACGACGCCCTTGGGGTTCCCGGTCGTGCCGCCGGTGTAGATGATGTAGTGGTCGTCGGAGGAGTAGCCGCCGGGGCGCTCGGTCGAGGCAGCGGCGAGGGCGGCGTCGTACTCCTCACCCATCACGAGCCAGTGCTTGAGCTCGGGGTTGGCCGCGCCCTGGGCCAGCTCCAGGTAGTCGGGATCGACGATCGAGGCCACGACCTCGGCGTTGCCGTAGAGGTACTCGAGCTCGTTGTGCAGGTACTTGTAGTTGACGTTGATCGGCACGGCGCGGGCCTTCATCACGCCGTAGAAGGCGTCGACCCACTCGATGCGGTTGTGGCTGTGCACGGCCACGTGGTCGCCGGGCTTGATGCCGAGGCCGATCAGGTGGTTGGCGAGTCGGGTGGAGCGTTCGTCGATCTCGGCGAAGGAGTACTGGTGCTCCATCGTGAAGATCGCGATGCGGTCGGGAATGGTGTCGGCCATGACCTCGATGAGGCCGGCGAGAGTGATGGGTTCGGCTGCCATGCGGGGAGAGTACAAACATTCCGTCAGTTTGTGACCCGTATCACCATGCATTGGACACGCCTGCAGCAATCGGACCGCAGGCGAGCCGCACCTCGTCGCGAAATCAGTTCGCCAAGGCCACCCTCGCTCCCCCACCATGACGATCCATGACCCCTCTTCACCGCCTCGCCGCCGTCCTCGTGGCAGTGGTGTGGGGCGTCAACTTCGTCGTCATCGAACTCGGGATGACCGACGTGCCTCCGCTGCTCTTCGTCGCCGTACGGTTCCTCGCCGTCGCCTTCCCCGCGGTGCTGTTCGTCCCTCGACCCCAGGCCCGCTGGCAGGTCGTCGTCGCGATCGGCGCCTTCACCAGCCTGGGCCAGTTCGGGCTGCTCTACACCGCCATGCACCTGGGCATGCCCGCCGGAATCGCCGCGCTCGTGCTGCAGGCCCAGGTGATCTTCACCGTCCTGCTCGCCGCGCTCGTCCTCGGCGAGCGGCCCTCGGCCCGCCAGTGGGTGGGCGTCGCCGTCGGGGCCGCCGGACTGGGCGTCGTCGGCCTCGGGCGCGCCGAACACACCCCTGCCGTGGCGGTGCTGATCACGCTGGCGGCCGCGCTGTCCTGGGGCATCGGCAACGTGGTGACCCGAGCAGCGAAGATCACCGCCGGCCTCTCGGTGGTCGTCTGGTCCGCGCTCGTGGTCCCCGTCCCCACGTTCGCCCTGGCGCTGGCCCTCGACGGCCCGGACGCGGTGGGGGCCGCGCTCGCAGGATTCGGCTGGGCGGCGTGGCTGTCCACCGCCTTCACCGTCATCGGCAGCACGCTCTTCGCATACACCGTCTGGTACGGCCTGCTCGCCCGCTACCGGGCCGCCGAGGTGGCGCCGTACGTGCTGCTGGTGCCTCCCGTCGGCATCGTGGCCGCGGCCATCGTCCTCGGTGAGCGGCCGACCGCGGCGGAGTGGGTCGGCGCCGCGACGGTCCTGATCGGCGTCGCCGTCGCCACGATCGGCACCTCGACCCGCACGAAGCCGCCCGCCCGCGGGCCTCACGAGCGTGACGTGGCAGACACTCCTGCGTGATACTGCAGGGACTGGAGTGACATTCGCTCCACCGTACGGAAGGACTCCCGACATGCGAGCCATCTGGAAGGGTGCCGTCTCGTTCGGCCTGGTGAACGTGCCCGTACGCCTGTACTCGGCCACCGAGTCGCACGACGTCTCCTTCCGCCAGGTGCACGCCAAGGACGGCGGCCGCATCCGCTACCAGCGCGTGTGCGCCCTCGACGGCGAGGAGGTCGCGTACGCCGACATCGCCAAGGGGTACGAGACCGAGGACGGCGAGATGGTCATCCTGACCGACGAGGACATGGCCGACCTGCCGCTCACCTCCTCACGCGAGATCGCGGTGGAGAAGTTCGTCCCCACCGAGCAGATCGACCCCATGCTCTTCGAGAAGTCCTACTACCTGGAGCCGGAGAAGACCGGCGCCAAGCCGTACGCGCTCCTGCTCGAGGCCCTCAAGGAGTCCGACCGAGTCGCGGTGGTCACCGTTGCGCTGCGCCAGCGGACCACCATCGCGCTCCTGCGTGTGCGCCCCGGTCCCGCGGGGGACGTCATCGTCCTGCAGACCATGATGTGGCCCGACGAGATCCGTACCCCCGACTTCTCCGTCGAGGTCGGCGAGGTCAAGGACGCCGAGGTCGCGATGGCGCGCATGCTCGTCGAGACGCTCGCGGGCGACTTCGACCCGAGCGAGTTCTCCGACGACTACGCGGGCGCCGTCCAGGCTCTGGTCGACGCCAAGATCTCGGGCGGGCAGGTGCAGCGCACCGAGACCTCCACGAAGTCCTCCGCCGAGGTCGTCGACCTGCTTGCGGCGCTGCAGAAGTCCGTCGCGGCGGCCAAGACCGCCCGTGGCGAGGATGTCCCCGAGGAGTCCGAGGCGCAGGCCTCCGAGTCGGCCCCCAAGGCCGCGAAGAAGACGGCCAAGAAGGCCGCCCCGAAGGCGGCGAAGAAGAGCTCCGAGGCGAAGGCTCCCGCCAAGAAGGCCGCGAAGAAAACCGTCAAGAAGTCGGCGAAGAAGGCCAGCTGACCCACTGACGTCATGCGCTCGGCGCCACTGGTGGCGCCCAGCGCATGACGTCCGCTGTGCGACGCGATCAGCGCAGCAGCGAACGGACCACGCGAAGCCCGACGGACAGGCGTGCCAGATCCACCTGGTCGTCGCGGCAGATCGACTCCAACGTACGGCAGCTCTTCCTCACCCCGAGGTCGTCGCCCTCCTCCCACTGCGCGACCCGGTCCGACGGCGCGGCCGCGGCGTCGCTGGCGGCGAGCACCTGCGCGGTGAGGTGCTGGTGGACGCCGTACAGGTCATCGCGCAGCGCCGCGCGCGCCATCGTCTGCCACTTGTCGTCGCGCGGCAGCGCGAAGATGCGCTCGACCAGGGCCGGCAGGCCGAGCCGCTCTCCCAGCTCGAAGTGCACGCGAGCCACCTCGAGCGGGTCCAGGGACATCTCCTCGGCCGTCTCGACGATCCCCAGCGCTGCGTACGCGGGCGAGAGCACCGCCACTCGGGTCGCCAGGTCCTCGGGCACCCCTTGCTCGGTGAGCCGACGACGGCGACCGTCGAACGCGTCCCGCTCGTGACCCGAGAGGATCTCGGGCAGCGCCGCGACGATGGCTTGGGCCCGCTCGGAGAAGAACGCCACCGTGGCCGCCGAGTCCAACGGCATCCGCTGGGTCGTGACCAGCCACCGCGACGAGCGCTCGATCAGGGTGCGCATCTCGATGCGCATCCGCGTCTGCCGCTCCGCGGGCACCGCGTTGTCGTAGGAGCGGATCTCCTCGCGCAGCGCCAACGATCCGAAGATCTCGCGCGCCACGAAGTTGGCCCGGGTCAGCTCGGCGGCGTCCGCGCCCGTCTCCCCGCCCAGTCGCGGCCAGAAGGTCATGCCCGCGCCGTTGACGAGGTCGTTGACGACCTGGGTCACGATGATCTCGCGGCGCAGGGGGTGCTGACGCATCTGGTCGAGGTACGACGGCCGCATCGCGGCGGGGAAGTAGTCGACGAGATCGATGTCGAGGTACGGGTCATCGGGCAGGTCGGAGGCCAACAACTCCTCCTCGAGCACGATCTTGGTCCACGCCATCAGGGCGGCCAGTTCAGGGACGTACAGGCCGTCGCCCCGCTCGAGCCGCTTGCGGACCTCGCGGCGATCGGGCAGTCCCTCCAGCTCGCGGTTGAGCACCCCGCGCTGCTCCAACTCGCGCATCCAGTCCTCGTGCACGTGCAGCAGGGAGCCTCGGTGCGCCCAGGCGTTGGCCAGGGCGAGGTTCTGCTCGTAGTTGTCACGCAGCACGAGGTGCGCCACCTCGTCGGTCATCGAGGCCAGCAGTTCGTTGCGCTGTGACGGCTCGAGACCACCCGACGCAACGACGTCGGCCAGGAGGATCTTGATGTTGACCTCGTGGTCCGAGGTGTCGACCCCGGCCGAGTTGTCGATGAAGTCGGTGTTGATCCTGCCGCCCTCGCCGCCAGCACCCTTGCGGGCGTACTCGACGCGACCGAGTTGGGTGAACCCGAGGTTGCCGCCCTCCCCCACGCAGCGCACCCGCAGGTCGTGTCCGTCGACCCGGATGGCGTCGTTGGCCTTGTCGCCGGCGGCCGCATGGGACTCCGAGGACGCCTTGACGTAGGTGCCGATGCCGCCGTTCCACAGCAGGTCGACGGGCGCCAGCAGGATCGCGCGGATCAGGTCCGCGGGCGTGAGGAAGGCGACCGTGTCGTCGATCCCGAGGGCTCGGCGCATCTCGGGTGTGGTCGCGATCTTCTTGGCGCTGCGAGGGAACACGCCGCCGCCGGACGAGATGAGGGCCGGGTCGTAGTCCTGCCAGCTCGAGCGCGGCAGGTTGAAGAGTCGCTGCCGCTCGACGTACGACGTGGCCGCATCGGGGTCGGGGTCGATGAAGATGTCGCGGTGGTCGAAGGCGGCGACCAGCCGCGTGTGCTCCGAGCACAGCATCCCGTTGCCGAAGACGTCGCCCGACATGTCGCCGATTCCGACGGCGGTGAAGTCCTCGCGCTGGCAGTCCACGCCCATCTCGCGGAAGTGGCGCTGCACCGACACCCAAGCGCCGCGGGCCGTGATGCCCATGCCCTTGTGGTCGTAGCCGACCGAGCCGCCGGAGGCGAAGGCGTCCGAGAGCCAGAAGCCGTACGACTGTGCGATGGAGTTGGCGAGGTCGGAGAAGGTCGCGGTGCCCTTGTCGGCGGCCACCACCAGATAGGTGTCGTCACCGTCGTGGCGCACCACGTCCGCGGGCGGCACGGCCTGGGAGTCCACGAGGTTGTCGGTGATGTCCAGCAGACCGGAGATGAACATCGTGTAGCAGGCCTTGCCCTCGGCCAGCCACGCGTCGCGATCCGAGGGATCGGGCAGTTGCCGGGCGTAGAAGCCGCCCTTCGCGCCGACGGGCACGATGACGGTGTTCTTCACCATCTGCGCCTTGACCAGGCCCAGGACCTCGGTCCGGAAGTCGTCGCGGCGATCGCTCCAGCGCAGCCCTCCGCGGGCGACCGCACCGAAGCGCAGGTGCACGCCTTCGACCCGCGGGCTGTGCACGAAGATCTCGTACTTCGGCCGCGGCTGCGGCAGCAGGTCGATCGCGGCGGGATCGAGCTTGAACGAGACGTACGGGTGCGGCACGCCGTCGCGGGTCTGGAAGTGGTTGGTGCGCAGCGTCGCGCGGATCAGGTCGGCGTACGAGCGCAGGATGCGGTCGTGGTCGAGGCTCGTGACGTCTTCGAGAGCCGACCCCAGCGCCTCCTCGACCTCAGCGACCCGCTCCAGCCGTTGCGGATCGTCGCCCTGCGTCCCCCACGCGGCGGGGTCGAAGCGCGCCTCGAACAGGTCGACGAGGCTGCGGGCGATGCCGGCGTTGGCGAGCAGCGCCTGCGAGACGCTGTCGAGGGAGAAGGGCGCGTTGGCCTGCATGAGGTACTTCGCGTAGGCCCGCAGCACCAGCGCCTGACGCCACTCGAGATCGGCGTCGAGGACGAGCTGGTTGAACGCGTCGACCTCATTGTGACCGGCCCACGCGGCCCGCAGCGCGTCGGTGAAGGCCTCGCGCCGCTCGTCCGGAATGCCGCCGTCGCGGCTGAGGCCGAACTCGTAGATGAAGGCGGAGCGGCCCAGGCCCACGAGCTCGTAGGGGCGCTCGTCGATCACCTCGACGCCCATCGAGCTGAGCAGCGGCAGGACGTGGCTCAGCGACAGCGGCGGACCGATCCGGAACACCTTGAGGCGGGCATCGCCGCGGTTGGTCCCCGTCGGCTCGAAGAGGGCCAGGTCGATGCCCTCGTCCCCCTCGATCGTGACGATGCGTTCGAGGTCGAGCACGCCGATGAAGGGCGAGAACTCCGCCTTGTACGCCTCAGGCAGCGTGTCTGCTCCCGCCTTGGCGAGCCGCGTCCCCGCGTCCTGGCCGTGTCGGGCCAGCGCCTCGGTGACGAAGTCCTCCCGCCAGGAGCGGGACGCCTCGACGAAGCGCCGCTCGAGGTCGGCGACGTCGACATCGGGGACCATGCCGCCCTGGGGCGGGTGGACGACGAAGTGGACACTCGCCGTGGCGGACTCGCTGACCCGGGCGGAGAACTCGACGTCGGCCGCACTCAACTGCTCGCGCAGGATGTCGGCGAAGCGCTCCCGTACGGCCGTGTTGTAGCGGTCCCGCGGCAGGTAGACGAGCACGGAGACATAGCGGCCGTACGTGTCGCGTCGCGCGAACAGACGCAGCTGGCGCCGGTTCCGCGCCGCCATGACGGCCATCGCCATGGGCGCGAGCTGATCGCCCGGGGTGTGGATGAGCTCGTCTCGCGGATAGTTCTCCAGCGTGTCGAGCATCGCCTTGGCGGCGTGGCTGCGCGCCTCGAAGCCGGCCTCGCGCTGCACCTCGGCCACCCGCTCGCGCAGCAACGGGATGCGGGTCACCGACTCGGTGTAGGCCGCTGAGGAGTAGAGGCCCAGGAAGCGCCGCTCCCCCACCACTTCACCAGCGTCGTCGAACACCTTGACCCCGACGTAGTCGAGGTACGCCGCACGGTGCACGGTGGCGCGCGAGTTCGCCTTGGTGAGGACCAGCAGCGTCTTCTCGCGCGCCTTGGCGCTCGCCGCGGCGGGCAGGCGGCTGCCCGCCGTCGTCATGTCCGGGTCCGGGCGCAGGATGCCGAGGCCGGAGCCGGGCACGGCGCGCAGGCAGTCGAACCCCTCCGCGTCGCGTTCGAGGGCGTACTCGCGGTAGCCGAGGAAGGTGAAGTGGTCGTCGGCCAGCCACGTCAGGAAGTCGCGCGACTGCGCGATCTCCGCCTCAGGCAGCGGGAGGTCGGCCGTCGGCAGGGCGGCGACGATCTCCTCGACCCGGGCGTGCATCTTCGGCCAGTCCTCGACGGCCTCGCGCACGTCGCGCAGGACGCGCTGCAGGGCGGACACCACCTCCGTGGCCTCCTGCGCATCCAGGCGGTCGATCTCGACGTGCATCCACGACTCGCGGTCGGTGGCCTCGGCCTGGGGCACACCGACCCGCTTCAACTCGCCCGTGATCGTGCGCTCGACCCAGACCTGGGGGTGGGCTACCAGGTGGACCGTGTGGTCCAGGCGCCGCAACTCCATCGTGACGGAGTCGACCAGGAAGGGCATGTCGTCGGTCACGACCTCGACGACGGAGCGCGCGCCGGCGGACCAGGCGTCATCCGAACTCGGCGAGACCACCCGCACCAGGGGCGTGCCCTGGGGGCGGGTCCTGGCCAGGTCGAAGTGGGACGTGACGGCGCCCAACAGGTCCCGCGCGTCGCGGCCCGTGACGTCGTCGGGCGACACGTGCCGGAAGAAGATCCGCGCCATCGCGGCCACCTGCTCCGAGGTGAAGCCAGAGGGGGGTTCTTGGGCTCGCGCCAACTGGTCGGCACCCTCGACCAGGGTGCTCATGAAACGGTCTGGATCCGTGGCAGACGTCGACACGCATCGACCCTATGACGCCCCTGTGACGCACACAACATTTGCGCCCGCGCGCCGCTCGAACGGGAGGATGTACGCGGAATCGCGACTGCGCCATGATGGTTGCCCATGAAGATCCTTGACGAGCACGTCCTCGACGCCCCAGTGGCCACCGTCCGCGCGATGATGCTGGACGCGGGGTTCCGGGAGCAGGTGCTCGCCGCCCAGAAGGTCGTCCGCAGCACCGTGTCGATCACCGGCGACGACGACGTGGCAGAGGTTGTCCTCGAGCAGGCCCAAGCCACCGACGGGGTGCCGTCGTTCGTACGCAAGCTCACCGGCGACGAAATCACCATCACCACCACGGAGCGGTGGAGTGCGGACCGCGCCGAGGTCACGGCGACGATCCCCGGCGCCCCCGGCGGCGTCACGGGCAGCACCGTCCTCGTCGACGAGGGAGAGCGCACGCGCGTGGTCGTCGAGCGGGACATCACCGTCAGCGTGCCCCTGATCGGCCCCAAGATCGCGAAGTTCGTGGCCTCGATGCACACCAAGGCACTCCAGAAGGAGATCGCGGTGGCCCAGGAGTGGCTCGCCGAGCAATGAGGCTCGCCGGGCGATGAGGCTCAGGCCTGGGTGAACCCGGCCACGAGGTCGCCGAGTTCTTGGGTGCCGTACCAGCCGAGGTCGGAGTCCGGGTCCGCGTCGTCGGCGTCGTCGGCGTGGATCGCCACCACGTCGCGCAGCCGTACGGGGTCCTCACGCGACTCGGTCACCACCACGACGCGGCGTCGCCGCCCAGCCGGCAGGCCAGCGACGAGCTCCGCGGACACGTCGGCGGCGACCAGCAGGGCCTCGTACTCCGCGTCCTCCGACTCGTCGGGCGCCGCGACGGTCTCCGCGGGCAGGCGTACGGATCCCGTCCGCAACGCCTCGGCCAGATCGTCCGGCGTCACCGGGAGGTAGAGCCGGGTGGCCATCAGCGCTTCGCCTTCGGTGCGGACTTGGCCGTCCTGCGGCGCCCGCGGGGCGCACGGGGGCGGGACTCGCTGGCCGAGTCCTTGAGCTCGTCGAGCGACTCCTCGAGGCACTGGATGAGGACGTCGCCGTCGGGCACGGCGTCCCGATCGACGGTGATGCCGTAGAAGACCCGGCCGTTGTACGAGGTGACCCCGAAGGCGAGGGGGTGCTCGGGCAGCAGCGGGTGGATCGGGTAGGTCGCCTCCATCACCGCTCCCCCGGCGTACAGCGGGAACTGCGGGCCCGGGACGTTGGTCACCGAGACGTGGAAGCCGCGGCGCAACTCACCGGCCGCCAGCCGCGAGCCCAGCGCGTGGAAGGTGGTGGGCGCGAACCCTGCGATCCCAGCGAGCCTGCGCGCCGACACGGCGCGGCCCGTCTCGCTGTGGGAGCGGAAGTCGTAACTGACTTGGTGGAGCCGTACGACCGGGCTCGGCTCGTGGATCGGCAGGTGCACGAGGTGGCCGGCGATCTGGGTGCCCAGCGACGTGGCCTCCAGATCGTCGTCGATGACCGACATCGGCACGATCGCCTTGAGCGTCCGGACTCCGCCCAGCGACTCGGAGCGGGTCATCAGCCAGGCGCGCAGGCCGCCGGTGATGGTTGCCAAGATGACGTCGTTGACCGTGCCGCCGTGGACCTTGCGGATGTGGTTGTAGTCCTCGAGGTCCGTGGCCAGCGCGAGGAAGCGCCGCTGCTGGCTGAGCGTGCGCGCGATCGGTGAGGGGCGCGAGGTCTTCTTGGCGCGAAGGGCGCCCACGGCCTCGCCCATCCGGTGCCCGCTGGCGGAGACCTGACGGGCGGCGGCCTCGGTGTTGGCGCGCACCGTGTCGGCGATGCGGCGCGGGTGCTCCAGCGAGTCGGTCACGGCGCTCAGGACAACCCCCAACGGCGTACGACCGGGGCGCGGGCGCCACTCGTCGTGGCCGAGGAGTCGGACCTCGGAGGTGGTGTCCAGGAGCACCTGCCCGATGTCGACGGTCTCGCGGCCGTCGACCAGGATCTGGTGACTCTTGGTGAGCACCGCCACGCGGCCCTCCGAGAGGCCCTCGACCAAGTAGATCTCCCACAGCGGGCGGTTGCGGTCCAGGGGGCGCGAGGCGATCCGGGCGACGAGCTCTCGCAGCTGCTCCATCGTGCCCGGACGCGGCAGGGCGCTGCGGCGCACGTGGTAGGCCAACTCGAACCGCTCGTCATCGACCCACGCGGGGGTCGCGAGGCGGCCGGGAACCCACTGCACCCGCTGGCGGTAGCGGGGGACGAAGGCGATGCGGTCATCGATCAACGCCACGAGCCGGTCGTAGTCGAAGCCGGACTCGCCCGGGTCGAAGATCTCCAGCGTCGCGTTGTGCATCGGGGTCGACGGCGACTCGGTGGCAAGGAAGGACAGGTCGCGCGGACGCAGCCGATCGGTCATGTGTGAGCCCTTCCTGCCAGAGTCCGACAACCGCGCCCCCTGTGCCCTGCGGTTGTCCTCGCATGGGATTCTGGCAGAGGTCGCCCCCGCAGCGGGGCATGGCATCCAGATTTCGAGGAGGGCGCGCCATGCGTCGAACCCTGTTCACCCGTACCGCTCCGCTCGCCGTGGCCCTGGCGCTCGCGCTGGGCGCGTGCTCGGACGACGGCGGCACGGACAAGCCCTCCGCTGGCGCCAGCGAAACGGCGGAGGCGACGCTGGAGGTGACCATCAAGGACGGCGCGATCACGCCCAACGGCGAGCGCCTCGACGTGGGCATCGACGAGGAGATCACCCTGACCATCACCTCGGACGTCGACGGCGAGTTCCACGTGCACTCGACGCCCGAGCAGGAGGTCACGTTCACCGAGGGCACCACCACCGCCACCCTGTCCTTCGACAGGCCGGGCGTCGTCGAGATGGAGGCACACGACCCTGCCCTCGTGGTCGCCATGTTCGAAGTCCGCTGACGTGGGCGGCGGCTCCTTCGCGCAGGACCGCGTCCTCGCGCACGGCGTCGGCGGGGCCAAGGACCTGCCCATCCCGTCCGAACTCGCCATCATCGGTGCCGTCACGGCCCTGGTGGTCTCCTTCGCGGTGCTGGCTCTGGCCTGGCGGACCCCCCGCTTCGACGACGACCCGGGCCGCCCGGCCCCCGCGTGGCTCGCCACGCTCACGGCGTCGCCGGCGTTCGCCTGGACCTTGCGGATCGTGGGGCTCGCCTTCGCGGCGTACGTGGGCGTTGCCGCAGTCTTCGGCGACAACACGCTCACGAACCCGTTCATCGGGGTCTTCTACGTCTGGCTGTGGGTCGGGCTGGTGCCGGTCTCGCTCCTGTTCGGCCCCTTCATCAAGGCGGTCAGCCCGGCCCGCACCATCGTGCTGCTGATCTCGCGAGCCTCCGGCGTCGACCCCGAGGAGGGCATGTTCCGGTACCCGGCGCGCCTGGGCTACTGGCCCGCAGCCCTGGGCCTGTTCGCCTTCGTGTGGCTCGAGCTGGTCCACCCCGCCTCGACCGAGCTCGGCACGATCCGCCTGTGGTGCGCGGTCTACCTCGTGACGATGGTGTTCGGCGGCGCGCTCTTCGGGACGACCTTCACGGCCCGAGCCGACCCGTTCGAGGTGTACTCGACCCTCGTCGGCAAGCTGTCGGTCTGGGGGCACCGCGACGGCCGCCTGGTCCTGCGCAGCCCGCTGGCGAACCTCGCCACCGTGGTGCCGGCGCCCGGCCTGACGGCAGTGGTCGGCATCCTCTTCGGAAGCACGGCCTTCGACTCGTTCCGGGAGTCGACCGTGTGGTTGAAGTTCGTCCAGAACTCGGGGTTCGAGTCCCGCGTCGCGCCCGACACGGTGATGCTGCTGATCTTCAGCGCCGGCATGGCGGCGATCCTGGCGGTCGCGACGATGCTCACCGGCACCCACGCCGACATCCCTCGGCGGGCGTTGCCGGACCTGTTCGCCCACTCGATCGTCCCGATCGTGGTCGGGTACGTCATCGCGCACTACCTGACCTACTTCGTGGAGTACGGGCAGACCGTCCTCATCCAGTTCAGCGACCCGCTCTCGCGTGGCGACAACCTGCTGGGCACCGCGAACCTGCAGGTCAACTACTGGATCAGTCTGCATCCGACCTTCCTCGCCACCACGAAGGTGGCCGCGGTCGTGGTGGGCCACATCCTCGCGGTGGTCTCGGCCCACGACAGGGCCGTGAAGATCCTGCCGCCGCAGTGGCAGTTCAAGGGTCAGCTGCCGATGCTGGTGGCGATGGTCGGCTTCACCGCGGGCGGGCTCTACCTGCTCTTCGCCGCCTGAGCCGCACGGCGGCGACGACGCGGGGCGGAGGCGGCGACCGAGGCCGGGACGAGCGCGTCGACGAGCCCACGCAGCGCCCAGGCGAGCGATGAGTCCCGCTCGACGACGGGCACGCCCGCCAGCGCGGCCGCATCTGCGGCCGGACGGTCGTACGGGGCGAAGTGCAGCCCTCCGACCTGGACGAAGGCGCCGACCATCCCCGCGACCTCGGACTCACTCCAGCCGATGCTCGGGCGCATCTGGTTGACCAGCACCCTGGTCTCGGCCGGGCCGATCTCCTCGGTCAGGTCGACCAGGCCTCGGGCCAGCCTGGCCAGCCCGACCGGATCGGCGGTCCCGACCGCCACCACGGCATCCGCCATCTCCAGGGCCGTACGGGTCAGGGCATTGCGCCCGGGTCGTCCGCCGATGTCGCCTCCGGGCTCGTCCTCCAGGCAGAAGCCCGTGTCGAGGACGACGTGGCCATGCCCTCGCGCGATGTCGATGGCCTGCTCAAGATGCAGTGGGCGCACCTCCCGCCACCTGTCCGCGCGGGGCAGGCCGGTCACG
This sequence comes from Actinomycetes bacterium, assembly GCA_023460975.1. GTDB lineage: Bacteria > Actinomycetota > Actinomycetes > Propionibacteriales > Nocardioidaceae > Nocardioides. The sequence goes on from JAEWOG010000057.1 coordinate 23,231, forward strand.
ACGGCGAGGTGCCCACCGATGCTGCGCGCGGCCGAGGGCAGCCGCTCGGCCAGCATCCCCGAGCTGGCGAGCCGGGCGATCTGGAGGAGCCCGGAGGTCTCGTCGAGGATCGCCAACTGCTGGGCGAGGGTCCCGCCGTACGGGTCGGCGTCGATCAGCAGCACCGGCTCGCTGCGCCGCGCCAACTCTGCGGCCACGTTGAGGGCGACGGTGGATCGCCCCGGCGATCCTGCCGGGCCCCACACGGCGATGGTGCGAGCACCCTCGCGTGGTGCCGCACCGGGCTCGTGCACGGCCCCAGCGCCGCGGACCACGGTCTGCTCCTGCGCCTCGGCCTGGAGCAGCGTGTCGCACAGGCCGGAGAGGTCGCCGGCGCCCAGTGCGGCGGCGACGCCGAGGCGGAGCACCCGCTCCCTCACACTCACCTCCTCGGGCGAGGCATGGGAGACCACCACGGTGCGCACGCCCTGACGCCGGAGCATGTCGACGGTCGCCGGGTCGACTCCCGGCGCATCGAGCGAGACGAGCGCCACGTGGGCTTGGCCTGCGGTCGCCGACGCGACGAGGTCATCGGCGTCCATGCACCGGCGCAGCACCACCAGACGCGGATGGGCCTCGACGGTGGACAGCGCGTGGTCCTCCCACGCATCGCCGGCACCCAGCACGAGCACGCAGATCATCGGCTCAACCACCCGCGACGATGCGGACACCGTCATCGAGGGTCGCGGCGAGGACCCCCGCCAGCGCGTCGGTCTGGTCCTCCTCGACGCCCAGCACCAACTGCCGGCGACCGACGACGCTCCCAAAACTCTCCCGGGGACGCGGCGCAGCAACGACGACGACGTCCGTGAGGACCTCCTGCGCGCTGACCCTGCCCTGCTCCCCCTCGCCGACCACCCACACATCGACCACCGAGCCGGCGGCGACACCGGTGGGCAGTTGCGTGCTGTCGACGGCCAGCGAGACCTGCCGCAGCCCCTCGGTCTCGGAGGTCCCGAGCGAGGAGGCGGCCACCAGGTCACCCGCTGCGAGCGGGTGCGCGAGCTGCCGCCCGCCGGGCAGCGGCGCATCGACGGCGAGGTAGTGCTCCTGTGCCCCGTCGGTCTCGAACGTGACCCGCGAGACGACGAGGTCCTCGGCGTCGACGAGATGCCCGGCCGGCAGGTCGCGCGCCGCGGCCCACACCCTCACCGAGTCGGTCTCGGCGCCCGCGATCCTTGCGCCCACCACGACGGAGACCGCGACGAGCGCCACCCCGACCCACAACCGGGGATCGCGCCAGCGCTGGGCGCGGGCACGGGTTGCTGCGGGCACGTCGACGACATGTGGGTTCCGAGACACACCGACATCATGGTGCGTGTGGCACTGGCGCCGCCCGCTCTCTCCACAGGCCCGGGGAGCCTGCTCACCTCACGAGGACCGCAGTGGCACGATGTGGGCATGGCCCAGCCACGCTTCCTCACTCTCGCCGACGTGGCGGAGGTGCTCAACACGTCCAGCGCACAGGTCTACGCGCTCGTGCGTCGCGGCGATCTGCCCGCGATCAAGATCGGCGGGCGCGGCCAATGGCGGGTCGAGTCCGAGCAGCTCGAGACCTACATCTCCCGGATGTACGCCCAGACCAAGGCGTTCGTGGACGAGCACCCGTTCGTGGAGAGCGAGACCCCCGTCGACTGACGGTCCGCACTGCGGTTGACGGTCCCGCTCCCAGACGGGTGTGGCCCTCAGCCCACCTCTCCGTCGAGCACGACGGAGACCGTCTCTGCGGCTCCGTCCCGCTCGAAGGTCACCTCGACGGTGTCGCCCGGCTGGTGCGTACGAATCGCGACGATGAGCGCGATCCCGTCCCCCACCCGCTGGCCGCCCACCTCGGTGATGACGTCGCCCTCGCGCAGGCCAGCGCGCTGCGCCGGGCTGTCGTCGCGTACTTCCGTGAGGGTGCCGCCGCCGCTGAACTCGCTGCGGATGTCCACGCCCGCGCCAATGATCGGGTACTGCGCCTCTCCCGTACGCAGGATCTGGTCCACCGTGGTCTTCACCTGGGCGATGGGGACGGCGAAGCCGACGCCGATGTTGCCGCCCTCCCCCGTCGCTCCGGTCGTGGCGATGGCGGAGTTGACCCCCACCACCTCGCCCGCGAGGTTGACCAGGGGGCCACCCGAGTTGCCCGGGTTGATGGCCGCATCCGTCTGGACCGCGTTCATGAAGGACGACTCGTTGTCGGCATCGCCGGTCGTGACCGGGCGGTTGAGCGCGCTGACGATCCCGCTGGTCACGGTCTGGCTCAAGCCGAGCGGGGCACCGAAGGCCACGACGGGTTCGCCGACGCGGAGCTCATGGGCGCCGCCGAGCGCGGCGGGCACCAGGTCCCCGCCCTCCACGCTGAGCAGAGCGAGGTCGTACACGGGGCTTCGGCCCACCAGCGACGCCTCGAGGCTTCGGCCCTCGTGGTCGATGACGACGATGTCCTTGCCCGAGTTGGCCGCCTGCGCGACCACGTGGTTGTTGGTGACTATGTGACCATCGGTGTCCAGGACGAAGCCGGACCCCGTCGACTCGGGCCCCGACTCGGTGACCCCCGACAGGATCTGCACCGTGCTCGGCAGCAGGGTCTCCGCCACGGCCGCGACGGAGGTGTTGCCGGCCTCCAGCGGGGCCGCCGACCGCGTGGGCACGGAGTCGAGTCCCCGGCTGGCCGACGCCGGGGAGTCGTCGACCACGTTCATGAGGGCTGCGCCCCCGGCACCGCCAGCCAGGCCGAGGCACAGAGCCAGTGCCCCGACGCCGACCCAGGCTCCGGGCGTCAACCGCGCGGAGCGTTCCGCGTGCCGTGCCCCGGCGGGTGCCGGAGAGGCAGTCGGTGGGTACGGCGCGTCGTACCCACCAGCGCCGAAGGGCTGGCCGTACGGGCCCGGAGAGGCGGCCTGGTGGGGCGGGTACGCGGCGGGCGGCGACCAGGGCGAGGAGAGCATCTGGGTGGTCGCCGGGGGCTGCTCACTGAGGTCGATGACCTCGGTCGGCTCGTCGCTCGGCGGCACCTCGGTCGCGAGCGGGTCCGCAGGCGGACCCGACACGGGCTCGGCTGCCGAAGCATCCAGGTCCGGAGCATGCGCGCCCAGGGCATCCGCATCGGAGGAGTCGCCCTGGGTCGGTCGTGGCCAGCCTGTCAACGGCTGGGTCGGCTCCTCGGCGCGCGCTGGCTCGTCAGGGTGCGTGTCGTCACTCACTCGACCATTGTGTCCCGCTGCCCCTGAGCGAAACCACAGGTGTCGCATCCGAGGTGCTCGCCACGGCCGGAGCGCTCATCGCCACGACCAGCTCGACCATCTCCCTGGGAGTCCACGACGCCACGGAGCTGGCCCGCGAGGGGCCGCGGCGAGACGTGTCGCCGGTCGGGGTGGACGGAGACGTCACCGGGGAGGAAACGTCTGCCGCGGGAGGTCGTACGGCCGGCGGGCCTGCGTTGAGGGCGAGCATGCCGAGCACGGCGACGCCCAGCGCGCTGCCGCTCGCAGCGACCACGCCCTTGGCCATGCGCCGTTCGGGTCCCGCGGCGGGCACGGGCGCCGCCGCACAGGAGGACGACGCACGCGCCAGGGACTCCTTGAACGCACTCGACGCGCAGGCCGAGTCGAAGGACAGGCCCGCGAGGCGCGTCTTGATCCAGCCCTCTCGCTCGACGAGGTCACGGCACGGAGGGCAGACCGCCACGTGCGCCCAGCACCGCTCCTCCTCGGCCGCCGGAAGACGACCGTCAAGCAGGGCGCTCACCTTGGATCCGAGGTGGATCATGCGGAACCCTCCGCCGCTGACCCGGCCAGGGGCCCCGAGTGACGCACGCGGCCGGGCGCGGGGGCGCGGTGCGCGAGCGCGCGGCGCAGCATGGCGCGGCCGCGGTGGATGCGTGAGCGTACGGTGCCGAGCTTGGCGTCCATGATCTCGGCGATCTCCTCGTACGAGAGCCCCTCGACGTCGCACAGCACCACGGCCGCACGGAAGTCAGCGGGGAGCGTCGCCAGCGCCGCTTCGACGTCCGCGTCGAACACCTGGTCCACGACTCCGGCCTCGGGTCCCACCGCGGCCGAGGGGAGTCGGGCCGCCCGCTCATCGCTGAGCGCGTCGAAACGAATCCGCTGGCGGCGCCGGGCGCCGTCAAGGAAGAGGTTGGTCGTGATCCGGTGGAGCCAGCCCTCGAAGGTGCCGGGCGTGTAGCGGTCCAGCGAGCGGAACACCCGGACGAAGACCTCCTGGGTGAGGTCCTCGGCGTCGTGGCGGTTGCCCGTGAGGCGGTAGGCGAGGCGGAACACGCGGTCGGAGTGCTGCTCGACGATCTCGTCCCAGGTGGGGACGTGATCCGACGCGGGCTGACCCGGCGCCGTGTGGTCGGGCGCTGCGTGATCCTCCATCCGCTCCTCCTCGTGGTGCGCGACGAGTGTGTTCACCGTCGTGTGCTCCTCACCGTAGGCAACGGGCCTGAGAGGACCCTGTGAACCGACCACGAAGCCCGCGGCGGCCTCGCAGGGTCCAACGGTCGAACGTCCTGCGGTGTTCCCGCCGACGCTCACGGGCGCCTGCGGGTGCGCGCCGCTTGCCGCTCTGCGCGTACGCGAGGGCTCCGGACCGCTAGAGTCGCCCAGAAGACCAGACCCAGGAGGGCATCATCACCGCGCCGATCACCGCAGCCAGCTGGACCTACGCCGAGGAGTTCGTGGCCGAGGACGAGGTCCTCGCCGCCGCTCGGGCACGCTCCGAGGAGGTCGGCGTCGTGCCGATCAGCCCCGGCAGCGGCGCCGCGCTGCGATTCCTCGCCTCCGTGCTCGACGCGCGGGCCGTGGTGGAGGTCGGCACGGGCACGGGTGTGTCGGGCCTGTGGCTGCTGCGCGGGATGCGTTCCGACGGTGTCCTCACGACCGTCGACATCGAGGCGGAGCACCAGCGGCTCGCCAAGGAGACGTTCACCGAGGCGGGCATCCCGGCCAACCGCGCCCGGACGATCGCGGGAGCCGGCCTCGACGTGCTGCCTCGCCTCACCGACGGGCACTACGACCTGGTCTTCTGCGACGGCGACAAGCGTGAGTACGGCGACTACCTCGCCGAGGCCCTCCGCCTGCTGCGGCCCGGCGGCGTCGTGGCGTTCGACAACGCCCTGTGGCACAACCGTGTCGCGGACCCCGCCCAGCGCGACTCCGAGACGGTCACCATCCGCGACCTCGGGCGCACGATCCTCACGCACGAGGCGCTCGTGCCAGTCCTGCTTCCGGTCGGCGACGGGCTGCTCGCCGCACGCAAGGTGTGGGCGCCCGACGAGTGAGCGACCGACCGACCCGCTGACGCACGTCGGCTGACCCAGCCGTACGGCCAGGGGTCGATCAGGTCGGGCAGGCCAGTTGGTGCGGCAGGTCAGTTGGTGCGGCAGGTCAGTGGTGCGGCAGGTCTGGGGACGTCACGAACCCGTCCCAGCCCTCGGCGACGGCGAGGACCTCGTACGCCTCGATCAGCACGGGCGGCTGCCCCAGCATCTGCGAGATCGGCGCGTCGGCGGCGCCTGCCGTGAACGTGGCCTGGAACTGCGCCCGCTCGGTGTCCGAGGAGAAGACGTAGTCGCCCTCGAACCACTCGCCCGGGAGCATCCGCCAGGTCTTGAACCGCAGTCCGGCCATGCCGGTGAACTTGGCGTGGGACGCGGCCGCGACGTAGTCGGCCAACTCCTGGCCGATGGAGTCAGGCGCTCCCGCCAACGACCAGCGCACGGTGAGCCCGAGCATCACTTCCGCCCCTTCTTGGCGCGCGGAGCCGGCACGCCGTCGAGCGGGTCGTCCGAGCCCAGCCAGGTCAGTAGCAGCCGGGGACCGAACCCGGTCGGGCCGGCCGTCCACTCGTGACGGTCGACCGGTGCCTCCGCGATGGACGCGAAGTCGACGTGCACCCACGGCACGCTGCCGGCGAAGGGAGCCAGGAAGAGGGCGGCGGTGATCGCACCCGGGCCGCCCGGCGCGTTGTCGGCGTCGGCGATCTTGGACTGGAGCTTGTCGCGGTAGACCGATGCCAGCGGCATGCGCCACACCGGCTCACCGGAGGCCTCCGCCGCCGCCTCGACGTGCTCGGCGAGCACGTCGTGGGTGGCGAAGTAGCCCGCGGTCTGGAGCCCGAGCGCCACCTTCATCGCCCCCGTCAGGGTGGCGACGTCGACGAGCACCCGGGGGTTGATCTGCGCCACCGCGTACGCCATCGCGTCGGCCAGCACGAGGCGGCCCTCCGCGTCGGTGTTGCCGACCTCGGTGGTGCGGCCGCCGTAGTGGGTGATGACGTCTCCGGGGCGCATGGAGGCTCCCCCGACGGCGTTCTCGGCGGCGGGCACCAGGCCCACGACCTTCACGGGACAGCCGATCGGGGTCAGTGCCGCCAGGGTGGCCAGCACTGCGGCACCGCCGCTCATGTCGCGCTTCATGGTGAGCATGCCGTCGCTCGGCTTGATGTCGAGGCCGCCGGTGTCGAAGGTGATTCCCTTGCCGACCAGAACCACCGTCGGGGTCGAGTCGTCGGCACCTGCCGGGGTGTAGTCGAGGCGGATCAGCCGGGATTCGCTCGCGGATCCTGCGCCGACGGCGAGGATGCCGCCGAAGCCGTCCTTCTCCAGATCGGCCTGGTCCCAGACGGTGACCTCGAGGCCGTTCTCCTCGGCGATCAGGCGTGCCTGGTCGGCCAGCCATGCCGGGTTCTTGAGGTTCGAGGGAACCGTCGCGAGCGTGCGCGAGCGCCAGCCCGCACCGCCCAGCGCGATCCCCCGCGCCAGGTCCTCATCGGCGTCGGGCCCGTCGACTCCTGCGAGCACGATCCGGCCCACCGGGGTGGCCTTGGCTCCCTCGGAGCGCCAGTGGAACTCGTACGAGCCCAGCATCGCTCCCACGACCACGGCCTCCACCGCACCCTCGGTGGGCGCGGCGGCGATCGTGGTCACCACGCTGGCTCGGTCCTTGAGGGCGCGCCCCAGCGCTGCGCCGGCGCGGCGCAGGTCCGAGGTGCTCTGGGCGCCGACACCGACCAGCAGCACGAGGTCCGCGTCCGTGCCGTTGCCCGGCAGGCGGGTGATCTCCCCCGCCTTGCCGGTCGCCTCGAGGGCCCGGGCCGCGCCTGCCAGGTCGACGCCGAGCGCCTCCCCGGCCTCGGCCGAGCCCGCACCGAGGCGTGGGTCCGTCTCGCCCTCAGCGGGAGGGAGCAGCGCAAGAGCCCAGACGCCTGCCCCACCGATCTGGTGGGGCAGTGCCGGGCTCAGCGCAAACTCCGGCGGCGAGACCTGGGTGGGAAGCTGCGCCGGGTGCGTCACGATCAGCCGACGACATCCTTGAGGGCGTCACCGAGGGCAGCAGCCTCCTCGGCGTTGAGCTCCACGACGAGACGTCCTCCGCCCTCGAGCGGCACGCGCATGACGATGCCGCGACCCTCCTTGGTCACCTCGAGCGGTCCGTCTCCCGTGCGGGGCTTCATGGCAGCCATTCCTGGCACCTCTTCCTGTCCTGCCTGGCGGCGTGGTCGAACGGAAGCGAGCGGCTCAAGGCCGCTCGCCGATGATTCGTTGGCCCCATTATCCCCCATGCCGGTTGTGATCGGCGCCACAGGCCCCGCCTCGAGCGGGAGGGTGGCGGATCAGACGGCCGAGACGAGGTAGAGCCAGGTGAACCAGACCACCACGAGGAGCAGTCCGACGTGGCCTGCCACGGACAGGGCGAAGGCCCCGATCGGGGCTTCGTCTGCGGAGTCGCCGCTGTGCCGACCGCGCGCCGGACGCCAGCGCGAGAGCAGCGCGAGCCCGAAGGCGGCGGTGAGCCACCAGGCGCCGATCGCGACGATGCCGAAGAGCGCGCCGCCCGCCCAACTGTCGTCCGGCGCCAGGATGAAGACCACCCAGAGCAGCACCGCCAGCAGCCCGACTCCGGAGTGGGCGGCGAGCGTCAGCCGGTTCACCGGGCGCTGACCGCCGGCGGGGCGGTCGTGGAGGCGTACGCGAGTCAGCACCACCACGACGAGCGCGAGGACGGTGCAGGTCCAGACGAAAATCAGGGTCGACATCGCTCGGCAGTCTGCCCTACTCGGCCAACCCGGTGGAGTCCGCAGTCTCCCCCGGGCTCGCAGGCTGGCTCACTGACCGCTCAGCCGCCCGGTCCGCCGCCTCGTCTGCTGCCTCGCCTGGCGCCTCGCCTGCCGCTTGACTGTCCATCTGGTCGGCGAGCGCGCTCAGCAGCGCGTCGACGTCGGCCATCCGGTAGCCACGCGCCACGACGGGGAACCGCACCGTACGCAGCTGGTCGACGCCGATCGGGCCGCTGAGGTCGCTGGCTGGCCGGTCACGTTGCGGCGGCCCCATCACGGTGCCCCCGCCCACCGCGAGGACGACCGTCGCCACGACGACACCGACGGCCAGCGCAGCGCACAGCCAGATCACGAGCGCCCCTGCAGGCGGTCGGGCCGGTCGTCGCGTGCGGCGACCATGAGCGCCACCGCTTCGGTGACGTCGTCGGTCACGACGAGGCGATCCATGTCCTCGGGGCTGATCTTGCCGCTGGGCAGGACGGTGTCGCGCAGCCATGCCACGAGGCCGCCCCAGTACGCCGTGCCCACCAGGACGATGGGGAACGAGGTGATCGTCTGCGTCTGGACGAGGGTGAGCGCCTCGAAGAGCTCGTCGAAGGTGCCCAGCCCTCCGGGCAGCACGATGAAGCCCTGGGAGTACTTGACGAACATCGTCTTGCGGACGAAGAAGTAGCGAAAGTTGATGCCCTTGTCGACCCAGGCGTTGAGGCCGTTCTCGAAGGGCAGCTCGATCCCCAGGCCGATGCTCACGCCCCCGGCCTCGCTCGCGCCGCGGTTGGCGGCCTCCATCGCCCCGGGCCCGCCGCCGGTGATGACGGCGAATCCGGCTTCGGACAGCCGGCGGCCGATCTCGACGCCCTGGGCGTACTCGGCGTGGTCACTCGGCGTACGGGCCGATCCGAACACCGCGACGGCGGGGCCGGTCTCGGCGAGCGTCCCGAAGCCTTCGACGAACTCGGACTGGATCCGCATCACGCGCCACGGGTCGGTGTGGACCCAGTCGCTGGGACCGCGCGAGTCGAGGAGGCGCTGGTCGGTGGTGCTGGTTTCGACCTGCCCTCGCTGCATGCGTACGGGGCCCTTGAACCTCATCCTCAACGTCCTTCCAGCCAGGCGCGCAGGGCCTGCTCGCAGGCCCGGATCTCGCGTACGTCGACGTGCTCGTCGGCCTTGTGCGCATACAGGGGATCACCGGGCCCGTAGTTGACGGCCGGGATCCCCAGGACGCTGAACCGTGCGACGTCGGTCCACCCGAACTTGGGAGCCGGGCTCGCTCCGACGGCCTCGATGAACTGCTTGGCCGCGGGCCGGTCCAGCCCCGGCAGCGCCCCCGGCGCCGAGTCGGTCAGGCGCACCTCGAAGCCGTCGAAGAACTCCCGCACGTACGCCTCGGCCTCGGCCTCGCTGCGGTCGGGCGCGAAGCGGTAGTTGACCTCGACCGTGCACTCGTCGGGGACCACGTTGCCCGCCACTCCCCCGCTGATCCGTACGGCGTTGAGGCCCTCGTGGTACTCCAGCGAGTCGATCACGGGGCGACGCGGTTCGTAGGCGGCCAACCGGTTGAGGATCGCCGCGGCCGAGTGGATCGCGTTGACCCCGCGCCAGGAACGGGCGGAGTGCGCCCGCTCCCCGCGCGTGGTGACCTCGACGCGCAAGGTGCCCTGACAGCCCGCTTCGACGCCGGCGTTGCTGGGCTCCATGAGGATCGCGAAGTCGGCCTCGAGGAGATCCGGGTCGGATTCGGCCAGCAACCGCAGCCCGTTGTGGACGGACGCGACCTCCTCGGCCTCGTAGAGGATGTAGGTGACATCGCGCACCGGAGCGCTCAGCGTGGCGGCCAGATGCAGGATGACCGCGTCGCCGCCCTTCATGTCGCAGGTGCCGAGGCCGTGCAGCACGGTGCCCTCCAGACGCGAGGGCAGGTTGCCGTTGACGGGCACGGTGTCGAGGTGCCCGGCGAGCACGACACGCTCGCCGCGACCGAGGTTCGTCCGAGCGACGACGGTGTGGCCGCGGCGCTGGACCGACAGGTGCGGGTAGCGCCGCAGCTCGCGCTCCACGGCGTCGGCGATCTCGGTCTCGTGGTGACTGACGGACTCGATGTCGACGAGCTGGCGAGTGAGCTCGACGACGTCCGCTGTCAGGTCCAGTTCCGTCATGGTGACCATCCAACCAGCCACCAGCACTGGACAGGTGTCCAGTTTGCGCTACTGTGCTCCCCATGCGCCACGGCATCGTCCTCTTCACCAGCGATCGGGGCATCGCGCCCACCACCCTCGCCACCGCAGCGGAGGAGCGGGGCTTCGACACGTTCTACGTGCCCGAGCACACCCACATCCCCGTACGCCGCGATGCGGCCCACCCCGGCACCGGCGACGCCTCGCTGCCCGACGACCGCTACCTGCGCACCCTCGACCCGTGGGTCACGCTGGCCGCCGTGGCAGCCGTGACGTCCACCATCCGGCTCTCGACCGCCGTGTGCCTGCCCGTCGAGCACGACCCGATCACGCTCGCCAAGACGATCGCGACCCTGGACCACCTCTCCGGCGGTCGCGTCACGATCGGCGCGGGCTTCGGATGGAACACCGACGAGCTCGCCGACCACAACGTCCCGCCCGCGAAGCGCCGCACCGTCCTCAAGGAGTACGTCGAGGCGATGCGGGCCCTGTGGACCCAGGAGGAGGCCTCCTACGACGGCGAGTTCGTCTCGTTCGGCCCCTCGTGGGCCTACCCCAAGCCGACCCAGGCCCACGTCCCCCTCATCGTCGGAGCCGAGGCCGGCCCCAAGACCATGCAGTGGATCACCGACCACGCCGACGGCTGGATGACCACGCCGCGCAGCGAGGACATCCCCGCCAAGATCGCAGCCCTCAACGAGACCTGGCAGGCAGCCGGACGCGCGGGACGACCGCTGGTCCACGTGCTCATCGCCTCCCGTCCCTCCCCCGAGGACCTGGCCGGCTACGCCGAGGCGGGCGTGGACGAGCTGATCTGGGGGGTCCCCGACGCTGACGAGGCGTCCGTGCTGACGTACCTGGACAAGCTCGCGGGCCGCGTGCGGGGCTGAGTACGGGCCCGTCATGGGCCACACACCCTCACCCCCGCCCACAGCGCATAGAGTGACGTCGTCGTGCCACGCCTCGGGGGGAGAGATGAGCCACGTGCCCGTTCGTCCACACACTGTCCGACCGCCGCGCCTGATCGCCTGGGCGCTCGCTGCCGTCCTCGGGGCCACGGCCCTGTGGGTGCCCGCAGCAGCCGTCCCCGGCTGGACGGACACCTCCACGCTGGCAGCCACGGGCGTCATCACGCCCACCACGGACAGTGCGAGCGCGGTCAGCACGGCCAGCGACGCCGCGGGCAATGCTGTCGCAGCGTGGGCCACCGCTGGCGCCATCATGGTTGCGCGACGCCCGGCCGAAGGCGCTTGGTCGGCGCCCGAGGTGCTCGCGGCGACACCGGAGATGCCCGACTCACCGCAGGTCCACATGAACCCCGACGGCCGCACGGTCGTGGCTTGGGCGTACCCGTGGATCTCCGTCAGCAACACGACGAACGGCGGAGTGTGGGCCCGCACCACGACCCCGGGCCAGCCCTGGGGCCCCGTACTGCGCGGCGCGCCGGACACCACCCGCGGCCGTCTCGTCACTGACATGGGTCCGGACGGCTCGCTGCATGCGGCGTGGCAGGGCGGCTTCACTGCGACCTCAATCACCCTGACGCCCGGCGATCAGTGGGGCGCTCTGACCCATCACCAGGCGCCGGGGTGTGATCTCAGCGCTCCGACCGCGATCGCGGCCGAGGGCGACGGCTCCGTGAGCGTTCTGACAACCGGGTGGCATCCGCTGGACGCCAACGGAGTGCAGTGGTGGTGCACCTATGTCGACCGCGCCAGTGCCAGCGGCACGTGGGAGCCCATCCGGATCCTGGATCCCGATTCGTCCGGACAAGCGTCCCTGACCGCTGCGGCCGACGGCACCGTCCACGCGACGTGGGTCTCCTCGCGCGGGGTCGTGTACGCGGGTCGCAGCGCGGACGGCACATGGAAGCCCGACGAGGTGCTGCGCCCCGCAGCCGCGACGGCGGGAGCACCGTTGTCGGGCCCCCGCGTCGCGATGGACACGTACGGTGGACTGTCCGTCGTGTGGAGCGAAGGAGCACCCACGACGCGGACCATCCGGGCGCGGACCCGCCTGCCTGGCAGCACGTGGGGCTCGGTGATCAACGTGTCCCAGTCCGGTTCGCACACCTCGGATGCACGCCTCGTCGCGCTGGAGAGTGGGAGCCTCCACGCCAGTTGGCTGAGGATCACGCCCGAGGGACCCCTCGTCGAGTCTGCCTCGCGTGACGGTGAGACCGCCTGGAACAGCGTCGTGGCGCTCGGCCCGGGAGCGTCGCCAGACCAGAGCACCACGATCGACAGCCTGAGCCCGTCTGCCGCCACCGACGGCACCGGCAACCTCCTGTACGGCTGGGCGCGGGACCAGGACGGCCAGCGGGCGACCGTCCACCTGCGCTCGCTCGACGCGGCTGGCCCCCGCTTCACCTCGGTGTCCGTGCCGCAGCAGGCCACGGTCGGGGCTCTGCACGGTTTCACCGCTGAGGCGCGGGACGCGTGGAGCGGGTTCTCCGCGATGAACTGGGACTTCGGGGACGGCACCACGACGACCGGGACGTCCGTCAGTCACACGTACGCGGCCCCGGGCGCCTACGCGGTCACCGTCACCGCGGTGGACACGCTGGGCAACGTGACGCGTTCGACGCACCCCGTCACCGTGATTGCAGCGTCCGCGGCTCGCTCCGCGATCACGAAGTTCACGCTCTCGAGCAAGCGCCTGCGTCTGAAGGGTCCTGCCAAGAAGCGCAAGGTCAAGGCCCACATCACCTTGGAGGGTCCGGCGCGAGTGACGCTCACGTGGAAGAAGTGGGTCGTCAAGAAGACCAAGAAGGGCAAGAAGCGGGTCCTCAAGACCGTGGCACGGTCGTCGTACACGCTGGTCGGCGGCAAGAACTCGCTGACGCTGAAGGCCAAGGTCGGCAAGAAGAAGCTCAAGCCCGGCAAGTACGTCCTCGTGGCGTCGTCGACCAACTCCAAGAAGGCCAAGCTTCGCATCACCCGATGAGGTGGAAGCACTCGGACAGGCAGGACCACGCTCACATGCACCTCACCGTCACACGCCGCCCGCGAGCCATCACGCTGTCCGCGACGCTCGTGCTCGCGCTGGTCGTGAGCCTCGCAGCCGTCCGCCCGGCCAGCGGAGAGGACTGGACGACACCGACGGAACTGGGGATTGGTTCCGAGGCCACCGGCGGCCACGACGTGGCGGTGAACACCGCGGGCGAAGCCGCCGCAGTGTGGATCGTCGGCTCGTCGGTGCGCGCATCAACGCGCACGCCCGGCGCCGCGTGGTCGGGTTGGGAGGAGATCGGCTCAGTTCCGTCCGGACCCGGCACCTCGATCGCCCCGCGGGTGTTCCTGTCACCCGAAGGGATCGTCCATGCGATTTGGGGGCGCGGCGGGGAGTTCACTTCCCCCGCCGTGCCTGGCACGTTCCAGTCACGACGCCGATCGCCGCAAGGGACGTGGAGCCCGGTGCAGACCTACCAATCACCCACGCCGATCGCCGACTTCGGCGCCACCCTCACCAGCGACGGCGGCCTGGTCCTTCACTGGCTGACCTTCGGGAGGGGGTACGCCACCCGCCTCGATCCCGCAGGACAGTGGGCACCCCACCATGAGTATCCGGGCGGCGACCGCCTGGGCGCTGCCATCGCGTCGTTTCGCGAAGGGGCCGGTGCGACAGTGCTGTGGTCCGACTTCACGCAGCCGTCATCCACCTACTCCCACACTTGGCGCGACGGCTCATGGGAGCCCAGCAGGCAGGTGTTCACGGGGACCATGACGGTGTCGACTGTCACGGACTCGTCTCCTTCGGGATGGGTCGTCGCCGCCGACACCACGTCCTCCGTGCCAGTACGCTTCCGGTCCCCCAACGGGACGTGGCAGGAGCCATTCGCCCTCCCCTACACGGCCATCGGGGTATCGGTGGCGCTGACCGAGTCGAATCAGGCTGTGGTCGCCTGGACCGACGGCGAAGCCGGGGCCAGGTCCGTCCGCGCTGCCTTGGTCGACCCGGTGTCGGGTCCCGGCCCGGTCACGACCCTGAGCGGCCCGGGCACGAACTCCGCGCCTGTGGTCGAGATCGGCGCTGGTGGCGTCGCCACCGTCGCATGGTCAGGGCCCAGCGGGACGACTCAGGCCGTGACGGCAAGGGCATGGCAGGCGGACGCCGGCTGGGGCGAGCCTCGCCTTCTCGGCCTCGCCTCGGGCGCGACGCCCCCGGCGCTGAGCGGCGAGGGCGACGGCGACGCCATTCTCGCCTGGATCAACTCCGCTGGGCGTCTCCAGACGCGCACCCTCGATCGCACCCCACCCAAGATCACCACTCTCGCGTGGTCGGGGAGCTTCGTGAACGAGCCGATCCAATTCAGCGCCACGGCCACCGACACGTGGTCACCGGTGTCCGGGGCGACCTGGGACCTCGGGGGCGGCGCGGGCCAGCAGGGCCTGACCACCTCGCACGCATTCACCGAGGCCGGGCTCCACCCCGTGTCGCTCACCGTGACTGATGCAGCAGGCAACAGCTCCACCCAGCAGGTGCTGGTGACGGTGGGCACGCGCGATGCCCCCGTGACGGTGCCGCACCAGCCGACGATGAGCCGGTTCGCACTCGACCGGCGCAAGATTCGCCTCAAGGGGCCGAAGGCGAAGCGGCGTACCACCGCCTGGATCGACCTCGACGGCAGCGGCCGGGTCCAGATCCAGTGGTCCAAGAAGGTCGTCAAGGTGCGCAAGGGCAAGAAGCGCACCGTCCTCAAGCCCGTCGGCACGTCGGCGTACGACATGAAGCCCGGGGCGAACCGGCTCACGCTGAGGCCGAAGGTGGGGTCCAAGCGCCTCAAGGTCGGCCGCTACGTCCTGGTCGCGACCATCGGGCAGAGCTCGCGCACGGCGAAGCTCCGCGTCACCCGCTGAGGCCCGCGCACGGGCCCGCTGCGTACATTGGTCGAGACCACTCGGGAGGTGGACAGATGACTCGGGGAACTTTCGTACGGGGGCACGACACACGGAGCCCACGCACACGGAGCCCACGCACACGCCGGTGGGCAGGCGCGTGGGCCCTCGCGCTGCTGGCCATGATCGCCGGGACGCTCGTCGGCGTCTCCCCGGCCCACGCCGAGCAGTGGGCGGGCTCCGAGGCGATCCCCTCCCCCACGCCTCCCGTGTCGACCTCGGTGGTCGACACCGACGCAAGCGGCCACTCCGCCGCGGTCTGGCGCACCTCGAGCGCCGTCATGGTCAGTCGTCGCCAGCCCGGCGGCGGCTGGAGCGCGCCCGACTCGTGGCCGTGGACCGGCGGGACTCCCTCGGTGGCCGTGTTCGTCACGTCGACCACGACGACCGTCGTGTGGCGGGTCGGGGGGACCACACCCACCATTCACTCCGCGTCCGCGCCGCACGGGCAGCCGTGGGGCGAGACGCAGACCCTCAGCTCGGCCGCGGGCAACACCGGCGCGGCGTTCGCGGCCCTGGACGACGGCACCGTCCTCGCCGCGTGGTCGAACGGCGCGGAGATCGCCTACGCCCGTCTCGGCATGGGAGGCACGTGGAGCGCCGCCTCCGGGGTGCCGTCGCTCAGTGGCACGTCCACGCTGCGGCTCCTCACCACCGACCCGTCGGGCCGCGCCCACCTCTTCGCGAGCTCTCAGCCGGCGGGAGGCACGCACACGCTGTGGAGCACCACCCTCGCGAGCGGAGCGTGGACGCCACCAGCCGCCTTCTCCAACTCAGCAGTGAGCATCTCGGCCGTGGACGCGGGCGTCGGCGCCGACGGCACGCAACACGTCACCTGGGCGATGGGCAGCACCGCAACCACGACTCAGATCCGCTACGCACAGCGCGTCAACGGCGCCGCGTGGGCGAGCGGTGCCCTGCTGGCGAACTCGACCGCCGAGGCGCCCGTCGCCGTCGCGGGCGCCCAGGTGGGCGTCGAACCCAACGGCAGCGCCACCGTGTTCTGGCGCAGCGGCACCGGGGCGAGCGCCACGATCCGCGCGCGGACCCGCTCCGCGGCCGGGACGTGGGCGGCGACAACGGTCATCGGCGCGGCAGGCAACTACTCCCCGCCCGTCGCGATGGTCGCTGCCAACGGGACCACCCACGTGACCTGGCAGCTCGCCGGCGCCATCCAGTCCCGACGGCGCGCCGCCGGCGCCACGGCGTGGGGTGCGACGAACACGGTCGGCACCGGCCAGACCCCCGCCGGCACGACGGCGCCGCTCAAGCCCACCCTCAGCACCGACTCCGATGGCAACCTGCTGTACGGCTGGTCGGTCGCCGGCACGAGCCCGGGGCTGCGCGTGCGCGCCTTCGACAACGCAGGGCCCTACCCCACGGTCTCCTCGATCCCGGCGACGGCCCGCGTGGGCGACGTGACGGGCATGACCCAGGAGGCGCGCGATGCCTGGCTCGATCCGGCCACGGTGACCTGGAGCTTCGACGACTCGACTCAGACGGCCACGGGGACCTCGATCACTCACATGTTCGCCACCCCCGGGACGCGGACGGTCACCGTGACCCTGACGGACTCCTTCGGCCACAGCAGGGCCGTACGCCACACCGTGGAGGTCTTGCCGGCGACGGTGCTGCCCACGCTGTCGGCGTTCTCCCTCAAACCCCGCAAGGTCCGGCTGCGGGCCCCGAAGAAGAAGCGGGTGCTGCGCGCCACGACGACGGTGGACTACAACGGCACCCTCCACCTGACGTTCAAGCGCAAGGTCGTGGTGAAGACCAAGAAGGGGCGCAAGAAGAAGCTGCGCACCTTCGCCAAGACCGACCACCCCGTACGCGCCGGCGCCAACACCATCAAGATCGGGCGCCGCCCCGGGGGCAAGAAGCTCAAGCCGGGCACGTACGTCGTCATCGCCACCGCGGGGATGAACACCCGCAAGGCGAAGTTCCGCGTCGTGCGCTGACGGCCGAGAGCCCCGCCCCGCACAGCGGGACGGGGCTCTCGGATCTCAGGTCATGGCCCCCGCCGGTTGAGCTTGTCGAAACCAAGCCCCCGTCAGGCGCGCGTGAGCGCGATGAGGGCGACCGCGTCGTCGCCCACCTTGACGCGCGTCGCGTCCGCAGGGGCATCGCCGAGGGCGTACGAGGTGGCCAGGGTCTCCGAGGCCACCAGCGCCTCGTGCGTCCGGGCGGCCGCGAGGACATCCTCGGACCCGTCGATGACCAGCGAGATCCGGTCGGAGATGTCGAGGCCGGCGTCCTTGCGGGCCTGCTGCACCGCGCGGACGAGGTCACGGGCCACGCCCTCCGCAGCGAGCTCAGCGCTCACCACGGTGTCCAGCACGATGAAGCCACCGCCCGGCAGCATGCCCGTCGCCGTACCTCCCGACGCCTCGCCCGCCACGGTCTCCAGGGTGTACTCCCCCTCGACGAGCGCCAGCCCGCCGGAGACGACCTGGCCCTCGGCGTCGACGGACCAGTCGCCCGTCTTGGAGCCCTTGATCGCGACCTGGACGTCCTTGCCCAGACGCGGGCCCGCCGCGCGTGCGTTGACGGTGAGCTTCTGCTCGACTGCGTACGCCGCCGCCTCCGGCGACTCGGGATCCAGCACCCGGACCTGCTTGAGGTTGAGCTCGTCGGCCACCAGGTCGGTGAAGCCGGCGATGGAGGCACCGGGGGCCACGACGCTGAGGCCGGCCAGCGGCAGGCGGTTGCGGAGGTTGGCGCCCTTGCGCAGCGCCGACCCGGCCGAGCACACCTCACGTACGAGGTCCATCGCGGCCAACAGGTCGTCGTCGGCGGGCAGTTCCTCAGGGGTGGGCCAGTCCGTGAGGTGCACGGAGCGACCACCGGTGAGGCCACGCCAGATCTCCTCGCTCACCAGGGGCAGCAGCGGAGCGGCCACCCGCAGCACGGTCTCCAGCACGGTCGCCAGCGTGTCGAACGCGTCGACCGACTCCTGGGGCACCTCGGAGCCCTCGGTGGCGCCCTGGGCCCAGAACCGCTCGCGGGAGCGGCGGATGTACCAGTTGGTGAGCACGTCGAGGAACTGGCGCAGCGACTCGCACGCGCCCGCGATGTCGAACGCCTCCTGCTGAGCCGTCGACGTCACCACGAGCTCGCGGGTCTTGGCCAGCAGGTAGCGGTCCATCGGGTGGGTGGAGTGCTCGCCGGGAGCGCGCGTGGTGGCGGTGTAGCCGGCCGCGTTGGCGTACAGCGAGAAGAAGTACCAGGTGTTCCACAACGGGATCAGCACCTGGCGTACGGAGTCGCGGATCCCCTGCTCGGTGACGACGAGGTTGCCGCCGCGCAGGATCGGGCTCGACATCAGGAACCAGCGCATCGCGTCGGCGCCGTCGCGGTCGAACACCTCCGAGACGTCCGGGTAGTTGCGCAGCGACTTGCTCATCTTGTTGCCGTCGCTGCCCAGCACGATGCCGTGGCTGATGCAGTTCTTGAAGGCGGGCTTGCCGAAGATGCCGGTCGCCAGGATGTGCAGCGTGTAGAACCAGCCGCGAGTCTGACCGATGTATTCGACGATGAAGTCGCCCGGGAAGTGCGCCTTCTTGTCGGCCGTGCCGTCGAACCAGTCGCGGTTCTCGAACGGGTAGTGGTTCTGGGCGAACGACATCGACCCCGAGTCGAACCACACGTCGAGGACGTCACTGACGCGACGCATCGTCGACTGCCCGGTCGGGTCGTCCGGGTTGGGGCGGGTCAGCTCGTCCACCCACGGCCGGTGCAGGTCCGCCTCGCCCTGGGCGTTGAGCGGCAGCCGGCCGAAGTCGCGCTCGATCTCGGCGAACGAGCCGTACACGTCCAGGCGGGGGTAGGTCGGGTCGTCCGACTTCCACACCGGCACCGGGGAACCCCAGAAGCGGTTGCGCGTGATCGACCAGTCGCGGGCGTTCTCCAGCCACTTGCCGAACTGGCCGTGCTTGATGTGGTCGGGCACCCAGTTGATCTGCTCGTTGTTGGCGAGCATCTTGTCCTTGAAGGCCGTCACCTCCACGAACCACGACTCGACCCCCTTGTAGATCAGGGGCTCGCGGCAGCGCCAGCAGTGCGGGTACGAGTGCTCGTACGACTCCCGACGCAGCAGGACGGTGCCATGCGTCACCGACCCCGCGTCGCCATCGCTCGAGCTTGCTCCGCTGGTCGAGCTTGTCGAGACCCCTCCGGTCGAGACCAAGGCCCGCGTCGCGGCCTTGAGGTGGTCGATCACGTGCGGGTTGGCGTCGAAGACCTGCATGCCCTCGTAGTCGACGGCCGGGAATGTGAAGCGCCCGTCCTTGCCGACCGGCATCACGGCCTCGATCTCCTCGCGGTCGGTGACCTCCTTGTCGACCTCACCGAAGGCGCCGGCGGTGTGCACGACACCCGTACCGTCGGTCGTCGTCACTGCGTCGTCGGCGGCGACGACGCGGAAGGCATTCTTGCGGCCGAGATAGTAGGAGAACGGCGGGGTGTACGTGCGGCCCAGCAGGTCCTTGCCCAGGTAGCGGCCGACGATCGTGAACTCACCCTCGGCGTTGGCCAGCTCGCGGGCGTACTTGCCCAGCAACGCCTCGGCCAGCACGTAGCGGGCGGTTGCCCCTGCGGCACCCTCGGGGGCGCCGGGCACCGGCGCCTCGACCACCACGTACTCGATCTCGGAGCCAACCATGACGGCCAGGTTGGAGGGCAGGGTCCACGGAGTCGTGGTCCAGATCAGGATCTTGGCGCCGTCGAGGACGGGGTCGGTGCCCGTGTCGTCCAGAGCGAACCCGACGGTCACCGCCGGGTCCTGACGCATCTTGTAGACGTCGTCGTCCATCTTCAGCTCATGGTTGGACAGCGGCGTCTCGTCCTTCCAGCAGTACGGCAGGACCCGGAACCCCTCGTACACGTGTCCCTTGTCGTGCAACTGCTTGAAGGCCCACATGACCGACTCCATGAACTCGGGGTTCATGGTCTTGTAGTCGTTGTCGAAGTCGACCCAGCGCGCCTGGCGGGTGACGTACGACTGCCACTCCTCGGAGTACTTCAGCACCGACGCGCGGCAGGCGTCATTGAACTTGTCGATGCCCATCTCGACGATCTCGTCGGTGGTCTTGATGCCGCCCTGGCGCATCGCCTCCAGCTCGGCGGGCAGGCCGTGGGTGTCCCACCCGAAGCGGCGTTCGACCCGCTTGCCGCGCATGGTCTGGAAGCGCGGCACGACGTCCTTGACGTAGCCGGTGAGCAGGTGGCCGTAGTGCGGCAACCCGTTGGCGAAGGGAGGCCCGTCGTAGAAGACGAACTCGTCCTCGCCGTTGGCCCCGCCGTCTCGCTGCGCCACGCTCGCCCGGAACGTGTCGTCGTCCTTCCAGTACGCCAGCACCGACTCCTCGATCGCGGGGAAGCGCGGAGTCGAGGGAACGCCGGCGGCGTCATCGGGCGTGTGCGAGACCAAGGGGTAGGCCATGGGGTGGGCTCCTGCGTCGTACTGAACTCGGACTGGACAGTCACGAGGACGACGGATGCCGCGGTACCACCTCGTTTGCCCGACCCACGTGCGTCGGACCACTCGTTGGCGGCTGTGTCGGGCCACTCCCGTCCGGTTCTAGTGGGGCGCTCCCCGGAGTGGGAGGCCGGTTCTTCCGGAGGCTCGCCGCTGATGACGGCTCAAACGCCTACCTCGATCGTACGCGTGCCCGAGCGGGGGACGCGAATCACTTCCGCTCATGGCAGAGGCGGTCTTGCCGAATCGGTTGCGCGGTCGCGGGTTGACTGGTCCACTTCTCTGCGTGAGCGACTTGCTGGCCTCGGATGCGTACGACCCCCGCAACCACGGCGCGACCCGGGGCGAGCGACAGAACGTCCTGACCTACCTGGACAACTACCGCCTCACCCTTGAGATGAAGTGCCAGGGCCTGACGCCGTTGCAGCTCACCGCGCGGATCGTGCCGCCCAGCGACCTCTCGTTGCTCGGGCTGGTGCGCCACATGGCGGGAGTCGAGCACAACTGGTTCCGCCGGGTGCTCGGCGAGCGGCTCGACCTGCCCAGGATGTGGCCCGATGACCCCACGGGTGGGTTCGCTGACGTGGAGCCGACCGAGCAGGCCGTGGCCGACGCGTGGGAGACGTACCGCGCCGAGGTGGCCCACGCCCGGTCACTGACCCGCGACCTGCCTCAGGAGGCGCTGGGCATCGAGGTGCCGCTCGACTCCACCCGCAACATCAGCGTGCGCGCGATCCTGGTGCACATGGTCGAGGAGTACGCCCGCCACGCCGGGCACGCCGACCTGCTGCGCGAGCGCCTGGACGGGCGTACGGGCCACTGATCTCTCGCCGTCCGGCGCGCCGGACTGACCCGGGCACACGGTCGGGGATGGCCCTTCCGGACCCCCTTCTCGCGGGCTTGGTGCGCGTACGGACCACGCTTTCTCACCACCGCGAGCCCACGTGGTCTAGACAGTCGTGTTCTAAAGGCTGAAGCGCTTATTGCCAAAACAGGCCTTCAGGCTCGATCCTTCTCTCGTGAGTCAGTTCGCCGTCTGGACGCCAAGCGTCCCTGCGCAGCGCCAGTCAGCGCCGTCCGCTCCCCGTGGGGAGCGGCAACACTTGGTGGAGTACCTCGAGTACTACCGCAACGCGCTCGAGCGCAAGTGCGCCGGGCTCACCGCTGAGCAGATGGGGACCCGTTCGGTTCCCCCGTCGGCGATGTCCTTGCTGGGTCTCGTGCGCCACCTGACCCGGGTGGAGCACCACTGGTTCCGCCGCGTGATGGGCGACGAGCAGTCGCTGCCCCGGCTCTTCAACGGTCCCGACGACGACGCCGGCTTCGCCTTCCGCGCAGCCACCGAGGACGCCGTGGACAGCGCGTGGGAGCTGTGGCGCTTCGAGATCGCGCACAGCCGCGACGTCCTGCGCCGCGTCGAGATGCACGACATGGTCCAGGTGGACGGTCAGGCCAGCGAGGTCCGCGACGTCCTCCTGCACCTGATCGAGGAGTACGCACGCCACCTCGGCCACGCCGACCTGATCCGTGAGTGCATCGACGGGCGCACCGGCCACTGACGCTGTTCTTCGACGAGGGCCCCGACCGGTTTCGGTCGGGGCCCTCGTCGTACGGCGGTGTGCTCGGCGCGGGGTTCTCTCGGCGGCGGCCAGCCGTACGCCCGCCACTGTGTCGGCGATTCGAGCACCTAGTGGCCTTTGCAACGCCCACAACGTGCCAACTTCCCCGCCTGAGCGGGGATCCTCCGCGCCAGGGCAGGGCAGAAATGGCAGCTGGGGCGCCGCGGGAAACCCCGCGACGCCCCAGCTGGATGCCTAGCAGTTGAGAGCGATCACTTCACCGTGACGGTGAGCTTCTTCGCCTTCGACGGCAGGTGAGCGTCCGAGCCACCGTAGTTCGCGGTGACGGTGAACTTGCCCTTCTTCAGCTTGGGCAGCTTGACGACGCCCTTGCCGTTCTTGAGCGTGACGGTGGCCTTGATCTTCTTGCCAACCGACTTGCCCTTGATGACGACCTTGACGGTGCCGGTGGCGTTGCCGGACACGCTGATCTTGACCTTGCCCTTCTTGCCAGCCTTCAGCTTCTTCGGGGCGACCTTGATCTTGGTCGCGGTCTCGGCCTTGACGACCGGAGCCGGCGTGGTCGGGGTCGGCGTCGTCGGAGCCGGCGTGGTCGGAGCCGGGGTGGTCGGAGCCGGCGTGGTCGGAACCGGGGTGGTCGGCGTGCCGTCGGTCACCGTGTAGCTGCCCACAGCGGCCGGGGTCGGCGCGGCGCACTCCAGCCACGCGTGCTGAGCCAGGCCAGGAGCAGGCGTGGTGCCGTCGGCCTGGAAGAGGTCGATCGCAATGCTCAGGTCGCCGCCATCGACGTTCTGAGCACCAGCCGTAGCCGTCGGCACGGCGCCGAGCGCGCCACCGGCCGCCACGTCGAAGCCCGTGGCCACGACGTCAGCACCGGTCACCGAGTCGGTGAAGCTGGTGGCGGTGCCACCCACGGTGAAGTTGGCCACCATGCTGGCGTCGAACTTCGCGGCGCCCACCGCCGGGCCGGCCATGAGCTCAGCGAGGCCGGCGGGGACGTGCAGCGTCACCTCACCATTCGCGTTGAGCGCGGCGTCCTTGGCAACGCTGGCGGGGATGTCCGTACCCACACTCGCAACGATGGGCTGCGTGGTCAGCGGGTCCGGAGCCGGGTCGCCAGCCGGGTCCGCGAGGTAAACGCCGCAGTTGTACGTCAGGTCAACGGTGGCGGCCTGCGCCGCCGTGCTGATGCCGACGAGGCCGGCGACGCTCAGCGACGTCGCGGCGGCGATGCCAGCCACCTTGGCGACAGATCCATTCTTGAGTGCAAACACTTGTGCGATCCCTCCAGACGCTTGTGTACATCTATGTGGGGGCATCACATGAAACCCCCACGAGTCTCGGAGTGACCGTACTCACAAGTCGCGAGAATTGGAACAGGTTCTCCCAGAAAGTTCCTATGTCGAGACACTCGTTTACACGCGCGTCGCCACGTCCCACGCCGAGTGGATCGCACCGTCGATGTAGCCGACCTTGCCGGCGTCACCGATCACGTCCACGGAGAAGCCTGCCGCCTCGAGAGCCGTAGCCAGCGGAGCCGAGGACGTCGTGCCGTCGGCGTAGATGACGGCGCCCGCGGGAGCCACTTTGGACGTCTCGCCGTCCTTGCCCGTCACGGTGAACTCCACCGTCGAGTCGGTGATCGCCGTCGCGCGCGCGAACCGGTGCACGACCACGCCGTGGTGGCGGGCGTTGCTCGAGGCGGTCCAGCGTCGCGGCATGGCCATCGGCAGGCCGAGTTGCTGCCCCTCCTCCAACAGGGTCACCCGGCGACCGCGCTCGGCCAGGAACTCCGCCAACTCCAGACCGACCAGCGAGCCGCCGATCACGACGACGTCCTTCGACAACGGCAGGAACGTGCGCGTGGTCCGACGTACGGCCTCGGGACTCTTGGTGATCCCCGACAGCTTGCCCAGCTTGCCCAACACGCGCAGGCCCAGGCCCGCCTCGTCCGCACCGGCGCTGCCCAGCATGACGCCACGCAGGCTGTCGCCCGTGTGCACGTGCGGCAGGTCCCCACCCGGGATCGCCGGAGCGGGCCGTACGGCGCCCGTCGCGACGACCACGTGGTCGGGCGCAATCTGACGCAGGGTCTCCACGTCGGCGCGCGTGTTGAGGCGTACGTCGATGCCGAGACGCTCGACCTCGCTGCTGAGCCAGTCGAGCAGGCGCTCGTTGTCAGGGGTCGTGAGGGTCGAGAACCACAAGGTGCCGCCGAGACGGTCGGACTTGTCGATCACGGTGACCCGGTGGCCACGCTCAGTGAGCACACGCGCGCTCTCCAAGCCGGCGGGGCCAGCGCCGACCACGACGATGTGCTTGCGGGTACGGGTGGGCAGCAGCGGGAGCAGCGTCTCGTTGCCGAGCGCCGGGTTCACCGCGCAGAACGGAGTGTCGTCGAAGAAGTTCTCGTTGACGCACAGGTAGCAGTTGATGCAGGGACGCACCTGCTCGAAGCGCCCCTCGGTGATCTTGTTGGGCAACTCGGGGTCGGCCAGCAGTTGACGTCCCATCGCCGCGAAGTCGATCTGACCCGCGGCAATCGCCTTCTCCGAGACCTCGGGAAGCATGCGGCCCACCGCGATCACCGGCACCGAGACGTGCTTCTTGACCTCGGCGGCCGAGTCGACGTACGCGCCCACCTTGTTGGGCAGCGGCCCGTCGGTGAAGTTGTCGAACGGGTTGCGTCCCCATCCGGTCACGTGGATCGCATCGGCGCCCGCCTTCTCGAACAAGGCGGCTGCCTGGCTCGACTCGGCCAGGGTGAGCCCGCCTTCCTGACCGAACTCCTCCCCCGCAACCCGCACGATGATGGCGAGCTGGTCACCGACCCGCTCCTTCACGGCGCTGATGACCCGGCAGGCGAGTCGCGCACGGTTCTCCAGGGAACCGCCGTACTCGTCGGTGCGCAGGTTGTCGCGCTGGTTGAGGAACACCCCGAGGATGTAGCCGTGGGCCACGTGGATCTCGATCGCGTCGCAACCGGCCTTGGCGACCCGCTCCGCGGCGTCGGCCCAGGAGCTCACCAGCCAGTCCATGTCCTCGTGGGACATCTCGTGGTACGTGCCCTGCTTGCCGCCCGTTGCGGCAGCCATCTTGCCGAGCTCCTCACGGGTGCACTCGACCATCGCGCCCATGTCGTAGGTGTAGTCGGGGATGCTGGGCGCGATCAGCGGGCGATCGTTGACGGTGTCGACCCGCGCGACCTTGCCGTGGTGGGTGCTCTGGATGCACAGCTTTGCGCCCGCGGCGTGCACCGCGTCGGCCAAGGCCTTCAGCCCGGGGATGAACTTGTCCTCCGACAGCCCCGGCTCCTTCATCGACGCCGCCCCCACGGGGAAGGCGATCGCGCATGCGCCGGTGATGATCAACCCTGCGCCGCCAGCTGCCCGCGCGACGTAGTGGGCGATCTCGGTCTCCTCGATCTCCCCCTCCTCGGACACGTTCATGTCCATGGCCGGGAGGACAATCCTGTTGCGCAACTCCATCTGGCCGATGCGGCCGGGAGCGGTCAGATGCTGGAAGGTCTGCTGCTTGCTCACCACAGCAGGCTAGGCGCGCGCTTCGCCCTCCGTACAGGCCGTCGCGGCCACCGGGACTCCCCCGCACGCGCCACGGGATGTCGAGGCGCGGGCGCCACCGGGACCTCCGTAGACTTCGCCAGCGTGAGCGACCTTCTGAACAGCAGCGCCTGGGGCCACGGCCTCGTCACCCTCGACGCGAACGGAACCGTCCTCGACGTCTGGTTCCCCGCCCCCGCACTCGGTGCGAGCGACGGCTCGAGCGCGCCCGCCGACCTGGCCGCGCTCGCCGGCAGCGACGAGGCCCGCGGTGTGCGGCGCGAGGTGCGTACGGTCACGATCGCGGATCTGGCCGCCGCCCCCGCATCCACCGAGGACGTGTGGCTGCGCCTGCACCTGCTCTCCGCGCGCCTCGTGCGGCCGCACACCATCTCCATGGACGGCGTCTTCGGCCTGCTGACCAACGTCGTGTGGACCTCCGCCGGCCCGTGCGCTGTCGAGGGCTTCGAGCTGACCCGCGCCCGCCTGCGGGCCGCCGGCCAGCACGTGACGGTGTTCGGGGTCGACAAGTTCCCCCGCCTGGTCGACTACGTGATCCCCAGCGGCGTACGCATCGCCGACGCGGACCGCGTACGCCTGGGCGCCCACCTCGCCGAAGGCACGACGGTCATGCACGAGGGCTTCGTGAACTTCAACGCCGGCACGCTCGGCGCCTCGATGGTCGAGGGCCGCATCTCGGCCGGCGTCGTCGTCGGCGACGGTTCCGACGTCGGTGGCGGCGCCTCGATCATGGGCACCCTCTCGGGCGGCGGCAAGGAAGTCATCTCGGTCGGCGAGCGCTGCCTGCTGGGCGCCAACGCCGGAATCGGCATCTCGCTCGGCAACGACTGCGTCGTGGAGGCCGGCTGCTACGTCACCGCCGGCACCAAGGTAACCGTCGTCGGGGGCGGCGAGTCCCGCGTCGTGAAGGCCGCGACCCTGTCGGGCGCCGACAACGTGCTGTTCCGCCGCAACTCCGTGTCCGGTGCCATCGAGGCCGTGCCGTGGAAGGGCGAGGGCATCGCCCTCAACGCGGCACTGCACGCCAACGACTGACACCCGCGACATGGGGCGACGAGCGGGGCTCACCCTCGCGGCCCTCGCGACGGTGGGCGTCCTCGTCCTCGTGGGCCTCGCCGTCCTGCGCGGCACCGGCCCTCTCGCAGGTCCCCTGCGTGGCGCTGACCGGTGTCTGGCCGAGGTTGACGGCCACGAGGTCGAGCTCGGCGTCGAGCAGGCCGAGAACGCCGCGCTCATCGTGGCTATCTCCCAGCAGCGCGGCATGCCGGCGCGGGCCGCGACCATCGCGCTGGCGACCGCGTACCAAGAGTCCAAGATCCTCAACATCGAGCACGGCGACCGCGACTCGGTGGGCCTCTTCCAGCAGCGCCCATCCCAGGGGTGGGGCACCGTGGAGGAGATCCTCGACCCCGTGTTTGCGACCAACGCGTTCTACGACGCGCTGGAGAACGTCGACGGCTACCGCTCCATGGAGGTGACCGACGCAGCCCAGGCCGTGCAGCGCTCGGCGTTCCCGCAGGCGTACGCAGACCACGAGCAGGACGCCCGCGTGCTTGCCTCCGCCCTGACGGGTCACTCCCCCGAGTCCTTCTGGTGCGTCATCGCCGGCGAGCATTCCACGTCGACGAGTCGGCTCAACAAGGCCGGCCTGGTGCCCCGGGCTGCCGCCGTACGCTCCGAACTCGACGCCCTCTTCGGCGCCCCGCTGGGCGGGTTCGAGCCGCGCGGGGTCTCGAGCGGCCACATGAGCGGCAGCGCCCACTACGCGGGGCGCGCCATCGACGCGTTCGTACGGCCCGTCAACGCTGGGAACCGGCGGCGGGGCTGGGCGATTGCCCACTACCTCGTCGCTCAGGCGGACCGGCTGGCGATCCGTACGGTCATCTTTGACGACAGGATCTGGCAGGCCGGGCGTGGCGGCTGGCGCGACTACCGGGTGCCGTCCTCGTCGTCCGGGGACCAGTCGATCCTGGAGCATCGCGATCACGTCCACGTCGACGTCGCGCCCTGACCGCTCCCCAAATTGGGGACAGTTGGAGGTGCTTGGCGGCCTGTTGGACCACCTCCAAGTGTCCCCAATTTGGGCACAGGGGGCGGAACCCCACAAGGGGGACAGGGGAGGAACCCCAGAGAGGCCGGAGGTCCAAATCAGGAACGAAGGCGCTGCACGGCGGCGGAGATCCGCTCATCGGTCGCGGTGAACGCCACCCGTACGTGCTGTGAGCCCGTGGGGCCGTAGAACGCCCCGGGAGCCACCAGGATGCCGAGGTCGGCCAGCGCGTCGACGGTCTCCCAGCAGTCCTGATCGCGGGTGGACCACAAGTAGAGCGAGGCCTCCGAGTGGTCGACGCGGAACCCCGCCTCTTCCAGAGCTGCCTTGAGGGCGGCGCGGCGGGCGGCGTAGCGGGCGTGCTGGTCGGCGACGTGGTCGTCGTCGTCGAGCGCGGCGATCATGGCCAACTGCTGAGGCCCGGGCATCTGCAGGCCGAGGTTCTTGCGTACGGCCAGCAGTTCCCCGACGACAGCGGGGTCCCCGGCGACGAAGGCGCACCTGTAGCCAGCGAGGTTGGAGCGCTTCGACAGCGAGTGCACCGTGAGGATCCCCTCGTGGCTGTCGCCGCACACGTCGGGGTGCAGCACCGAGTAGGGCGGACGCTCGGGGTCCCACGCGCACTCGAGGTAGCACTCGTCCGAGATCAGCAGAGTGCCGCGCTCACGGCACCAGTCGACCACCTTCTTGAGGTGCTCGACGCCCAGCACGCGCCCGGTCGGGTTCGAGGGGCTGTTGATCCACAGGATCTTGGGCACCTCGGGCCCGATCGCGGTGAGCGAGTCCGTGGCCATGCTGCGGCCCCCCGCCAGAGCCGTGCCGACCTCGTACGTCGGGTAGGCCAGCGCGGGATGGACGACCAGGTCGCCGGGACCCACGCCGAGGTGGCCGGGCAGGGACGCGATCAGTTCCTTGGAGCCGATCACGGGCAGGACGCCGTCGAGGCCGAGGCCCTGGACACCGAACCGGCGCGCCAGCCAGTCGACGACGGCCTGGCGCGACGCCTCCAGGCCGATCGTCGTCGGGTAGCCCGGGGAGTCAGCGGCAGCGCGCAGCGCCTCCTGTACGACCGCGGGCGTCGGGTCCACCGGCGTGCCGACCGAGAGGTCGACGATGCCGTCGGGGTGGGCCCGCGCCTTCGCGGCGTACGAGGTCAGCTTGTCCCAAGGAAAGTCGGGGAGCCTCGAGGAGACTCCCCCGAGCGGGGTCGACACTTACTCGTCGTGCTCCTGCGGCGGGAGCGCCGCCACGAACTCGTGGTCCTTGTCGATCTCACCCATCTTGGCGGCGCCGCCGGGCGAGCCGAGGTCATCGAAGAACTTGACGTTGGCGTCGTAGAAGGACTTCCACTCCTCCGGCACGTCGTCCTCGTAGAAGATCGCCTCGACCGGGCAGACGGGCTCACAGGCACCGCAGTCCACGCACTCATCCGGGTGGATGTAGAGCATGCGCTTGCCCTCGTAGATGCAGTCGACGGGGCACTCGTCGACACACGCGCGGTCCTTGAGGTCGACGCACGGCTGGGCGATGACGTAGGTCACCAGATCCTCCTGGGGGACGGGCACAACTAAGTGGGACAACTCTAGTATCCAGACGTGCAGATCGACGGAGAACACCACACCGTGGGCCACCATCGTTTGGGCCCGCACGTCATCGGCCAGCGAATCGTCCTCCGGCACTTGCTCCCGGACGGCCGAGCCACCGACATACTGGGAGTATGTCAGACGTGGGGGCCGGAGTCTGTCAAGGTGCTGACCACGAACGGAGAGGTCGAGGTCGCCCTCGACACCGTCGTCACCGGGAAGCCCGTCCCCCCGCGCGCCTCCGTACGGCAGCGGGTCAGCGCCGCCGACGCCGAACGACACGCGCTGGCCCTGTGGCCCGACGTGGAGACCGAGCCCCTCGGCGAGTGGGTGCTGCGGACCGATCCCGCGCCCGTCGACCGACTCGTCAAGCGCGCCAACTCCGCATTGGCGCTCGGAGAACCCGGGCGCCCGCTGCCCGAGGCTGCGCAGGCCGTACGGGACTTCTATGCCGCCCGGGATCGCACGCCGATGGTGCAGGTCGAAGCGGACAGTGACACCGACCGCGGGCTCGCGGCCCTCGGCTGGCACGTCGTGGCCGGCTCAGACAGCCACTTCCAGACCGCCTCAGCCGCCACGGCGTTGCGCGCCTGTGGGCGCGACCTCGCCCCCACCGAACTCACCGAGGACGGGCCGCGCGCCGAGGTCCGTACGCACGACTCGCTGGCGCGGGGACTCGCCGCCCTCAGCGACGAGTGGCTCGGCATCCACGCCGTCGAGCTGGACCCCCACGCCCGCCGGCGCGGACTGGCCACCGCCGTCATGGCCGACCTCATCGACTGGGGCGCCTCACGCGGCGCGCGCACCGTGTGGCTGCACGTGGAGACCGACAACGCCGCCGCGCTCGCGCTGTACGAGCGGCTCGGCTTCCGCACACACCACTCGCTGCGCTATCGAACGGCTGGGTGAGGTTTCGACAGGCTCAACCAGCGACCCGGGCTCAACCAGCGGGGGTTGATGGTTTCGACAAGCTCAACCAGCGGCCGGGGCTCAACCAGCGGGGCGGTTTCGACAGGCTCAACCAGCGGGGTCAGAACTCCACGGGGTCGCGCACGATCGGGCAGGTCATGCAGTGCCCGCCGCCGCGCCCGCGCCCGAGCTCAGAGCCGACGATGGGAATGACCTCGATGCCCTGCTTGACCAGCAGTTCATTGGTGTAGGTGTTGCGGTCGTAGGCGAACACCACGCCGGGCTCCACGGCCACCAGGTTGGCCCCCGAGTCCCACTGGGTGCGCTCGCGCACGTAGTGGTTGCCGCCGGTCTCGACCACGCGCAGCGAACCCAACCCGAGCGCCTCTGCCACCACGTCGGTGAAGGGACGAGACTCGGCCCGTACGTCCAGCGCGCCCGAGTCGCTCGGGCGCAGCGAGTAGGTGTCCACGCCCGACATGATGTCCGGGTAGAGCAGCACCAGGTCGCGATCAGCGAACGTGAAGACCGTGTCGAGGTGCATGGCCGCCCGCATCTTGGGCAGCGCCGCCACCACGACGCGCTCGGCCGCCTCGGCGTCGAAGAGCGCCTTGGCGACCTGGCTGATGCCCTGACGCGACGTCCGCTCGGAGAGCCCGATGAGCACCGTGCCGTTGCCGATCGGCATCACGTCGCCGCCCTCGACGGTCGACAACCCCCAGTCCTGGGTGGGGTCGCCCCACCAGACGTTGACCTGGCCAGCAAACCGCGGGTGGAAGCGGTAGATCGCCGTGGTCAGCAGCGTCTCCTCGCGCCGCGCCCGCCAGTACAGCGAGTTGAGCGTGACTCCCCCATAGATCCAGCACGTGGTGTCACGGGTGTAGATCGTGTTGGGCAGGGGCGGCAGGAGGTATTCAGCGACGCCGTACGAGTCGCGTACGAGCCGCATCAAGTCGCCCTGGCCGCCGGGGAACTCGTACGTCGACAAGCCGCCGATCAGCGTCTCGGCGAGCTCGCGGTCGGGCAGTTCGTCGAGGTAGGCGCGCACCTCGTCCGCCAGACCCACTCCGACGCGCGCCGGTACGACGGCGTGGTCCAGGATCCACGCCCTCGCCTGAGGGATCGCCACCGTGTCGGTGAGCAGGTCGTGCATCTCCAGGACCTCGATGCCGCGCTCGCGCATCTGCTGCACGAAGTCCGCGTGGTCGCGCTTGGCCGCCTCCACCCACATGACGTCGTCGAACAGCAGGTCCCGGCAGTTGCTCGGGGTGAGGCGGGCGTGGGCCCTCCCGGGGGCGCACACCATGACGGTGCGCAGGCGACCCACCTCGGAGTGGACGCCGAGGGGGATGGTGGCTGGAGTGCTCATGGGCGGGTGGTCTCCTGCGGGTACGGAGGGGTGTGGCTGACGGGCCGGGCTCGTGGCCCGTGAATGTGAACGCTGCCACATCCCGGCGAAAAATCCGATGCCGACGCCGCCGACACGTGGGTACGGTGGACGTGGCGGCTCCGGGGCCTGACACTCCCCCTCGGCGACGAGAGCAGGGCCGCCCGCGCGTACGGCGTCACCGACGAGAGGCCGGGTTCCTCCGGCGAAGGTGTGGTGGCACCGCGATCTCGAGCCCTTCGCCCACACCTCCAGGGCAGCCCCACCTGGAGGAACGATGAGAACACTCTGCACAGACCTGCCCAGCACGCCGAGCGGCACCGCCGTGACCCTCGAAGGCTGGGTCCACCGACGCCGCTCGCTGGCGCGGGTGACCTTCCTGATCGTGCGGGACCGCACCGGCCTCGCGCAGGTCGTCCTGCCCGCCGGCGCCGTGGTGCCTCCCGAGGAGACGCCCGTACGGATCACGGGGGCCACGGCCGCCAGCGCCCAGGCGCCGGGTGGCGTCGAGGTGGTCGACGCCGTCGTCGAACCCCTCTCGGAGGCCGCGCACACCCCTCCCGCGCAGCTGTGGCGCCCCGAACTCGACACCTCCCTGCCCACGCTGCTCGACCACGCCGGCGTCCTGTGGCGCCACCGCGCCCAGCGCGCCCGATGGGGGCTGGCCGCCGCGAGCCTCGCTGGCTTCCGCGCGACGCTGGACCAGATGGGGTTCACCGAGGTGTGCACCCCCAAGTTCGTCGCATCGGCCACCGAGTCGGGGGCCAACGTCTTCGCCGTCGACTACTTCGGGCGTCCTGCCTACCTCGCGCAGAGCCCGCAGTTCTACAAGCAGCAGCTCGTCGGCGTCTTCGAGCGCGTGTACGAGGTCGGGCCGGTCTTCCGTGCAGAACCGCACGACACCGTGCGGCACCTGGCCGAGTACCGCTCCCTCGACGTCGAGCTGGGCTTCGTACGCGACCACCGCGACGTCCTGGCCGTCCTGCGGGAGGTCCTGGCCGGCATGGTTGCCCACATCGCCGAGCAGTGCTCCGAGGACGTGGCACTCACCGGAGCGCGACTGCCCCGGGTGCCCGACCAGATCCCCGTCATCGGCTTCTCCGAGGCGCTGGCCCTCCTCGGCGCGCCGGCCGACGAACCCGACCTCGCACCCGAGCATGAGCGCGCGCTCGGGGCGTGGGCCCTGGAGCAGCACGGCTCTGACTTCCTCGCCGTCGAGGGATACCCGATGGCCAAGAGGCCGTTCTACACGGCGCCCGCGCCGGGACAGACGCGGGCCTCGAACAGCTTCGACCTGCTCTTTCGCGGTCTGGAGCTGGTCACCGGGGGCCAGCGCCTGCACCGCTACGACGACTACGTCGCGGCGATCTCAGCACGGGGCGAGGACCCGGCGTCGTACGCCGACTACCTCGAGGTGTTCCGCCACGGCATGCCGCCCCACGGCGGGTTCGCGATCGGACTCGAGCGGTGGGTGGGTCGCCTAGTGGAGGCCGTCAACATCCGCGAGGTCACGCTCTTCCCGCGCGACCTGCACCGACTGACGCCCTAGCCTCACTCGCTCTTCGGCGGCGGCTTGCAGATGACCGTGTCGCTGGGCGTGTAGGTGGTGTGGAAGTTCTCGGTCCGGACCAGCTCGCTCGACCCCGGCGTACGGAAGTAGCGCTTGACGTCGATGTCGAAGCCTCCGTAGCCCTGGTTGGCGACGCAGTCCTCCGT
Source organism: Actinomycetes bacterium (assembly GCA_023460975.1). Taxonomy (GTDB): domain Bacteria; phylum Actinomycetota; class Actinomycetes; order Propionibacteriales; family Nocardioidaceae; genus Nocardioides. The sequence goes on from JAEWOG010000057.1 coordinate 56,679, forward strand.
GGTCAGCGTGCGCGTCTGGGGCTGCGTGAAGGCGTACCGCTTGCCGGTCGAGGTCGTGATGTCCCACGTCTTGGTGGAGAAGAACTGGACGTTCGCCGAGCCCTGGCTCGACGGCGTGGACGGGTTGACCCACGAGTGGATCAGCACACCGTGATCCGTGTCGTTCTTGAACCTCAGGTCGACCGAGCCCCACGCCACGGTCGCCTCACGGCCCACCGGGTAGCGGCTGATGTAGAACGAGTGCGGCTTGTGCTCCACGTCCTCCAGGCCGGCGAAGAACATGCCGTTGAACAGCGTCGTGGCCATCTGGGAGACCCCGCCACCGAGGTCCTCCTTGAAGATGCCGTTGCTGATCATGAAGCCCTCGGTGAACCCGTTCTCGCGGGTGCGCTCACCGACGGTCTCGTTGAGGCTGAACGTCTCGCCGGGCTTGAGGATCGTGCCGTCGACCAGCTCCGCGGCCCGACCGATGTTGATGTTGCGGTATTCGGCGTAGGGGAAGTAGGTCGTGAAGTCGGAGACCTTCTCCTTGATGCCGAGCGCCCGCGCGTCCTTCGTCGTGAACTCCGGCTGGGCCACCTGGGCCGTCAGCGCCAGGGTCCGCTCGCCGTCCGGGGCCGCCACCAGGTCGAGGAAGGCTCCCTCGAGCTGCGCGCTGTCGTACGTCACGCCGGGGCGCGCCTTGATGACCTTCGGTCGACCGTTGACGAGCCGTACGGTCGCGTCGACGGGCTCCCCGTCGACACTGATCTTGGAGCCCACGGCCTCGTGCAGCAGCGCCGGGTCGAGGGCCGGGACCAGCGTCGAGTCGGAGGGCGTCATCGACAGGGCCGCGGTGTAGTCGCGCGGGAACAGCTTGATCGTCGACCCCTCGAACTCGAGCTCGACGGGACCGCGCACCGCCGCGTTGGCGAACGAGTCGAGCGCGGCCTGCACGTCGGTCTCGTCGATGTCGGGCTGCAGGGTCTGGGTGCTCAGGTCGACGACCTCGTCGTCGGGGGCAAGCAAGGCCGCGGTCAGCGCTTCGCGCGTCGCGGTGGGCTCCAGCCCCTTGCCGTCCACCGGTGCCGTGGTGTCCACGGCGCCGTCGGCGAAGGTCACCGCGCCATCCACCGGGGCCACGCCGTGCGCACCGTCGAGGCGAGCCAGCGTGGCGTCGAACGCGGTCTGGTCGACCTCGACCACGGCCTCCAACTCGTCGCCACCGGTGTAGTAGTTCCACAGGCGCTGGGGGTGCCAGCTGCGCGCGCCTCCCGCCTCGGCCACGGAGGCGTCGTAGTCGACGCTGAAGCCGAGGTCTTCGGCGGTCACTGTGTTTTCGGTGCCGTCGACAGTGATCCGGATCGGGCGCCCCACCCTGTCGGCGAGGCCCGCCTGCAGGCGCTCGGCGGCCTCGGCGTGCGGGTGGCCGCCGATCGCGACCCCCGAGACCTCGGTGCCGCGCGGGACGTTGTCACTGGCGCCGTAGTAGGCGGCGACGTAGAGACCTCCGAAGAGCACGAGCAGGCCCAGGAGGAGCCATGCGACCACTCGGCCGCCGGTCTTGTCCTGGGTTGAGGTTGCGGGCGCCTTCGACACGCCGTCGATCCTAGGTCGCGGCTGGTCGTTCGTCGGTATCCACGCTCCGGCGTGGACGAACCGGCATCGTCACCGTGACCACGACGACGAGGGCCGCCCCGGCCGCGAGGTAGGTGTATCCCATGACGTTGCCCGGCACCAGGTAGTCGCCCTCGGGGCGGCTGATGGCGCCGTACGCGGCGACCGCCACCCAGCCCAGCGCGAACGGCAGGCGGCCCCACCACCGCTCGGACAGGGCCCGCAGCGACACCAGCGCGGTGACGAGTCCGAGCGCCAAGCCCCAGCCGTACTGGTGGAGCAGCAGCGCCGCGGCCCCCACCACGACGCCAGCCGCGAAGGACACCAGAGCCAGGACGAACCTCACGCCTCGCCGAGCCCCGCGAACAGGTCGGACTCCCAGCCGTCGTCGGCCACGGGGCCGCGCTCACCCTTGGCGAGGCTGAAGAACTCCTCAGCCATGTGCCCGCCACCGCTCTCGGCGCCCTGGAAGAAGAAGTCGTCCTCCTTGACCTGTGACCGGTGCTGGCGCAACGCCTCGATCTTGCGCTCGACGAGGCCGGCGCCGCTGATGCGTGCGTCGAGGAGGTCGTCGGGGGTGACCCAGCGACCGAAGTCGCCGTCCGGGTCCATGCCACCGAACGCCTCGGTGTCGCCCGCCTCGCGCAGCTGGCGCAGGCCGTCGCGCATCCTGCTCTCGCTGATGCCGCTCCAATAGACCTTGTCGATCTCGTGCGGCGTCCCCAGGTCGGGGCGGTAGGAACGCACCGCGGCGAGCTGGGTGGCATACATCGCGACCCGGTGGGCCTGGATGTGGTCGGGGTGGCCGTAGCCGCCGAACTCGTTGTAGGTCACCAGCACCTGTGGACGCGTCTCACGGATCACGGCCACGAGGTGGTCGGCTGCCTCGGTGAGGTCGGCGTGCCAGAAGGCGTTGTCATGAATCGTGTCGGCGGCGACCGCATGCCCGGACTCGTGCCACTTCATCCCCGAGTCGCGGTAGGTGCCGAACCCGCCCAGGAAGCGGTGGTCGGTGACGCCCAGGACCTTCATGGCCCGCTCCAGCTCACCCTGGCGGTGCTCCCCCAGCGAGTCGTCGCGGTCGGCGGCCATGTGCTCCCACTCGGGCACCAGCACCTCGCCCATCTCGCCGGCCGTGCAGGTCACAAGCGTCACCTGCGCGCCCTCGTCGACGTACTTCGCCATCACGACGCCGGAGACGATGCACTCGTCGTCGGGGTGCGCGTGGACGAGCAGGATGCTGCGCTCGGGAGTGGTCATGGGGCAAGCCTAGGAGGTGGCACCGACATCATTGGTCGGCGCGCTTGATCCGCTTCGGCGCAGTGGGCAGGACCAACGGGGTGGCGGCGGGCGCTGGCGCGTCGTCGAAGTCCAGCCACCCCTCGAGCTCCTCGCACATCACGTCCAGCACGAACTCCGGGGCATCGGACAGCACCGCCCACGGGTGGTCATCCTCATCGTCCTCGCCCGCCAGACGCTCGCGGTGGGACTCGGCCGCATACCCGGCGGCCCGCAGCCGCGCCACGGCAGCCAGGGCCGTCTCCTCGTCGAAGAAGATCGCTCGCACGGGCCCAGTCTCGCACCCACGCCCGGAGCCGGCGTCGCTACGGTGGGCACCATGCACCCTGTCGGCGAGGCCCCGTCCGCGGCCGGTGGGGCATCCGACCTCGCGGTGCGGGGCGTCCATCTGGAACGCACGCGGGAGAACGCGCTGGCCATCTCCCGGCTCCACTCTCACGCGGCCGCGCGCATCGGCCTCACCGGCCTGCTCGACGACCTCAAGTGGCCGCTGCGCCGGGCGCCGGTCGTGCCGCGACTGCTCGGCCGAGCCGTGGACCGCGCCTGGACGTGGACCCCGTACGACCGGGCCGACGCCTCGTGGTGGCCCCAGGGGATCGCGACCGCCCACGACGCGCCCGACCGCTCCCTCACCGAGGGCCGCCGGGTGCTGGCCACGACCTGGTACGCCAAGGAGGTCGACGGGATCAAGCGCGGCTCCCGCATCACCTTCGTCGACCTCGACCACCGTCGCTACCGGCACGTCCTGCTCGTCGTACCGACGCTGGCCCCGGACGGGTCGCTGCGCCTCGAGCCACTGCACGTCCACGCCGGCGGCATCGTCTGGTCGGGGTCCTGGCTCCACGTCGCCGCCACCGCGCGCGGGTTTGTCAGCGCCCACGTGGACGACCTGTTCCGCGTGGGCGGGAGCGACGGCGGACCCGCCGACTTCGGCCTCACCCCGGCGGGCCTCTCCTCGTACGGCCACCGGTGGGTCCTTCCCGTCCGGATGACCCACCGCGCCGTCACCGACGAGGGCCACCAGCAGTTGCGCTACTCCTTCCTCTCCCTCGACGCAGCCTCGGATCCGCCCGCGCTCGTCGCCGGCGAGTACGCGCTCAACACCGACTCCTCGACCCGCATCGCCCGCTACGCGCTCGAGCCCCAGTCGTGGGAACTCGCGCGCGAGCAGGACGGCGTGTCCCGTCCCGTCCTGCTCGACGACGGCGGAGTCATCCGGATGCAGGGCGCCGCCCAGGCGAGAGGCCGTACGTATCTGTCGACCTCGAACGGCCCGTGGCTGCCCGGCACCGTCCATGTGGGCCACCCGGGCGACTTCGCGGCGCGGCGGTGGGCCATGCCGATGGGCCCCGAGGACCTCACCTACACCCCAGCCACCGACCGGTTGTGGACGGTCACCGAGCACCCGAGGCGTCGCTGGATCGTCTCGATGCGGCGCAGCTGGTTCGACTGAGCCTCACGGGTTGACCTTCAGCGCGGGAGCTTGGCGAGTTGCCGGCTCTGGGCAACCAGGCGACCAGCCGAGTCCCACACCTCGCAGTCCTCCTCGAACAGACCGCCCGCGACATTGCGGGTGCGGTGGGAGACCTTGAGCCACCCCGGCGCCGGGCGGGCCCGGACGTGCGCGGTGAACTCCATCGTCGGCGCCCACCCGGGCCGGCCGAGGTCGAAGGTGACCGGCGGCAGCGCGTCGCACACCAGGAGCAGCGTCAGCGGGTCTGGCTCGCGCTCGTCGTTGAGGCGGAACCACGCCTGGATGTGGCCGCGTCCGGACGGCTCCCCCAGCGCCCATCCGATCGTGGCCGGGTCGAACAGCATCTGGAAGCGGTCCATCAGCGGGGCGATGCGCTTCATCTCCTCCGGCGCCATGCTGCCGGGAACGCATGCCTCGCGCGGCGGCAGCTCGGGCTCCACCGACGTCGTCTCCACCTCGTCCGTCAGCGCGTCGAGGTCCCCGTACGTCGCCAGCGCCGTCATCCGCACCGCGCCGTCCTGGACGAGCTCGGCGGACACGGTGCTCGTCCCGCGGCCGGCCCGCAGCGTACGGACCTCAACCTCGGCAGGACCGCCCGTGGCGGCCGAGAGGAAGTACGCGCTCAGCGTCAGCGGGTCCGGGTGCTGCTCCAGGGCGCGGCTGATCGCCGTCCCGAGCACGCCCATCTGGTAGCCGCCGTTGATGCCGCCGCCCACGCTCCACGTCGGATCGAGCTCACCGGCGAACCTGCCCGGCGCGATCTCGTCCAGAGCCGTGTGCGCGTCCCACTCCGAAACCATGCCCGAAGCCTAGGTCGTGACCCGCTCGCCGCTGAGGACGCGGTCGGGGGCGCGGTCCGCGGCGTCGCGCTGCAGCACGGCGCGGGTCAGCAGACTCTGCCCGGCGATGTAGGTCACCATCACGACGAAGCCGCCCAGCGCGAAGTCGAGGGCCTCCCACCCGGAGAACGCGCGCAGGCCGATCAAAGCGTCCGAGAAGACGAAGAGCGCCCCGCCCCAGGCGCCCGCCCGGCCGAGTCCCGGCGCGAGCAGCGCCATGCCCACAAGGAGCACCGCGTACGCCGCGACCGGAAGCGTGACCCACCCCGCGTTGGGGGCGATCACCGCGATGAGCCCGGCCAGCGTGACGGCCGCGATGACCACCGCCGTACGGCTGCGCAGTGCCGAGCGGGACCGGTAGGGCCAGAACGCGGCCACGTACGTCGCCTGCGCGAGCGCGAACCCGCCAACCATCAACCCGAACCCCTCGATCGCGAAGAGTTCGGGCAACGGCTGGTCGCGGGCGAAGCGCGGCAGCGTGTCCCCCAGCCACGAGAAGCCCAGGGCCCACGCCGCCAGCCGGACGACACGGCCGTACGGGCGCGGCGCGGACGTCAGCAGCACCGCCGCCAGCAGCGGCATGAGCATGATCTGGGTGACGTCACCGACGACGGACTCCGAGGCCACCACGAGCGAGGCGAGGTGGACGAGACTGACGAGCGCGAACGCGATGAGGGCAAGCGGCATGCGGGGCACCCTAGGCCCCGCGCCGCCCCCGTGTACGCGGGTCAGCGGCGCCGTGCGCTGAAACTGACCTGGGCGGTGCATCCCACCAAGAGCCCGGCATCCTGGAGAACCACGCCGCGGACCCGGTCCTTGGTGAAGCGGACGTCGAGGCGCTGGTCCCACACGTAGCCGTCACCTGAGCCCTCGACCCACAGGTCGATCCGGTTGCTCACCGGCAGCGAGATGCGCTCGCCGAACTCGATCGTGGAGCCCTGGCAGGTCTCGGTCGGGCGGGCGGTGACCTTGGAGATCCAGCGGCGGTTCTTGGAACCACCGACGGTGATCCGCACCCGCTTGTCGGCGCTGCGGTACGTGCCGGGGCGCACCAGCTCGGCCCGCTTGACGCGCGCGATGGCGAGCTGGGACGACGCGTTCACCTCGCCTGCGGTGATGGTCAAGGGGACAGTTGCCTTGGCCTTCTTCTTGGCCAGCTTGACCGTGATCGCGAACGTGGCCGTCCGGCCCGCCTCCAGCACCGGGATCGTCGTCTGCCCGCCCAGGGAGACGCCCTTGGCGGAGCCCGACAGCGTCAGCTCGTTGACGGTGAGTTCGCCTGTGTTGCGGACCGAGACCCACGCGGTCGTGGCGCCGTCGCGGACCTTGACCTTCTGCACGGGCAGCACCTCGATGGCGCTCGTCAGCATCGTCGGGGCCAGGGTCCCGCTCATGCGATCGGTGAGGACGACGTCGTTGGACGTCTTGTCCTCGGGCAGGGAGCGACGGTAGAGGTCGGCGTCGAAGCAGTCGTACGTCTCACCGATGCGCACCAGCGGCATGGCCACGTCGAAGGTCACCGCGTCGCCGGCGACGCTCACACCAGCGGCCATCTCCCCGCCGAGGTCGCTGGACAGGCGGCTCGCGCCGACGCAGCGGCCGTCGGTGAGGGCACCGAGCTGGACGACGAGACGACCGGGGCTGCTCGGGTCGACGGCCCCGCCGAGCCGGACGGTCCCCGTGAGGCGGCTGTCCTGGGCGTTGAGCTTGACGTCGCCCCCGGCCAGGACGTTCGCGCCCGCCTCTCCCGGCGACGGGTAGCCCGAGACGTGCGTGGTCAACGACCCCGACCACGAGTCCACCGGGTTGGTCGGCGTGGACTGTGCTGGAGCCCCCGTCAGAGTCACCCCTGCGATCAACGTGGTGATGGTCAGTGCTCGCGTGAGCCTCATGGTGGTCGCTTCCCCAATCTGTGTCCGAGACAGGCGGCAGGGCCAGTGGCGGCGCGCCCGACCGGTCACTACTTCCCGGTAGCCACAGGTTGAAACCTGTTCCATCCGATCGGGATCGCGCCAGAGGGGTCACATCTGTGCGCTCCGCGCGCTAGCGTTCCGGCGGCCCCGTCCCTACGTCGATCGAGATCCCATGGCCCGCTACTCCCTGCCCGACGAACGCCCACCCGGCCTCGACTCGCCGTGGACGGTGCGTCTGATCAAGTTCGGCGCCCGCGCCCAGGTCGCCGTCTTCAAGGCGACCAACGGGCGGATCGGGTCCCGATGGCGAATCGGTGCCGGCCAGGACAAGCCCGTGCCCACGCTGCTGCTGGAACACGTGGGCCGCAAGTCGGGCCGCCGGTTCACCACTCCCCTGCTCTACCTCGTCGACGGTGACGACCTCGTGGTCGTCGCCTCCCAGGGCGGCCTGCCCAAGAACCCGCAGTGGTACGCCAACCTGATGGCCTCCCCCGACACCGTGGTGCACCTGCGTGGCCGCCGGGGCCTCGCCGTCCGCGCCCGCCTCGCCCCCACCGAAGAACGCGCAGCGCTGTGGCCGCGCCTCGTGGAGCTGTACGCCGACTTCGACAAGTACGCCGAGTGGGCGGACCGGGAGATCCCGGTCATGGTGCTCGAGCCGCGCTGAGGCCCTCGTACGACTGCCCCCGGCCCCTGCCACCGCTGGGGGGCACAGAAGGCCTCCACCGAGGGGTGGACAATGACGGGGTGAACGACTCGCTGCCCGCGGCCACGGCCGGCTGGGTGCAGCAGTTGTTCTCCCTCGGCCCTCACGCCGGGTCCCACCGGGTCGCGCTGCGCGCTGCGTTCTCCGTGGGCGTGCCGCTGCTGGTGCTGTGGGCGGCGGGGCGCATGGACTGGTCCATCTACGCGGCCTTCGGAGCGTTCACGTCTCTGTACGGCCGCAACGACGTCCACCGATCCCGACTCCAGATGCAGGCGCGCATCGGCCTCCTGCTCACGGCCTCCGTTGTGCTCGGGGTCGCCGTGGGATTGTCGGAGCACCGGGGATGGCTGGCGGTTCCCGTCGCGGCGGTGGTCGCCGCCATCGGCTCGCTGGCCTCGGACGCCCAGGGCTGGCACCCGCCGGGGCCGCTGTTCCTGGTGTTCGCCTTCTCGGCGTGCGCCTCCATCCCCTCCCAGCCCGCGGACCTGGTGGTGGGCGGCCTCGTGGCTGCGGCCACGGCCGCGTTCGCCGCACTGGTGGGGGCGGCTGGCTCGTGGTGGCGGGCGGCGCGATCACCGGCAGGGGCCGTGCGTACGGTGCCGCGCCCGGGCAACTGGTCGGAGGTCGCGGTGCGCCACGTCCTGCGATGCAGCCTGGGCTGCCTCCTGGCTGGGTCGCTGGCCACCGGGCTCGGGATCGGGCATCCGTACTGGGCGATGGTCTCCGCCGTGGTCCCGCTGGTGGCGCGCGACTTCGGAGCCCAGGCCGTACGCGGCGCCCAGCGCATCCTGGGGACCTTCGCGGGGCTGGTGGTGGCGGGCGCGCTGCTGTGGCTCGACCTGCCCGCGCTGGCGCTGATCGGCGTTGTCGTCGTCCTGCAGGCCACGGCCGAGCTGTGGATCGGGCGCAACTACGCCCTCGCCCTGCTGGCGGTGACTCCCTTGGCGCTGCTGATGATCGACCTGGTCAAACCCACCGAGGCCAGCGTCCTGCTCGCCGACAGGGCCGTCGAGACCGTGATCGGGGTGGGTGTCGGGTTGGCGTTGGGCTGGGCCACCCGGCCGCGGGGCCGTACGGCTCCTCCGGTCAGCGGCTGACGTCTCGGAACATGCGCCGCATCACCAGGCGCGGCATCTTGCTGGCGGTGGCCGCCGTCGTGCCCACCACCTCGAACCCCGCCCGGTCGAACATGGTCTTCGTCCCGACGAAGGCCATCGTGAGGTCCATGCGCCCGTCCGGGTCGACCGGATGCGCCTCGACCCCCGGCGCACCTCGCTCCTGGGCGTACGCGACCGCGCCCTCGATCAGGTGACCGGTGACGCCGCGCTTGCGATGCCCGCCACGCACCACGACGCAGACGATGCTCCACACGTCCTGGTCGTCGACGGGGAGGATCAGCTTCGACCTCGACAGGCGAGTGTTCTCGGAGCGCGGCCCGATGCTGCACCAGCCGACCGGGACGCCGTCGGCGTACGTGATCACCCCGGTCGTGCGTTGGGCCACCAGCGCCTGGGATGCCTCATGGCGCGTGGCTCCCAGCGCGTCGACCTCCTGGGCGGTGCATCGGTGGGAGAGGCACCAGCAGTGCGTGCTTCGGCGGTTGGGATTGATGACGTCCGCGAAGTCGTCGAAGCGCTGCGGAGTGAGCGGGAGCGTCTCCCACACGATGTCGGCCATGCCTCAAGCCCACCACATCGGGCGGGGTCGAGAGGCCAAGTCAGCTGACGTACTCGAACTCAAGCTCGATGGTCGGGTCAACGCCGCGGATGATTCCGCTGTAGAACGCGGCCGCCTGATCTCTGAGCAGGTCGTGCTGGTCCGCCAGCAGTTCAGCCTTCACCTCATCACTGAGGATCTCGGTGATCATCTCCGCCTCGTCGACGTCACCCGTCACCGCGCTCAGGACGCCGTTGTCCTCGACGATCGACTCGTAGTGCGGGTCGTCATGGCCGATGAAGAGGAACTCGGGAATCGTGATCACGTACGAGTCGGGGCCCGACTTCTCGATCGTGACGTCCTTGCCGTCGATGCCGAGCTTGGCGTCGTACTCGTACTGCAGGAACGTGGCCCGCGAGGTCCCGGGCACACTCCAGCCACCGATCTCGGAGGATTCCTCCCGCTTCGAGATCCCCTGGATGCCCATGCTGACCAGGACGACCTGCTCCTCACGGCTGATCGAACGCACGACCAACGAGTTGCGGCTCTCGGTCTTGGTGCCGAACGGGGAGTAGACACTCAACCCGACGAACGCCAAGCCCCCGAGGACCACTACGCCGATCAGCAACGGGATCGCCTTCTTGGCCACCAACAACACCTGATTCCCCGATCAATTTCGCTTCTGTGCGGGCCTACCCCTCGGCCGCCTCAGGACCGTAACCGCAGTCCCGCCTGCGCGTACCCGGAACGGTGATCTGCGTCGCCCGTCGTGATCGATCGCACAGCCGAGGCAGATGAGTACGGCCCGGTGCTCTAGGTTCCTCTCATGCTCCGACGCCTCGTCGCCCGCGCCCTCTTCCGCTTCGGCCCGTGGAAGTTGCGCACGGACCCTGCCCCGGACGGGCCCACCGTCTTCATCGGTGCACCGCACACGTCCAACTGGGACTTCATCCTGATGCTGGGGATCGCGTGGCGGCTCGGGCTGGACGTGCGCTGGATGGGCAAGCACACCCTGTTCGCGGGGTGGCGCGGGCCGATCATGACGGCGCTGGGAGGCATTCCGGTCGACCGGACCAACCCGCAGGGAATCGTCGAGGACGTCATCGCCCGTGTCCGGGAGGGCGAGGTGTTCGGGCTGGTCATCACCCCCGACGGGACCCGCAAGGGCCACACCCACTGGAAGTCCGGCTTCTACCGGATCGCCCGCGAAACCGGGCTGCCCGTCACCTTGGGGTACGTCGACCGCACCACCATGACCACCGGCCTCGGCCCGACGTTCAACCTCAGCGGCGACGTGGGGGCCGACATGGACCGCATCCGAGCGTTCTACGCCGACAAGTCAGGCGTACGGCCCGAGCACCGAGTCGAGCCTCGGCTTCGCGAGGAACTCGACACCTGAGGGATGCTGAACGGGTGGATGCCCTGCACGTGACCCCTGGCCCCGGGGCGCCACGCGGGCTCACCATCCCCGACGACGAGTTGACCGAGCAGTTCTCGCGGTCGTCGGGGCCGGGCGGTCAGGGCGTGAACACCACGGACTCCCGTGTCCAGCTCAGCCTGGATCTGGGCGCCACCACGGCCCTGAACGACACCCAGCGCGCGAGGGTGCTGGACCGGCTCGCCCCTCGCCTGGTGGGCACGGTGCTGACGGTCACCGCCGAGGAGCACCGTTCCCAGCGCCGCAACCGCGCTGCGGCCCGCGTACGGCTGGCCGAGCTGCTGCGCGAGGCGGTGGTTCCGCCGACCGTACGCCGCCCCACCAGGCCCACCGCTGGCTCCCGGAGGCGGCGTCTGGAAGCCAAGAGCCGACGCAGCGAGACCAAGCGCAACCGGCGGCGACCGCCCACCGAGTGAGCCGCGGTGACGTGATGTCGGCGTCGGCAGACGCGGGTGGTTCTCGACCACTACGCTGGCGCCACGATTCGAGTCCTGCCCGAGGAGACGTCATGCGCACGCTCGGCAACATCCTGTGGTTCGTGCTCGCCGGCCTGTGGCTGGCGATCGGCTACGTCGTGGCCGGCATCCTGGCCTTCGTGCTGATCGTGACGATCCCGTTCGGGATCGCGTCCTTCCGCCTGGCCAGCTTCGTCGTCTGGCCGTTCGGGCGGACCACCGTGTGGCGCCGCGACGCGGGCGTGATGTCGATGATCGGCAATGTGGTGTGGGTGATCGTCTTCGGTTGGGAGTTGGCCCTCATGCACCTGATCACGGGGCTGCTGCTGATGGTCACAATCATCGGCATCCCGCTGGGCATCGCGTGCTGGAAGATGATTCCGCTGTCCCTGCTGCCGCTCGGGCGCGAGATCGTTCCGGTCAGCTCGGCGCACGACCCGTACGGGTTGCCTGCCTGAGCGGTTCGACGCTCAGCCCAGGCCTGCCTGGAGTGAGCGGATGGTCGTGCCGAGGATGCCTTGGGTGAGCAGCCCGGGGCCGAGCGGGCCAGAGGCGTCGGCGCCGAGCGCCGGCAGGCGCCCCAAGACGTCCCGTTCGGTGTCGCTGAGCTGCTCGAGCTGCCAGGTGATCTCCGCCGTCACGGCGTCCGGGTCTCCCGGGTGCGCGAGCGAGATCGCCTTGGTCGCGTACGCCGCCGCGCCGAGGGCGTGCGCGCCCATGTGCGCCACGGCCGACGCCTGGGCAACCGACCGCGCCGCGGCGGCACCTGCGGGTGTCGTGGCGGAACCCGCAGCCTTCACGGCGACCATCCGCAGGGCGATCTCCTCGCGGGCACTGGAGGCTCCGGCAGCGTACGCCTGGGTCCGGGCGAGGGCGTCGGCGATCAGGCGCACGGACTCAGCGTCGGCCTCGTACAGCCCCACCACCCGGTGCGCGCACGCGGCGGCCCACCGGGCCACGCACCGACGTTCGGGGTCGCTGAGGGTCTGAGAGGAGGCCATCGGGCCAGCGTGCCAGACCCGGTCGTACGGACGCGGGCGGCCGTGTGTGCCTCAGGCGCTCCAGATCCAGTTGAGCAGGCCCTCCAGCGGCTCCGGGACCGACTCGAAGGCCACGGCCTCGCCCATGAGCGTGGCGAACTTGGCCTTCCGGGCGCCGTTCGCGCCGATGTAGCGGCGCAGCTGCTCGCTCGGCTCGTGATCGCGATACTTCGGTTGGTCCTGGAAGTTGCGGAACGTCGACAGTTCGCCGGCCGCATCCAGCAGGGGCATCATGTCGGCGACACCGATGGCGCGGACGAGCTCCAACTCGAGGTCGGGGCGGCAGGCAAAGAAGCCCTGCCGGGTCAGGTCCTCCCCCTGCTGCCGGTTGAGGGCGTCCGCGACGAAGCGCTCCTCCTTCTCGTCGTAGAGGCCGCCGACGCGGTGTCCGCTGGCGGCTGCCTCCGCGATGGCCCGGCCGAAGTTTCCGGCGCCACCGATGGAGGTGACGGTGATCTGCTCGACCTCGAGGTCGACTCCGAAACGAGGGGCGAGCGCCACGACAGCGGCGCGGTCGGAAGCGCCTTCGACGAGGATGGTGATGGGCTTGGGCACGTCAGGATTCTCACCCACCTGACGACGCGGCTCTCCCCCGCCCCGGTGGGGCGCCACAGGTGAGGGCGTGCGGCGGGCCGGGCGGCGTGAGTACGCCGCTCAGCTCAGGCGACACTCACCGGAAGGACTGCTGCACGGATAGGCGTCAGCCTGACATAGCCCACTTCGCCGCGTCGGACGCGGCACCCTATTCGAGGAGGGGGATCTCGAGGTCGTACGCCAGGACCACGGCTCGTGCGAGTTGCGCTTCCTGTTCAGCGTGAAGGTGTCCGACGGTGCGGCCCAGCGTGTCCACCGGCACGGTGAGGACGTTGTCGAGGGAGACCACGCAGTCGCTGTCCAGTCCGTTCTCGGGCCCGAGTCGGACCTCGCTCGAGAGGCCCTTGATCGTGGTGGTGATCGGGGCCACTGTCACCTTGGTCATCGCACCCCGAGCGGCATCACGGGTCAAGATGAGAACCGGTCGCGTCTTGTCCAGGTGGACCAGGCAGATCTCCCGCACCCGATCAGCCCTCGACGGTCGCCCGGGTGGCGGTCCACGCCACTAGGTCGTCGAGGTCATCCGCAGCGCCGTGGGTTCGCAGGATCTGCGCGTCTTGCTCAGCGGCGAGTCGTCGCATCTCTCGTTCCACTGCGGACGCCACGAGCGCGGCCCTACTCGAGACCTTGCCGGTCGCGACGCTGTGATCGAGGAAGGCCACCATTTCATCGGGCAAGCGGACCGCGATCTGAGTGCTCATGCGATCCAGCCTACACAGCGAATCCCATATCGGGATGCCCGTTGTGGGGCGGCCGGACGGTGGCTCTTGTCGCGCTGACCGGTATGGAGCGGGCCAATCCTGCGTCACAACGCAGCGAGTGTCGTCGCCGTTCCGTCGATGCGCAGGTCGTTCCGGCATAGGGTCTGCACGTGATCGTCGAGGGCGTGGATCCCAGGGACATCGGGTGGGAAGTCGATCAGCCCGTCTACCGCGTCTACTTCTGGCATCACCCGGCAGCACCGGCAGGCGTCGTACAGGAACAGTCGATGCGGCACTGCGAGGAGCACCGGTTGACTGGCGCTACCGGCGTGGACGAGGTGGTCGCCTGGGCTCGCGGCACAGTCGGGCCTGATCGGACTTTCGTGCTCTATGCGGAGTGCGACGACCGTGACGGCAAGGGACTCCTGCGCCTGTGGGGTACGGATCCCAGCCACGGCACGTAGCCGTCGGACTCCCAGACTTCACTCTCATGGCGCTGCGCTCCGCCGCGCGTTGAAGCAGGACCCGGGCGCCCGCTGGCCACGTACCCACTGACCTCAGATCCAGGTGGCGGCCTCGGCGGTGCTGGAGCCGTACGGCCCGTCGCCGATCGCCTCATCGATGGCGACAAGGTCGTCCACGCCCAGGACGAGCTCAGCGGCCTCGAGGTTCTCCGCGACCCTGTCCGGGTTGCGGCTGCCGGGGATGGGCACGACGTGCTCGCCACGGCTCAGCAGCCACGCCAGCGCAAGCTGTGCCAGGGTCGCCCCCTTGGATTCCGCGACGGCACTCAGGCGGCGGACGATGGCGTGGTTGCGGTCAAAGTTCTCCGGGGCCCACCACTGCAGCATGCCGGTGGCGCGCGCGTCGCTTCGGTCGTACGACTCGGCGGGCCCCACCCCGCCCGCGAGGAAGCCGCGGGCCAGCGGCGAGTAGGGGACGAATCCGATGCCGAGTTCATCGAGAGCAGGGAGGACCGATTCGACCTCCCGCGCGAACAAGGAGTACTCGGTCTGCAGCACCGAAACCGGCATCACGTCGTGCGCTCTCCGAATGGTCTGAGGTCCGGCCTCACAGAGCCCGAAATATCTGACCTTCCCCGCGTCGACGAACTCCTTCACGGCACCGGCGACGTCCTCGATCGGGACCTCGGGATCCACGCGGTGCTGGTAGACGACATCCAGGTGATCAACGCCCAGGTGACGCAGGCTGTTGTCGATCACCTCGCGGACGTGATCGGGGCGCGAGTTGCGGCCGAACTCCGGCGTGAAGCCAAACTTCGAGGCGATGACCACGTCATCGCGGAACCCCTTGACCGCCCGACCGAGGAACCTCTCCCCCTCGCCCCAGCCGTACATCTCCGCGGTGTCAAAGAACGTGACACCCAGGTCGTAGGCACGGCGCACAGCATCGGCCGCGACGTCACTGTCGCCCGGCCCGTAGAACGATGTGACGCCCATGGCTCCGTAGCCGAGAGCGGAAACGGTCAGGCCCTGCTGACCAAGGGTGCGCTGCTGCATCATGCCTCCTAGGACTTCAGTCCATGCTCATTGTGGCAGTGACTGCCAGTTTCGTCCAGCTATGCTTCCTGCTGTGCCCGACACCTCTGGTCCCCCACAGCCAACGCTGCGCGAACGTACGCGCGAGGCCGTACGGGACGAGGTGCGCCGCCACGCGATCGAGCTGTTCACCGAGCGCGGCTTCGACGCCACCCGTACGGACGACATCGCCGCGGCCGTCGGCATCTCGCCCCGCAGCTTCTTCCGCTACTTCGCCACGAAGGAAGACGTCCTCGTCGGCGGCTCCATCGCATTCGGCAGCCACGTACGGGCAGCGCTGGAGGCGCGACCGGCACACGAACCCGTGTGGACCTCCCTGCGCCGGGCACTGGACCCGCTCGTCACCGCGATGGCCGACGAGCGGCGCCAAAGCCTGGAGACGATGACGATCATCATGAGTGCGGGCTCATTGCGCGCGCACCACTTCGAGAAGCACCTCGCATGGGAACGCGAACTCGTGCCGGTGGTCGAGCAGCGCCTGGAGCCCGCGCACGACAAGAGACTGCGGGCCCAGACCCTCACGCACACCGCGCTGGCCTGTCTCGACGTTGCCCTCGCCGCGTGGGTCGAGTCCGCCGACTCCGTACGTCTCAGCGATCTTCTGGACGGAGTCTTCGCGCAGGTCAGCGACCTCTGACCGACGTCGCCTTCCTATCCAAGGTTGAGCCCACAACCTTTATCAAGAGCCGTGTTCGCCCATGTTTCGCCGAGTCCCGCGCGCGAGCGTGCCGTGCAGCCATCACGTGGACCTTGAACGACAGGTGGCCTGGGCTCTATCAATCGCCCGGGGTCGGGCAGACCTGTCCCAGATCGTGCAGCAGTCCCACGGCCGAGCACCCAGAACTGCCTGAAACCCGCACAGAACGGGCCAAAACCATCCGGAGTACGCCTCCAACGTCACATCAGGGCGCAAACCGTCAGACGTTGAAGCGGAACGAAAGACGGGTTTCGCGACTGCTGTTGGGCACCGATGAAATCGGGTGAACAATGCGCCCTGACCTGCGGAAACGTTCGCGCGGCAACGTTGGACGTCGTCGGCGACCATCGGCCTCGACCGGACTTCTTGCGGACTATTTGCGGACCGCTGGCCCTCAGTCATCGCCGTCCAGGTCGAGGATCTCGTTGGCGACCTCGGACGGGAAGAGCGTCGACCAGATGATCTCGCCCGAGCCAGGGTCCATCTCGGCCAGGGGCGACGGTTCGGGCTGCCAGTCTTCTGGCGCAACTCCAGGAACGCAGTCGAGGAGCAGCGCGAACATCTGCGGGTCCGGCACTCCCTCGGCAATGATCGCGAGGTAGGCCTCGTGCCCGTTCTCTGCCCGGACGAGGGCCTTGATCCGATGGTTTCGGAACTCGGCGATGGCGAGGTTGCCACTCTTCAGCGACATCGCGACGAGCCGGATGACCATGTTCTTCATCTCGCGCCGCCACGCGACGGCCTGTTCTGCAGCGAGGCGCTTCCAGTCCCACTCAGCCGGGAGCAGGAGATCCGAGGAGATGGTCTTCCCTCTCGTGCATTCTCGCTGCAGCGTGGCGTAGAAGTCGCGCTGGGGGCTGTCCGCTTGACGCCGGCCAGCTGCGCCGATCCACCAGGCCCCTCGGCTCGGTCGCCCCCATTCCGGGAGATCAGCTCCGCGGAGTTCGGTCACGGCAGCGCGATGGTCGCCGGTCTTGACCTTGAACCAGACGCGGTCGGTGAGCGCGACAACGCGCTCCGCTCCGCCTGCGTCCCGCTGTTCAGGGACCGCCTGGGCGCTGGCAACGACGGGCTGGTCGATCTCTTCGAGGCGAATGCCGAGGTCCGGCAGTTCAACCCCAAGATCACCGAGGCAGCGCTTCGTTGGGCGCACGCCGACCGATTCCGAGAGCATGTGGCGAATCTAGCGGCCATGTCCGACAGCCCCGCGGGATGCGATACGTCGGTTACTTCGGCATGCCGCCGAGGTCGTCGAGCTCTTCGCCGCTGAGGCCGGTCATGAGCGACACGGCAGCGGCGTCGGTGCCGTTGAGCTGGCCGAGCGCAGCCTTGATCCCGGCGTTGATCTCGTCGCGGTGCGCTTCGATGTACTCGCGCACGGCAGCGTCAACGATGTCCTTCTTCGAACGGGACATGAAGTGAGCCGCGTGCGACACGAGCTCGTCAGTGGCGGCGTCGACCTTGATCGGCGCAGTAGCGGTAGCCATGATCCCCTCTTTCTCCGAGTACCAAAGTACCAGCCACTACCGCAGGGCTCAATCTGAATAGCCACGCTGATGCCCGTTGACGTCGCATCGTCGGTCTGCCCGTGCGCGCGAGCAGGCACCGATACCCTACGAAGCACCATGAACCCCGGGGACGACGCCAACCGCCTTGCCGCGGAGGCGCGTGCCCGCGTGTTGATCGACCGACAGCTCACCGACGCGGGCTGGTCGGTGCAGGACAGCAGGTCGCTCAACCTGTTCGCGGCCCAAGGCGTCGCGCGCCGCGAGGCAACGATGGCGACGGGGCACGGTCGAGCCGACTACCTGCTCTACGTCGACCAGAGGGTCGTCGGTGTGATCGAGGCCAAGCCTGAGGGCACTCCCCTGTCGGGTGTCGAGTGGCAGTCCGCGATGTACGCCGAAGGTCTGCCGGCCGATGTCAGGTTGGCGGCCCAAACCAAGGACGGCCGGCTCCCGTTCGTCTTCGAAGCCAGTGGCACCGAGACCCACTTCACCAACGGCTTCGACGCCGAGCCGCGGGCTCGCCGGATCTTCAACTTCCCCAAGGCGGCCACCCTCGCCAAGACCCTGCGAGGGAAGGACGAGGAACACCTCACCTGGCGAGGCAAGGTCACCGCCATGCCACCGCTGGACACCACTCCCCTACGGCCAGCGCAGATCGAGGCGATCAACGGCGTCGAGCAGAGCCTGCGCGAGCAGCGCTACGACCGGAGCCTCGTGCAGATGGCAACGGGCGCGGGCAAGACCTACGCGGCGGTGACGCTGTCCTATCGGCTGCTGAAGTTCGGCGGGTTCGACCGGATTCTTTTCCTTGTCGACCGGAACAACCTGGCCAAGCAGACGATGGCCGAGTTCGAGAACTACCGCACCCCCGACGACGGGCGCCGCTTCACCGAGCTCTACAACGTGAACCGGCTCAACCGCGGCCCGATGCCGGAGTCGACGGCTCTCGCGATCTCCACCATCCAGCGCGTATTCAAGGCGCTGCGAAACGAGGAGGTCGGCGAGAGCGACGACCCTGAGCTCGACGGCTGGGTGCCCGACGCCCCGGTCACCGTCGCCTACAACGCCGACATCCCCCCGGAGACGTTCGACCTGATTGTCGTCGACGAGGCCCATCGTTCGATCTACGGCCAGTGGCGCGGTGTCCTGGAGTACTTCGACGCCCACGTCGTCGGCCTCACCGCGACCCCCGGCAAGCAGACCTTCGGGTTCTTCAAGCAGAACCTCGTCTCGGAGTACACCTACCCGCAGTCGGTGGCCGACAACGTCAACGTCGACTTCGACATTTACCGGATCAAGACCCAGATCAGCGACCAGGGCTCGACGATCGAGGCCGGCACTGTGGTGCCGAAGGTAGATCGGCGCACCCGCGCCCAGCGCTACGAGGCGCTGGACGAAGACCTCGAGTACACCAGCGGCCAGCTCGACCGCGCGGTCACCGCGACCGACCAGATCCGCACCGTGTTGGAGACCTTCCGGGACAAGCTGTTTACCGAGATCTTCCCGGGTCGATCGAGCGTGCCGAAGACCCTCATCTTCGCCAAGGATGACGCCCACGCCGAGGAGATCGTCACCCAGGTACGCGAAGTGTTCGGCAAGGGCAACGACTTCGCCGCCAAGATCACCTACACCGCCCGCAACGCAGACCAGCAGCTCGCCGCCTTCCGCACCAGCCCCGCGCTCCGGATCGCAGTCACCGTCGACATGATCGCCACCGGGACCGACGTGAAGCCGCTGGAGTGCGTGTTCTTCATGCGCGACGTGCGCTCGCCGCAGTACTTCGAGCAGATGAAGGGCCGGGGCGCCCGCACCATCCCGTCAGCCGACTTCCAGGCAGTGACGCCCGACGCCAAGCAGAAGACCCGCTTCGTGCTCATCGACGCCATCGGGGTCACCGAGCACGATTTCGTCGAGCCGCCGCTCAACCGCGAGAAGTCGGTCAGCCTCCAGAAGTTGCTGGAGAAGACCGCCAACCTGACCATCACCGAGGACGAAACCGCAACCCTCGCGTCACGACTCGCCGCCCTCGAACATCAGCTGACTCCCGAGGAGCGCACTGAGCTCGACGCCGTCGCCGGCGGGTCTGTGCGGAAGGTGGTCCGCCACCTCGTAGATGCGGTTGACCCCGACCGTCAAGCCGAAGCAATCGAGGGTGCCGAGGACCCGGACGCGGTCCGTCAGCAGCTCATCATCGACGCCGTGAAGCCGCTCGCATCGAACCCCGACCTGCGCGCCCGCATCCTCGAGCTCCGCCGCACCCACGACCGAGTGGTCGACGAGGTCTCCACCGACGTACTGCTTGACGCGTACGGCGTGGTCGACCCCAGTAAGGCAAGGTCCGTCGTCGAGTCTTGGCGCGCCTACCTCGACGAGCACCGCGCCGAGATCACCGCCATTCAGCTCCTCACCGAAGCCAAAGAACGACGGATCTCCTTCAGCGACATCAGGGAGCTCGCTGACCGCATCGCCCGCCCGCCCTACAACTGGACGCCTGACATCATCTGGAACGCCTACGTCGCCCTCGACCCGCAGTTCGCCACCAAGTCCGACCACCACACGCTGACCGACCTCGTCTCGCTGGTCCGCTTCACCGTCGGGGTCGACGACAAGCTCGTCCCCTACGTCGAACGCGTAAAGGAGAGATACGCCGCCTGGCTGGCCCAGCAGGAGCAGGCAGGCGTAACGTTCACGCACGCAGAGCGCTGGTGGCTCGACAACATGGTCAAGGTGATTGCCGGCTCTGCCGGCATACGCACTGAAGACCTCGACGACGCCCCCTTCACCGAGCGCGGTGGCACCGACGGGGCACTCCGCGACCTCGGCGACCGCGCCGCTGATCTCATTGACGAACTGAACTCGGAGCTCACCGCATGACCTGGCAGCGCGTGCCGCTCAAGGACGTCGGCACCTGGTACGGCGGCGCCACCCCGTCGAAGTCCAATGATTCGTTCTGGGCCGACGGAACGATCCCGTGGCTCTCCCCCAAGGACATGGGGCCCGAGGTACTCACCTCGACTCAGGACCACATCACGCAAACTGCGGTCGAACGATCGTCGGTGAAACTCGTACCCGGGGGATCAACGGCAGTAGTAGTTCGATCCGGGATCATCGAGCGAGCGCTTCCCGTGTCGCTGGTGCCGTTCGACACAACCCTCAATCAGGACATGAAAGCGGTTCAGCCGCGAGCGGACATCGACGCTCGGTGGATCGCTTGGGCGCTCAGAGCATTCGAGCGCGAATTGCTTCGCGACACCCGCAAGGCAGGGACCACTGTCGCCTCAATCGAATGGCCTCGATTCCAAGCTTTTGAGATCCCAGTTCCACCCCTCAACGATCAGCGGCGCATCGTCAACCTCCTCGAAGACCACCTCTCCCGCCTCGACGCCGCGAGCAAGGCGGTCGCCGATTCCCTTGCCAGGATCAAGTCGCTGCGCGACTCGTCTCTCCTGTCGATCGTCGACCAAGCGAAGCGCGACGATCGGGTCGCGACGCGTGCCCTTGGAGATCTGGCAATCATCCGTAGCGGCACGACCCCGCTCAGGGGGAACAAGGCGTTCTACGACGGTGGAACCATCCCCTGGATCACGAGCGGAGATCTGCACCAAGGTCGTATTACCGCCCCGACGCAATTCGTAACGCAAAAGGCACTCGACGCAACCAGCTTGAAGGTCATCCCGGCCGGCTCCTTATTAGTAGCCATGTATGGCGAAGGGAAGACGCGGGGCACTGCGGCCGAACTCGGCATCGACGCGACGACGAACCAGGCATGTGCCGCAATCACGCTCCACGAGCCGGAGTTGCGGCAGTGGGTCCGCTTGATCCTCGATGCGAACTACACGGGTCTCCGCAGACTTGCCGCAGGAGGAGTGCAACCTAACCTGAACCTCTCGCTCATCAAGGCAATCGAAGTTCCAGTTCCCCGTGAGGAAACACGCCGCATGCTCGTCTCCCGCATCACAGGCATCGACGAAGCTCGGGAGCGGATGCAGGCCGAACTGCTGAGAGCTCAGCGTCGGGGGAGGAGCTTGCGTCGATCGCTGCTTGCGGCCGCCTTTTCGCGTGGCCTTGCCGGCAATGCGTCTGATCATCTGCAGGCGAAGGAGATGGTCAACGCATGAGAGCCGGAGACGAGCTGCTCGGAGCAGTCTTCAACAAGGACCACCGCTATGTGATCCCGATCTTCCAGCGACCGTACGTATGGGACGAGGAGGAGAACTGGATTCCCCTTTGGGAGGACATCCGCAAGGCCGCCGAGTCCGCGGAGACGCAGTCGGAGGCGGGAGACGACCAGGACGCTCAGGAGTACTTCCTTGGCGCCCTCGTGACCCAGCATCGCAGCCCCCTTCCACGCCGCACGCCCACCTCCATGGTGATCGACGGACAGCAGCGGATGACGACCTTTCAGGTGTTCCTGGCCGCCGCTCGGCGTGTGGCCTTGGAATTCGGAGCACTGCATGCAGCGGACAGTTTCGCGGCCCTCGTGCGTAACCGCGTGAGCGTCGACAGCGACCATCCAGAGGACCGGCTCAAGGTCGCACCGCTTGCCCATGACTTGCGCGGCTTCGAATGGGCCGTACGCGAGCCCGACGACGTGTCTTCGCCACCGAACGTTGGCCACAAGCTCGTTCGGGCATCTCTCTGGTTCGAAGACACCGTCCGCGACTGGGTCAAGGAATCTTCGTCGGCCAACGACCGACTCGACTTCCTCCACTTCGCTGTCGAGAACCGCATCAAGGTGGTCAGCATCTTCCTCGACGCGAAAGACGACCCGCAGATCATCTTCGAAGCCCTCAACCACCGCGGTGTCCGCCTGGACGCTGCAGATCTTGTCAAGAATCTGCTCTTCCAGATGCTTGACCGCCAGGGCGACCAACACCTTGAGCATGAGCTGTTGAACGACCACTGGTCCGTGCTCGATAGCGGGCATTGGCGCGATGAGGTGACCACAGGCCGCATCAAGCGAGTGCGGGTCGACATCCTCCTGGCCTACTGGCTGAGCGCGCAGCGCGGCGAAGAATCCTCGGTCGAGCACCTCTTCGAGGACTTCAAGCGCTGGATGCGTGCATCACAGGCGAGAGCCGCCGACGTCATCCGAGATATCCGCGTCTACGCCGAAACGATGGACCGGT
>JAEWOG010000058.1 GCA_023460975.1 Actinomycetes bacterium
GTGTACAGGTCGGGGGCGTCATCCCCCGCCAGGCGGGCCTGCAGCACGCTTTCATACTGGTCGGAGCTGGGCATTTCCAGCGTTACCTTGACCTTGATGTTTTCTTCGGCCAGCATCTTTGCTTCAAACTGTTCCACATAGGCTTGCCACTGGTCCATGTACTGGGGAAAGCTCATCATGATGTTCAGTTCCGCCTCCCGGGGCGCGGTGGTTGCCATCGCCGGCGTCAAAAGGGAAAGCGCCAGGGTGAGGACAAGGGTCAAAACGGCCATTCTCTTCATGGGGATCCTCCTTCAAAATGATATTGACCGGTCACGTTCGGTAGCTTGATTATAGAACGGCGCACGCAAAATATCATTGTCAAATGATAGCCTTGTGTATTGTCAATTTGTGAAGGGTGGCCATTATGATCCCGATTTCGCCATTTCGCCCGGCGTCATTCCATAAAAGCGCTTGAATGCCTTGTAAAAGTGGGCCGGATCTGAAAAGCCGGTCAGCTCGCCCGCTTCCCTGGGCGGTACGCGCAGGCAACACAAGAGTTCTTTTGCCTTTTCCATGCGCAGGCGCATGACAAAATCAGAAAAATTGTCGCCGGTGTGTGTTTTGAATGCCTTGCTTAAATATTCCCGGGTGACATAAAAATGGGCGGACGTTTCCTCCAGCGTGATGCCCCGCTGCGCGTTCTCCCTGGCGTATTGCACAACGGCTTCCACATCCAGGCGGCTTTTTGCGCGAATCAGCCTAGCCATGCCCTCCACCGCCTGAAGATATACTTTGCATATGTGACTGAGCATGGTCTGATAAGCGGTCTCCCGGCTGAACACAAAGGCGGATTCCGTATTTTCCAGTACCTCCGCCACGGTAAAGCCGTCCCCCGCGATGTGCCGCTGCAGCATCCCCATCAGGTCGTAATACAGCGCAACCAAAAGACCCTTGGGCAGCTCGCCTTCGCTCTTTTTGCCCGGCAGCAAAAGCAGCCGATCAAAGCAGGCGGTAAGCACCTCCGGTTTGCCGGCGCGCAGGCATTCCACCAGCGCGGCGCGCTGGGCCAGGTAGTCCCCGATCCAGCTGATTTGCAAAAAGCCATCCATGCCTTCCGGCTGTTCCGGCTGGGCGCTTTTATAGGCGTTCAGCTCCGCGGCGCAGCGGGCAAGCTGGCTGTTCAGTTCCTCCGGCTTGACGGGCTTCAGCAGATAATCCGTCACGCCAAGGTGCATGGCGCTGCGAACGTAATCGAAATCATCATATCCGCTGATCACGATCACCCGGGCCCGCTTGTCCGTTTCCCGAAGGTTCTTCAATAGCGAAATGCCGTCCATATGCGGCATTTTGATATCGGTCAATATGATGTCGGGCCCTAAGCGCCGGATCAGCTCCAGGCCATATTCGCCGTCGGAGGCCTCGCCGGCGACGGTAAGGCCCAGTTCGTCCCACTTTCCAAGGCTTTTTATGACTTCCCTGGTCCAGGGTTCGTCATCGATCAGGACAACGTTGTAGGCCATGCTTCTCCCTCCTTCGTGGCACGAATCAAAAGCGTAACGGCGGTTCCTTCGCCGGGGTCGCTTTCAATGGTAACGCCGTATGCTGCGCCGAATTTCAGGCGGATTCTGGAATTGACATTGTTCAGGCCGATATGCGCGCCGGCGGCAATGGCGTTTTCCGCGCCTTTATTCAGTTCCTCGCGGATGTATTGCAGCCGCTCCGGATTTATACCCAGGCCGTTGTCGGTGATGGATAAGAGCATGTCGCCCTCATTCACCATCCGCGCGCGAAGGCTTAATTCCCAAGTGCCGGGCTTTTCCGCCAGCCCATGCTCCAGGCTGTTTTCCACCATGGGCTGCAAAATAAGCTTGGGGATCAGTATGTGCAGGCATTCGGGATCGATGTCTTGATTTACCTTGATACGATTGCCAAAGCGCTGGTTCTGTATGGACAGGTAGCTGTCCAGGTATCTGATTTCCTCCTTCAGCGGCACCATTTCCTTGGAGAAGCTTAAGGAGTAGCGCAGGATATCGCTCAAATCCACCGTCACGCCGTAAATTTCCGGCGCGCTCTTTTTCAGCGCCATGCCGCCGATGCTCTGCAGCGTATTGTACAGAAAGTGCGGATTGATTTGCGCCTGCAAAGCCCGCAGCTGGGCGGACCGCTTCTCGATTTTCGTCTGGAACTGCTGGACAATGAGCTCCTGGTTTCTGACGATCATCAGGTGAAAGCTGTCCTCCAATAAACCGATCTCATCCGAACGGAGGCCGTCGCTTTCCTTTGCGCTGTACTCCCGGATGGTCACATGCTGCATCTTTTCCGCCAGTTGAACAATGGGTTTGCTTACGATGCGCGTGAACAAAAGGGATAGACCAAGCGCGCCCAGCAAGCCGGACACGGCCGCCAGCAAGCCAACCAGCAGCGTCTGCCGAAGCGGAGAGGCGATGACGCCTGCCGGCACCAGCTGCAAAATATGCAGCTTGCCGCGGCTGACCGGCCTTGTAAAAAGGTAATTGCTTTCATAGACGGTTTCTCTTGTGCCCTCGCCGCTTGCGGCTTTCGCAAGCTCTGCTATTTCTGCATCATCCCATGCTTTTGTACCGCCGCCGGTTGCTGCTACAAGCTGCCCGGCGTCGTTTGTCATCAGCAGCGTTTCATCAGCGCTGGTGCGGATATTGTTCATCAAATCCACAAAGGCCGCCGGCTTTACACGGATTACAGCCAGCGCCAGGGGCGTATTGGTTTCAAACCGGTTGATTTGGTGCATGACCAGTATCTCGCCGCCTTCCCGCAGGAGCACCATATTGGTTTGCAGCGCCGGGTTGCGGCTTTTCCATAGCGCAAGCCGATCGCCGGTCTCGTTAAGGGCGGCGCCGGAGCGCCTGGCGGTAAGCACCGTATCGTTTTGCAGGTTATACAGCTCCATGGAGTTGATGTTGGCATCCATGCTGATGATGGCGTTGATGGCTGTGATCAGCCGCCACCTGGCCGCGTAATCCAGTTCGCCGCCCGGCTGGCACCACTGCTGGATATCCGCCTTGGTCTGCTTGTCCACTTCCAGCGCGTAAAACTGGTCGGAATATTCCTTAAGGCTCAGTTCCAGCCGTTCTTCCAGCCAGCCGATGCTCATGTGCCGTACGCTGATGACCTGACTGTACAAGGAATCGTAGGTGGTCTTCATGGCAAAAAAGGTGACCAGAAGCACCAGACCGATGGATATGCCCGCCGCGCCCCAGAAGATTTTTTGTTTCAGCGTAAGGCTTTTCCGCCTTGCCGGCCCGCTTTTTGTCATATTGCGTCACCCCAGCGTCGTTTGGCCTGATTGTACACTATATGCGCTGGAAATACAACGCAAGGGGAATGTTGTCAGTTTCGATGACATTTTGACGCAAAAAAGCGGACGCTCCCACGCCCGCCAAAGGGATTTCCTTGTTACTTGCCCAGATAGTGCACGATACGGAAGGCCTCGGTGAGCAGCGCCTTCAAAATGATGATCGAGGAGAGCAGATAGTAGCTGATCTGCCAGAAAA
>JAEWOG010000059.1 GCA_023460975.1 Actinomycetes bacterium
TGTGCAGGCCGATCACGTCGGCCTCGGGGACGCCGCGCGGGTTGATCGCCTGCACCGATTGCACGGCGGTCAGTGCCTTGATGCGGTCGCGCAGCGCGGCGGCGCGTTCGTATTCCATCGCCTCGGCGGCTTCGGCCATCTCGCGCGCCAGGTCGGCCTGGATGCGCGTGGTCTTGCCCTGCAGGAACAGCTCGGCATCGGCGACCAGGGTGTTGTATTCCTCCAGCCCGATGCGGCCGACGCAGGGCGCGCTGCAGCGCTTGATCTGGTAAAGCAGGCAGGGCCGCGTCCGGCTGGAAAAGGTGGCGTCGGTGCAAGACCGCAGCAAAAACACCCGTTGCAGCTGGTTCAGCGTCCGGTTCACCGCCCCGGCGCTGGCGAAAGGACCGTAATAATCGCCCTTTTCCGATTTGGCGCCGCGATGCTTCTTGATCTGCGGAAACTCGTGGCTTTTGGCGACCAGGATGTTGGGGAAGGACTTGTCGTCACGCAGCAGCACATTATAGCGCGGCTTCAGTTGCTTGATCAGGTTCTGTTCCAGCAGCAGCGCCTCGGTTTCCGTGCGCGTGGTCAGGAACATCATGCTGGCGGTTTCGCGGATCATCCGCGCGATCCGCGCCGAATGGCCCGAGGGCCGGGCATAGTTCGACACCCGCGCCTTCAGGTCGCGCGCCTTGCCGACGTAAAGGACCGCCCCCTGCGCATCCAGCATCCGATAAACGCCGGGGCTGCGGTCAAGCTGGCGCAGATAGTCCTGGATCAGCGCGTGGCCGGTCTTGGGGGTCGTGTCCTGGGTCATGTCCGTCAGAGTGGTGATTCCCGTCGCGGGCTGCAAGTTCGGGGCAAGGATTACAAGGTCAAAGCTGTCCACCGCCGCTGTGGATAACTCTGTGAGAGTCCTGTGAGGCAGGATGTTCCCAACCAGCAATCGTTACAGGATGATGACTTTGCCTGAAATTTAGGCAATATCTTAAGTTGCTGTTCTTGAAGGGAAATTTAATACAGTCGGCCTTGAGATGCGAAACTTGCGCAGTTTCAGGCGCTTGTTGAACGAATCTTACCTGAACGGGGACAAATCCGGTTACCTGCGGTTGCGACGGGACGGTGGGATACCCAGAAGACGGCGGATGCTGCGGCGAAAGGCCGGACCGCGTATCAGCGCCAGGGCAACCATCACCATCAGGAACAGGATGACGATGCGGACACTCATCCCCCGGCACCGAAGCGGGCAAAGGCCGCGCGTTCCTGGGCTGCGTCCAGCACCGTGCCGGCCGACAGCCCCAGCCTGCGGAACAGCGACTGGCGCGGGGCATGGACGACAAAGCGCGTCTTGTCGCCGTAAAGCGCTTTCATCTGCGGCACCAGGTGGCCGATGCCGTCGGCAAGCCCCAAGGCCACGGACTGCCGCCCGGCCCAGAATTCGCCGGTGAACAGATCGCGGTCCGCAGCCAGCCGGTCCCCCCGGCGGGCCGTCACATGATCCTTGAAGGCCTGGTGGATCGGCTCCAGCACGTTGTGCAGGCGCTCCACATCCTCGGGACGTTCGGGGCGGAAGGGATCCAGCGTGGATTTCGACCGCCCCGCCGTATGCACGCGGCGCTCGATCCCCCAGCGGGCGATCAGATCCTGGAAACCGAAGCCCGCCGAGATCACGCCGATCGACCCCAGGATCGAACTGTTATCGGCCCAGATACGGTCCGCCGCGCAGGCCAGCCAGTATCCGCCGGAGGCCGCCACATCCTCGACAAAGGCATGGACGGGGGTCTTCGTCTCGTCGGCCAGTCGCCGGATCCGGGCAGCGATCAGCGACGACTGGACCGGGGATCCGCCGGGCGAATTGATCGACAGCGCCACGGCGACGGGCTTGCCCTTGCGAAAGGCGCGTTCGATCACGGGCGCAAGCGCCGCGTCCGACAGGCCGCCGCCGCGCCCGGCCATGCCGATGGCGCCATGCAGGCGGATCACCGACACGCGGGGACCCTTGTTCGTCAGACGGTCAAGATAGGGAATACGCATGAGGCAGAGTTAATCACCCCAAGCCCCTGCCGCAAGCGTCAGCCATGACGGATCGTGTCACCGGGCAGGAAGGTTGGCGTCAACGCGACGATCCGGTCTTCGGGGATGATGTCCTTGCCAGCGACCAGCCGGGCCGCGCGCCTGCCGATATCGACACGCCGCGCATCGGTCGTGGCCAGGCGCACCGGCAGCCCGTCCAGCAGATCGACGCCGTTGAAGCCGGCAAGCCCGATGCGGCCCGGGATGTCGTATCCCTTGTCCAGGCAATGCAGCAGCCCCCCTGCCCCGATCATGTCGTTCGAGAAATAAAGGAAATCCAGGTCCGGCGCGCGGGTCAGGATCCGCTCGGTCAACTCGCGCCCCTTCAGCAGCGAGGATCCGCCCTGGTAGTATTCGCGCGCCTCCAGCGCGACGCCCGCCTCGGCCAGACCCTCCTCGAACCCCGCCAGGCGTTTTCGGGCGCGGTGATCCTCGGGCATGTGGGTGCCGACGAAGCCGATCCGGCGATAGCCCGCAGCCAGGATCCGGGCAGCCATTTCCCGCCCTGCGCGGCGATGGGAAATGCCCACGATGGTGTCGATGCCCTCGCCGTCGATATCCATGATCTCGACCACGGGGATTCCTGAATTCGCCAGCATCGCGCGCGATGCCTTGCTGTGTTCCAGCCCCGCCAGGATGACCCCGGACGGTCGCCAGG
>JAEWOG010000060.1 GCA_023460975.1 Actinomycetes bacterium
GCGGCGTCGAGGATGCGCTGCTTGGTCAGCTCGGCGTCGGCGTTGCGGGGGCGGGCAATCGGGACGTCGAACTAATGTATCGATAGATAAGTTCGGTCAAGGCACATTCGCGGCGCGCGCACACGAGGGCGGTCGCGGCCGAGGAGCGCACCTGTCGAGGGTACGGTGGGGACACGCGAGCCCCGAGCACACCTCTCAGCCGGCTGAAGGTTGGCATTTAGCACAGCTTGGTATTTACTAAATGCCAGGCACCCGAATATGCCACGCTCCGGCCCCGAGAAGCTCGATCCGTACAGGGACGGGCTACAAAAGCTGCCCTTCGTGCGATCGGTGAGGTTCCGTCCGATGCCGCGCGGGCATGAAGCCGAGGCCGACGCGGTCGCGGACCTTCGCCTGGCCGACGGCTCGACGACGAGGCTGTACGTCGACGCGAAGTCGTCACACCTGCAGCCGAGCACCGCCCTCCGGAGCTGGCGCGCGGGCCGCGAGGATGGGCTCCTGGCCGCGCCCTACATCGGCGCGCCCCTCGGCGATTCGCTCGAGCAGCTCGGGCTCAACTTCATCGACCGCGAAGGCAACTGCTACCTGCGCATCGGCGATCGCTACGTGGCGCGCATCCAGGGGAAGACGCCGGCGAAGCGCCCGTCCCGGAGCAAGGAGATGCGTGCGCCCGGCTATCACGTGCTCTTCGCGCTCCTCACCGCTCCCGAGCTGGTGAGCGCCCCTCAGCGGGAGATCGCGGCTGTCGCCGGGACCAGCAAGCAGCCGGTGGGCGACATCCTCCTGCGCCTCGCGGAGGAGCGCATCCTGGTCGTGCGCGGGCGCGCGTACGCTTGGGTGCACGGCCCCGACGCGAAGCTCTTGGAGCGCTGGCTGGCCGGCTATCGGTCCACGCTCCGTCCCAAGCTGATGGTCGGGCGCTTCCGACTTCCGGTTCGTGAGCCGCGCGAGGTCGAACGCTGGCTCGAGGAGCGACTCGAGCAGGTCTGGCTGGGCGGAGCGGCGGGCGGATACCGCCTATCGCCGCACTATCGTGGGAACATCACGGTCGCGCACCTCGGGCCCCCGTCCGACGAGACGCGCAAGCGTCTGAAAGCGTTGCCGGCCACCGAGGGGGAGCTGGTCTGGATGCGGCACATCGGTCGCGCATCCCAGACGGGAGAGACTCCTGACACGGTCCATCCTCTCTTGATCTACGCAGAGCTCGCCACCGATCCCGATCCCCGCGCGGCGGAGGCCGCCGAGCTCATTCGCGAGCGGTGGCTGCCATGGTCCCTCTGACCGAGCTGCAAGCGAAAGCGCTGGCTGCCATCGCTCGCGCGTGGCCGGAAGCCGGCATTGTCGTGATCGGAGCTCTGGCACTCGCGCGTCACATCCCGATGAGCCACCGCAAGACGGACGACCTCGACCTCGTGGTCGCCGTTCCTCTCGAGGACTTTCCGGGCCCCATGAAGTCCCTGCCAGGCTGGCGATCTCATCCCAAGAAGGAGCACTGTTTTTTCTCGCCGGATGGCCAGCAGGTGGACCTCGTTCCCGCTGGGGCGGCGCTCGTCGCCCAAGGGTACGTGGAGTGGCCGAGCGGCGCGCGCATGAGCCTGGCGGGCTTCGACCTCGCCTTTGCCCATGCCACGCGGGAGCTCGCAGGCAGCACGGCCGTGCTCGTCCCTCCGGCGCCCGTCATCGCGCTGCTGAAGATGCGGGCATGGCTCGATCGACCGCACATACGCGAGAAAGACCTCGCGGACATGCACATCTTCTCGTCCTCTACGTCAGCGACGACGATGTACGGCATTTCGAGGAGGAGTACGTCGTCGACCTCGGCCTTGAGTTCGAGGCGGTATCACCGTTCTTGCTAGGGCACGACCTCGGGCGAATCATGGCCGATGAGCATGCGGTCCACGTCGAGGAGTTCGTTCGGAAAGTGAGCCCCGAGAAGCTCGCCGCGTTTGGGCCTCCGAGCTTGTCCTCGGCCGACCACGCGGAGCGAGCCATCGATGTCTTCCGGCGTGGCCTCGATGCGGGGCGGCGATCACCCGAACGTGCGAGGTGACCTCGTTACGGGCGATCGATCGTTCCACGGCTTGACCGGCTCGCGGGGGCGATGGATGGTCCGCAGCGATGGCCCGCCTGGCGGAGTGGCTCGGCTCGCGCAACGCGCTGCGAGTCGCCTTGGCGCTCGGCGTGCTCGCGACGTTGCCTGCGCTCGGCGTCGGGCTCGTGCACGACGATCTGATGCAGCGGCTCGCGCTCGAAGGGGCGGTGCCGGGATACGCGCGGGGGCCGCACGAGCTCTATGACTTCACGGGGAGCGATCCGGGCGGGACGCGCGCGATGATCGAGGCGGGGTACTTCCCGTGGTTCACCGACCCCGCGCTCTCGCTCCGCTTCTTTCGGCCGCTCTCGAGCATGCTGCTCGCGCTCGACGTCGCGCTCTTCGGGCGCGCGGCGCTGCCCGCCCACGTGCACTCGCTGCTCTGGTTCGTGCTCATCGCCTGCGCCGCGGCGGCGATCTTCCGGCGGGTGCTCTCGCCGCGCGCGG
>JAEWOG010000061.1 GCA_023460975.1 Actinomycetes bacterium
TTGATGAACTGGGTCGTGCGGGCGATCTGCCGGCGCAGGGCCTCGCTAGCGACCTCGATAATGACGGGCAGTTCGGGTTGCGGCGGCGTTTCCGCGAGCAGCGCGGTCACCGTGCGCACCAGCCGCGTCATCGCATGGCAGGCCTCGTCGAAGGCCCGGGCCCTGTTCGGGTTCAGGTCGTCATAGGCAGCAAGCGCCGAAGCGGCGCAGCGCAGGGCCGAGGCGGCGAAATGCTCGCGATAGCTGACAGCCTGCCAAGCCAGGAGATCGGCGAGGATGGTCTCATCCATCGCGACCATCTCGATCAGCATCAGCGCTTCGCTGTAACGGTTGAGGAAATCGGTTGACAGACGCGGATGGAAACCGGCGTCGAGCCGTTCGGCCGCCGTTCCAGCCAGCATGTCCGTCGCGATGACGCTCATCCGCTACCCCAAATCGGCGCGACTATGTTGGTGCAACCGCAAATAAAGTGTTGCTTCCGAGTGCTCGTCTCGACGTAAACAGCGGGCATGTGCGGACGCTATGCGATCACTTTGCCACCCGAGGCGATGCGCGAGACCTTCGGCTATCGCGAGCAGCCGAATTTCCCGCCGCGCTACAATATCGCGCCGACGCAGCCGGTTCCGGTCGTCAGACCGCATGACGGCGCGCGGCAGTTCCTGCTGATGCGCTGGGGTTTCATTCCCGGCTGGGTGAAAGACCCCAGGGACTTCCCGCTCGTCATCAATATCCGGATCGAGAGCGCGGCCGAAAAGCCCTCCTTCCGCAACGCGCTGACGCGGCGGCGCTGCCTGCTGCCGGCCGATGGCTTCTACGAGTGGCGGCGCAGCGGCACCGGCAAGCAGGCCCGGAACGAGGCCTTCCTGTTCCGCAGGCCGGATCGCGGCCTCTTCGCTTTCGCCGGGCTGTGGGAGACCTGGCACTCACCTGATGGATCGGAGATCGACACGGTCGCGATGATGACGGGACCGGCCAACGGCACGATGGCCCCGATCCATCACCGCAGCCCGGTCATCCTCGATCCCCGCGATCACGACGCCTGGCTCGATCCGCAGGCCACGCCGGAGCAGACCGGGCGCCTGCTCAAGCCGCCGCCTGACGATCTGCTGGAGGTCGTCGCCATCGGCAATGCGGTCAACAAGGTCGCCAATGATGCGCCGGAGATTCAATTGCCGCTGGCCGAGCTTCCGCGAGAGGAGGCGCCCGAGGAACCCAAGCGCCATGCGCGCACAGCGACCCGGCCTCCCGCTGATGACGGGCAAGGCAGCCTGTTCTGACGCCGGATTCGTGCTCTGATCGTTGCCAGAAGACGAGGAGACGCGAAGATGCACGGCCGCCGCCCCACGATGACCTCCCGCCACGGCATGGTCGCCGCAGCCCATCCGCTGGCGGCGCAGGCCGGCGCCAAGCTGCTGGCACAGGGCGGCAACGCCTTCGACGCCGCGGCCGCCACCGCCGCTGCACTCAACGTGGTCGAGCCCTTCATGTCGGGGCTCGCCGGCATGGGCCTCTCGACGATGTGGGTCGCGGCCGAGAAGCGCGTGCGCGTGCTCGATTTCGTACCGCCGATCCCGGCGAGCTTCCGGGTCGACCGCTTCAGCAAGCGCACAGATCTGGAGCGCGGCGCGCTCGCCGTCGCTTCGCCCGGCAATCTCGCCGGCTGGTGCGAACTGGTGAAGACCTATGGCCGGAAGTCGCTGGCCGAAGTCTTCGCGCCGGCGATCGCGCTGGCGCGGGACGGTTTTGCGCTGGCCGAGTTCGGCGCGGCGGAGTTCGAGGAGAACGACCCGCTGCTGGAGAAGATTCCCGCGCTCTATCCGGCCTGGTCGAAAAACTATCAGCCCAACGGGTCGATGCATCTTGGTTCAGTGCTCGTCCAGTCGGACCTTGCGAAGACGCTAAGCGAGATCGCCGAGAAGGGGCCGGACCATTTCTATCGCGGCGCGCTGGGCGAAAAGGTCATCGCCCATCTGCAGGCGCTCGGTGGCTCGCTGACCATGGCCGACCTTGCGGCGGTGAAGACGGTCTGGCGCGAGCCGATGGCTGCGCGCTTCAAGGGATTGTCGGTGCATGTGCCGCCGCCGCCCTGCGAAGGCTTCCAGTTCCTGCTGACCTTGCGCCTGTTGGACGGGATCGACCTTGCGTCAAAGCCGAAGGACGGACCGGATCATCTCGACCTCGTCTATCGCGCGATCCGCCTCGCCGCCGGCGAGCGCATCGCCCATAACAACCCCTCGCCGGAGAAGCTGGCCGAGATCATGTCGGAGGCCTCGGTCGCAAGACTGCGCCAGCGCCTCACCGACGGCAAGCCGGTGACCGGGCCGACCGAGCAGTGGGTGCCGCAGGACCAGGAAGACCCGGCGCACACGACCTCGCTCTCGGTGGCGGACAGCGAGGGCAACCTGATCTGCATCACCCAGAGCCTCGGCAGCCCCTTCGGCAGCGGCGTGGTCGTGCCGGGCACGGGCTTGTGCTTCAACAACTTCCTGTACTGGGCCGATGTGCAGCCCGGCAGCCCGAACCGCTCGAAGCCCGGCGACGAGCTGCCGATGTGCATGTCGCCCTCGCTCTCGACCCGGGACGGCAAGCCGGTGCTCGCGCTCGGCACGCCCGGCAGCTACGGCATCATGCAGACGCAGGCGCAGGCCATGGTCCAGCATCTCGTCTTCGGCCTGCCGCTTCAGGAGGCGATCGAGGCGCCCCGCGCCCGGCTCTGGGACGGCCGTCTCGTCGAGATCGAGAACCGGATCACGCCGGAGACGATAGCCGAGCTGGTCAGGCGCGGGCACGAGGCACGCGCCTTCGATGTCGGCTGGACGATGCGCTGCGGCGGCATGCAGGCGGTCGCGGTCGATCCGGCGACCGGCGTGTTCACCGGCGCCGCCGACCCGCGCCGCGATGGGTATGTCGCGACGCCATAGTTCAGGCGACGATCTCGCCGCGGAAGGCCCAGCGGGTCATCCGCCGCTCAACCGCGGCGCAGAGAGCGTAGAGCGCCATGCCCATGATGGCGATCGAGAACAGCCCGGCGAAGGTGGTCGGCGCGTCGTTGCGTGCGCCGGCAGAAAGCATCAGGAAACCGATGCCGCGATTGCCGCCGACCGTCTCCGACAGCACGGAGCCGACGAAGGCGAGCGTCACGGCGACCTTCAGGCTGGCAAAGAGATAGGGCATCGCGCGGGGCACACCGACCTTGGTCAGGATTTCCCACTGGCTGGCGCCGAGCGAGCGCATCACGTCGCGCATCTCGGGCTCGATCGTGGCGAGGCCGGTCGCGACATTCACGACGATCGGGAAGAACGAGATGACGAAGGCGGTGATCACGGCCGGCAATGCGCCGACGCCGACCCAGATCATCAGGATCGGCACGATCGCGACCTTCGGAATCGCGTTGAAGGCGATCAGCAGCGGGTAAAGACCGGAATAGACGAAGGGCGAGGCACCGATGGCCAGGCCGAGCAGCAGCCCGAAGCCGATGGCGAGCCCGAAGCCGATCAGCGTGGTCCAGAGGGTCTCCAGGCAGAAACGCAGCAGGATGTCCCAACGCAGGATCATCGTCTCGATGATGCGGCTCGGGCGCGGCGCCAGGATCTCCGGCACGTCGAAGACGATGCAGGCGATCTCCCAGAGCAGCAGCAGGGCCGCGGCAGCGAGCCAGGGCATGGCGACGAGCAGGATGCGCTTCTGAGCCTCCGTCATGATCTTTGTCCTGCCGGGCGCCACATGTCACACATGCTCCAGATGGATGCGCTCGCGCAGCTCATGGACGATGTCGACGAACTCGACCGTGAAGGTCGTCTCCAGCGTGCGCGGGCGCGGCAGTTCGATCTTGCGGATCTTGACGATCTTTCCGGGACGCCGGCTCATCACATAGACCGTGTCGGCGAGATAGACCGCCTCGCGCAGGTCGTGCGTGACCAGCACCGCCGTGAAGCGACGCTCCATCCAGAGCTTCTGCATCACGCCCCAGAGTTCCTCGCGCGTGAAGGCATCGAGCGCGCCGAAAGGCTCGTCGAGCATCAGGATATCGGGCTCGTGGACGAGCGCGCGGCAGAGGCTCGAGCGCTGCTGCATGCCGCCGGAGAGCTGCCAGGGATATTTCTGGCCGAAGCCGCCGAGGCCGACCGAGGCCAGCAGCGCCTCGCCGC
>JAEWOG010000062.1 GCA_023460975.1 Actinomycetes bacterium
GGGGCCCCCGCCGTTGGGGGGGGGGGCCCCCCTCGAGAAAGCCAGAGCGATCAGACGCCCTTGATGAACGCCTCGAGCTGCGCGCGACCCTCGGTGTCCTCGATCTGGACCGGCGGCGACTTCATGAGGTACGCCGAGGCGGGGATGATCGGGCCACCCACGCCGCGGTCCTTGGCGATCTTCGCCGCGCGGACCGCGTCGATGATGATGCCGGCGGAGTTGGGGGAGTCCCACACCTCGAGCTTGTACTCCAGGTTGAGCGGCACGTCGCCGAACGCGCGACCCTCGAGGCGCACGTACGCCCACTTGCGGTCGTCGAGCCACGCCACGTAGTCGGACGGGCCGATGTGCACGTTGTCGTCGTGGACCTTGCCGGCCAGCGGGCCGGTCAGGTTGGACGTCACTGCCTGCGTCTTGGAGACCTTCTTGGACTCGAGACGCTCGCGCTCGAGCATGTTCTTGAAGTCCATGTTGCCGCCGACGTTGAGCTGGTACGTGCGGTCCAGGATCACGCCCCGGTCCTCGAACAGCTTGGCATCACGCGGTGGGTGATGGTGGCGCCGACCTGCGACTTGATGTCGTCGCCGACGATCGGGACGCCTGCGTCGGTGAACTTCTTGGCCCACTCGGGGTCCGAGGCGATGAAGACGGGCAGGGCGTTGACGAAGGCCACGCCGGCGTCGATCGCGCACTGGGCGTAGAACTTGTCAGCCTCCTCCGAGCCCACCGGGAGGTAGGACACGAGGACGTCGACCTGGTTGTCCTTGAGGACCTGCACGACGTCGACCGGCTCTGTGGCCGACTCCTCGATCGTCATGCGGTAGTACTTGCCGAGACCGTCCAGCGTCGGGCCGCGCTGCACCTCGACGCCCATGGTCGGGACGTCGGTGATCTTGATGGTGTTGTTCTCGCTGGCGTTGATCGCCTCGGAGAGGTCCTTGCCGACCTTCTTGTCGTCGACGTCGAACGCGGCGACGAACTGCACGTCGGAGACGTGGTAGTCACCGAACTTGACGTGCATCAGCCCCGGGACGGTGCTGGAGGCATCAGCGTCCTTGTAGTACTCGACTCCCTGGATCAGGGAGGTCGCGCAGTTGCCGACTCCCGCGATTGCCACTCGTACCGAACCCATCGGGCTCTCCTTGTCTGGTCTGTTCTTCGGATCTGTCACTGGTCTGCCGTGCCACTGGGGGTGCTCGGCTGCGCCGACTCCCCCCGCTCCGCCCGGATCAAGTCATTGAGCCACCGGACCTCGCGTTCAACCGACTCCACACCGTGGCGCTGGAGCTCAGCGGCATATCGGTTGACCTCCGCCTGAGTGATCTCCAGGTCCTTCTGGACCCGGTCGAGACGTTCTTGGAGGCGGCTGCGGCGCCCTTCGAGCACCCGCAGCCGGATCTCCATGTCGGTGCGTCCGAAGAACGCGAACCGGATGTCGAAGTCGTCGTCCTCCCAGGCGGCGGGGCCGACCTCCGACATCAGTCTCTGGAATTCTGCGTGGCCTGCCTCGGTCACCTCGTACACGATGCGCGGACGCTTGTTGAGGGGAGCGTTGGTCGCGGTCTCCGCGATCCAGCCCGCCCGCAGCATCTTCTTCAGAGCCGGGTAGAGCGAGCCGTACGACAGCACCCGCCGACTCCAACCGAGCATGAGGTTGAGCCGCTTGCGCAGCTCGTAACCGTGCATGGGTCCCTCGTGCAGCAGTCCAAGGACTGCCAACTCGATGGTCTCTCCACGACGTGCCACGCGATCTATCGTAGCGATATATCCGTTCGACGCTAATCACCGCTCTCGCGTGGCGTCCGCAGGAGCAACATCGGCACGAACGGGGACATTCCCCGCCACCCCGTACTCTGTCCGGCGTGACTTCGAAGCGCCGGGCCGAAGGAAAGGCCGTGACCCGCAAGCCGAAGCGCCCCTCTTCGTGGCGTCGGCGGATCGGCATCGCCCTCAAGACCTTCCTCGTCCTCGGGCTGCTCGGGGCCCTCCTGGGCCTGGGGACCTTCGTGGTCCTCTACCAGTCCATCGACATCCCGGACCAGAACGAGGCCTTCAAGGCGCAGACGACCTTCGTCTACTACGCCGACGGCGAGTCGCAGCTGGGGACCTACTACGCGGAGCAGAACCGCGAGTCGATCCCGCTGACCGACATGCCCGCGAGCATCCAGGACGCGGTGGTCGCGGCGGAGAACGAGACCTTCTGGACCGACAAGGGCATCGACCCGCGCGGCATCCTGCGCGCGCTGGTGTCCAACACGACCGAGGGCACCACCCACGGCGCGTCCACGATCACCCAGCAGTACGTCAAGATCCTGTACCTCACCAGCGAGCGCAGCTGGGAGCGCAAGATCAAGGAGGCGATCGTCTCCCTCAAGCTGCAGCGCCAGATGACCAAGAAGCAGGTGCTCGAGGGCTACCTCAACACCATCTACTTCGGTCGCGGTGCCTATGGCATCCAGGCCGCGGCGCACGCGTACTTCGACAAGGACGCCACCGAACTGACGCTGCGTGAGTCGGCGGCTCTGGCGGCGATCCTCAACAACCCCTCGCAGTTCGATCCCCGCAACGGCAAGGAGGCCAAGGAGGACCTCCGCGGCCGCTACGAGTACGTCCTCAACCAGATGGCGGAGCTCGGCTTCATCGACGCCACGGAGCAGGCCAAGGCCAAGAAGCGCCTCCCGAAGTTCCCCAAGATCGCCGCCCAGAGCCAGTACGGCGGGCAGCGCGGTCACATGCTCTCCCTGGTCAAGGAGGAGCTCATCAAGAAGGGGATCGCCACCGAGGAGGAGATCGACGGCGGCGGCCTGCGCATCACCACGACCTTCACGAAGAAGGCGATGGCCGCGGCCGAGCAGGGCGTCAAGGCGATGCGCCCCACCAAGCAGTCCGACAAAGACCTGCACATCGCCTCCGCGTCGGTCGAGCCGGGCACCGGCGCCGTACGCGGGTTCTACGGCGGTCAGGACTACCTCGACTCGCAGATCA
This sequence comes from Actinomycetes bacterium, assembly GCA_023460975.1. GTDB lineage: Bacteria > Actinomycetota > Actinomycetes > Propionibacteriales > Nocardioidaceae > Nocardioides. Next base: position 2,986 of record JAEWOG010000062.1, read on the forward strand.
ACTGGGCTCGCGCGGGCGGCATGGCCGGCTCGACGCTGAAGCCTTTCGCTGTCGCCACCGGGCTGCAGGAGGGCTTCGCCCTCAAGGACACCTTCGACGGCAACTCGCCGTACACGATCGAAGGCACCGACATCGAGGTGGGCAACCAGGGCAACGCGTCGTACGGCTCGGTCTCCCTGACCCGCGCCACGCAGTCCTCGATCAACACCGCCTTCATCGACCTGACGATGGCGATGGAGGACGGTCCCGAGAAGATCATCAAGACGATGAACGCGGCCGGGATTCCGCCCAAGGACGGTTCCAAGAAGGGGTACGGCATCCCCTCGGCAACGCCTGGCCTGGAGCCGTACGCGACCGTGTCGCTGGGCTCGGCCACCGTCAGCCCGATCAACATGGCCAACGCCTATGCGACGCTCGCCAACTCGGGTGAGCGCGCGGACGTGCACGTCGTCGAGAAGGTCGTGAACTCCGCCGGCGAGGTCATCTACGACCACGACGACAAGACCGAGCAGACCATCGACCCCGATGTCGCCGCCGACACCATCTACGCGATGGAGCAGGTCATGACGTCCGCGGGCACCGGCTACCGGACCGCGAGCCTGGGTCGTGAGGCCATCGGCAAGACCGGCACCGCGACCAACGGGCGCGACATGGTGTCCTCGTCGTGGTTCGCCGGCGCGACGCCGCAACTGGCGACCGCCGTGATGATGGTGCGCGGCGAAGGCATCGGCGACCTCGACGAGATCACCGACGACGGCGGCTACTGGGTCGGCGACTCCTTCGCGGGCGGTTACTACCCGGCGATGATGTGGACCGACATCATGACGCGGGCCTTGGAGGGCACCGAGGAGGAGGAGTTCCCCGAGCCCGTCTTCCTCGACGGCGAGGCGCCGAGCTCGGGCCACGAGTACACGCCCCCGCCGCCGCGGCCGACCAAGACCGACAAGGGGCCGACGCTCGGCACGCCGGAGCCGTCGGAGACCCCGACGGAGACGCCGACGCCCACCCAGACGCCGACGCCGACGGAGACGCCGACGCCCACGGAGACGCCGACCCCGACCGAGACGCCGACCCCGACGCCGACGGAGACCCTCCCGCCGCCTCCGACCCAGACGCCGACCCCGACGCCGTCCATCACGCCGGGGCGCACCGAGCGAGACACCGCCGATGCGTCGGCCCCGAGTGCGCCGACCTGGCGCAGCGGGGCAGCGCCGTGGTGGTTGCTCCTCCCGACGGCCTGAGCGGTTCCGGTCCCGTGACGCCGCAGGTGCGCGCCGCCGCAGACGTGGCACCGTCGAACGAGGACCCGGCCGTGGCTGCGCTCAGCGAAGGGCTGGGCGGCCCGTGGGGCGCCCACGCACGAGCGCGGCGCTGGTGGACTCCCGTACGAGTGCTGCTCACGCTGAGCGGCGTGGCCTGGGTCCTCGGCATGCTCCTCAAGACGCCGTGCGCGGCCGACGCGTGGCAGCGTCCGGGGGCCGACTTCGGGCGCGGCTGCTGGAACGACTGGGGGTGGGCCGGGCTGGGTCAGCCGGGCGGCGCCACCACGGCTGATCTGCCGCCGGTGCCGGGTCTGGTCGCCGCGCTGGGTCGCCTCAGCTCGCGCGGAGTCGATGCTTCCGCCGACCGCGTGCTCGTGGCGGCCGCCCTGACGGCTGTGCTGGTCGCGATCGGCATGGCGCTGGCCACCGTCCTGTTGACCCGCACCACCGCGGGCCGTCCGTGGGACGCCGCCGTCCTTGCCCTGGCCCCGATGGCGGTGCTGACGTGGGTCACGTCCTGGCACGTGCTCGCGGCCATCGCCCTGGCCGTGGCGCTGTGGGCCTGGGCTCGGGGCCGGGCGATCACGGCCGGCGTGGCCACGGGGCTGGCCGCCGCGATCGTACTGAGCTCCGCGGCGCTGCTGATCGCGATGGTCGTCGTGGCCCGGCGCGGCGGTCGGGTCCAGCGGCGCGTGACGCTCGACGCGTGCGCCGCGGCCACCTTCACGTGGCTCGCATTCGCGGTGCCGCCCTTCATCATCTCCGGGGCCGTACGGGACACGTGGTGGCTGCGGCCGATCGACTCAGGCTCGCTGTGGCTGGTGGCCTCGCAGGCGAGCGACACCGAGATCGCGACCCGCACCGTGGTGCTGGTCGGCGGGGCCGTGTGGCTGGCGTGGACCGCGGTCGTGGTCAGGATCGCGCTGCGGTCGAAGGCGGCCCCGTCGGTGGCTCAGGTGGCACGGGTGGCGCTGCCGCTGGTGGCCGGGGCGCTGCTGGTCTCCTCCGAGTTGCCGCCGGGCGCCGGCCTCGTGCTGCTGCCGCTCGCGGCAGTGGCCGTGCCGCGCTGGGGCGTGATCGCCGTGTGGCAGGCCTGCGAGGTCGTCCACTTGGTCGTGACGGGCTTCTACTACGCCGGCTGGATGGCACCCGCCGACGGCGGTGACGTCAAGGTGCTGTGGTTCGTCATCGTCCTGCGCGCCGCCGGCCTGGTCTGGCTGGCCGCGCACGCCGTGTGGCGGATCCGGTCAGGAGACCTCGACCCGGTCGAAGTGGGTGGCGGTGTAGCGGACCCGGACATCGATCTGCTCGCCGACCGCGGGCACCCGGGCGCCTGAGGGCACGAACAGCATCGAAGCCTGCATGTGGGGCGGTTCGGCGAACAGGCGCTGCTTGCCGTCGACGCTGAACGGCGAGCGGACGAGGCCGACCGCGTCCATGCCGCCGCGTGCGAGCGTGGCTGCGCGCGCCTTGAGTGACTGTTCGCCGCTCGGCGCCTCCAGCCCCAGGCCGTGTGCGGTCCCGCCGGAGACCACGACGAGGTGGCCGTGGCGGGGAGCCGTACGCCCGCGGTAGCCGAAGGCCTCGCCCCGCTCGACCTCGTGCACGTCGAGCACGGTGGCGCTCACGCGCAGCGCGCCGCGGTCACCGAGCCACAGGGAGGTGCCGATGCGGGGCCGGAAGGTGAAGTCCGGGTAGGTCGACGCCAGGGCCGCCAACTCGCCGGAGGTGAGGTGACTGACGAACACGGTGCGGGTGGTGAGGCCGGCGGCGACCACGTCGTTGACGAGGCGCGACACCTCCGCCAGGTGCGAGGTGACGTTGAGCGGCAGGTGCACGGCGACGCCCGCGAGGCCGTGGGGGGACCACTCGCGCAGCGCGGCAGCTGCGTCGGTGAGGGCCCGCCGGGTCATGCCGTGGCGGCGCATCGAGGTGAGCTGCTCGAGCACGAAGCGGGCCTTCGGGTCCTCGTCGAGCAGGCCGACGAGGTCCTCGGGGCGCGAGACCGTGTGGATGAGGCGACGCCGAGTGGCCGGGTCGAGGTCGGCGCCGTGGGCGAAGTCGCGCCACGGCGTCAGCACGAGCACGTCGGCGCGGCAGCGCGCCGCGATCTGGTCCACCTCGTCGTAGGTGCCCACGGCCACGAGATCGACGGAGGTGCCCGTCTCGGCGGCGTGGTCGTCGAGCCACTGGGCGCGGCGGGCCAGGCGCGAGAGGCCGAAGCCGTACCCGTTGCCCTTGGCCACGGGGACGATGCCTGGCGTGGTGCGCGCCGTCTCCAGGAGATGGGCGCGCCAGCGAGGCCCGTCGACGTGCAGGACGACGCTCATCGCGACCCCTCCGCTGGGGCGCGCATCAGCCGCGCCGCTTCATGTACTGGGTGAACCCGGCATAGAGGAGCCGGTTGAGGGGCAGGTCCCACTCGCCGACGTACTCGAGTGCCTCGCCGCCCGTGCCGACCTTGAACTGGATGAGGCCCACGTGGGGGTCGTCTGCATCCAGCGTCTCGGTGATCCCGCGCAGGTCATAGACGTGCGCGCCCGCGGCCAACGCGTGCTGGATCATCGCCCACTGGACGGCGTTGGAGCCGCGCACCTCCCGCTTGTGCGTCGACGAGGCGCCGTAGGAGTACCAGCTGTGGGTGCCGACGCGTACGGCGATCGTCGCCGCCACCAGGTCACCCTCGTGCTCGGCGAGCCACAGCTGGATCCGGTCGTCGTCCTCCGCGCCGAGCGCAGCGAACATGGTGGTGAAGTAGCCCAGCGGGCGCGGCGTGAAGTGGTCGCGCTCGGCGGTGTGGACGTACAGCGCGTGGAAGGCGGGCAGGTCCTCGGGAGTGCCGCGCCGCACGGTGACACCCGACTTGTCGGCCTTCTTGATGTTGCGTCGCCACAGCTGGTTCATGCCGCGCAGCACGTCGTCGGGAGTGCGGGGCGTGCCGTCGGCCTCGACGAGTGGGATGACGAAGTTGTGCTGCGGCTGGCCGGCCGCGAAGCCGCCCGCCACGGCCTGGGGACGCCACCCGAGCTCGTGCAGTTGGGCGAGGACCTGAGCGCCCTGCTGGGTGCGCTCGGCCGGCACGAGGTCGCCGAGCCGGTGCACGTCGGGGTCGGCGATGCCGGCCTTGATCTGCGCCGACGTCCAGCGCCGGGTCACCACCGGGGGACCCATACGTACGCCGAACGCACCCTGGCCACGCAGGTGGGCCACCATCGGTGCCAGCCACGCGTCGAGGTCGTCGCTGGCCCAGTCGATCACCGGCCCCTCGGGGAGGTAGGCGAGGTAGCGCTTGAGCTTGGGGACCTGGCGGTAGAGCACCAGGGCGCCGCCGACCTGCCGGCCGTCGCGCTCCCACCCGATGCACTCGGAGCGCCACTCGCTCTTGACCTGGGCCCACGCGGGGGTCTGCAGGAAGGACGCGGACGACTGTGAGGCGATGAAGGCCAAGTGCTCGGCGGGGGTCACCGCGCGAACGGAGAGGCCGGACGAGTGGGGGGAAGACACGGCGTCGAGGCTACCTTGCGGACTCGGAGCCAAGCCTGCTCAGAGGTGCTCGCGCAGCCAGGCGATGTCGGCGACGTGCTCGGCGGCCCCACCCGGGGTCTCGCAGACCACCGGGGCTCCCGCCGAACGCACCACGGAGACGAACTCGCCGACGGGCAGCTGGCCGGAGCCGAAGTTGGCGTGCCGGTCGGCGCCGGAGTCGAACCCGTCACGCGAGTCGTTGGCGTGCACGAGGTCGATGCGTCCGGTGATCGCCTTGATGCGGTCCACGGCGTCGCCGAGGTGGATGCCGCCCGCCCAGGCGTGGCAGGTGTCGAGGCAGAAGCCGACCTGGTCGGACCCCTCGGCGGCGCTGACCGCGTCCCACACCGCCGCGATCCGGTCGAGCTGGCGCGCCATCGCGTTGTCGCCCCCGGCCGTGTTCTCGATGAGCAGCGGCACCTTGATGTCGGTCGCCTCGATCGCCTTGCGCCAGTTGTCGAAGCCCTTGGCCAGGACTGCCGGGTCGCCCTGCTTGTTGTCGACGTGGCCTCCGTGCACGACCAGGCCCTTGGCGCCGATCTGCGCGGCCACGTCCATGTGCTGCTGCAGGAGCTTGCGGCTGGGGATGCGGATCCGGTTGTTGGTGGTGGCGACGTTGACGATGTAGGGGGCGTGCACGTAGAGGTCGACTTCAGCGGCCTCGGCCGCGGCGCGCAGTGCGTCGGCGCCGCCCTCGTAGGCCACCACGGGGCCCTTGTAGCTCTGCGGGTCGCCGAGGAACATCTGCACCACCCTCGTGCCGCGCGCTGCCGCCTCGGCGACCGGGTCGGTCTGGTCGACGTGGGCACCGATGGCGAGCTGCGTGGTCATGGCACCCACCCTAGGAGCAGGCACAGACAACCGGCGATCACGCCCAGGCACCCCGCCACCCCCGCCCAGGCGAACAGGTCAGCCGTCCCGGGGCGCCCTGCCGCAACCCGCGACCGCGACCGCCGGACGGGGTCCGGACCCAGCCGGTCGCGCACCACGGGCCCCGGCTCGTACGGGATCCGCAGCCGCCGCAGCAGGCGCAGCGCGGCATCGGCGGATGCGAGGCGCTGGGTGGGGTCGACGACGAGCAGCCGCTCGAGCAGGGGACGCAGCGGGTGGGAGGGGATCCGGGTCTGCTGGCTGGGGTGCAGTCCCGTCACGAGCTGCCACGCGACGCGACCGACCGCGTACAGGTCCTGCGCGGGATCGGGCGTCGCCCCGCGGGCCTGCTCGGGGGCCATGTAGCCGTTGGTGCCGACGGCCCCCGGCGCGGTGGTGAACCGTTGGTCCGCGATCGGTGCCGCGACCCCGAAGTCGGCCAGGCGCAGGTGGGGAGGGCCGGTGCCGGTGGCCTCCAGCAGCAGGTTGGCGGGCTTGACGTCGCGGTGCACCAATCCGGTGGCGTGCACGCAGGCCAGGGCGAGGAGGAGTTGCTCGACGAGGAGCGCGGCGTGGCCGGCGGGCAGCGGTCCGTGGGCGGCGATGAGGTCTGCGACCGAACCACCCCGGACGAGGTCCATGACGATCACGACGACGTCCTCGTCCGCCGCCCATCCCGACGGCGCCACCACGTGGGGGTGCCGGATGCGTACGGCTTGCTCCCGCACGAAGCGCGCCAGCAGCGCCCCGCCGTGGTGGCCGAGCACCTTGACGGCGACCACGGTGTCGGTCCGCAGGTCGCGCGAGCGCCAGACCGAGCCCATGCCTCCGGCCCCGATCTGGTCGAGCATCACGAAGCGGCCCGCGACCGGGGCGGACCCCGTGGCGCGGGCCCGCGGCAGACCGGAAGCGAGCACACCGCGACGCTAGCCGCGCCGCTGCGCGGTGGTGGGTGCTCATCCACAGGGCTGGGTGCGTGGCCCGGGTGGGGGTGGAGGCGGGGTGGAGAGGATTCGGGTGAGGCGCGCGAGCGCTGATAGCCTGCGATGTCTGTCTCGACCGGCCCGACCGACGGTGTCCGGTGGCAGACCCCCGGTGGACCTCGGTCCACCGGTACGCACAGCCCTCCTGCCACGGAAAGTCCGTGGCCGCCTTGAGTCCGAAGGAGGTGGAGACCCGCTATGCGTCACTACGAAGTTGTGGTCATCCTCGACCCGAGCCTCGACGAGCGCACCATTGAGCCGTCGCTCGACAAGTACCTCGGTGTCATCCGCAACGACGGCGGCTCTGTTGAGTCCGTCGACGTCTGGGGACGTCGCCGTCTGGCGTACGAGATCAAGAAGAACGCCGAGGCGATCTACGTGGTCATCAACCTGACCGCCGAGCCCGCCACGGTCAAGGAGTTCGACCGCCAGCTCACGCTGAACGAGTCGATCCTGCGCACGAAGGTCCTCCGCCCCGTCGCCTGACGGGATGTGGAGAACCACTTCCCGGTGTCAGTGCCTTCGTCAATGATGGCGCCGACACCACTTCTGGATCCTAGGGAGACCTGACATGGCAGGCGAGACCAACATCACCGTGGTCGGCAACCTCGTCGACGACCCGGAGCTGCGCTTCACCCCCTCGGGTGCGGCCGTGGCCAACTTCCGGATCGCGTCGACGCCGCGCACCTTCGACCGTCAGAGCAACGAGTGGAAGGACGGCGAAGCGCTGTTCCTGAGCTGCTCGGTGTGGCGGCAGGCCGCGGAAAACGTCGCCGAGTCCCTTCAGCGGGGCATGCGTGTGATCGTCCAGGGTCGCCTCAAGTCGCGTCAGTACGAGACCCGCGAGGGCGAGAAGCGCACCGTGTTCGAGATCGACGTCGACGAGGTCGGCCCGTCTCTCACGTTCGCCACCGCCAAGGTCACCCGCGCCTCCCGTCAGGGCGGTGGCGGCGGCTTCGGCGGCGGTCAGCGCCAGCAGCAGGGTGGCGGCAACTACGGCGGCGGCCAGGGCGGCAACGCTCCGGCCAACGACCCGTGGGCCACGCCTGCTGCTCCCCAGCAGAACGCCGGTGGCTGGGGCAACCAGTCCCAAGGCGGTCAGGGCGGCAACGCTCCGGCCAACGACCCGTGGGGTGCCCCCGGCGTGGGCGGCGACGAGCCTCCCTTCTGATCCAGAAGACCTTTCCGAATACACCCCAACCATTCCGGCGCAGTACCCACTCTGAGCCGGGCTTCTAGAGAGGAAGCACCACAATGGCCAAGGCAGTGATTCGCAAGCCCAAGAAGAAGGTTTGCCAGTTCTGCAAGGAGAAGGCGACCGGTGTCGACTACAAGGACGCCACCCTCCTCCGCAAGTTCATCTCCGACCGCGGCAAGATCCGTGCCCGTCGCGTGACCGGCAACTGCGTCCAGCACCAGCGCGACGTGGCCATCGCCGTCAAGAACGCGCGCGAGCTCGCCCTGCTGCCCTACACGTCCACCGGTCGCTGACCGCGGACCTGACAGGAGACTGACATGAAGCTCATCCTGACCCAGGAGGTCGACGGCCTCGGCGCTCCCGGCGACGTGGTCGAGGTCAAGGACGGCTACGGCCGCAACTACCTCATCCCGCGCGGCCTCGGCACGCGTTGGACCCGCGGTGGCGAGAAGACCGTTGAGTCGATCAAGGCCGCTCGTGCCTCCCGCGCTGCGCGCGACGAGAACCACGCCGCCGAGATCAAGACCAAGATCGAGGCCAGCACGGTCAACGTGAAGGTCCGCGCCGGTGAGGGTGGTCGCCTGTTCGGCGCCGTCACCACCGCCGAGATCGCCGAGGCCATCGGCGAGGTCTCGGGCGAGAAGGTCGACCGTCGCACCATCGTGGTCGCCAACCCGATCAAGTCGCTCGGCGCTCACACGGTGAACGTCAAGCTGCACGACGACGTGGTGGCCTCCGTGTCGCTCAACGTGGTGCCCGCCTGATCGGCTGACGCCGCTTCACACGCTTCGGCCCGCTGACTCGTCAGAGTCAGCGGGCCGATGTGCGTGGTGGGTCAGTGACTCACTCGGTGGGCTTCTTGCACCACGTGGGTGTCGCGCCGCCGCCCGAGTGGTAGGCGTACTCCTGCTCGCCCACCTTGAGCGTGATCCGGGTGCCGTCGACGAGGGCTTGGGTGTAGATCATGTCGGGCTTGGCGCAGCCCAGCGACCCGTCCGTCCAGGTCACCTCCTCGACCTCGACGACCTCGACCTCCGAGGCGTCCACGCCCGCCCGCTCGGCGAGGTCCTTGACCGCGGCGTCGGTGAGTTCCTCGGTCCCGGCCATGGGGTCCTCCGTCTGGGTCGAATCGGTCGGGGGTGCGGTCGGCTTGCCCGTCGCCGGCGATTCGGTTTCGGTGGGGGTCGGCGTCTGGGTGGTCTCGTCCTCGGCCACCGCCCCGCCGTCGTCCTCGCCGCATCCCGCACACATGGTGAGCACGGCCAGCGCCGCCGTCGCGGCGAGCAGTCGTGTGGTCTTGCGCATCGGTTCCCCCTCAAACTTCTCGCGGTCCGGGTTCGTCCCGGCCGTTCATCAGTGTGACGCATGGGGTCAGGGCCAGGTTCCGGGCCTCACTGTCGCTGCCCGTGAGCAGTCGTACGCCCTGAACGCACGAGGGGCCCGGTGAAACCACCGGGCCCCTCGCTTCGTACGGCTCACTGTCAGCGGCGGACGACCTTGAACGTCGCCTTGGCCTTGCCGGACAGCACGGCCTCATCACCCGAGTAGGTGACCTTGACCTTGACCTTGCCGACCTTCTTGAACTTGGGCAGCTTGATCGTGGCCTTGCCGTTCTTGAGCGTGACGGTGCGGGTGATCTTCTTGCCCGCTCCCTTGATCACGATCTTGACCTTGCCGGTCGGCTTGACGCCGCTCGCCTTGACGGCGACCTTGACCTTCGCGCCCTTGGCCTTGACCTTGACCTTCTTCGGGGTCTTGATCTTGATCGTGGGCTCGGCCTTGGTCGGCGGGGCCGTGGACGTCACCGTGAGGGTGGCGGCCGCGGACTCGCTGGCCTTGAAGGCGCTGTCACCGGCGTACTTGGCGACCACCGAGTACGTGCCGGCCGTGGCCGACGCCGTCAGGGTGGCCGAGGCCGTGCCGTCGGCTGCCAGCGTCCCGGAACCAGCGACGGTGCCGTTGACGAGGAAGTCGACCTTGCCGGTCGGCGTCCCACCTGCACCCGTGACCGTGGCCTTGGCGGTGGTCGTGCCACCGGCCGCGACCGAGGTCGGGTTCAGCGTCAACGTGGTGGCCGAGTCGACCTGACCGGGGGTGCTGCTCCCGGTCACCTTGACGTCCGCCGTGGCCACCGCGGGCTTGGCTCCCGGGTTGTCCACGGTGTGCTTCGCCGAGTTGGTGACCACGCCGCTGGCTGCGTCCGCGTCCACCGTCACCTGGTAGCTGAACTGACCCGCGCCGGAGGCTCCCGGCGTGTAGGTGCCGCAGACGACGGTGCCGTTGGCGATGACCTCGCTGGCGTCACCGTTGTTCACCAGCGCGTGGCCCGTCGTGCCGTCGGCGTTCTCGCCACCGATGGTCACGGCGTCGAGCGGCCCGTTCAGGTTGTCGTAGGCGTAGTAGACGTCGTTGCCACCGACCGGAACGATGATCTGGGCATCGTAGGTCTGCGCAGCCTGCCCGTAGGCGTGGACGTCGTCGTACTCCAGGATCGCGAAGTCAGGCGTGGCGCCCTGCTCCCCGAACTGGGCCAGGGACAGCCCCTTGTTGGTGGCCTCGTCGTAGACGATCTCCATGTCCTGCCACAGGATGGCGTTGAGGTCGTTCGGCAGCGCCTCGTTGGGAACCGTCTGGGTCTCCCACGGCTTGCCGCCGTAGCCGGCCGTCGACCTGACGACGAAGCCGTCGTCAGAGATGGTCAGACCGGACTGCTGCGCACCGTAGTGACCAAACGTCAGCGCACTGAACGCCGACCACGCATCCGTGTCGCCGGCCACGCCCGCCTGGGCCTTGATGGCGCCACCGGAGGCGGTCAGCAGGTCGACGTACTCGGCCTCGCCCGTGAGCGGGTTGACGCACGTCGGGTCGGCCTGGCTGGTCGACCATTCGTACGAGCCCTTGGCGTTGTCCGGGCTCACCAGGGTGTCGGTCCACGTGACCTTGCCGTCGGCGTAGGTCGCTCCGCCGGTCGCCGAACCGTCCACGTACGTCATGCCGTCCGGGATGGTGTCGGTGATCGTGTACTCGAGGTCGGTCGGGGTGACGTTGGGCTGGACGTCGACCGTGTAGGTCACCGTGTCGCCCGGGACCGCCTCGCTCTTGTCGGCGGTCTTGGTCACGTCGTCGGCGACGCGGTTGAACGTCACCGGGATGAGACCGGCGGACTCGCCGCCCACGACCACGTCGATGGCGCCGTACAGCACGTCACCGGCCTTGATCGACTCGTCGTCCCAGAACGCACGGACGCTGAACGGCTCACCAGAGGCCACGTCGGGGGACGGACCCTCGACGCTGAACCCGGCGCTGTTGCCGGCCACGACCACGCTCTGCAGGGTGGCCGTGTCCGTGGCCCCCGGAGTGGAGTCGTCCCAGTTCTGGACCACGGCCCACCACTCGCCAGCCTCGGGCGAGGCGACGGTGCAGGACTCGTCCGAGCCGCCCGTGGCGCTGAAGCAGGCGACGTTGGCGTCGCTGATCTCGCCCGTTCCGACATAGAGGTCCATGTCGGGAGAGGTGGAGTCGGCGATGGTGAACGTCAACGCCGTGGCGCCCGCGGGAACCTGGACCTTCTCGACGTGGACCTGCGAGAGGTCGTCGAAGGGGTCGGAGTTCGTCGAGTCCAGCGGCAGCGAGACGTCGGACTCCTCGGCGGGCACCAGGCCAGAGGCCTCGAACGTCGCCTCGGCGGAGTCCGCCGCGATGCGGAGGTCGCCGCTGAGCTGCGACCCGGCGTCACGACGCGTGGTGATGTCCACCGACGACGGCAACACGCCCGCCGACGGCAGCACCGCGACCGGAAGGTGCGCGGCCGGGGCCGACGAACCTGCGGGCGGCGTGAGGACCACGGTGCCGTAGAGCCACGTGTCCTCGATGGTCGCCACGTCGGCCGTCACGTCGAGCTCGATCGTGCCGCCGGCTGCGACGTCGAAGGAGGTCTGCGCGAGGGTGAGCTCCAGGTCGGGCGAGGAGCTCGAGACCGAAGCGGTCCAGGTGCCGGCCGCGTTGTCCGACACCGTTCCCGTACGGGTCCACGAGCACGAGCCGAGGCAGTCGTTGTCGGCCAGGCTGGCCAGGTTGAGCGTGCGGACGTCGCCGCCGTCGGCCGGGTCGGCCGCGAGGTACTCCGCCTCGGTGACGTCGAAGACCACTCCAGCCTTGGCGGCCTTGGTGAGGTCGATGCGACCCGAACCCATGTCGTGCCAGTCGGCGTCGGTGCCGTCGTTGTCCTTGATCGCGGTCTTGGCCGTGGTCATGAGCGCGGACTGCGCCTCGGCGGGGGTCCAGTTGGGCTGGGCACCCTTGAGCAGCGCGAGCGCACCCGCGGTGTGCGGGCTGGCCATCGAGGTGCCGGACATGAAGCCCCAGTTGACCTCGTTGTCGCTGCCGTCGGCGGCGAGGATGTCGACGCCGGGAGCAGACACGGACGGGCTGAGGATCGACACTGCCCGGTTGGGTCCGCGGCTGGAGAACGACGCCATGATGTCGGCGACGTCGTCACCCGTGTGGCGCTGCCCGCCCGAGAGCTCGGCCTTGGCGCCCGTCTTGCCCGTCAGCCAGGTCCGCAGCTCGGTGAGCGCGGCGTGGGTGATGTGGACGCTCGGCAGTGCGTGCGCGTCTGCGTTGAGCGAGTCACCGCTGGCGGCGTCGTTGCCGAGGATCATGCCCTCGGCGCCGAGCGCGGCGACGACCTCGCTCTTCTCGACGCGACCCGTGGTGCCGCGCTCGCAGATGACGATCTTGCCCGTGAGGTCCTGCCCCGCGAGCTCGCTGGCGATGCACAGCTTGCTGCCCAGGTCGGTGGCGTCGACCAACGGGTACGCCTGACCGGTCGACTTGGAGAAGGAGACTCCGTCGATCTGCGGGAGCGTGGCGCCGCCGTCGGCGGTGATGTCGGTGACGTGGGCCTGCCACTGGCGGTTGTGCTGGGTGGCGCCCACGGTCGTCATCCACGGGGAGTCGCCCGGGCTGCCGAGGGTGGCCGCACCGGGGCCGGCGTTGCCGGCGGAGGTGGCGACGCTGATGCCGGCGGCGCGGGCGTTGAGGAACCCGATGGTGTCGGCCTGGACCCACGGCGACGAGGCGCTGGTGGAGCCGATCGAGTAGTTGATGGCGTCGACGTCATCGGCGATGGCCTGCTCGATGGCGGAGACGATCGCCGCACCGGGACACCCGTCCACACACACGTCGTACGCGATGATGTTGGCGTGCGGGGCGACGCCCTTGATGGTCTCGGTCGTGGAGAACTCGTGCTCGGTCCCGCGGGCGGCGTACGTGGTCACCTCGACCTGGTTGCCGGCCGTGGTGGACGCGGTGTGCGTGCCGTGGCCGCCGATGTCGTACTTGCTGCCGTCGCCGGTGAAGTTGTACGCGCCGATCAGCTTGTCGTTGCATCCCCAGTTGGCGGTGTACTGGGCGTGGTCGGGGTCGCACATGCCGTAGTACTTGGGGCGCGGGTTGGTCACGACGTAGCCGTCGCCACCGTCGGCGACGGGCACGGACGCGGCGAACGACGGGTTCGCGGCGTTGATGCCGGAGTCGATGATGCCGACGACGACGCCCTCACCCTTGGTGCCGGTGCCGTTCGGGACGCCGGTGCCGCTCCAGATGTCGGGCGCGCCGATCCACTCGGGGCCGACGTCGGTGGTCAGCTCGTACGTGCCCTCGACCTGGATGGCGCCGATGCCCTTGAGGCGGGAGACCTTCTCGGCCTCCGCGCGGCTGAGTTCGATGGCGAAGCCGTTGAGGGCCTCGGTCCAGGACGCCTTGATGGCGGGCTTGCTGCCCAGCGTCGAGGCGATCGAGGCCTTCAGCGCCTTCTGGTCAGCGAGGATGCTCGAGCGGTACGACGACGCCCCCGGTGCCTTGGCGAGCGTCTGACCCTTGGCGTTGGTCGCGCTCGCGCGACTGGGAACCGCCGGCTGCTTGAGCTGGATGATGTAGGTCTGGGTGCCCTTGCCGAGCTCGATCACCGGACCGGTCTTGGTGGGGCTGACGGCGGTGGCCGTCGCGGGTGTGAACGTGCCGCTGTCCTTGCGAGTGGCAGCGGGGTCGTCCGCTGCGCTCGCCATGCCGAGAGGCATGAGCGGGGCGAGTAGGCCGGCGGCAGCAACCGCAGCCAGGGTATGGCGTTTCAAGGATTCTCCTCCACAACGATGAGTCGCCCGAGAAAAGGCGGAGGAATGGGTGGCGGACGCCGACCCACACGCATGACTGTCTATGTTGCGGGTGAGGGCCCTGTCAACGGTGGCGCGAGCGAACAAGTGTCCTACTCGCCAGTACCCCTGCGGATCAGTGCGCGACGCCGGTGATCAGCCACTTCTCGCCACGGGCACGGTGCCAGAGCACGACCCCGCGTGCGCCCATGAAGACCCCCGCCATTGCGACCCAGACCGACACGAGACCGCCGATGAGGGTGGCGGCCGCGAGCAGGAGGGGCACGTACACGGCCAGGACGACCAGACCGGCCCACGCCAGGTAGCGCCCGTCGCCCGCGCCGATCAGCACACCGTCGACGACGAAGACGACACCGGCGAGGGGCTGCCCGAGCGCCGCGACCAGGAGGACGGGGACCAGTGCCGCGTGGACGGCGGGGTCGGGGCTGAAGAGACGACCGATGAAGGGCGAGGAGGCGGCGAGGAGGCCGCCCAGGACGATCCCGCTGCCGATGCCCCACCTGACCATCCGGGCCGTGAGCTCCTTCGTACGCCCCACGTCGCCGGCGCCCAGGGACTTCCCGGTGAGCGCCTGGGCAGCGATGGCGATGGCGTCCAGGGCGAAGGCGAGGAAGGACCACAGGGTCGTCGCGAGCTGGTGGGTGGCCAGGTCCACGTCCGGCGGGCCGCTGGCGGCGAGGGTGACGGCGTACGTGGTGAGCAGGAGCGCGGCGCGCAGGGTGAGGGTGCGGACGAGGAGGGGTACGCCGGCTCGCGCGGCCATCACGACACCTGCCCGGTGGGGGGTCAGCGGTGTGCCGTGCGCGCGGGAGTGGTGGGCGACGACGCCGACCAGGACGGCGGCTGAGGCGGTCTGGGCGATGACCGAGCCGAGTGCGGCTCCGGCGATGCCGAGGGCGGGGAGCGGCCCGAGACCGTAGACCAGGGCGACGTTGAGCGCGACGTTGGCGATGTTGCCGCCCACGGCGACGTAGAGCGGGGTGCGGGTGTCCTGCAGGCCGCGCAGGACGCCGGTGGTCGCGAGCATCAGCAGGAGTGGGGTGACGCCGAGCAACGCGATGCGCAGGTACGTCTCGCCGTGCACGGCGACGTCGCCGCCGACCCCGAACGCGCCGATCAGCTCCGGGGTGAGGACGATGCCCGCAACGGTGACCACGGCGCCGATGCCCACGGCGAGCCAGATCCCGTCGATGCCCAGCCGCAGTGCCCCGGCCAGGTCCCCACCCCCGAGGCGTCGAGCCACGCTCGCGGTGGTGCCGTACGCGAGGAAGACGCACAGGCCGACGATGGTCTGCAGGACCGCCCCGGCGATGCCGAGGCCGGCGAGGTGCGCGGTGCCGAGGTGGCCGATGATCGCGGCATCCGCGACCAGATAGAGCGGCTCGGCGATGAGTGCCAGGAATGCGGGAACGGCCAAGCGGAGGATCTCGCGGTCGGTGGTGTGGATCCTGGGACTCACGGGGGTCAGGTTACTGCCGAGACTTGCCCTCGGGGCGCGGGGCGTGGCCGCATTCCCAGATGACGCCCAGCCGTGTCAATGGTCCGGTCGGACCAGCTGTGGGCGAACCTGTGGATAGTTGTGTGGATCTCGGGTCGAGTCGCGTTGTCGACAAAGCAACCGCGCTGTCCGGGCGTGTCGCGTCCTGAGAGAAAAAACTCGTGGGGAAATTTCTGTCCACAGGCTCGCGAAGCCGTTGTCGCAGGTCAGAAGCCTGCAATGCGCCATGGCTGGGCCCTCATCCACAGGCGTTTCCCCAGTGAGTGCACAACTCGCCGCGTGTCGTCCACGGGCATCCCCCAGTTATCCACAACACCTGTGGATAACTGGCTTTGGTCGGGCGCCGAAGTGGACGTACGTTCGCACGCGGGCGCCGAACATTGTGCGCCGACGACGAGCTTTGTCAGTGGGTCTGGCTACCGTCGAAACCGGACCGTACGACGAGCGCAAGGGATGGGTGTGTGAGCGTCACCGACGACAACGAGCCGGGTGCCGGAGCAGGTGGGCCGGAGCCCGATTTCGACTGGAGTTTCACCGCCTCCAACGGCATGGAGTGGGGCGACGGCCCGGCCGCGTACGAGCCGGGCGAGGCGCCCTCGCGCCCGGGGGAGCGGGTTCCCCCTGCGGACAATGCGGCCGAGCAGAGCGTGCTCGGCTCGATGCTCATCTCCAAGGACGCGATCGCCGACGTGTCCGAGCGCGTGCGCGGCGTGGATTTCTACCGTCCTGCGCACGAGATCATCTTCGACGCGATCATCGACCTGTTCGGGCGCAACGAGCCCGCCGACCCGATCACGGTCGCGGCCGAGCTGCAGCGCATTGGTGAGCTCGCCAAGGTGGGCGGGGCCCCCTACCTGCACACGCTGTCGGCCAACGTCCCGATCGCGGCCAACGCGGGTTACTACGCGGAGATCGTCAGCGAGAAGGCGATCCTGCGCCGCCTGGTCGAGGCCGGCACCCGGATCGTGTCGATGGGATACGCGGGCGAGGGCACCATCGACGCCGTGGTGGACCAGGCGCAGGCCGAGGTCTACCGCATCACCGACAAGCGTTCGACCGAGGACTACGTCCCTCTGGCCGACATCATGAACGACGTTCTCGACGAGATCGAGACCATCGGCAACCGCGAGGCCGGCCTGTACGGCGTGCCCACGGGCTTCGCCGACCTCGACGAGCTCACCAATGGTCTGCACGCGGGTCAGATGATCATCGTCGCGGCCCGCCCCGCTATGGGCAAGTCGACGCTTGCCCTCGACTTCTGCCGCGCCGCGTCGATCCACAACAACCTGACCAGCGTCTTCTTCAGCCTCGAGATGACGCGCTCCGAGATCATGATGCGCCTGCTGTCCGCCGAGGCGAAGGTGCCGCTCAACCACATCCGCAACGGGCAGATGCAGGACGCGGACTGGGAGCGCATGGCCCGCAAGATGGGCCAGGTGTCGGGTGCTCCGATGTTCATCGACGACAGCCCCAACCTGACCATGATGGAGATCCGCGCGAAGGCGCGGCGCCTCAAGCAGAAGCACGACCTCAAGCTGGTCGTCATCGACTACCTCCAGCTCATGAGCTCGGGCAAGAAGGTCGAGTCCCGCCAGCTCGAGGTCTCCGAGTTCTCGCGAAACATCAAGCTGCTGGCCAAGGAGCTCGAGGTCCCGATCATTGCGCTCTCGCAGCTCAACCGTGGCCCCGAGACCCGCGCCGACAAGCGTCCCGCGATGAGCGACCTGCGTGAATCGGGCTCGATCGAGCAGGACGCGGACATGGTGATCCTGCTCCACCGCGATGACGTGTACGAGAAGGAGTCGACTCGCCCCGGCGAGGCCGACCTGCTCGTGGTGAAGCACCGCAATGGGCCCACCCGTGACCTTACCGTCGCGTTCCAGGGCCACTACTCGCGCTTCGTCGACATGGCGCACGGCTGAGCCTGATTTGCCGGCATCCCGCCGGGCGGGCTGGTGAACTACCTGCTTCTCCCGTTCTGGCTGATCACGGCCGCGATCGTCGTCGCCCGGCGTCAGGGGACGCGGGCGCCCGACCTCACGTCGTCGGCCGGCGTTCGAGGGTCAGATGGGTGACTCCGCTGGGGCTCGACACGGCCTGGATGGCGTACGCAGCCTCCAACGCCTCCAGCCCGTCCCACACGCGTACGCCACGGCCCAGCACGATCGGCACCTGCACCAGGTGCGCGTGGTCGACCAGTCCGGCCGCGAGGAAGTCGCGTACGACGGTGGCGCCCCCGCCGATGCGTACGTCGAGGCCCCCGGCCGCTTCCCTGGCGGTGCGGAGCGCCTCGGGCGGGGCGGCGTCGAGGAAGTGGAAGGTGGTGCCTCCCGCCATCTCCAGCGGCGGCCGAGGACGGTGGGTGAGCACGTACGTCGGTGTGTGGAAGGGCGGCTCCTCACCCCACCAGCCTCGCCAGTCGGGGTCGTCCTGCCAGCCGGGCGGCCCGAACTTGTTGCTCCCCATGATCTCGGCGCCGAACCCGATGCCGTGCTGCTGAGCGAAGGCATCGTCGATTCCCGCAGCGCCGCTCTCGGGCGCCCAGAACCGGGTCGCGAACATCCACTCGTGCAGCCGCTCGCCGGCATGCCCGAAGGGCGCCTCAGCGGACTGGGGTTCGCCCGTGGCGAAGCCGTCCAGCGAGATCGAGAAGTTGTGGATCCGGGTGCGGGACATCGGTCTCTCCTCAGGGCGACGACGTGGCAGATTCATCGTCGCTCATCTGGTCGTGGCCTGGAGCGAGCAGCGGGATCAGGAGCAGCGCCATGACGATGCTGATCGAGCGGTTGACCATCACGTCCTCGCCGATCGAGTCGGTGGCGAATCCGTAGCCCACAACGGTGATGAACACCAGGAACGCCAGCATTCCCCACGCCGCGACCCTGACCGTACGCCTCCGCAACATGCCGATCCCGCAGGCCAGCTCGTAGGCGCCCAGCACGATGGTGAGCCAGCCGATGTTGGGCATCACGAACGACGACCACAGACTGCCCAGCCATGGCAACAGGGCAGTGTCGCCGAACACCGCGTAGCCCTCGGGGTGGACCCGGCCGAGGACGAGGTGGGCGATCCCGCCGGCGATGAAGACCACGGCGAACAGCCCCCTGATGGCCAACTCCCCGAGGGTCGCCACACGTGCGCTGGTCCTCACCCCGCCAACGTACTGCGCCGCGCGCCGTTGGCCTGGGCGTTAGCGTGCACGAGTGGCCGCCCTCATCCACCTGAACGGTCCGCCAGGGATCGGCAAGTCGACCATCGCCAGGATGTACGCCGACGCGCACCCCGGCGTACTCAACTGTGACGTCGATGTCCTGTTGCTCGACCACCGCCCTGACGCCGTTGTCATCCCGAGCGATGAGGGTGACGTATCAGCCACCTACCAGCGGCTCCTCGCGTCGCTGCCGGAGCAGTTCTAGGCGAGGTGGGACAACCGAGCACGGACTGTGGAGCTAACCGGACAGGACGTAATCCACCTGGATCGGTATCGACCGGTATCTGATGGTCGCGAACTCGGGTCGTGGGCTGCTGTAGGCGTGTCCGGTCGGCAAGGTCGTGACGACTTCGCCATCGGAACCGACTCGGGTCCGCCAGCCGTCGGCCTGCTTGGCGTAGTTGCAGGCCTCGCACACCCCCTGACCGTTGGCGAGGCTCGTCGCGCCGCCGCGGGCGTGTGGCTCGGCGTGGTCGATGTGTCGGACGGGAGCGCTGCACCACGGCGTACGGCAGACACCATCACGCAGGCGGATCAGTCGCTCCAGGGTCGCGGGGAAGCGGCGGGCGCGGGGATCGTAGGCGAGGAGCGACCCGGTGATGGGCTCGCTGAACAGGCGGCGCACCCACACCGCCTCATCTGCACTCAACGTGTCGGCGACGATCTCGCGGGCGAGCTCGGCTGGGATTGGGCCGAAGCCGTCGAGGCGGGCATCGCGGTCGTCGTCACCGAACAGCGCGCTGTCGGTCATCAGGAGGTGAAGCTGGACGCCGGGCCTGACCGGGTTGGCGTCCTCCTCGGCCGTGACCGTGCACTCGTCACCGACCAGGCCATGGCGAAGCGTTGCTTGCACCAGCGAGTCGGCCATGACCTGGCCCCGCGTGCGCGGGTCGCCCGCCGACCGCGCCGCATCCGCGGCACGGGACAAGGTTGCGTAGACCGCGACGCCGTCCTTGACCGGCAGCAGCGCACTCACCCACGTCATCGTGTCGGGTGCGGGACGGATGGAGACGTGCCGCTCGCCCTCGGCGTAGCGACGGCGCGCCAGCACCGACGCCGGATCGAGGTGCTCGGCCGCCGCGCGGCAGCGACCGCGTACGTCGTGAGGGCTCATCGCCTCAAGCGCATCCGCGTCGGAGGCGAGCAACTCGTCGATGGCCAGGCGGTGCTCCAGCGTCAGGCACGCGGTCTCCTGCGCGATCAAGGTGACCGTCCACTCGGTCACCCGACCGGCGCACCACGCCGCCCAGGTGTGCGGCAGCTCCACGGGCGCGATCCGCGCCATTGCGAGGTGACGCCGCCCGCGATGAGGGGACTCCCTGCGGGCATGGGCGACCTGCTCGGCGATGCCACGCCCGCGCCGCTCAGGCGCGACACCACGCGCCTCACGCTGCGACTGCACCGACCGATCGAGCGAAGCGGACAACGCCGCCTGGGTCGCAGTCAACGTGCACGTCAACTCCTCGGCCGCGCGGATCGCGTCGACCAACTCAGCGTCGGTCAGCCCAGTGTCGGTCAATGACGGGCACGACCCGCCCGCGAGAAACGCCTCCAAGCGGGACCGCAGCTCGACCACATCGGCAGCGCTCACCCCGATCGCGCTCACATCGGCTGGCGCAGTAGTGGTGCCCGAGAAGGTCATGAGCCCATTCTAGTCGAACACATGTTCGAACAGAAGAGCCGATGGGCCACGATTTCCATCACGTCACCTCAAGCCAAGGCGGGCCTCACGACGTACGGCTCACCACGAGGTAGCGCAGCCGCTCGGGGCATGCCGCAAGGGCCCCGCACGGGACGATTCAGTCCAGCCCGCTGAGGTCGGGAGGCACGTCGACGGAGTTCTCACGCAGCAGTCCGAGCGGCACAACCTCGAGCGCCCGCTCCGAGGTCGCCGACAGCACGACCGGAGCGGCCACGCCGGCTTCGTACGCCTGCAGCCAACGGACGGCGACCACGCACCATCTGTCGCCCGGAACCAGCCCCGGGAAGTTCCACTCCGGGCGGGGCGTGGCGAGGTCGTTGCCGACGGAGGCCTGGTGGGCCAGGAACTCCTCCGTCATCACGGCGCACACGGCGTGCAGTCCGACGTCCCGTGGGCCGACGGTGCAGGTGCCGTCGCGATGGAAGCCGGTCAGGGGGTCCGTGCCGCACGGGTCCAACTCGCCGCCGAGGACGTTGCGCTCCGTCATGGGGAGATCTTCGCGCGTGATGGGTCAGAAGGCAGGTCGATGAGCGCTTCGCGCGGGGGCCATCCGTCTGATCGGTTGCGGTGTCTGTGCGTCACCAGGTGACGCACAGACACCGCAACCCGCGCGGTCATCCACAGATTCGGCTGGGCAGTCCCACGCGCCCGGCGGATCAGCAAGGCTCAGTGGATGCTCCCACCGGCGCTCCATGACCTCGCGGCGTACCAGTCCGGGGTGTTCAACCGACGCCAGGCCTCCGAGCGCGGCCTGGTCGAGCACGACCTGCGGCGGCTGGTGCGGCGCAGGGAGGTCGTACGTCTCTCGCCGGGGGTCTTCATCGACCACACCGGGGAGCCGACCTGGATCCAGCGGGCATGGGCGGCGGTGCTGGCACGCGAACCAGCTGCTCTGGCCGGTGAGTCTGCTCTGCGGGCGTGGGACGGTCCCGGCCGCGCGGCTCGTGGCACCGAGGTCATCCACGTGGCCGTCGACAGGCACCGACGCCTCCGGCACACCAGCGACGTCCGGCTGCACCGCGTGAGCGGTCTCGACGCCCTGACCCATCCCAGCGCCGCACCGCCGAGGGTGCGCGTCGAGCACGCGGTCCTCGCAGTCGCGGGGCAGGCACTCGACGAGGCCGCCGTGGTGAGCGTCCTGGCCGACGCGGTCCAGTCCCGGCGGACGACCCCCGCGCGGCTCGCTGAGGCACTGGCCGAGCACCCCACGCTGCGCAGGCGCGCGTTCGTCACATCCGTGCTGGCCGACGTCGCCGAGGGCGCCTGCTCCGCGCTGGAGGTGGGCTACCTGCGCGGGGTGGAGTCCGCGCACGGGCTGCCTCGCGCAGCCCGGCAACTGCGCGCGCACTCGCGCGGCGGCAGCATCTACCGCGACGTCGCCTACGAGGCGTACGGCCTGGTGGTCGAACTCGACGGCCGCCTGTTCCATGACTCTGCGCGCGCACGCCACCGCGATCTCGTACGCGACCTGGACGCCGCCGTCGCGGGCCTGCGCACCGTGCGGATCGGGTGGGGGCAGGTCTTCGGCGATGCCTGCCACACCGCCGAGCAGGTGGGCGAGTTGCTCAGACGCGGAGGTTGGCCCGAGCGCTTACGTGCGTGCGACGTCTGCCGGTGAGGAGGGTGTGGGTTTCGACAGGCTCAACCAGCGAGGGGCCTGGTTTCGACAGGCTCAACCAGCGAAACACCAGCGAGCGGCCAGCGGGCTAGGCGGGGAAGGCGACCCCGGTGTTGGCGTGGCAGCGGTAGCCGAGGGGGTTCTTGGCCAGGTACTGCTGGTGCTCGTCCTCGGCGTAGAAGTAGGGCGTCTCGGCGGCCGGTCGGATCTCGGTGGTGATCTCGCCGAGGCCGCGGCGGGCGAGCTCGGCCCCGTACGTGCGGGTCAGGTCGCGGGCCGTCGCGTCCTGTTCGGGCGTGGTCGGATAGAGGGCGGAGCGGTACTGGGTGCCGATGTCGTTGCCCTGCCGCATCCCCTGGGTGGGGTCATGGATCTCGAAGAAGCGCTTCACCAGGTCCGCGTAGGTGACCACGGACGGGTCGAAGACGACACGCACGGCCTCGGTGTGCCCGGTCGCGCCGGAGCAGACCTCCTCGTACGTGGGGTTCGGGGTCGAGCCGCCGGCGTAGCCCACCGACGTGGACCACACGCCCGGGACCTGCCAATAGATCTCCTCGGCTCCCCAGAAGCAGCCCAGCCCGAGCAGCGCCGCCTCCATACCCTCGGGGACCTCGTCGGTCACCACGGGCGTACGCAGCACGACGTGGGTGCCCAACGACCACGGTCGTTGCGGGCGTCCGGGCAGGGCCTGGTCAGGGGTGGGGAGTGCGGTCTTGAGGCGGCCGAACAGCACGGCGGGCTCCGTTCTATGCCTGGGCAGTCGGGACATGGGCCTGAGGCCTTCGAGTCTGACAGGTCCAACCACGCGAATCGCCGCCTTCTTCCCACGCCCGTCAGCGGCAGCGTCGCGGCCCCACTGAGGCGCCGCCGAGGTACGCCGCGGCGGGCTGCTCGGGCTACGGTGATCCCGTGACCCAGGAACACCGCAGCAAGGGTGGGTTCGAGACCCGCGCGATCCACGCAGGCTACGAGCCGGATGAGATGACGGGCGCGGTCAATCCGCCGATCTATGCCTCGTCGACGTTCAAGCAGGACGGCGTCGGCGGCCTGCGCGGCGGCTACGAGTACAGCCGTTCGGGCAACCCGACCCGGACGGCGTTGGAAGGCGCCATGGCGGCCGTGGAGGACGGGGAGCGTGGCTTCGCGTTCGCGTCCGGTCTGGCGGCCGAGGACACGATCCTGCGCGCCCTGACGAACCCCGGCGGCCACGTGGTCATCCCCGATGACGCGTACGGCGGCACCCACCGCCTCTTCGACAAGGTGGCGCGCGCGTGGGGCCTCGACCACACGCCCGCCTCGGTGACCGACCCCGAGGCGGTTGCTGCGGCGATCCAGCGGGGGCGTACGAAGCTGGTCTGGGTCGAGACCCCGACGAACCCGATGCTGGCCATCGGGGACATCGAGGCCCTCGCGGCCGTCGCCCACGACGCCGGCGCCCTGCTGGTCGTCGACAACACGTTCGCGTCTCCCTACCTCCAGCAGCCGCTCACCCTCGGCGCCGATGTCGTGGTCCACTCCACCACCAAGTACGTGGGTGGCCACTCCGACGTCGTCGGCGGTGCCGTGGTCGTCCGCGACCTCGAACTGGCCGAGGCGATCGGCTACCACCAGAACGCGATGGGCGCCGTCGCCGGACCGTTCGACGCCTACCTGACCCACCGCGGCCTCAAGACGCTGGCCGTACGCATGGACCGGCACTGCGACAACGCCGAGCAGGTCGTTGACTTCCTCGAGGGGCACCCGTTGGTGTCCGAGGTGATCTATCCGGGGCTGGACTCGCACCCGGGCCACGAGGTGGCCGCGCGGCAGATGCGCCGCTTTGGCGGGATCGTGAGCTTCCGGTTGGCCCAGGGCGAGGAGAAGGCCCTCGACGTGTGTGCCCGGGCGCAGGTCTTCACGCTCGGCGAGTCGCTCGGAGGCGTCGAGTCGCTCATCGAGCACCCCGGCCGGATGACGCACGCCAGCGTCGCGGGCACCGACCTCGAAGTGCCCTCCGACCTGATCCGACTCAGCGTGGGCATCGAGACGGCCGAGGACCTGGTGGCCGACCTCGAGCAGGCGCTCGGCGCCTGACATGGCCGACGTGGCCTCTCCCGACGTCCGGTTCCTGCTCGCCAACGAGCGCACGTTCCTGGCGTGGCAGCGGACGTCGGTGGGTCTGGTGGCCGCTGCCCTGGCGGTGCTGCACCTGTTCGACCCGACGCCTCTGCTGGGGATCCTGGGCTTCGTCCTGCTGGGATCCGCGGCGATGGCCTCCGGCGGTGGCTGGTGGCACTACCGGCGTACGGACCGCGCGATCCGGGCGGGCGAGGAGATGCCGGGCAACGTCCTGGTGCACGCCTTCTCCGCGCTGATCCTCGTCACGGTCGCCGTGGTGATCGCGTCGGTGGTGTGGTGACGTCCTCGGAGCACTCCGGCCCTGAGACCGCCGATGTCGTGGTCTGTGTGGACTTCGGGTCGACCTTCACCAAGGCGGTCGCGGTGGAGCTCCCCTCGGGGCGCGTGCTGGCTGCAGCCAACCATCCGACCACCATCGCCACGGATGTGCTGGACGGGTACGACGCCTGCCTGGCCGCGATGGCCGCCAGCGACCCGCGCGTGAGGGGCGCCGAGGTGCTGGCCTGCTCCAGCGCGGGCGGAGGGCTCCGGATCGCCGTGGTCGGCAACGAAGAGCTCGTGACCGCCGAGGCGGGGCGCAGGGTCGCGCTGTCCAGCGGCGGCAAGGTCGTGGGTGTGTTCAGCGGCGGTCTGAGTCGCCAGTCGTTCGCTGAGTTGTGCGCGTGCGCGCCTGACGTGGTCCTGCTCGTCGGCGGGACCGACGGCGGCAACGCCGAGGTGCTGGAAGCGGACGCCGACTTCCTCGCGGCGCAGCGGTGGGCCGGCCCCGTGGTGGTCGCCGGCAACGTCGAGTCGCAGTCGTACGTCCGCAGTGCCCTCGAGGGCTCCGGAACCCCCTGCGTGCTCGCCGACAACGTGGTGCCCCGGATCGGCGTCCTCGCACCCGACGGCGCCCGTCGGGCGATCCGCGAGATGTTCCTGACGCACGTCATCGGGGGCAAGCACCTGAGCAGCCGTGCCGACTTCGCGCAGATGGTGGCCGGCGCGACCCCCGACATCGTGCTCACCGGCGTCGAGCTGCTGGCCCGCGGGCTCGACGCGGCTCACCGCGGAGCGGGGGATGTCGTCGTCGTGGACGTGGGCGGCGCGACCACGGACGTCCACAGCGTGGTGGAGCTCGACCCGGAGGACGCGGGGCTCTCGCGCGAGGTCGTGGCGACGACGCCGCTCACCCGTACGGTCGAGGGAGACCTCGGGATGCGCTTCTCGGCCGTGTCCACGATCGAGGCCGTGGGGCGCGAGGACCTGCGCGAGGCGGCCCAGCGTCGTGGTGAGGACCCGGGATATCTGCCCGAATCGGTCGCTGAGCGTGAGATCGACGAACAGATCGCGGCGGCAGCGGTGCTCACGGCCCTGCAGCGGCACGCCGGCCGCAGCAAGGTGGTCCTGAGTCCCGAGGGACGCGTCGTCGAGCGCACGGGCAAGGACCTGCGCGAGGTGGACCTGCTCGTCGGGTCCGGGGGCGTCCTGCGGGCCGCGGCGGACGAGTCCGTGGCAGTACGAACGGTGCTCTCCGGTGCCATCGGTGAGCACCCCGGCGGCTGGCAGTTGCCCCGCGCCCCGCGGGTCGTGGTCGACACCGGGTACGTGCTTGCTGCGGCTGGACTGCTCGCGCAGCGCCACCCACTCGCGGCGCACCGGCTGGTCGCGACCCTGAATGTCGGTGCGGAACAGTAATCTCGCAAGGGTGAAGGTGGGCGCAGGAGACGAGCCGGGCACCTCGAGCCCGGACCCAGAGGACGAGCCGGGGTCAGGGGATCAGGGATCCGGCGGCCTCGACGACGACGCGGGGCGCGCGGCCGGAGGGGATCCGGCCGCCGACGACGCGGCGGGGGATGCCTCCGACGAGACGCGGCGGCGCCTGTTCCTGCCCCTGAGTCGTCGCGATGACGACGAGGAGCGCCTGGCAGACCGGCTGACGCAACAGTTCGCCCAGCAGTGGGCCGCCGTACGAGCCGAGCGCCGCGCGGAGCCTCCGGTCATCGTGGGTGGGCCCTCCAACTTCTCGCGTGCCCAGGTGCCGTGGGGGCTCGATCTCGCCGCGGCGTGGTCGTGGCGGTTGATCGTGATCAGCGCCGCCACGCTCGCGGTGCTGTGGGTGATGCGCTACTTCGCGGTCATCACCGTGCCCCTGGCGATCGCGCTGCTGCTCAGCGCGCTCGCCGCCCCCGGACTGGCGTGGCTGCGCAGGCGCGGGGTTCCTCGCGGGATCAGTGCGCTGGTGGTCCTGGTGGTGGGCATCGGCGCGGTGGCCACCCTGCTCTACTTCGTCGGCCAGCAGGTCGCCAACGGCGCTGCGGACCTGGCGGACCAGGTGGTCGTCGGCCTCGGCGAGATCAGGACGTGGATCCGCGAGGGGCCGCTCGGGGTGAGCGACTCCCAGTTGGACCGTTTCATCCGCGAAGCGCAGCACACGATCTCCTCCAGCGCGGAGCCTGCGGGTGTCATCAGCTCGGTGAGCGAGGTCGGGGCCGTGCTGACCAACGTGCTCGCGGGCTTCTTCATCGTCCTGTTCTCGACGTACTTCTTCATGGCCGACGGCGACCGGATCTGGTCGTGGCTGGTCCGCATCGCGCCCCGCGCTGGCCGCGAGCGGATCGACTCCTCCGGTCGGGTGGCGTGGACGTCGTTGACCCAGTTCGTCCGGGCGACGGTGATCGTGGCGCTCGTGGATGCGCTCGGGATTGCGCTGGTCGCAGCCGGGCTGGGCGTGCCCTTCGTGGCGGCCATCGGGGTCCTGGTCTTCCTGGGAGCGTTCGTGCCGATGATCGGGGCGACCGTGGCCGGCAGCGTCGCGGTGCTGGTGGCGCTCGTGGACGGGGGACCGTTCACGGCCCTGCTCATGCTCGCGGGCGTCATCGCCGTGCAGCAGATCGAGGGGCACGTGCTCCAGCCGTTCCTCATGGGCCGCTTCGTGTCCCTCCACCCGCTCGGCGTGATCGTCGCGATCGCGGCCGGGGTCCTGGTGGCGGGCATCGCCGGGGCGCTCATCGCCGTTCCCCTCGCGGCGGCCGCCAACGCCGTCGTCCTGCACCTGGCGTCCTGGCCGTTCGAGGTGCCCGTCCAGCCTGCGCCAGACCCCGGACCTGAGCCGGGCGGAGGAGCTCTCGGAGAATCGGATGCCTGACATCGCACACGACCCCACCTCCCACGTCACGCTCGACGACGTGCTCGCGGCCAGGGAGCTGGTCGACTCGATCGCGGTCCGCACCCCGATGGAGGCGTCGCGCTGGCTGTCGGCCCTGGCGGGCGGCCCGGTGAACCTCAAGTGCGAAAACCTCCAGCGCACCGGCTCGTTCAAGATCCGGGGGGCCTTCGTACGCATCTCGCGCCTCTCCGCAGCCGAGCGCGCCGCGGGCGTGGTGGCCGCCTCGGCCGGCAACCACGCCCAGGGCGTGGCGCTCGCTGCCACGACGCTGGGCATCCCCTCGACGGTGTTCATGCCGGAGGGGGCGCCGATCCCCAAGGAGAAGGCGACGCGCGGATACGGCGCCGACGTCCAGTTCTCGGGGCGCTACCTCGAGGACGCGCTGGCGGCCGCGCGGGAGTTCGCGGAGCGCACCGGGGCGACACTCATCCATCCCTTCGACCACGCCGACATCGTGGCGGGTCAGGGGACGCTGGGACTGGAGGTCCTCGAGCAGGACCCCGAGGTCAAGACCGTGCTCGTCCCCACGGGCGGCGGCGGGTTGCTGGCGGGCGTCGCGCTCGCCATCAAGGCGATGCGCCCCGACGTCCGGGTCGTGGGCGTGCAGGCCGAGGGGGCAGCCGCGTACCCGGCCTCGCTCGCGGCGGGCCGGCCCCTGGCGCTGCCTGCGATGGACACGATGGCCGACGGCATCGCGGTGGGCCTGCCGGGGCAGATCCCGTTCGCGGCCGTGGCCGAGCACTGCGACGACGTGCTCACCGTCTCCGAGGACTCGCTCTCGCGCGCGCTGCTGGCCCTGCTGGAGCGGGCCAAGATGCTCGTCGAGCCCGCCGGGGCGGCGGCGGTGGCAGCGATGCTCGACGATCCGACGGCGTTCGAGACCCCGGCCGTCTGCGTCCTCAGCGGCGGCAACATCGACCCCCTGCTGCTGGGCAAGGTGATTCGGCACGGTCTCGCGGCGGCCGGCAGGTACCTCTACCTCCGCGTCCTGATCCCCGACACCCCCGGCGGCCTGGCCGGACTGCTGGCGCAGGTCAGTGCCGGTGGCGCCAACGTCCTGGAGGTCGCGCACGAGCGCATCTCCTCGGCCCTGCACATCGGTGAGGTCGAGGTGCGCCTCCAGCTCGAGACCCGCGGCCCCGCGCACGCCGAGGACGTCACCTCACGGCTGCGCGCCTCGGGGTACGCCGTCCACGAGTGAGCCTCGACCCGCACATGACGAGAGGCCCCCGCCAACCGGCGGGGGCCTCTCGCGTGCGCGGTGCTCAGCCCTTGTAGGGGACCGCGTCGATGATCGTGACCTTGATCTGCTTGCCGTTGGGGGCGGAGTACGTCACCGAGTCGCCCTTGGACTTGCCATTGATGGCGGCGCCCATGGCGGACTGGGGGGAGTAGACCGTCAGCTTGTCGCCCTCGGAGAGGTTCTCGCGGGCGCCGAGCAGGAACTTGTCGGTGTCGTCGTCGCCGTCGAAGGCGATGGTGACGACCATGCCGGGCTCGACCACACCGTCGTTGGGCGGGGTCTCGCCCACCTCGGCGCGGCGCAGCATCTCCTCCAGCTGGCGGATGCGGGCCTCCTGCTTGCCCTGCTCGTCGCGCGCAGCGTGGTAGCCGCTGTTCTCCTTCAGGTCGCCCTCGTCGCGGGCAGCGGCGATGCGGTCGATGATCTCCTGGCGCTTGGGACCCTTGAGGTCTTCCAGCTCGGCCTGAAGCTTCTCGTAGGCCTCCTGGGTCAGCCAGACGGTGCCCTGGTCGGTCATGTGCCACTCCTGAGATGTTCGGATGGTGTCTGTGGTCGGGGTGTGCCTGAGCGCATCCGACCGTGGTGGTTGGGGTGAGGTTCCCGTCCGGTCAGAGAGCGCGGTCACCAAGACGTGGGCCAGCGACGCCGGACGGGCAGTCCTGCCAGCGTAGCAACGTCTGCGCTGCTGCGCAGGTCCGCAGCGAGGCCGGAGTGTGCGTCGGTGCTGCGCGCGGCCTCAGTCGGCGGCGGTGCAGCCCAGCATCTCGATGCTGCTGGCCTCGCGCTCGGTGCGTACGGTCACGGTGTTGCGGCCGTGCTCCGGCGAGAAGGCCAGATCGCCCACGGTCTGCTTGTCCTCGGCCAGCGCACGCAGCCGGCAGGTGGCCTCGGCGCCCTCGTCCAGGCGTACGTCCACGGTCACGCTGACGTGGTGGGCGTCGAGGACGTCGTACGTCGAGAGGTCGGCGTCGACGGTGGGGGAGCCGTGCACGACCATGGCCCACACCACCCAGCCGCCGAAACCGACGACCACGGCGGCCACCAGACCCAGCAGCAGCGGGCGCCACTTCGACGGCGCGCGGCCGTAGCGGTCGACGAGGTCCACACTGCTCTCAGTCACGGTCACCAGCCTAGGTGAGGGCCCCACCTCACTAGACTTCGACCATGCCTCCCGCCACCGAGCAGTCGCCGCCCGCCGGCGCCCTGCGGCTCATGCACGTGCACGCTCACCCGGACGACGAATCGAGCAAGGGGGCGGCCTCCACGGCGAAGTACGTCGCCGAGGGGGTGGACGTCCACGTCGTCACCTGCACCGGCGGCGAGCGGGGCTCGATCCTCAACCCCAACATGGACCGCCCTGACATCCTCGCCCGCATCACGCAGGTGCGCCGCCGCGAGATGGAGTCGGCGCGCGACATCCTGGGGGTGTCCCAGGACTGGTTGGGGTTCGTCGACTCGGGGTGGCCCGAGGGGGACCCGCTGCCGCCGTTGCCCGAGGGATGCTTCGCGCTCGAGCCGCTCGAGGTGGCGGCTGAGCGTCTGGTGGCCCTGATCCGTGCCTTCAAGCCGCACGTGGTGACCACCTACGACGAGCGCGGCGGCTACCCGCACCCCGACCACATCATGTGCCACAAGGTCAGCGTGGAAGCCTTCCACGCGGCCGGTGACCCGGAGCGATTCCCCGACGCGGGCGAGCCGTGGCAGCCGCTGAAGCTCTACTACCACCACGGCTGGAGCTGGGCGAAGACCAATGCCCTGCACGAGGCGATGCTGGCCCACGGCCTCGAATCACCGTACGAGGAGCGTCTGGCCAACTGGACCCGCGAGCCGGACTGGGACAACCGCATCACGACGCGCGTGCCGTGCGGCGACTACTTCGGCGTACGAGACCAGGCCCTCCTGGCCCACGCCACGCAGATCGACCCGGACGGCTTCTGGTTCGCCATTCCCCGCGAGATCCAGCAGGAGGTGTGGCCGACGGAGGACTACGAACTCGTGGTCAGCCACGTCGACTCACCGCTGCCCGAGGACGACCTCTTCGCCGGCATTGCAGAGGGCCTGAGAGACTGATCGCATGTTCGGTTCCGCGTACCTGCTCGCCATCGACCTCTCCACTGCCCTCGTGGCTGCGGAGGAGGCCCCGAAGAACGTCAAGGCCGGCTGGACCGCGCTCATCATCGTGCTCGCCATGGGCGCGGCGGTGGTGGTGATCGGCATCAGCCTCACCCGCCAGCTCAAGCGCGCGCAGAAGGCCAAGGAGGCCGGCGTGTACGGAGACCCCGTCTCCGGATCGGCCGCAGAGCCCGAGCAGTCCGACGACTGAGGCTGCCGGGAGCGCGAGAGCGGCGCGGGCACCTCACTGGCGCCCGAACGCCGCCTCCAACGTGGCGACCAAGCGGTCCAGGGCGCGAGCGCGCTCCTCGGGATCGCTGCTGCTCAGGCCGAGGACCGGGTCCAGGCCCGGACGGTGGGGAGCCACCGCGATGTGGGGTAGCCACATCAACAGCAGCGCCTGCATCATCACCAGGTCGGCTCCCTCACGCAGCTGACCGGTGTCGCGTGCCAACTCCGTGAGGGGCTCGATGACGGCCAGGTAGTGCGGATTGACCACGCCCCGGACCGCGGTGCGGGCGACCTCGTCGGGCTCGTGGTTGACGGCTGCCGTCATCGCCAGCTCCGTGGGATGGGTGTGGAAGTAGGCCTCCCACCGCCCGATCATCACGCGTACGGCCGTGAAGAAGTCGGTGTCCCACGGCAGGTCGGCCAGTTGCTCCTCCATGTCCGCGCGCACCCGCAGGGTCGCGACCTCGCCCAGGTGGACGTACAGGCTCGCCTTGTCCTCGAAGTACTGGAACAGGCTGCCCTTCGCGACGCCTGCCTCACGCGCGATGGTGTTGAGGCTGGCGCCGGCGTAGCCGTGTCGTCCGAACTCGGCCTGCGCCGCCCTCAGCACGGCGGATCGGCGAGCCTGCGGCAGTCTGTCCCACGTCGGAGTCGGCACGCAGGCATCGTGGCACAGGCCGACTCAGCGAACCACCCTGAGTACGACCTTGCGGCTGCGGCCCTTGCCGGCGGCCGTCGTGGCGTACGCGACGACCTTGTACTTGCCCGGCTTGAGCTTCTTGCCGCCCACCTTCGCGGTGATCTTGAGCAGCGTCGTCCCGCCGCGCAGATTGCGGGTCACCACCGCGTACACCTTCGGCTTCTTCTTGCCCTTGCGCGCCTTCTTGGGGGTGAACGTGAGCGTCACCTTGGCCGCGGAGGAGAGGGTGATCTTGGCCTTGACCCGCGTCTGCTTGCGGGTGCCGCGCAGCTTGAGCACCCGCGGCTTGAGCTTGAAGGCGGTCACGTCGGAGGTGCCCACGACCTCCACCCGCGTCGTCTGCCGGGAGGTGTTGCCGAAGGCGTCGGTCGCCGTCACGGTGACGGTGTGGGTCCCCGCCGTCGACCAGACGTGGCTGGGCGCAGTGCCCGTGCCAGCGGCGCCGTCGGAGAAGTTCCACGTCACCTCAGAGACCTCGGACCACGCGTCGCTGATCGCGGCGGAGAAGTCGGAGGGTGCACCCACGGCGCCCGTGCTCGGTGCCACCAGGTCAGCGATCGAGGGCCCGGCGCCGTCCAGCACCGCCACGTTGCCGCGGGCCGTGGCGCCCGTGCCGCTGGTCCAGCCGACGAGAGCATCGCCCGTCGGGCTCTGCGCGAGGTGGACCTGCGTGGCCGCGGTGCTCGGGTCGGAGCGTACTTCCGCGGCGCTCCACGCCGCCCCGGCCGCGCGGCGTGAGGTGAGGGCGGCCGAGGTCCCTCCCGCAGGCCCAGCCCAGGCCACGGTCGCGTTGCCGGCCGCGTCGACTCCGCCCAGCGGGAACTCCGTCGCCGGAGTCGTCGACAGCGTCTGCGGTGCGTCCCAGACCCCGTCCGGGCGACGAGCGGCCGCCACCGGGAGGTAGCTGCCGGAGACGTCCTGCAGGAAGGGGACCACGACGGTGCCGTCGTCGCCGATCGCCGCCGAATCGCCGTCGGCGGGAACCCCCGCGGGCGAGAGCGTCTGGGCGGCCGTCCACGCGCCGCCGCGTCGGACGACGGCGTGGACGGTGGAGACGCCGCCCACGGGGCGGACGAACTCGACCACTGCGTCGCCGTGGTTGTTGACGTCGGTCGCCACGAATGCGCCGCCGGAAGCGTACGGGGCGGTGAGGGGGTTCGGGGGCAGCCATGCGGCCTCGGGCGCTCGGACCGAGGCACTGACGGTGTAGTTGGTGCCGTCGCCGGAGTGCTCCCACGCAGCCACGGCGTGCCCGGAGCCGGCCACCGAGAGGCGAGGGCGGGCGGCCGAGCCCGACCCGGAGATGCTGGTGGGCATCGACCACGCGCCGCCCGCGGGCCGGCTGGTGGCCTGGATGCGATTGCCGTCGGAGAAGACGACGAGCGCGGTGCCAGTCCCGTCGACGCCCACGTGCGGCTCCAGCGCGGTGGTGGCCGCGCCGCTCACGAGCTCACTGCCGGACCACGCCCCGCCGGGGGGCCGTACGGCAGCCACCGCCTGCTGGTTGGAGCCGTTGGCGACCAGCCAGACGGCCACCGCGGTGCCGTCGGCGCCGATGGCCACATCGGGCTGGCCACTGGACTGACCGACCGCGCTGATTGTCTGGGGTGCGCTCCAGCCGCCTCCGGGCGTACGCGTGCTGGCCAGCACGGACGCCGGGACTCCGGGCGTCATCCCGACGGCCACGGCGTCGCCCCGCGCGTTGAGGGCGACGTCGAAGAGCGTCTGAGCAGACGCCCCGAGGCCGGTGGCCGGAAGCCAGGTCGGAGCCGCCTGCACTGGCCCGCTCACGCCGATCAGGGCGAGGGCGAGCGTGGCGACGGTGGCGGAGCGAAGGGGGAGGCGGCGCATGTGAACTCCACGGATGCAGCGGCACGCCCCTGCGGCGCGCCGCAGGGGCTCCTACCCCCGGGCGCGCCGCCGAAACCACCGCGTACGGCTCAGGAGGCCGCGGTCCCGGGGAACAGCTGGTGCAGCAGGTCCGCCATCGTGATGACACCGAGCACGAGGCCGTCCTCGATGACCAGCACCAGGTGGTTGGCCGCGTGCCGCATCTGGGCGATGGCCTCGTAGACCGTGGTCGTCGCCGCCATCGAGCCCACCGGGCGCAGGACGGACTGGATGCCCGAATCCTCCGGCAGGGCCAGAGTGTCGCGTACGTGCACCATGCCGAGCAGGTCGGGAGCGTCCGTGGTGCCGCCGGGGGAGCGGTCCACCAGGATCCGCAGGTGCCCCGACCGGCGCGACAGCGCCTGCACCTGGGCGACGTCGGCGGTCGGCGGGACGACCGTGAGCGGCGCCCGGCGCACGATGTCACCCAGCGTCATGGTCTCGAGGTCGATGGCGCCCGCGATGGAGCGCGACTGGCTGGCGTCGAGGGCCCCCACGTTCGCGGAGTGCTCCACCAGATGGCGCAGCGCCGCCGGGTCCTGGCCGGAGGAGAGGGTGTCGGTGGCCTGGACCCCGACCCGACGCAGGCACCAGTTCGCGGCCTCGTTCATCCAGCGCAGGATCGGGCGGGTGAGCCACATGAAGGCGCGCATCGGCAGCGCCAGCATGATGGCCGAGCGCTCGGGGTGGGCGATCGCCCACGACTTGGGGGCCATCTCGCCGACGACGAGGTGCAGGAACGTCACCACCACCAGGGCGAGCACGAAACCGACCGCATCGGCGATCCACAGCGCCCAGCCCCAGTCCTCGAACACGGGCGTCAGCCAGTGGTGCACCGCCGGCTTCGTGATCGCACCCAGCGCCAGGGTGCAGACCGTGATGCCCAGTTGGGACCCGGCCAGCAGCAAGGTCAGCTCGTTGGCCGAACGCAGGGCGGCGCGGGCAGAACGGCTGGTCGTCGCGGCGTCCTCGATGCGGTGTCGCCGCGCCGCGATGAGCGCGAACTCGACGGCCACGAAGAATGCGCTCAGCGCGATGATCACGACGGTGGCCAGTGCCACGAACACGGGGCTCTCCATCATCGCTCGTCCTCCTCGTGGGACGCGTCGGCCTCGGCGGCCGTGTCGGCTGGCACCACTTCGATCCGTACGCGATCGGGCACGTGGTCGGCGATCTCCAGCACCTCGATCCGGGCGTGGACGGGGATCGACTCGTCAGGATCGGCCCACTGGCCCGGGTCGGGCGGCAGCGGAACGTCCACGACCGTGCCCACCTGGGGGAACCGGCCGTGGAAGGCGATGACGAGGCCGGACACCGTCTCGTAGTCACCCTCGGGAAGCTCGTGGCCGATCGCCCGCGACGCCTCGTCGAGGTGGACCGATCCGGGAGTGATCCAGACCCCCGGCTCGTCCTCCTCGACGTCGGGCGTGGACGGGTCGTCGTGCTCGTCGGTGATCTCACCGACGAGTTCCTCGGCGAGATCCTCGACGGTGAGGACGCCCGCGAAGCCGCCGTGCTCGTCGAGGACGCAGGCGAGCTGGTTGCGCGTACGGGACAGGTCGCGTGCCGCGTCGGGCAACAGCATGAGCGTGGGCAGCAGGAGCGCCTCTCGGGCGATCTCGCCCGCCGTGGTGGCATCCGCGTCGCCGGTGAACGCGAGGACGTCGATGAGGTGCACGACGCCGACGATGCGCTCGTCGGCGTCCAGGACGGGGTAGCGCGAGTGGCCGCCGGCCATCTCGGCACGCAACTCGGTGATGGTCAGCGAGCTCGGCACCGTGTCCACGCGAACGCGCGGGATCATGGCGTGCTCGACGTCCTCGGAGGGGAAGTCGAGCATGCGGTCGAGCAGCACCGACAGTTCCTCGGGCAGGTCGCCCGCGGCTCGCGACTCGGCCACGATGTGCTCCAGGTCCCGGGCGGTCGCGGAGTGCTCGACGTCGTGGACGGGCTCGATGCGCAGGGCGCGCAGGAGCAGGTTGGACGACTGGTCGAAGATCCAGATCAGCCAGCCGAACACCTTGAGGTAGATCAGCGTCGAGGTGGCCAGGAAGCGTGCGACCGGCTCGGGCCGGGAGATGGCGAGGTTCTTGGGGAACAGCTCGCCGAAGACCATCTGCACCCCGGTCGACAGGACCAGTGCGAGGACCGTCCCGACGGCGATTCCGACGCCCTGGGAGACCCCGACACCCCCGAGCAGGGAGCCCAGGGACTCACCGACGAGCGGCTCGGCCACGTACCCGACGAGCAGGCCGGTGACCGTGATGCCGAGTTGCGCGCCCGAGAGCATGAATGACGTACGGCTGGTCACCTTGAGCGTGCGGCGGGCGCCGGGATCGCCGCTCGCCGCGGCGGCGTTGAGGCGCGAGCGGTCGACCGCCATGTAGGCGAACTCCTGGGCCACGAAGTAGCCCGTGACGGCGGTGATCGCGAGGATCACGACCAGGCCCAGCAGGAGGGACACGACGTCGGTCACCGCTGCCTCCTGGTGATCGTGGCGCTGAGGCCGGGATCAGGGGACAGCGGGCAACTACTTTGAGGGTCCATGGCTCTTTCGCTAGGGATCGGCTGCGCTCGTGCGCGGTCGACGGGTCAACGCGGGAGACGAAAGAATAGTTCCCCTCTCGGGTTTCGTCACCACTGACGAGCGCCCGCCCACCCCATGTAAAGCGGGGTTATCACTTCTTGTGCATGCTTGTGACGGCGCGCCAGTAGCGATAACCCCGCTTTACATGAGGGGTGCTGGCGGGCTGGCTGGCCGGGTCAGGCCACGATGGCGTCGGGGTCCTCCTCGACGGGATCGGCTGCTGGACCCCTGCGGCTCCCGACCACCAAGGACACGACCAGCGCCACCCCACCCCACGCCAGCAGTACGGCGATGTCGCCGGCCAGACGCATCGAGGGGGCGCCGTACATGATCAACCGCAGACCATCGACGGCGTACGACATCGGCAGCACGTGGTGCAGCCAGTGCAGCGGAGTCGGGATCGTCTGCCACGGGAAGGTGCCCCCGGCCGTGACCAGCTGCAGCACCATCAGCACCAGCGCCAGGAACTGGCCCGGCTGGCCCAGCGCGAGGGTGAAGGCGTGCACGATGGCGACGAACACCACAGCCAGCAGGACCAGGAACAACCACGTGGCGAGCAGGTTCACCGGCGCGATGCCCACGCCGAACGCCACGACGAGCACGACGAGGGACGCCTGCGCGGCGCCGAGCAGCGCGGCAGGAAGCCAGCCCGCCAGTGCCGCACGCCAGCCGTGGACCTTCTCGCCATCGCGCCCCGAGATGCGGGTGCGCAGGACGATGAAGAGCACGTACGCGCCGATCCAGGTCGCCAGGGACAGGAAGAACGGGGCCAACCCGTCGCCGTACGAGCGCGCCTCGGCCTGGGAGATGTCTCGGACGTCGACGGGGTCGGCGACGGTGTCGGCGATGCGTTGACGCAACTCGCTGTCGGTGCGAGGCACCTGGGCCACCCCGTCCCGCAACCCGTCGCGCAGGTGCCCGGCGCCGGTGGTCAAGGTGCCCAGGCCGGTCCGCAGTTGCCGCGCCCCGGCCGCCAGGTCGGCGCTCCCGGTCGCGAGCCGCCCGGCGCCGCGGCTGAGTTCGTTGGCGCCGGAGTGTGCTCGATCGACGCCCGCGACGAGGTCGGGGGTGGCGTCGGCCAGCGCACGGTTGCCGTCCGCAACCTGGCGCGCACCCCGCGCGAGCCGGGAGAGGTCGCCCGAGACGCCGCCCACCCTCGTGTCCGCGGCGATCAGGCGATCGCCCAGGCGGTCGAAGGCGCGCAGGACCACGCTCTGGGCCTGGGCGTCGAGGCCCTGAGCGGTCATCGCTGCGACGAGATCTGCCCGGTTGGCCTCGTGGCCGGTGCGGACGTCGTGGACGATCTGCGCGGCCTTCTCGCCGGTGGCGGCGATCCGGGCGTTGCCGTCGGCGACCTGGTCGGCGCCGTCGGCGAGCTTGCGCGCCTTCTTCGGCAGGGACCGTACGGCCTGCTCGAGATCGCCGAGGCCGGAGGCCAGCGTGTCGCTGCCATCGCGCAGTTGGACCGACCCGTCGCGCAACTGGCGCGCCCCGTCTGCCAGGTCGGTGCCGCCGTCGCGGGCCTCGGCCAGCCCGTCGTGGAGCTCCTCTGCCCCCTCCTCGGCTTCCTGCATGCCGGCGCGTACGTCGGCGATGCCCAGCAGGAACTGGGTGGTCGCCTCCGCCGAGACGCGCTCGGCGATCGCGTCGCGCACCTTGCTGGTGACCGTGTTGGCGATCGTGGTCGACAGGTAGGAGTTGGCGTCGTTGGTGACCATCCGCAGCGTCGCCTGCCGGGGGTCCCTGCCGGCACTGCTGCTCAGCGCGGAGGAGAAGTCCTCGCCGATGACCAGCGCAAAGTCGTAGGTGCCGTCCGCGACGCCGGCGCGTGCCTGGGCCGGGTCCACCCGGTGCCAGTCGAAGTCGCCCGAGTCGAGGAGTTCCTCGGCCACCTCGTTGCCGGCCTCGAGTCGCTCCCCGTCCGCGCCCGTGGCGCCGGTGTCGGTGACCACGAGCGCCGCGGGGACCCGGTTGAGCGCCGCGTACGGGTCGTGGTTGGCGTAGAGGTACAGCCCGCCGTAGATCGTCGGGATCAGCACCAGCGCGATGATCGTGATCGCGCCCATCGGGGTGGACAGGTGTCGGCGGATCTCGCGCAGGGCGAGGCGCAGCGAGGTGGGGGTGCGCACACTCATGGGTCGAGATTAGGCCGCTGCGAGACGCGCGTCTGCTGTGCGCAGCCCGGCCACCGACACCCGCGCGCGCCGCGATGCGGCGCCGATGCTGACGGCCACGCCAAGGGCGAACCAGAGCCCGAGCACAATCATCGGGGTGCTCGCGGACCCGCTGCCGTTGATCGCCCACGCGACGAGGTCACTGGCCACCGGAACGGGAAGCGCCGCGTGCAGGGCACCCACCCAGCCGGGGGCGAGGTCGAGGGGAAGGACTCCGCTGGTGGTGAGCAGTTGGAGCGCGGTCAACGCCAGGACGGCAAGCGTGCCCGTACGGGTGCCGAACCAGGCGAGGAGGGCCTGGGCGAGGCTGGTGAATGCCGCCACGAGCGCGGGGATGACCGCGAGGCTCAGGGCGAGCGGGTGTGACTGGGAGAGGTCCAGGAGAGCGACCGCACCGAGGACCAGCAGGCCCTGCCCGACCCCGATGGCCAGTCCGCCGCCCAGCCCGGCCAGGGCCGTACGCCGCGCCGTGGTGGCCGCGCGCAGGCGGGTCGGGGAGAGCGCCGGGACGATGAGGAACGTCGCCAACGCGCCCAGCCACAGGGCCAGCGTCAGTGCGCTGGGGGCGATGCTGTGGCGACCGTCGGTCGGGGCCTGGTCGACGACCTCACTCGTGACGGGCTGGGCGACCGTCTCGGCGTTGGCCTGCTGCTCGGCCGCGCTGGTCGAGGGCAGCGCGGCGGCGCCCTCGTCGAGTCCGTCCGCCAGCTCGCGGCCGCCGGTGGTGAGCCGGCGCGAACCGTCCGCCAACTGTCCCGTGGCCTCGCTCAGGCGTCCAGCGCCGTCGACCAGCCGGGTGGTCCCGTTCGCGAGCTCGTCGGCGCCCTGCGCCAACGAGGCGGAGCCGCGCGTCAGGCGGCCCGCTCCGCGGGCGGCGCTCCGGGTGCCCCGGGCGACGCGGTCAGCACCGCGCGCGAGGGTCGTCGAGCCCTTCGCGAGGCTGCGCGCTCCGCTGTGGGCGTCGTCGGCTCCGGTGGAGAGGTCCGCCGCGCCGCTCGCGAGCGCAGCGGCCCCGCCGCTGAGCTCGGTGGTCCCCTCGTGGAGTGCCTGCGCGCCGCCGGCCGCACTGGAGATGCCCTCGACGAGCGTGGGGGTGGCGTCGGCGAGCTGGCTGGTGCCCTGCGCCAGCGCGGCTGCTCCCGCGGTCAGTTGCGTCGCGGTGGAGCCGTCGGGCCCGACCGCCTGCTGCGTCGCGGAGCACAGCGGCGCAGCGGCGCCGGCGAGGACCGGGTCGGCGCATGCCTGCGCCCACGCGCCGAGGACCTGTGCCCAGCCGTCGACCCCGGTCCGTACGGACGCAGCGCCGTCGGCGATCTGGCGAGTCTGGGTGGGGAGTGCGGAGGTCTGGGTCGCCAGCGTGGCGAGCCCCTCGGACAGGGTGGCGGCCCCGCCGTCGAGGTCCCGGGCTCCCGAGGCGAGCGACGCGGTCCCGCCGGAGAGTTCCTGGGCGCCGCTGGCGAGGGTGCCGAGGCCGTCGCTGAGGGTCCCGGCGCCGTCGGAGAGGTCGGCGGTGCCACTGCTCAGCCGGCCCGTTCCGTCGCGCAGTTGGTCGAGGCCAGCGGCGAGGTCGCCCGTGCCGGCATCGAGCTGGGTGGCGCCCTCGGAGAGCCGGTCGGCACCGGAGCCGAGCGTGGACACGCCCTCGGTGAGTTGCGCCGCGCCCTCGCCGAGCTGGGTGGCGCCGCCGGTGAGGCTGCTCGCGCCGTCTGCCAGCTGGGCGGCTCCGTCGGCGGCATCGCCCAGCTGCTCGCCCAGCGCGCTGGTCTGGGCGTACATCCCCGCGAGGTAGGAGGTCGTGATGGTCCGCCCGAGGCGGGCCGCGGCGACCTCGCCGACGTCGCTGGTGACGGCGCCGACGACATCGCCGTCCGCGCCCTCGGTGCGGATCGTGACGCCTGCCTGCTGCGGGCTGGTCGAGGTGACGGTGGCGAGGGTCTCGGAGAAGTCGGCCGGGATGGTCACGACTGCGCGGTACGTGCCGTCCGCCAGGCCCTCCTCCGCCGTGGTCGCGGTGGCCAACTCCCAGTCGAGGCCGGCGTCCTGCGACGCACTCGGGGAGGTGAGGCCGGCCGCCATGAGGCGTCCTCCGGCGATCACCTGGGCGTCCTTGCCCTTGCCCAGCGTCACGGGTTCATCGAGGTTGACGACGGCGGCAGGGAGGTGGCGGAGCCCGTCCACGCGGTCGCCGACCGAGGCCACGGCCAGCGCTCCCAGCGCGGCGGGGAGGGCGAGGGCGGCGACGAGACCGATCCCGAGGCGGCGGGTGCGGGTGCTGGTCATGCGAGGGACTCCTGGGTACGGCTGGGCTGGTGGTCGGCTGCCCGCTCCGGGTGGGCGGTGAGGCGCGGCTCGGATGGGTCGGTCAGGTCGAGCACCGAGTGCGGGCGGTGGGGGAGGTGGGCCCGGGCTCCGGCGAGCACCGCGGTGCCCGACTGGGCCAGGTCCGCCAGCCGGAGCCAGCGCGCCTCGAGTTCTGCTCGCCCGACGCTGTCGTGGGCGTCCAGGCCGGCATCGACGCCGTCGACGAGCAGCAGCGGGGTCGCCGTGAGGTCGGCCAGTGCCTCCTCGCCCGGCCACTGGTCGAACCAGGCCACGCGTGAGCGCACGGCTGCGGACTCCTCCGGCAGCAGGCGGTCCAGCACCATGAGCGTGCCCGAGGCGTTGGCCAGCCGCCCTGCGCACGCGGCGAGGAACGCCGCCCGTACGACGGGATCGGGGCTCGCCACGACCTGCAGCTCGCCTGGTCGTACGACGGTGCTGACGGGCGCCGTGAGCGGGCGCAGGCGCTCATCCTCGAGGACGACGTCGACCGCACGCAGCGGTGCCGGGCCATGTGCCGCGACCCATTCCTCGTGGGCGACGTGGTGGGCCAACCCCTCGCCCTCGACGTCGAGGTGGGGCAGGGAACGCTCGAGGCGCTTGGGCAGCCACCAGGCGCGGTCGCCCAGCAGCGCCATGACGGCGGGGACGATCGTCATGCGCACCACGAAGGCGTCGACGAACACGCCCACCGCGAGGCCGAACGCGATGGCCTTGATCACCGAGTCGCCGTGCGGGACGAAGGCCGCGAAGACGGCGATCATGATGATGGCGGCTGCGGTCACCACGCGCGCGCTGGAGGCGAAGCCGACGTGGACGGAGCGGGCCGCGTCGCCCGTGTGGACGTACTCCTCGCGCATGCGGGAGACGAGGAAGACCTCATAGTCCATCGCCAGGCCGAACAGGACACCCATCAGGATGATCGGCAGGAACGAGATGACCGGTCCGACCTTGGCGACGTTGAGGGCCTCGGCACCCCAGCCGTACTCGAAGACCATCGCGACGGCACCGAACGAGGCGAGCACCGACAGGAGATATCCGGCCGTCGCCTTGAGCGGCACGGCGATCGAACGGAACACGATCGTGAGCAGGATGAGGGAGAGCCCGACGACGACCACCCCGAACGGCAGCAGCGCCGAGGAGAGACGCTCGGAGACGTCGATCGCGACAGCGGTCTGGCCCGTCACCGTCAGGTCCGTGACGTCGTGGGTGGCCTCGATCGTGGGGGCGAGGGCGCGGATCTCGCGGACCAGGTCGGCGGTGGCCGGGTCGGTCTGGCCCGTGGTGGGAACCACTTGGATGATGCCCAGATCGGCGGTCGGGTTGGGGGTTGCCATCGG
Organism: Actinomycetes bacterium; assembly: GCA_023460975.1. Taxonomy (GTDB): domain Bacteria; phylum Actinomycetota; class Actinomycetes; order Propionibacteriales; family Nocardioidaceae; genus Nocardioides. Next base: position 44,888 of record JAEWOG010000062.1, read on the forward strand.
GACGGAAGCGACCCCGTCGAGGCTGGCGATGTCCGCGGCCACCTCGTCGACGAGTGCGAGCGGGTCGGTGCTGCGGATGATGTCCACGGTCACGAGCAGCGGGCTGTTGTAGCCGGGGCCGTACGCGTCGGTGATGAGGTCGTACGTCTCCCGCGGCGCCGTGCCGGGGTCCTTCGTGCCATTGTCGGGCAGTCCCAGGGCGAGGTCCTTCGCGGGCAGCGCCAGCGCGAGCAGGGCGAGGGTGGCCACGACCAGCGTCACGGCGGGCGCCTTGGTCACCCAGGTGACCCAGCGGGCTCCGAACGTGCGCAGCTGCTCGGGGCCGTCGCCGACACGGCGGGCAAAGCGTGAGGACGCCGCCGGGCGCAGCCGCTCGCCGGCCAGGGCAAGCAGGGCCGGGACGAGGGTGAGCGCGACGAGGACGGCGACCGCGACGCCGGCGGCCGCAGCGACGCCCATGACGGTCAGGAACGGGATGCGGGCGACCACGAGACCGCACAGGGCGATCACGACCGTGGCCCCGGCGAAGATGACCGCGCTGCCGGCCGAGGCAACCGAGCGCGCGACGGACTCGTCCACGGCCATGCCGCCTGCCAACTGGGTGCGGTGCCGGTAGACGATGAAGAGCGCGTAGTCGATGCCCACCGCGAGGCCGATCATCATGGCCAGCGTCGGGGTCGTGGAGGTGATCGTCGTGACGCTGGCGACTGCGAACAGCCCGGCCATGGTGGCGCCGACGCCGACGATGGCGGTGAGGATCGGCAGGCCTGCGGCGAGCATCGAGCCGAAGGTGATGGCAAGCACCGCGAGCGCCACCAGGACCCCGAGGCCCTCGGTGGCGCTCACGGCGACCTCGGTGGTCGTGAAGACCGACCCGCCGAGGTGGAGGTCGAGGCCGCTGCTGTCAGGGAGGGTGGCAGCGGCCTCGAGGTCGGGGAGCGTGTCGTCGTCGAGTGCGTCCAGGGGAACGTCGAGCTGGACCTGTGCGACGGCGTAGCGACCGTCCTGGGCGAGGGTGAACTCGTTGCCCTTCTCGAGGGGGTCGAGGACCATCGCGACGTGGTCGACGTCCTCGACCTGCGCGAGGACCTGCTCCACGTCGTCGCGGTGATCGGCGACGCGTTCGCCCTCGGGAGCGACGAAGAGGAGTTGGCCCGAGGTGCCGGCCAGGAGGGGGAACCGCTCGTCGAGTTGGTCGATGCCCTGTTGCGATTCGGTGCCGGGGATCGTCAGGTCCTCCTGCAGCGTGCCTCCGAGCGTGACCGCCCCCGCGGCGAGGGCCACCAGGAGCAGCACCCACGCGGCGACGACGCGGCGGGTGGAATGGGCTGTGGTGCGACCGAGGCGGTACAAGAACGAGGACACGATTCGATACTGTATCGTATTGAATACAGAAACGAATCGAGAGGCGTGTGACGATGGGCACCATGTCGTCGACCAAGTCAGTGCGGAGCGCCAGTGCGCGTACGGCTCCGCGCAGCCGAGAGAACACCCGCGAGAGGCTGCTGGAGGCAGCCGTCGGAGTGTTCGTGGACAAGGGCCTCAAGCGCGTGACGGTCGACGACCTCGTGGGCGCCGCCGGCTTCACCCGCGGGGCCTTCTACTCCAACTTCTCCAGTGTGGACGAGGTGTTCTTCGAGGTCTTCCAGCGCGGCGCGGGCCAGATGCTCGCCCAGGCCCGCGAGCGCATCGACGCGATCGGGGCGGAGGAGTTCGACTTCGCCGTCGTGGCGGACCTGCTGGGCTCGATCGGCATGCCGGGCAACCAGTGGCTGGTGCTGCACTCGGAGTTCACCTTGCTCGCGTTGCGCGACGAGCGGGCGCGCGAGGTCCTCATCGGCGTGACGGGGGAGTTGCGCGAGGAGGTCATCGAGGTCCTGGGCGATGCGTTGGCACGCCTCGGGCGCCGGGCCTCGGTGCCGTTGGAGCAGCTGGCCGAGGTGGTCATGGGCGTCCACCTGCACGCGATGACGGTCAGCGCCCTGGGCAGCGGCGCCGTGTGCGAGGGCGCGGACGCAGCGAGCAGCATCAGCCCCGACCTGGTCCAGAGACTGGTCGTGGGCTTCACCGAGCCCGACGACTGAGCGGGGCTCGACGACTGAGCGGGGCCGGCAGCCTCAGCGCAGGGAGTACGTGGCCAGCGAGACGCCGACGTAGTGGGTCACGAACGCGAGGATCGTGAAGGTGTGGAACACCTCGTGGAAGCCGAACCAGCGGGGCCACGGGTTGGGCTTCTTCGTGCCGTAGACCACCGCGCCCAAGGTGTAGAGCGCGCCGCCGACCACCACGAGGGTGATGACGGCCGTCCCCATGCCGACGCCGTAGTCGGCCATGGCGCCGCGGATGAACCCGCCGAAGAAGAACACCGGGGCCCAGCCCAGCGCGATGTAGATCGGGGCCGAGATCCAGCGGGGCGCGCCACCCCACAGCACCTTCATCACGACGCCCGCCAGGGCTCCGCCCCAGCTGATCGCGAGCATGACCCACCGATCGGTGCCGTCGAGGAGCAGCAGCGCGAACGGGGTGCAGGAGCCCGCGATGAGGATGAAGATGTTGGAGTGGTCGAAGCGTCGCAGCACCTCGTGGACCCGGGGGGACCAGCGGCCGCGGTGGTAGACCGCCGAGACGGTGAAGAGCACGACGGCCGACAGGGCGAAGATGGCTGCGCCCGCGCGGGTCTTGGCGTCGGGGGAGAGCACGACGAGCACGACCCCAGCCGCCAGCGTCAGCGGCGCGGTGACGGCGTGCAGCCACCCGCGCAGGCGAGGCTTGACCTCGGCGATCACCTCGTCGAGGTGATCGTGGATCTCGTCCATGCGAGAGCGCAGCACGTCGTTCATGCGTCCAAGTTACGGGAGGGTAGGTAGGCACGTCAGCCGTCTTCCACAACGTGGCGTCGGTAGCATCGAGTCCGTGGCCAAGTTGAAGGACGCCCTGCGCAAGGTGCTGTACCCCGCGTACGAGTCGCGGGTGGTGCGCAACCTGCCGGCCGACCAGATCCCACAGCACATCGGCGTCATGCTCGATGGCAACCGGCGCTGGGCCAAGGCGGTCGGCATGGACACCGCCCAGGGCTACCAGGCGGGCGCCGACAACATCTTCCCCCTGCTGGGCTGGTGCGAAGAGGTCGGCGTCAAGGTCGTGACGCTGTGGCTGCTGTCCAACGACAACCTCACCTCGCGCCCGGCCGACCAACTCACGGGACTGCTCGGCATCATCGAGGGCGCGGTCGAGTCGCTCGCGAGCACCGGACGCTGGCGGGTCAACCCCGTGGGCGCCCTCGACCTGCTGCCGCCCGAGACGGCCGCCGCTCTCAAGGCGGCCCAGGAGAAGACCCGAGACGTCGACGGGCTCATCGTCAACGTGGCGATCGGGTACGGCGGACGGCGCGAGATCGCGGACGCCGTACGGTCCCTGCTCCAGCAGGCGGCAGCCGAGGGACGCACGCTGTCGGAGGTGGCAGAGCTCCTCGACGTCGAGCACATCGCCGAACACCTCTACACGAAGGGGCAGCCCGACCCCGACCTCGTGATCCGCACCTCGGGCGAGCAGCGTCTCGGTGGCTTCCTGCTGTGGCAGTCGGCGCACTCGGAGTTCTACTTCTGCGAGGCGCTGTGGCCGGACTTCCGCCGCGTCGACTTCCTGCGTGCCATCCGCGCCTACGCCGAGCGCGAGCGCCGCTTCGGCGCCTGAGGTGCTCGGGCGGGATCTGAGGTACCCCACCCACAGCGAATAGGGCACCTGCCCGATGTGCCGGGCTACCTCAGACGAGGAATCTCATCCTCAGGGACACCACCGTCCCCACGAGGAGGAGGCAACGATGGACTTCACCAGGCACATGATCGTGGTGAGTGAGATGGAGTACCGGGTCGCCCGCATCTCCGACGGAGTCCGGTCCGAGCGTCGGGCCCAACGCGCCGCCCGCCGCGCCGACTCGCGGCCGTGAAGGTGCTCACCCCGCTGAGCGAGGTCGGCCCGGGCGGGGTCGGCCCCGGAGAGGTCGGCCCGGGCGGGAGCGATCCCCGTGGGGGTGGATGGGCGATGATGGCCGACGTGCCCATCGCTGCCGCCCCCACCATGGTCGGCCGGGACGCCGAGCTGAGCGAGCTCGTCGACCTGGTCGGACTCGGAGCCGACGGCCCGGCCAGGTCGGTGCTGGTCGCCGGCGACGCGGGGGTGGGCAAGACCCGGCTACTCGATGAACTGGCTCAGGTCGCCACGGACGCCGGCTGGATGGTGCTGGCCGGCCACTGTCTCGACTTCGGCGACAGCGCCCTGCCCTACCTGCCGTTCTCGGAGGTCTTGGGACGCCTCGACGCCGAGCACCCCGACGTCGTTGACCGCGTCGCCACCCAGCGCCCGGCGTTGACGCGGCTTCGGCCGGGCCGACGCGTCATGGATCCGGACCGCGCTGGGGCGGGGCTGCACGGCGAGGGGGCGGCCTCCGACCGTACGGCGCTGTTTGAGGGCGTCCACGCGGTGCTGGAGGAGGCGGCACTGCAGGCGCCGGTGCTCCTGGTGGTGGAGGACCTCCACTGGGCCGACCAGTCGACCCGCGACCTGCTCAGCTTCCTGTTCACCCGCCCCTTCGTCGGGCGGGTCTCGGTGGTGACGTCGTGTCGCACCGACGACCTGCACCGCCGTCACCCGATGCGACGCCTGGTGGCGGAGTGGGCGAGGCTGCCGCGCGTGGCCCGCATCTCGCTCGGCCCGCTGCCCGACGACGCCGTCCGCGCGCTCGTCTCCGCCCTCGTGCCGGCTCCGCTGCCGGCGAGCCGGATGCGTGACCTGGTGGCCCGCGCCGAGGGCAACGCGTTCTTTGCCGAGGAACTCGCCGGCGCCACGCCTGGCCTGGGCCGGGCCATGTCGACCGAGTTGGCCGACCTGCTGCTGATGAGGCTGGATCGGCTCGAGGACGCGGCGCGGACGGTCGTCCGCGCCGCCAGCGTCTCGGGCCGCACGGTCTCGCACGACCTCCTGCGGGCCGTCTCCGAGCTCGACGACGACGCGCTGGACGTGGCGCTGCGTACGGCCGTCGAGCACAACGTCCTGGTGACCCGTTCGAGCGGGTACGCGTTCCGCCACGCGCTGCTCGGCGAGGCCGTCTACGACGACCTGCTGCCCGGCGAGCGCGTACGCCTCCACGCCGCGTGCGCCGCCGCTCTCCAAGCGGACGGGACCGCCGGCACCGCAGCGGAACTGGCGCGTCATGCCCTGCTGGCGCACGACCTCGACACGGCGCTGGACGCCAGCATCCGCGCGGGTGACGAGGCGTTGCTCGTCGGTGGTCCGGACGAGGCCGCGCACCATTACCAGCAGGCCCTCGAGCTGGTCGGCCGCGTACGCGAGGTGCCCGCTGGATTCGACGCGTCTCGCCTCGCCTCCTCGGCTGCGGACGCCCTGGTGGCCGCAGGGGACGCCGACCGGGCTGCGGCTCTGCTCCACGAACAGCTCAAGGCCGCGGGAGACGCCGCACCCGCCGAGCAGCGCGCCCGGATGCTCAGCGCACTGGCGCTGGCGACCGGCCTGTCCGACAACCCGCGCCGCGACCCGATCGAGGCATCGGCTGAGGCAGTGGAGCTGGTGGGCGAGGACGACAGCCGCCTGCGGGCGAGGGTCCTGGCCAACCACGCGAAGGTCCTCTACTGGTACCGGCGCATCGACGAGGCGCGCGCCCCGGCGATCGCCTCACTCGCCCTCGCCGAACGATTCGGCATGGCTGTGGTGGCCTCCGAGGCGACGATGACGCTGAGCAGCCTCAAGGACTCGCGATCCGTCGCAGGCCTGCGCGCAGCGCTCGTCGACGCGGTCGAGCAGGCCGAACAGTCCGGCGCCCTCCAGGCAGAGCTGCGAGGTCGCTTCCTGTTGGCGAGGTCGCATCAGGACGCGGGCGAGTTCGACGACGCGGTGCTGTGGTTCTCCTCCGCCCTGGAGCGCGCCGAGCGCGGCCGGCAGGTGTGGGCGCCGTACGGCTTCGAGTCGAGGTGGCAGCTGGCCAACGTACGGTCGTTGCGCGGCGAGTGGGACGAGGCCCTCGCGCTCACCCGCGTACGAGGTGGTTCGGCGGTGCTGCGGGCGATCCTGGACACCGTCCGTACGCCCATCAGGCAGGCGCGCGGGGAGGACGTCAGCGCCGCCATCACCTCGATGCGCCAGCACTGGGAGGCAGACGGCGCGGTGGTGGTGTGGGGAGTCGAGGCGGACTTCGCGATGGCGGCGGCGCAGTCGGATCCGATGCGTGCCTTCGAGATCTACGACGAGGCCGTCACGGCCCTGACCGAGATGTGGGGACCCGACTTCCGGGCGCGGGTGCGGCTCGCGGCGCAGGCGCTTTGGGCGGCCGGCGAAGGCTTCGCCCAGGTGCCCGCCGCGCGGCGAGCCGACCTGCTGGCCAGGGCCGCGCACCTGCGTGCCGACGGCGAACGCACCTGGGTCACTGCTCGGGAGGGCGACTGCTCGTGGGGGCCGGAGGGCGTCGCGTGGCGGGAACGCCTGGGAGCCGAGGCGGAGCGCATGCGGTGGCTGTGCGGGGCCGAGGACGTGGACCCCGACACCCTGGTGGGAGCGTGGCGCAGCACGGAAGCCGCCTTCGAGCGGTTGGGCCACGTCCACGAACTGGCGCGGGTTCGGATCGTCCTGGCGAGGATCCTCGCAGCGACGGGGGACCGGAGCGCGGCGGTGGAGACGGCCGAGGTCGCCCTGGCGAATGCCCGCGCGCTGGGGGCGGTGGCCGTGGTGGCCCAGGCCTGCACCATCCTCGGTGGCGACCTTCCCACAGGCGGCGGTCCGTCGCTCACCCAACGTGAGCGCGAGGTGCTGGCGCTGGTCGCCCAGGGGCGCAGCAACGGGGAGATCGGCAAGCAGTTGTTCATCAGCGCCAAGACCGTCTCGGTGCACGTGTCCAACATCCTCGCCAAGCTGGACTGCTCGAGTCGTACGGAGGCCGTCGCCGTCGCCCGTCGGCGGGGCCTGCTGGGCTGAGACCGGCCGGTCCATCCCTTCTCGCGCACCGTTCGAGGTCGCTACGGTGAGAGGACACACGGTCGACCAGGGGGACTGGCATGGCGGGATGGCTCACGGGGTCGCGACGATGGCTGCTGACAGGGACGTCGGTGGTGGTGCTCACCGCGGCACTGGTGTGGGGGGTGGCCGTCCGAGGCGGTGGCGGAGCGGCGGACGCGGGTGCGGCGCAGGCTCGTCCCGGCGCTGGGGCGCTCGTGGGTGGCTCGTGGTCCGTGCTGAATGGGAAGGCCCTGTCTCCCAACGCCCGCCAGTACGGCGTGTCCGTGACCTTCAAGGATGGCGGCGTCGTGAGTGCCATCGACGCCTGCATCATCTACGAAGGCAAGTGGCGCTCCGCCGGACCGAACACAGTGAAGGTGGGCGGCTGGAAGGCGATTGACCGCGACTGCATCGGTCTCGGGGCGGTGTCGGACCAGCCGCTCGTCAAGGCGCTCTCGGGCGAGGTCACCGTCCGCAAGAAGAAGAACGGCGAGAAGCTGGTGCTGAAGGCCGAGGGCGCGTCCGCACTCACCCTCCGTCCGGGAGGTGGGATGTACCTCCTCCCCGGCATGTGGTTCCACATGGATGACCAGCCAGGGAGCCCGTGGATCAACGCCGATGCCGACCAGACCTACACGCTCGACTTCCGCTGCGGGCTGACCCTCAGCGGCACCTGGGCTCCACCTGAGGGCACGAGTTTCACGATGACCGTGGACTCGATGAACGGCACTTGCCCATCGTGGGACACCGCGCTCGTCAACGAGATGCTGCCCGCGCCCCCTGCCAAGCTGCTCGGCGAGACCCTGGTCGCGCACGTGGCGCCTCGCCAAGGTCGCATCTCCCTCTCACTGGCCACCCCCTCGTCCAAGACCTGAGGCCCCAGGGCGCTCCCGATGCCGCACGCAGTGTGCGGTCGGGGCCGCGTGGGTCTGTGCGCCTGAACGACCACCGTGGCGGCGAATGGGTGTCGCTCGCGGCCGTTCACCGCTACGGTGATGCGCGTCATAGCCACGGTCTTCGGGGAGGCACGTCATGATCGCAGGGCACACAACGGGAGTAGGGCGCAGAGTCATCGCAGCGACGGCATCGGCCGCGCTGGCTATGTCCGCGTTGCTCGTCGGAGGTCAGTGGCTGGCGGGTGGAGGCGCGACGGCGGCCACGGCCGAGCCAGCGGTGGCCCGCTCGGCTCCGGCAGCTGCGGATGTCGTCGGATCGTGGAACCTGCGTGACGCGGAGGCGTTCTCGCCCAACGCGCGCCAGTACGGCGTGTACCTCTCCTTCGACGCCGACGGTGACGTCGAGGCGGTCGACGGCTGCCTGGAGTACGAGGCCCGCTGGAAGGCGCTGCCGTCCGGCCGGATCCGCATCAACCGTTGGCACGTCGAGGACCGCGACTGCCTGGGTCGCGGCAAGCACAAGAAGCAGCCGCTGGTGAAGGCATTCCGCGGCGTCATGAAGGCCAGGGTCGTCGACGGCGAGGTGCCCTCGCTCACGTTCACGGACGCCAAGGGCACGAAGCGTTCGTTCACTCGCGCCGGCGAGCCGGGGGCGATGATCCTGCTGCCGGGCCTGTTCTGGGTGACCAGCGCGAAGGCGGGCAGCCCGCTGCTGTCGCTGGGCAACGACGGGAGCTTCAGCGCCGACACCGGGTGTGGGTTGACGTTCGCGGGCACGTACACGCTCGACGGCACCTCCGGCGCGTTGCACGTGACTGAGGCCGACGGCACCTGCCCGGCGTGGGACGCCGAGGCTTTGGCCGAGGTGCTGCCGGTCGCGGTGCCCGATCTCGTGGGCGCCGACATGCGTGCTGCCTTCCTGCCGCGCGGCGGACGGGTCATCCTCTCCGCGTCCTGACCTGACGCGCCTGTCGTGACGCGAGCGCTCGCGGCTGCCCCTGTGGGTGTGCCGCGGGCGCTCGCGCATGTCCGTGGCGTCACCTGAAATTCACATGTCGTTGTGGCGTGGCGCACACGAGGCGCCCGAGTGCGGGCGTACGTTCGCCGCATCGGCAGGTGGGGAAGCCGGCCGTGACCAGGAGGCCCGTTCGTGAGCATTCACGACCGCATGAAGCGCTCAGTCGCTGCCGGTGATCCGGCGCGCTGCGGCCTTCGGGGAGGCCGGCACTCCGGTCTTCGGGCATCCTGTTCCGACTGCTGAACAGGGGCCGGGCGAAGAGTGCGCGCGCCGACCCGACTAGGGGAAGTCGTGGCCGACACTCAGCAAGCCCAGCCCACCACGTACGTGCTCGACACCAGCGTTCTGCTGGCGGACCCAGGGGCGCTGCGCCGGTTCGCCGAGCACGAGGTGGTCCTGCCGGTCGTCGTGATCACCGAGCTCGAGGGCAAACGCAATCACCCGGAGCTGGGCTTCTTCGCCCGCTCGGCGCTGCGGATGCTCGACGAGCTGCGCATCACGCACGGTCGCCTCGACAAGCCAGTCCCGATCGGGGACGAGGGCGGCAGTGTGCGCGTCGAGCTCAACCACACCGACCCGACCTCGCTGCCCTCAGGTTTCCGCCTGGGCGACAACGACACCCGCATCCTCGCGGTGGCCAAGAACCTCGCCGACGAGGGCGCGCGGGTGACCCTGGTGTCGAAGGACCTCCCGCTGCGCATCAAGGCGTCTGCAGTCGGGCTGGCGGCCGAGGAGTACCGGGCGGAGGCCATCAGCGACTCCGACACCGGCTACAGCGGCATGACCGAGCTCGAGGTCGGCGCTGCCGAGCTCGACGAGCTCTACGAGGACGGCGTGCTCGCGCTCGCCGAGGCCCGCGACCTGCCGTGCCACAACGGGCTCGTCCTCGTTTCCGAGCGCGGCACCGCGCTGGGCCGGGTCGGGCCCGACAAGCAGGTGCACCTGGTCCGCGGCGATCGCGAAGCATTCGGCATCCACGGACGCTCCGCGGAGCAGCGGATCGCGTTGGAGATGTTGCTGGATCCCGAGGTGGGCATCGTGTCGCTGGGTGGCCGGGCGGGCACCGGCAAGTCGGCCATGGCGCTGTGCGCGGGGCTGGAGGCCGTCATGGAGCGGCGCCAGCACAAGAAGGTCGTGGTGTTCCGCCCGCTCTTCGCGGTGGGCGGTCAGGAGCTCGGCTACCTGCCGGGGTCGGAGACCGAGAAGATGTCGCCGTGGACCCAGGCCGTCTTCGACACGCTGGGCTCGATCACCTCACCGCACGTGATCGACGAGGTCCTTGACCGGGGCATGCTGGAGGTCCTGCCGCTGACGCACATCCGTGGCCGCTCGTTGCACGACTCGTACGTCATCGTCGACGAGGCGCAGTCGCTGGAACGCAACGTCCTGCTCACCGTGCTGTCGCGCATCGGAGCCAACTCCAAGGTCGTGCTCACCCACGACGTCGCCCAGCGCGACAACCTGCGGGTGGGACGCCACGACGGCGTGGTGGCGGTCGTGGACAAGCTCAAGGGGCACCCGCTGTTCGCCCACGTCACTCTCACCCGCTCGGAGCGCTCGCCGATCGCTGCCCTGGTCACCCAGATGCTGGAGGGCGTGACGCTCTGAGCAACACACGGCCCGCTGGCCTCGCTGGTTGAGCTTGTCGAAACCAGGGCCCCGATGCCCCTGCTGGTTGAGCCTGTCGAAACCAGGGTCTCTCGGCGTACGGGGTCTCGACAGGCTCGACCAGCGGCGGTGGGTCTCGACAAGCTCGACCAGCGGGTGGGCTCGACCGGCGGCGGTGGGTCTCGACAGGCTCGACCAGCGGGTGGGCTCGACCAGCGGCGATGGGGTCTCGACAAGCTCGACCAGCGGACAAGCTCGACCAGCGCGCTCAAGCTCGGCCGGCGGAGGGTGGGTGGTTGCTAGCCTCCGCGCATGAAGGCACGGGGGTTCGTCGAGGAGTCGTCGCTGAGCGAGCGCGGCCTGGCCCTTGCACTGGCCCCCGGGCTGACGCCGGCCGGGGTGGAGGACTCGCCCAGCTTCTTCCACGGTTTCGCGACCGAGCCCCAGGTGCTCGCGCGCGGGCTGGTGACGCTGGCGGACGTGACGGCCACGCGCTACTTCCAGTACGTGCCAAGCACGATGCGCGATCCGGTGCTGACCGCGCAGGGTGATCGGCTCCGGGCGGAGAGCTTCTCGGCCTGCAACAGCGTGTACGCGCGCCTGGACCTGCTCGGCGCGGGCTTCGACGGCGGCGACATCGCCCACGGCACGACCAACGTCGACATCGGCGCGGCCACGCGGGCGGCGCTCGGCTCGGTCGCGCGCGATCAACTGCTGCACCTCGACGTCGGCCATCACGGCATGACGGCCGCCACCCTGACTCGTACGGTCACCGAGCGGCCCGTGCAGATGCCCGCACGATGGGTCCGTGGCCTGGGCAACGCGGCCGAGCTGCACCGTGGTCTGGCGCCGGCGTTCGAGGTGCCAGGGGCGGGCGCCAAGGCATTCATCGCCTCGCTCCCTCCTGCGACCGGGACCAGCCGATCCGGGTGGCTGAGTGCCAGCGCCGGGACGGTCAAGGTCACCGCACGGCGGGTGCCCGGTGCCGTGCACGTCACCGGGCTGCACCGGCTCAGCGCGCTCAAGAGGGTGCTGGTCCACGTCACCGGCCTCACGGTGCACGGGCCGCGCACCGGGGAGTCCGGTGCCGCGCTGGTCGAGGTGCACCTGCCCGCGGCGAGGTTGTGGCTGGGGCTGACGGCCGAGGCCTGGCGCGGGCATTCGGGGGAGGGCGCGCTGCTCGACCTGCTGGCTGCGCCAGGGGCCGCCGATGACGCCGACGTGGTCGCAGCGCTGCTGGCCTTCGAACCCGTCATCGACGTCGACGCGTTGGCGCGGGGAGCCGCCCTGGACGCCTCGCGGGTCCGTTCGGCGCTGGCGGTGCTCGCGACGTCGGGCAGGGTCGGTTGGGACGCGCACGACGAGGCCTGGTTCCACCGTGAACTGCCTGACGACCCGACCCGCGTCGAGCGCGACAACCCGCGACTCGTCGCGGCCCGCAGGCTCGTGGAGGCGGGCGCACTCGAGGCCGACGAACAAGGCAGGTGGGTGGTCCGCGCGACCGGGTCGCAGCATCTGGTCCGCCCTCACGAGGGTGAGTGGCGCTGCACATGCACCTGGTTCCTGACCCACGGTTCAGGGCGTGGCCCGTGCAAGCACGTGCTGGCCGCTCGGTTGGTCTCCGGGGACATCGTGGTCCCTGACGCGGCAGAGGAGGACGAGCAGTGAGCGCTTCGGCGGCGTTGCGGGCCGCGGTGGACGTCTTCACCCAGCTCGGGTGGAGCGGGGTCAGCCCCGGTGAGGCGGTCGCCCTCCCGCGAGGCACCGACGAGCAGCATCGCCTCGCCCGCCAAGGCCTCAAGTCGGGCCGCTGGGGCAGGTTCGGCCAGATCGGCGTGAACACGTACGGCTGGATCTCCGACGTCGAGGTGCCCGAGGACATGCTCGCGCTCTTCGCGGTGCGGGTGGGCATCGATGCCAAGCGCGCGGCCGGCTTCCGGCTGCCCGAGGACCGCGATGCGGTCTTCTTGGTCTTCGCGGAGCGCAGTCCCGCCTTCGCGGCCGCGTACGCCACCGCTCCTCGCAGCGACGCGTGGCTCGCCGCCCGTCTCGTCGCCCACCACGGGATCGAGATCCCGGACTCGGTGAGCTATCTGGAGGGATGGTCCTGGTACGCGCGGACCGCGCTGCTCGAGGGGACTGACGCAGATCTGGCCGTCGTGGGCGACCGATTCGTTGACCACGTCCGCGCGGCGGCCTCGACTCCCATCCCGCCGCGCTCCACGGGGCTGGACGAGGTGTTCGCGCTGGGCCTCGAGAGGGGTCTGCTGTCGCGCGCCGAGGCTCTGGAGATCGCGTTCTCTGCGCTCGATGCTGCGCATCGTCCTGGGGACAGGGTCGTGTGGCAGGGGCTGCTCGACGGGCAGGTTGGCGTCACCGACGGGGAGTTGCGCGAGCGCATCGATGCGCTGGTCGCGACGTTCTCCCATGGGGACTCGGCGATCGTCGAGGCGTGGGCGCCGCGTCTGGTGGGTGACGTGCCCGACGACCAGCTCGTCGACGTTGTCTCCCTCTCGTTGGTGGTCAAGGCCAAGAAGGCCAGGCGCGCCGTGCTGGCGGCCCTCGCCGCGAGGCCGCGGCCGGGAGCGGCCGCGTTGGAAGCACTGTGCGCCGCCGTCGCCCCGCTCCTCGACGACAAGGACGCCCCGCTGGCGCGCGCCGCTGCACGCCTGGTGCAGGCGTGGGACTGGGACGTGGCCCCCGAGCCGACCCCGACCCAGGGGCCGCTCGGGCTGTGGCAGCCGGTGCCGCCCGTGTGGCAGGTGCCGCTCTTCGAGGTGCCTCACGCCGATCTCGAGTCGCTCGCCGAGGCCACCGCGAGGTTGACGGGTCGCCCTTCAGGCGTCGTCGACGTGCACTCCGAACGATTCCTGGTGCTGGCCAACTCGCTGGCTCGTACGGACCGCGAGGCGGCTCGTGCGGCCTTGGCCGGCGTGGGGGAGAGCGCCGTGGTGGGGCTGCGCGGCGTCCAGTTCTGGCTGACGCCCCCCGATGAGTCGCCGCGGTCGACGACGGGACTGATCGCCACCCGCGACGCGCTGGTCTTCGGTGAGCTGGGGGCGCTCCCGACGCTGTTGTCCACCCCGACGTGGGAGGACCTGCGAATCGACCCAGCCCAGTTGCCGGAGCGTCTGGACGCCCTGGCTGACGCCGGCGTCGATGCCCTCGAACCGGACCTCTTCCTTGCTGCGACCCGCAGCGATCCGGCGTTGGTGACGCCGCAGACGCTGGCGGCGTTGCGGGCGCGTACCACCGTCCACGTGGTCCTGGGGCAGGAGAGGCGGCAGGCCGGGCCCCTACTGGCGACCATGCTGGCGGAGCCCGTCGCTGAGCCCGCACTCGTACGCAGCGCTGACTACGGCTGGTGGGACGTGCCCGGCTTCGACCTGCCCGCGTGGGCGGAGCCGTTCACCGTCGAGGTCGGACAGCGCTGGGCCCGCGCGGACCTGGAGACGTTCCCGCACTGGGGTGACGCGGTGGGCCGGGGCGTCAGCGGCGACGTGTTCGACAACAGCGTCGGACTGCGGGCCCGGCAGCTGGTGCGGCGAGGATCGCCGTTGAGCCCCGGTCAGGTGGCTGGACTCCTGGCGGCCCAGGCCAAGCCCCACGAGCGTGCTGCGGACGACGTGGCGACGGCCGTGGACGAGGCGTGGACTCGGGGGCTGTTGCGTGGCGAGGTGGACACGCGCGACCTCAGCGGCGGCCTGGGTGCGCGGGCGGCCGTCCTGGGCGAGCTCGCGTACGCCGGGATGCTCGCTGTGGTGTGGCCGATGCTGGATGCGTTGGCCGCCGCCTCGGCTGCGGCCCCGCGCATGCTGCCGGGGACCGCCGACGTGCTCGAACTGATGGACGCGCTGGAGCCCGAAGTGAGCGCTGCGGCCGCGGCCGGGCTGGCGCCCGCCTCGGCACTCGAGGTGCCCGGAGCCCGCGCGATCGCCGGCCGGTCCGGCACGTCGCGCGCTGTCGCGGCCGCCCGCTCGCTGGTGGGAAGACTTCCCGCGCCGGGCCCGGCGGCGCCCGAGGCCGAGGCCGATCCGAGAGTGCCTGAGGACTTCGAGCAGGTCTGGGCACCAGTGGCGGAGACCGTGATCGACGACGGTGCGCAGTTGCGCGCAGGCTGGGTCGCGGGGCGCGGCGCGGGGCGGATGATGGCTCTCGACATCACCCCGGTCGGCTCGCCGACGCATCATCGGGCCGTGGTGCAGTGGATGTACGCGTTGGAGCGAGAGGGCCAGTGCGACGGTGTCACGTGGCGCGACGGTGAGGAACCGGCCGACGGCGAGCGGGCGTACCTGCGCTGGGACGTCGAGTCGCAGGCTCTGGTCAGTGCTCCGGAGCGCAACTGGCGGGGCGGCACGAACGGTCCGCTGGAGGGCCCGGGCACGCCGCTGACCAGTTCGATGGTGGCCGCCATCCTCACGGCCCTGTGCCACGAGAGGGGCGATGCCCGATACCTGGTCGCTCATCTGGTGACGCGGCGCGTCATCGGCCCGGGCAATGTCCGCCTCGCCATCCGTGGGCTGCTGGTCTCGCCCGATGTGAGCCCCGCCAAGATGGTGCTCCAGATGGAGCAGAACGCCTCCGCCCTGGCCGTCCTCTGGCCGGTGTTGACCGAATCGGTCGCGCACGCGGCCACCCTGGACAAGGTGCCGTCCTGGCTCAACCGCGTCCTGGACGTCGCGCTGCTCCACGTCGATCACCTGCGTGAGGCGGGTCGGCGTGGGCTGTTGGGTGAGGCCGCCGAGTGGCCAGGCCTCGCTGAGATCGCGGCGCGCAAGGGCAGCAGTGCGGCGCTGCGCAAGGCCCGGGAACTGCTGGAGTTGCTTGCCCAGAGCGCCTGATGCGGCCGCGGCACCAGTGACCATCTGGTCACTTCTGTCGATTCGTGATGCGTACGGGAGATGCGGGACGTGTGTGGCGTGTGTGACGAATGAGGCGTCACCGGTGTCCCCAAAGTTGTGCGGACTCGCGGGTGGTGTTGCAAGGTGGAGGCCTCGCCCAGTCCCGGGCCGGTCAGCCCCGGGACGCCCCCGAGGGCGATCGTCCCCCGTTGCCTCACCCCCTGGTCACCCTGTGCCGAAACCCGAGAAGTACGCCCCCAAGCACCGCGCCCCCGGTCGCCACAAGGCCGTGCCGTCGCGCCGTACCCGCGCCGTGCGGGCCGGTGTGGCGCTGGGTGGACTCGCAGCCGTGGTCACCGGGTTCGCCGTGACTCAGGGCGTCGTCGCGGGCACCCCGACCACGCCCACCGCCCCGATCATGACGCCGCTGGCCCAGGGAACGCTCTCCGCGGCCGAACTCGAGCGCCGCGGCGCGCCCGTCGTCTCCCGCTCGGACCGACGCGGCGAGATCGACCAGACCAAGGCGGCCGCGCTCTCGGTCACCCAGGGCGTCGCCGTGACGCGTACGGAGAACCTCTCGACCGGCGATCCGCGCGACGTGGCCCGGGTGCTGCTGCGCGAGTACGGCTTCGCGGCCTCCCAGTTCGACTGCCTCGACTCGCTGTGGGTCAGTGAGTCCGGTTGGCGCGTGGACGCGGACAACCCCAGCTCGTCGGCGTACGGAATCCCGCAGGCACTCACCGCGACCCACGACATGCCCGAGGGCTACATGACCTCCGCCGAGGTGCAGATCCGCTGGGGCCTGGACTACATCCGCAGCCGGTACGGCAGCCCCTGCTCGGCGTGGTCGTTCAAGAGTTCGCGCGGATGGTACTGACCGGAGGCAGGCAGTGAGCAGAGTCGTTCGGCGCCTGCTCGCACTCGCCCTGGGCCTCGTTGCCGTGTCCGGCCTGGCCTTCGTGGGCGCCTCGTGGGCGCATGTCCCCGCGCCACCCACGCTGGCTCGGCTGCTGACCACGGATCCGTCCGAACAGGGCGCCCTGTTTGCCGGCCGTGAGGTCGAGAACGCGGGAGCCGTACGGGCGCTGCCCGTCGCCGCAGAGCCCGTGATGCCGCAGGACGTGGCGTGGAAGGGGGAGCGCGTCGCCGTGGCCGACTTCCTCGCCACCACGCACACCCTGGCGCTCGTCGTGCTGCGCGAGGGCGAGATCCACGCGGAGTGGTACGCCGACGGGCTGGGCCCCGCGGACCGGCTCTCTTCGTGGTCCGTCGCGAAGTCGGTGGTCTCGCTGCTCGCCGGACAGGCCATCGGTGACGGTCTGCTGAGCGAGGACGACCTCCTGGTCGACGTGCTGCCCGAGCTGCGCACCGGCGGTGAGTACGACCAGATCACCGTCAAGGACCTGCTCGACATGAGCTCTGGTGTCGCCGTCGCCGAGAACTACCGCGAGTGGTGGCCCTTCACGGGCACCGCACGCCTGTTCCTGACCACCGACCTCGACGGGTTCCTGGCCGATCACCGCGAGCTCGTCTTCACCCCCGGCGAGAAGGCCGACTATCGCAGCGTCGACACGCAGCTGCTCGGTGCGGTGGTGGCGAAGGTGCGCGGGGAGAACCTCGCGACGCTGCTCGGCCGCGACCTGTGGGGGCCCATCGGCGCCGAGACCACGGCGCTGTGGAACACCGACCGGGTGAGCGGGACCGAGAAGGCCTTCTGCTGCCTCAACGCCACCGCGCGCGACTTCGCCCGCATCGGCCAACTCGTGCTCGACGAGGGCCGCGTCGAGGCGCGCCAGGTCGTGCCGCAGGAGTGGATCGAGCGGATCAGCACTCCCAGCGCGGAGATGGGCGAGAACGGCTACTCCGCGCAGTGGTGGCACTGGGCCGGCGGGTCGGGAGACTTCTCGGCCCTGGGCATCCACGGCCAGTACGTGTTCGTCGACCCTGCGACCAGCACCGTCATCGTCAAGCTCTCCGACCACGGCACCGAGCAGGACGAGAGCGAGACCTTCGCCGCCCTGCGGCAGATCGCCGCGGCCGGCGCGCCCTGAGCCGCCTCAGGTTCCCGGGCGGCACTCGCTGAGGGTCTCGTACGCCTCGAGCAGGCTGGGTCCGTACCAGGTGATCAGGCGCCCCTCGAGCAGGTGCGTGGGCAGCCGGAACGCCTCCGGCCCGTCGGCGGGGCCGAACTCGTACGGCTCGTCGGGCAGCAGCACCACGCCGGGGCGCCGGCCTTCGATGTCGGACACCGTCACGCGTGGATAGCGCTCGGCGTGGTCCGCGAAGACGTTCGGCAGGCCGACGCGCGCCAGCAGGTCCCCGGTGAACGTGTCGCGGCCCACCACCATCCACGGATCGCGCCAGATCGCCGTGGCCGTCGTGGCGCGCACCGGGGGCAGGTCGCCGCACCACAGCGCCCGCGAGCGGGACAACCAGTCGGGCCGCGGCCAGCGCAGCACGACGTCGAAGAGGCGCTCCATCGACGCGATCGCGTCCGGGACGGACTCGATGTCAGTGACCCACACCGACACCCCGGCCTCGCGCAGCCGGCGTACGTCGAGCTCGCGGTTCTCCTCCTTGGTGGCGATGACCACGTCGGGCCTCAGGGCACTGATCGCCGCCAGGTCGGGGTTCTTGGTGCCCCGCACCCGGGTGACGTCGAGGTCGGCCGGGTGGGTGCACCAGTCCGTGACTCCCACCAACGCCGTACGGTCCACACTGGCAACGGCCTCGGTGAGTGAGGGCACCAGGCACACCACGCGGCTCACCCGGTCGGGGAGGCGAACGGCGGCGTCGAGGTCGTCGTACTCCGTGCGCACGGCGCCACCCTACGCTGGGGGCATGTCGCTCGAACCGCGCTCCGAGACCCGCTCGCGTGCCGCCGTCGCCGCCACCTGGATCGGCTCTTTCGTCGCACTGCTGTGGGTGATCGAACTCATCGACACGGGGCTGTCCCACCGCCTCGACGCGCACGGCATCGAGCCGTTGGGGGCCGACGGGCTGACCGGGATCGTGTGGGCGCCGCTGCTGCACGCCGGCTGGGGGCACCTGGTGAGCAACACCGGCCCGCTGCTGGTGCTGGGCTTCCTGCTGCTCATGTCAGGGGTGCGCGAGTGGCTGCGCGTGACCGCGATCGTGTGGGTCGTCGGCGGCCTCGGAACATGGCTGGTGGGTGGGGCGAACACCATCCACCTCGGCGCGTCCGGGCTGGTGTTCGGGTGGCTCGCCAACCTGATGGTCCGCGGCTTCTTCACCCGGCACTTCGGGCAGGTCGCGCTGGGGGTGGTCGTCGCGCTCGCCTACGGCAGCGTCCTGTGGGGCGTGCTGCCCACCACGCCCGGGGTGTCGTGGCAGGGCCACTTGTTCGGGGCGCTGGGCGGCGTCCTGGCCGCGTGGCTCGCGGCCAGGGAGGCCTCGCAGGATCAGACGTTGCGCCGGTACTGACCGCCCACCTCGAAGAACGCGTCGGTGACCTGCTGCAACGAGCAGACCCTGGCCGCGTCCATGAGGACCGCGAAGACGTTCTCGCCGGACACCGCAGCGTCCTTGAGTCGGGCGAGCGCCTCCTTCGCCTCGGCGGAGTGGGTGCCCTGGAAGGAGCGGACCCGCTCGAGTTGCGAGGACTTCTCCTCCTCGGTGGCGCGGGCGAGTTCGATCTCGACCGGCTCCGCGTCGTCGGCGTGCGGGTTGAGGAAGGTGTTGACGCCGATGATGGGCAGCGAGCCGTCGTGCTTGCGGTGCTCGTAGAGCATCGACTCGTCCTGGATCCGGCCGCGCTGGTAGCCCGTCTCCATGGCGCCCAGCACGCCGCCGCGCTCATTGATCCGGTCGAACTCGTCCAGCACCGCGGCCTCGACGAGGTCGGTGAGTTCGTCGATGACGTACGAGCCCTGGTTGGGGTTCTCGTTCATCGCCAGGCCCCACTCGCGATTGATGATCATCTGGATCGCGAGCGCTCGACGCACGGATTCCTCGGTGGGGGTGGTGACGGCCTCGTCGTAGGCGTTGGTGTGCAGGCTGTTGGCGTTGTCGTAGATCGCGATCAGCGCCTGGAGCGTGGTGCGGATGTCGTTGAAGTCCATCTCCTGGGCGTGCAGCGAGCGGCCGCTCGTCTGGACGTGGTACTTCAGCTTCTGGCTGCGCTCGCCGGCGCCGTACTTCTCCTTCATGGTGATCGCCCAGATGCGCCGCGCCACGCGGCCCAGGACGGAGTACTCGGGGTCCATGCCGTTGGAGAAGAAGAAGGACAGGTTGGGCGCGAAGTCGTCGATGTCCATGCCGCGCGCGAGGTACGCCTCGACGTAGGTGAATCCGTTGGCCAGGGTGAAGGCGAGCTGGCTGATGGGGTTCGCCCCGGCCTCGGCGATGTGGTAGCCGGAGATCGACACCGAGTAGAAGTTGCGGACCTTCTGGGAGATGAACCACTCCTGGATGTCGGCCATCATCCGCAGGCTGAACTCGGTGGAGAACAGGCAGGTGTTCTGGCCCTGGTCCTCCTTGAGGATGTCGGCCTGCACGGTGCCGCGCACGTTCGCCAGCGCGTACGCCCGCAGCTCGGCGTGCTCGGCCTCGGAGGGCTCGCGGCCCTCGGCCTCGCGGAACTTCTCGACCTGCTGGTCGATGACGGTGTTGAGGAAGAACGCCAGCACGGTCGGCGCGGGGCCGTTGATGGTCATCGAGACGCTGGTGGAGGGCGCGACGAGGTCGAAGCCGTCGTACAGCGCCTTCATGTCCTCCAGCGTCGCGACCGAGACGCCGGACGTGCCGACCTTGCCGTACACGTCGGGGCGCGGGTCGGGGTCGCGGCCGTACAGGGTCACGGAGTCGAAGGCCGTGGACAGGCGGGTCGCCTCGCCCTCGGCGGAGAGCATCTTGAAGCGCCGGTTCGTACGGAACGGGTCGCCCTCGCCGGCGAACATGCGTGCCGGGTCCTCGCCGTCCCGCTTGAACGGGAAGACGCCCGCGGTGAACGGGAAGAATCCGGGAAGGTTCTCCTTGCGCCAGAACTTCACCAGCTCGCCGTGGTCGGTGTACTTCGGCAGCGCGACGCGGGGGATCTTGCTGCCGCTCAGGCTCTCCTTGACCAGCTTGGTGTGGATCTCGCGGTCGCGGACCTTCACGACCTGCTCGTCGCCGGAGTAGGACTCCACGACGCCCGGCCATGCAGTGATCTGGTCGGCCACCTCGTGCGGCACGTCCTTGCGCGCCTGGGCGAGCAGGGTGTCCAGCGCGGCCGTTGCCGCGCTGGTCTCGCCCCCGCTGGTCGAGCTGCCCCCGCTGGTCGAGCTGGCCCCGCTGGTCGAGCTTGTCGAGACCCCGCTCGTCGAGACCACTTCATCCCGTACGGCCTCGATCCGCTGCACGCGCCGAGCTGCCTCGGTCAGGCCATCGGTCTCGGCGTGGTAGCCGCGCACGGTCTCAGTGATCTCGGCGAGGTAGCGCACGCGCTCGGCGGGAACGACCTGACGGATGCCGGAGGAGGACTTCACGGACACGTACGGCAGGGCGCCCTCGGTGATGGGAAGTCCGCGTCGGGCGAGGTCGTCGCGCAGGTGCTGGTAGAGGGCGGTGACGCCGTCGTCGTTGAAGGTGGCGGCGCTGGTTCCGAAGACCGGCATGTCGTCGGGCTGGGACCCGAAGGCCTCGCGGTTGCGGACGAGCTGACGTCCGACGTCGCGCAGGGCGTCCTTGGCGCCGCGCCGCTCGAACTTGT
Source organism: Actinomycetes bacterium (assembly GCA_023460975.1). Classification (GTDB taxonomy): domain Bacteria; phylum Actinomycetota; class Actinomycetes; order Propionibacteriales; family Nocardioidaceae; genus Nocardioides. The sequence continues at coordinate 65,966 of JAEWOG010000062.1, forward strand.
TGATGGCCACGGTGTCGGCGAAGTCGAGCATGTCGATCTTCTCCAGCTGGCTGGCGGCGCCGAACTCCGGCGTCATCACGTACAGGCTGGTGTCGACGAAGGGCACGATGGCGGCGTCGCCCTGGCCGATGCCGGGAGTTTCGACGATGACGAGGTCGAAGCCGGCGGCCTTCGTGACGGCGATGACGTCCGCGAGGTGCTCGGGGACTTCGTGGGCGCCGCGGGTGGCGAGGCTGCGGAAGAAGACGGGGGAGTGGCCGTCGAGGCTGGTGATGGCGTTGGCGCGGATCCGGTCGCCCAGCAGGGCGCCGCCGCCCTTGCGTCGCGTGGGGTCGACGGCGATGACGGCGATGCGGAGCTTGTCGCCCTGGTCGACGCGGAAGCGGCGCACCAGTTCGTCGGTGAGGCTGGACTTGCCCGAGCCGCCCGTACCGGTGATGCCCAGAACCGGGGCGCTGGAGGCCGCCGCGGCGCTCAGGATCTCCTCGCGCATCTCGCCCAGCCGGCCGGACTCGGCGCCGGTGAGGGCCCGGGCCACTGCCGTACGGTCGCCGGCCAGCACTGCGGTGAGGTCGGCGGGGCGCAGGTCCCACGGGTCGAAGTCGCAGTCGGCGACGACGGAGTTGATCATCCCGACCAGGCCCATGCGCTGCCCGTCGGAGGGGGAGAAGATGGTGACCCCCGAGCCGCGCAGGCGCTCGATCTCGGCGGGCACGATCACGCCTCCGCCGCCTCCGACCACCTTGACGTGCCCGGCGCCCGCGGCGCGCAACTGCTCGACGAGGTACTCGAAGTATTCGACGTGTCCGCCTTGGTACGACGACACGGCGACGCCCTGCACGTCCTCGGTGAGTGCCGCGTCCACGACCTCGGCGACGGAACGGTTGTGCCCGAGGTGGATGACCTCGCAGCCCTGGCTCTGGAAGATCCGGCGCATGATGTTGATCGACGCGTCGTGGCCGTCGAACAGTGCGGACGCGGTGACCAGGCGTACGGGATTCTTCGGCTGGTGAAGCTCGGGCATGGGGCACCTCGGAATACTTGGAAGTCCTAGTAATTGGATAGTAGGACATCCAAGTACCTACTCGGAAGTAGGTGGCGTGGGATCCCCCGCATATGCGGGGGAGTGTGAACTTCTAGGGGCGTGCAAACCACAGGAAGTTCAGGATCCCCCGCTTATGCGGGGGAACCTGAGAGGGATGGGACGCCCCGCCCCGTCAGTCGGAGACGTGGTCGCCGCCTGAGGCGCGAAGCGCCCCCAGTAGGCCGGTGAGGCTGAGCACCTCCTCCGGCGCCAGGCCGGGCTTCTCGAACACCTCGCCGTTGAGGGCCACGGTGGCCTCCTCGACCACCTCGGCGCCGGCGGCGGTGAGGGTGGCCAGGATGACGCGTCGGTCGGAGGTGCCGCGCTCGCGCTCCACGAACCCCTGCTTGACCAGCCGGTCCACGGCGCTGGTGACCGAGGTGGGGTGGACCTGCAGCAACGACCCGAGCCGCGTCATCGGCAGGCTCTGGTCCCGGGTGAACGACAGCAGGCGCAACACCTCGTACCGGGCGAAGGTGAGGTCGCGGGGGCGCAGGACGGCCTCGATGCGTTCCATCAGCAGTTGGTGGGCGCGGACCACGGAGGTCACCATCGCCATCCCGTCGGCTGCGTCGTCCCAGCCGTGGCGCACCCATTGGCGGTGCGCCTCGCGGATGGGGTCGCGCTCGGAGGTCATGGCGATCACCCTAGAGGTGGGAGCCCGCGGCGCGGTCACGTGACGTGCTGAACGGACGGCGCGCGACGGTCAGCGCTGCAGTCGGGCCAGCAGGCCGCCCACGGCCACCTCGAGGGCAAACCGGAACTGGCCCTCCGGGTCGCTGGCCGCCTGATGTGCCTCGCCCGCGGCCTGGCCGACACGGCTGGCGACGGGGAAGTCGCGCCCGGCCATCGCCTCTCCCAAGGCGGCGGCGTTGGCCGTCCACCACTCCAGCTCGGTCTGGCCCGAACGACGTTCGGCCGCCAGTACGGCGTGCCGGGAGCGCACGGCCGTGGCTGCGATGCCGACGAGCAGGGTCACGGTCTGGTCCATGTCGATGTCGTTGAGCCCGACTCCGTCGACCGCGGCCAGTTGCCACTCGTACCGCTCGGAGGAGTGCGGGCCCAGCCAGGCGCGCAGTCCCTCGACCTCCAGCAACCACGGGTGGGCGACGAACTCGGCGTAGGCCAACTCGGCCACCGTGGCCAGCCGTACGGAGAGGTCGTCGGCGTGGCTGGGCAGCGGGGTGCGCCCCAGGACGTCGTCGACCATGAGGATGACGAGCTCGTCTCGTCCCGGGACGTAGGTGTAGAGCGACATCGCGCCGATCCCGAGGCGTTGGGCCACGCCGCGCACCGAGAGTGCGGCCAGTCCGTCGGCGTCGGCGACCTCGATGCCCGCGGCGACCACTTCGTCGAGGGTGACCTTCTGGCGTGGGCCGCGGCGTACGGGTGGCGCCTGGGAGCGGTCGCGCCACAGCAGCGCCAGTACGGGGTCGGGTGCGGCTGTGGTCGCGGTGTCGTCGGGTTCGGGCACACCCCGATCCTAACAATTTCGTACGGCGTACGGAACAAATGCTACGGTGGGTGCGTTAAACACCGTACGACGTACGAATATAGATCGGAGGGCCCGATGGCCTTGCTCCTCCACGCCCGTGGGCTACGCACCGTGTACGGCGACACGGCCGCGCTGGACGGGTTCGACCTCGCCGTCGAAGCCGGGCACGTTCACGCACTGCTGGGCCCCAACGGTGCCGGCAAGACGACCGCCGTACGCACCTTCGCCACCCTGGCCCGACTGGCCGAGGGAGAGGTGTGGATCGATGGACACGACCTGCGCACCGCGCCCCGCGAGGTGCGCCGCACCATCGGCCTGGTCGGCCAACAGGCCGCGCTGGACGAGAAGCTGCACGGACACGAGAACCTGGTCCTGCTGGCACGCCTGCACGGGATGTCGCGCACCGCAGCTCGCCAGCGCGCCGACGAGCTGCTCAAGCGGTTCGACCTCACCGATGCCGCGCACCGGGCGGTCGCCACGTACTCGGGCGGCATGTGCCGACGCCTCGACATCGCTGCGGGTCTGGTCCGGCGGCCGAGGCTGCTGTTCCTCGACGAGCCCACGACCGGGCTGGACCCGCGCGCCCGCGCCGAGGTCTGGCAGATGGTGCGCGAGGTGGTCACGGAAGGGACCACCGTCCTGCTCACCACCCAGTACCTCGACGAGGCCGACCGCCTGGCGGACCGGATCACCGTCATGGCCGCGGGGCGGGTGATCGCCGAGGGCACGGCCAGCGAGCTCAAGAGTCGCCTCGGCGGCGACCAGCCCGTCCTCACCCTGCCGCCCGGGGCCGACGTCGAGGCGGCCCGTCGGGCCTTGCACGACGCCGGCATCGACGGGGTGGGGGTCGACGTGCGCCAGCCCACTCTCGACGACGTCTTCCTGCACCTCACCGGTCAGCCACGGCCGACCCCCGACGCGACCCTCGAAGGAGAACTGGCATGAGCGCGATGTCCGCGGTGCGCAGCAGCCTGCTGATCACTGGACGCGACCTGCGGCACTGGCGCAGGGAACCCTGGACCCCGATCCTGGGCGTCTCCTTCTCGATCATGCTCGTGCTGGTCTTCGGGTTCCTGTTCGGCGGCGCCGTCGTCCTGCCCGGCGGCGGGGACTACGTGCCGTACCTGATGCCGGGCATGTTCGCCATGGCGATGCTGTTCGGCGTCGAGTCGACGATGTCGGCCATGACCGCCGACTCCCGCAAGGGGATCACCGACCGGTTCCGGTCGCTGCCGATCAGCGGGGTCGCGGTGCCGCTGGGGCGGGCCGGTGCGGACATGCTCAACTCGGCCCTCGAACTCGCTGTCCTCATGCTCGGCGGGTTGCTCATCGGGTGGAGGGCCCACGGCTCTCTCGCGGACACCGTGTTGGCGATCGGGCTGCTGCTGTGGCTCCGGTTCGCGATGTTGTGGCTGGGGATCTACCTGGGTCTGCGGCTGCGCGGCGAAGGGGCGACGATGGCGGTGCAGGTGCTGGTCTGGCCGATTGCCTTCCTCTCCGGAGTGATCGTCCCCTCGCAGACGATGCCCGCCTGGTTGGCCGCGCTGGCCGACCTCAACCCGGTCTCCGCGACGGCCGCGGCGTGCCGCGAACTGTTCGCCAACCCCACCGGGACCACGGGCACGGACGGCGGACTGCTCGCGGACCACGCGGTGCTCCTGGCCATCGGGTGGCCCGCCCTCATGCTGGCTGTCTTCGTACCGTTGGCGGCGAGGGCCTACAGGCGCCTGGCGGCCTGAACGAGGCGCGGCCTCGGGACTCTGCCGCACGGTCGGCGTGGTGGGAGGAGCGGTCCGGGCCAAGGCCCGGGCCGCTACCCTCCGGCCATGACCTCAGACGCGACGCAGCCCGAGCCGCTCGACCCGACCCTGGAGAAGGTGTTCGCGCTGATGCGCAAGGGGTCGGAGGGGGAGCAGGCCTTGGACGCCGAGTCGCTGCGCGAGATGACTCGCGGCGCGATGAGCTACCTGTCGCCGGCGCGGCGTCGTCCCGAGGTCGGGGAGGTACGCGACGTCGACGCCGGGGGAGTTCCGGCGCGGCTGTTCCTCCCGGCCGGCCAGGGCCCCTGGCCGACCGTCCTGCACCTGCACGGCGGGGGCTTCGTCACCGGCGACCTCGACACGTACGACCACACCATCCGTCGGTTGTGCCGTGACGCGGGTGCGGCGGTGCTCAGCGTCGACTACCGGCTCGCCCCCGAGAACCCCTTCCCGGCGGCCACCGACGACGCGGTCGCTGCCGCCACCTGGGCAGCGGATCACCTCGCCGACCTCGGCGGCTCCGACGTCCTCGCCGTCTCCGGCGACTCCGCCGGGGGCAACCTCGCCGCGGTGGTCGCCCAGGCCCTGCCGGGGCGAATCAGTGCCCAGGTGCTCATCTACCCGGTTCTGGACCACGGTCGGCGGAGTTATCCCTCGCGCCGCGCGAACGGGTCAGGGTACGGCCTCGAACGCAACCAGATGACCTTCTACCGCACCGCGTACCTGCCCGACGAGAGCAGCGTCGACCTCGACGACCCCCGCCTGTCGCCGATCGTGGGCGACCTCGCCGGGCTGCCGCCGGCGCTCGTCGTGACGGCGGGCTACGACCCCCTGTGCGACGAGGGCGAGGCGTACGTCGCCGCGCTGCGGGAGGCCGGCGTGCAGGCGGAGCTGCTCCGGTTCGGGTCGCTCGTGCACGGGTTCACCGAGATGGGCGTGCTGAGCGAGGCCTGCGACACCGCGCACGCGGAGATCGTCGAGCGGACCCGGCAGCTGTTGCTCGCCGTGGGTTGACGCTGGCTGAGCCTGGCGCCGCTGGTTGAGCTCGTCGAAGCCCGGGGGTGCGCTGGTTGAGCTTGTCGAAACCCGCGGGGCGGGGGCGTCTCGACAGGCTCGACGGGCGGAGATGCTGGTTGAGCTTGTCGAAACCCGGCGACGGGCGGGGGCGGCCGTGCCGTTGGTTGAGCCTGTCGAAACCCCTTCCGTCCACAGAATTACGCTGAACCCATGAGTGAGCAGAAGATCGTCATCGTCGACGGCGCGCGTACGCCCGTCGGCAGCTTCGGCGGGATGTTCAAGGACGTCCCCGCCCACGAGCTCGGCGCCACCGCCGTCACGGCTGCCCTGTCGCGCGCGGGCGTGGCGGGCGAGCAGGTCCGCGAGGTCGTGATGGGCCAGATCGGCCAGGTCGGGCCGGACGCGTACAACGCCCGCCGGGTGGCACTTGCCGCCGGCCTGCCGCAGAGCACCCCCGCGTACACGGTCAACCGCCTGTGCGGATCCGGCCTCCAGGCCATTTGGTCGGCCGCGATGGAGATGCGCTGGAACGGCCTCGACTTCACCGTCGCCGGTGGCGACGAGTCGATGAGCCGGATGCCGTTCCTCGACTTCGGTGCGCGCAACGGCTACAAGCTCGGCGACCGCGCGCTGGTCGATGGCACGGTCGGGATGCTCACCGACCCGTTCAGCAACAAGCACATGGGTGTGACCGCCGAGAACGTCGCCACCAAGTACGGCGTGAGCCGCACCGAGCAGGACGAGTTCGCGGTCGAGTCGCAGCGTCGCGCAGACACCGCTGAGGCGAAGGCTGCCTTCGCCGAGGAGATCACGCCCGTCGAGGTCGGCGGTCGCAAGCCGTTCACGGCCGAGGTCGACGAGCACCCCAAGCCGGCCACCACGATGGACACGCTCGCGGGCTTGCGCGCCGCGTTCGTCAAGGACGGCTCGGTGACCGCCGGCAACGCCTCGGGCATCAACGACGGTGCCGGCGCCGTGGTGCTGGCCACCGAGGCTGCCGCTGCCGAGCACGGCCTGTCGCCGCTGGTCTCGATCGAGGCTGTCTCCACGGGCGCGATGGAGCCCGAGCTGATGGGGTACGCCCCCGTACTCGCGCTGAAGGACCTCTTCGAGCGCACCGGCCTCACGCCCGCCGACATCGGCACCATCGAACTCAACGAGGCCTTCGCCTCCCAGGCCGTCGCGGTCGCCCGCGACGCCGGCCTGTCGTCCGACCAGGTCAACCCGTACGGTGGCGCGATCGCGCTCGGCCACCCGGTCGGTGCGACCGGCGCGATCCTGACCGTGCGTGCGGCCAAGACCATGGTCCGCAACGACCTCGAGTACGGCATCGTCACCATGTGCATCGGTGGCGGCCAGGCGCTCGCGGCCCTGCTGAAGCGGGTCTGACATGAGCGTGGTCAACTTCACCGTCGCCGACGGCGTGGCCCACATCGAGGTCAACCGAGCCGAGGCCGCCAACGCATTCGACCTGCCCACGGCCCGCGCCTTCGCCGCCGCGGTCGCGCAGGCCGACGCCGACGACAGCGTCCGGGTCGTCCTGCTCACGGGTGCCGGCAAGCGCTTCTGCGCGGGCGGGGACGTGGCCTCGTTCGTGGACGCCCCCGAACCGGCCGACTACCTGCTGGTGCTCGCCACCGAACTCGACGCCGCGTTCCGCCACCTCGCCGACCTGGCCAAGCCGGTCGTCGCGGTCGTCCAGGGCGCCGTGGCGGGAGCCGGCCTGGGGCTCATGCTGGCCGCGGACGTGGTGATCTCCTCGCCCGAGACGAAGTTTGTCTTCGCCTATCCCGGCATCGGCGCGACTCCCGACTGTGGCGTGTCGTGGCTGCTGCCGCGCACCATCGGCCAGCAGCGGGCGCTGTCGTTCGCGTTGCTCGGCAAGCCGATCGGCGCGGAGCAGGCCCTCGACTGGGGTCTCGTGGCTGAGGTCGACGAAGCGGCCGCCGAGCGCGGTCGCACGGTCGCGGCCACATTCGCCGCCGGTCCCGCGCTTGCTCTGGGCCAGGCGCGCCGACTGATCCGTTCCAGCGCGGAGCGCAGCCGTGAGGAGGCGGGCGCGGACGAGGCCCGTACGATCGCGGCCAGCGTGTCGACCGAGGAGTCCCAGACGCTGATCAAGGCGTTCCTCAAGCGCTGAGGCTCTGATCAGAGCGCGGTGTGGGTGCGGCTGAGCCGGCCAGCGAGTTCGGCTGCGGCTCGCGACACCGAGTGGCCCAGCAGCATGCAGGCGGACGGGGCGAGTTCCTGGGCCGCGCCGCCCACCGCGACCACGAGGTCGGGGCGGGCGGCCAGGACCGCCTCGACCACCTGCGTGAGCGCGGGCCCGTCCTCGGCCATGGGCGCTGCGAGGACGGCCGCGCGTACACCTGTGTCGGCGACGGCGACAGCCCAGTCGCTCACCGGGACGTCGGCGCCCAAGTACCGCGTCGAGAGGCCAACGCGCCGCGCGGCCGTGGCAAAACTGAGCAGGCCCAGATCGTGCCTGGCGCCGGGCGGCAGCCCGATGACGACCTTGGGGCCGTGCGGATTCTCGCCCGCTGAGTCGTACGCGGCAGAGAGCCGTCGGGTCACGGCATGGGAGACGAAGTGCTCCCCGGAAACGGTGAGCCGCTGGGCTTCCCAACCCTGTCCGAGGGCCGCGAGCGCGGGCAGGAGCCAGGAGTCGATCACCGTTTCGAACGGTCCGCTGGCGAACCGCTCGTCGAGGAGGGTGCCCAACTGTGTGGTGTCGAAGGTGACGGCGCTGTCGGCGAGCAGTTCAACCTGTGCGGCGGTGCTCGCCGCGTCGGGTGCGGTCTGCGGGTCGGTCTTTCGGCGGAGCGTCTGTGTCGCGGCCTCCCGGGCCGACCAGCCGCTCCGTACGAGCGCGTGCATGACCATGAGCTCACTCAGCGCCGCGTCGTCGTAGAGGCGGTAGCCGGCGTCGCTGCGGGTGGGGGAGCCGATGCCGTAGCGGCGCTCCCACGCGCGCAGGGTGGCCTCGGAGACGCCGAGGAGCTCCGCCGCTCGCTTGATCGTGTACATGAGGTCAGGCCAGGGCCGTCCGCAGCCCTTCCTCAGCCTCGTCGCCCAGACGATGGAACGCTCCGGCCAGGAACGGGGTGGCGACCTTGGCCACGCCCTTGAGCGTGAAGTCCGCACGGTATGTCACGGCTGTGCCTCCCGTCGGCGTGGCGGTCAGGGTCATGGTGTCGTCTGCGATGACGGTGTCGTTCTCCCCGCGCAGGCGCACGCGTAGCGGCGGGTCGTACTCGGTCACCGTGTAGGTGAGCTCCGTGCGACGGCCGCGGAACCGCGACACGTTGTGGTACGTGGTGCCCACGCCGCCGTCGCCCGCGACCAGGGTCGTGCGGACGGTGCCGGGGTCCCAGCCCGTCGTCGTCGTGAAGTCGCTGAGGTAGGTGAAGACCTCGGCCGGAGGGCGAGGGGACTGGACTGTCCGTTCTATCTTCATTCTCGCTCCTAACCTTTGACAAACCTTGTACAAACACCCTAGCGTCGAGACTGCGCAGCGGCAAGGAGTCGTGCACCGAGGAGCGGGGGAGACATGTCACCCACAAGCAGCAGTTCCCACGACTCGGTCGCCGTCATCGGCGCGGGCGTCTCCGGTCTCACCGCCGCCCACGTGCTGTCGTCCTCCGGTCCGGTCACTCTCTTCGAGGCCGACGCGCGACTCGGGGGCCACGCTCACACCCACGACGTCCGGCTGGGAGGTCGCGACGTCGCCGTGGACAGCGGCTTCATCGTCCACAACGAGCGGACCTACCCGCACCTCATGCGCCTCTTCGCCGAGCTCGGGGTCTCCACCCGCGAGACCGAGATGAGCATGTCGATCGAGTGCTCGACCTGTGGGCTCGCGTACGCCGGCGGGCGCGGCCTCGCCGGCTTCCTCGCCCAGCCGCGGCGGCTGGCCGATGCGCGCTACCTGCGGATGCTCGCGGACGTGCCCCGGTTCCACCGAGCCGCTCGCGAACTCCTCGACACCGAGGGCACCAGCCCGACGTGGGGTGAGTTCCTCAGCGAGGGAGGGTGGTCGGACCACTTCGTCGACCATTTCGCCGTCCCGCTGGTCTCGTGCGTGTGGTCGTCGGGCGTCCAGGACGCGCTGGCCTATCCCGCGCGGCACCTCTTCGCCTTCCTGGACCACCACGGGATGCTCTCCGTGAAGGGCTCGCCGACGTGGCGCACGGTGGTGGGTGGCTCACGTGCCTACGTGGAGCGTGTGGCAGCCGGCCTCGATGACGTACGCACCCACGCGGAGGTCACCTCCGTCGAGCGCCACCATGACGGCGTCGACGTCCGTACGGCCGACGGACGCGTGGAGACCTTCGCCCGGGCAGTGCTCGCCACGCACGCCGACCAGGCGCTCGCGGTGCTGGTCGATGCCGACGTGGCCGAGAAGGAGGCGCTCGGCGCGATCCGCTACTCCGTCAACCGCGCCGTGCTGCACCGCGACTCCAGCCTGCTGCCCCCGCCGCGCGCTCGTGCCTCGTGGAACCACCGCACCTCCTGCGGTGCGCAACGGTCGGAGGCGGTGACGGTGTCGTACTGGATGAACCGCCTCCAAGGATTCGACGCCGAGCCCGGCGACGACCTCGTGGTCACGCTCAACCCCTCGGGTGGGCGCGACCCACGCGGCGTCGTCGCGGAGATGACCTACGCCCACCCCATCTTCACCCTCGACGCCGTCGCTGCCGCGGCCCGGCTGCGTACGGCCGGCGGCGACCGGCTCGCGTTCGCCGGGGCGCACCTGGGCTGGGGGTTCCACGAGGACGGGTGCCGCTCGGGCGTCGAGGCGGCCCGCACGTGGGGGGTGCGCTGGTGACGCTTCCCGCCCTGCCCGCACTGGTGGTCGGCCAGGTCTCCCACACGCGCCGTGGGCCGGTGCGCCACTCCTTCACGCACGCTCACTTCCAGTGGCTCGTCGACCTCGACGCCCTGCCCGACCTGCGTCGGCCGTGGCGCTGGCTGGCGCGCTTCGACGCCGCGGACCACCTCGACGGGAACCGACGAGGCGGCGGCATCCGGGGGGACCTGGTGACGTGGCTGGCGCGTCGCGGTGTGGACGTGGAGTCCGGGGACCGCCTCCTGATGCTGGCCCATGCGCGCTCGGTGGGGCACGTCTTCGACCCCCTGAGCGTCTTCTGGGTGCTCGGCGCCGACGAGGCCGTACGTGCCGTGGTGATGGAGGTCCACAACACCTACGGCGAACGTCACGCCTACCTCCTCCGACCGGATGCAAACGGGCGTGCCCGGGTGCCCAAGGAGTTCTACGTCTCGCCGTTCAACGACGTCAGTGGCGACTACCTCGTCCGCCTGACGCTGGACACCGATCGCGTGGCAGTGTCGGTCGCCCTCGAACGTGACGGCGAGAAGGTCTTCACCTCGGCCGTCACAGGCCGTCCGCGCCCGGCCACCCCGCGGGCGCTCGTGAGTACGTGGGTGCGCCACGCATTCCTCACCCACCGCGTGAGCCTGCTGATCCGGATGCATGGCATCCGGCTGTGGCTGGCCCGCCTGACCGTCCACCCCCGCCCCGTCCACTCCCAGGAGGCCGTTCGATGAGCGCAGTACTGAGCACCGGGTCCCGCGCCGCAGCAGGCGCCCGGTCCGCAGGGCACGGGCCGGTGCAGGCCCGGCAGGGTCGAGGCGCGGTGTTGCGCGACATCGTCGGCGGGTACGTCGCGCGCTCGGTGCTGCGCAGCGTGGCCCGGCGGGTCCCGGTCGAGTTCCGGCTCCCCGGCGGCGCGCGCCTGGCCGACGTGGCGGGTGAGCCCCAAGGAGCGGTGGAGATCGTTCGTCCGCGGCAGTTGTGGCGGCGGCTGGCCGCGAACCCCAAGATCGGGATTGGCGAGGGCTACACGGCCGGCGACTGGCGGGTCGCTGAGGGTCACGACCTCGCCGACACACTGAGGCCGTTCGCCGAGCGGATGACGAGCGCGGTTCCTGCGCCGCTGATGCGGCTGCGGCGACTCGTCGATCGCCCGATGCCCCGCGCCCAGCGCAACACCCCTGACGGGTCTCGGCGCAACATCGAGGCGCACTACGACCTGTCCAACGCGCTGTTCGAGACCTTCCTTGACCGCACCCTCACCTACAGTTCTGCGCTGTTCGATGACGCGGTCCCGTGGTCGGAGCAAGACCTCGCGGCGGCCCAGGTCCGCAAGGTCGAGGCGGTGCTCGACCTCGCCGAGGTCGGCGAGGGGACGCGGCTGCTCGAGATCGGTACCGGCTGGGGGACTCTGGCCCTCGCGGCGGCCAGGCGGGGTGCCCACGTCACGACGCTGACCCTGTCGCACGAGCAGGCAGAGCTGGCCTCGGCACGCGTACGGGAGGCGGGGCTGGGGCACCTCGTCGAGGTCCGGCTCGAGGACTACCGCGAGGTGGCCGGCGAGTTCGATGCCGTGGTGAGTGTCGAGATGATCGAGGCGGTGGGGGAGGAGTACTGGCCGACGTACTTCGCCGCGATCGACGGCGTGCTCGCGCCCGGTGGTCGGGTCGCGATCCAGGGCATCGTGATGGCGCATGACCGCTACTTGGCCACGCGCCGCTCGTACGGCTGGATCCAGAAGCACATCTTCCCCGGCGGGCTGATCCCGTCGGTGCGCGCGATCGAGGAGACCACCTCGACGCACACCGGGCTGCGGGTGGACTCGGTGAGCGCGTTCGGGCTGCACTATGCCGAGACGCTGCGGCGCTGGCGCGAGCAGTTCACCGCGTCGACCGCGACGGTGGCGGCGCTCGGCTTCGACGAGGAGTTCCAGCGCACGTGGGAGTTCTACCTGGCCTATTGCGAGGCTGGCTTTGCGTCCGGCTACCTCGACGTCGTGCACGTACGCCTCAGCCGCCCGATGGCCGCGTGAGCGTCGTGGATCTGCGCGGTGCCCGGGTCTGGCTCGTCGGCGCGAGCAGCGGGATCGGTGCTGCTCTGGCAGGGGAACTGGTCGATCGCGGCGCATCTGTCGCCATCTCTGCGCGACGGGCCGAGGCCCTGGCCGAGGTTGCAGGCGACCGCATGCTGCCCGTGGCGGTGGATGTCACCGATCCCGACGCCGTGGCCCGCGCCTGGGCAGACGTACGGTCCGGCCTGGGGGACGTCGACATGGTCATCTGGTGTGCCGGGGTGTGGCAGCGGTTCGACGCCCTTGCGTGGGACCGGGAGGTCTTCGCCGAGCACGTGCAGGTCAACCTGCTGGGACTCAACAACCTGCTCTCGGTCGTGGTGCCGCCCCTGGTGGCGCGGCAGCACGGTCATGTGGTGGGGGTGGCGTCCGTGGCCGGCTTCCGCGGACTGCCGGGAGCGGAGGCGTACGGAGCCACCAAGGCGGCCCAGATCAACCTGCTCGAGGCGCTGCGGGGAGCCGTACGGGGGCGGGGAGTGCGCGTGACCACCGTGTGCCCGGGGTTCGTCCGTACGCCGATGACGGCTGACAACACCTTCCCGATGCCGTTCATGGTCGAGCCCGAGGACGCGGCCACCGCGATCGCGGACGGGTTGGAGTCCGGGCGGGCGGTGATCACCTTCCCGTGGCGGATGGCACTGCTCATGGGAGCCGCCAGGTGCCTGCCGCCGAGGGTGTGGACCGCGCTCACGCGGACGCGAGACCGACGGCGGTCGGCGGCGTCCTGAGATCGAGCCACGAGCTCACCGCAGCCACGGCCACCCACACGCCCGCGAGCAGCAGGAGCGTGCGCGCAAAGCCGGTCTCGCCGATGCCGCCGAGCAGGTGCATCAGGGGGATCACGATGGCGCTGCCGATGGTGAAGCCGGTGCTGCGCAGCACTTGGTTGAGCGCCATGGCGCTCCCCGTCTCGCCCGCGGGCAGGTGCGGCACCATGATCACCGCCATCGAACTGAACGTGAAGCCGCTGCCGATCCCGCCCACACCCATCGCGAGCAGCACCGCCGCCAGGGAGTCGTGGCGCAGACCCATCAGGGCGCTCGCGGTGCCGAAGACCAGACAGCCCAGGGCGAGCTGGTGCCGCACGCCCGCGCGCTCGCGCATAGCTTGGGCGAGGCGCGACCCGAGGACGGCCATGAGGCTGTACGGGACCAGTACCCACCCGGCCGCGGCGACCCCGAGCTCGAGACCCCAGTCCGCCTGCACGACGATGACGGCCATCGTCAGCAGGCTGTACATGCCGACGGCCGCCGCGATCGCGACGAGGTTGGGGTTGGCCAGTCCCGGGCGTACGGCCAGCCGCAGGTCGACCAGTGGGTTCGTGGCGCGCAGCGTGCGTCGTACGAACCAGGCCACCAGCACTGCGCCGATGGCCGCACTGAGGAGGGTCGTCGGGGAGGCCCAGCCCCACACGTCGCCGCGGCTGATCGCCAGCAGCACCCCGACGAGGCCGAAGCCCAACAGCGCGCCGCCGACCCAGTCGACCGCGCTCGGGGCAGCGCTGCGGCTGTGGGGGACGACCGCCACCGAGAGGGCGACCGTGGCGAGCATCAGCGCGGCGCCGAAGGCGTACGCTCCCGCGAGCCCGGCGCGGTCCGCGACCAGCGAGGTGAGCGGGTAGCCGAGTCCGGCGCCGACGACGGTCGTGACCGAGAGCAGGGCGAGGGCCCTGGAGGCGTGCGCGCCGTCGAACTCGTCGCGCGCGATTGCCAGGGCCACGGGGACCACGCCGAGCCCCAGCCCCTGCAGTGATCGTCCGGCCAGGAGCAGCCAGAAGTGCTCCGCGGGTCCGGGCGAGGCCGCCAGCGCCGACATCGCGGCGCCCGCGGCGACGAGGCAGAGGACGGCGAGCAGTGCCGTACGGCGCCGCCGACCGCTCGCGAACCGACCGAGCAGGGGTGTGGCGACCACGGAGGTCAGCATGGCCGCCGTCAACGACCACTGCGCGTCGGCCAGGGGGACGGCGAACTGCCGCGAGATGAGCGGCACCAGGGGAGCGCCAAGGCTGCTGACGACCGAGGTCACGGTGGTGATGACGACGAGCGTGAGGAGCAGCAGTCGCCCGTGAGCGTTCGCGGGTGGGGCGGATGTCACTGAGTGCGGAGTCCTTCGAGGGTGGTGCGCACGGCGTCGGCGACGGAGGCGAGGTTGCTGTCCGTTCGTACCACCACCACGGCCGCAGGTTCGCCGCGGTCCCGCTCGCCGGTCGGCCCCGACCCGGAATGGTCGTCGAACAGCGTGGTCAGGTACGCCATCGCCGCGTCAAACTCACGCAGGGCCACCGTGTCGCCGACCTCGCCGCGCAGCCACCGCCGCAGGACGTGGTTGTGGGCGGTGACCACGGCGTTGGCCATCAGTTCAGCCCTCAGGGCGCTGACGCCGGTGCCACCCATCCACTCGTGCAAGAACGTACGGAAGGTGCGCTGGTAGCGCTGCTGGCCGGAGATCTCCCGGGCGCGGAGTGCGGGGACGCTGCGGGTGAGTTCGTACCGGGTGCGGGCGCGGGCGCCTTCTCGCAGGTAGTGGAGGAGGACCAGGCGCGCGGCCTCGGTGACGGCGAGCAGTGCAGTGGCGTCGGTGGCCGTGGCGAGGCGGTCCTCGATCGCGCCCACGACGGCCGCGTGATCGGGGAAGATCACGTCCTCCTTCGACCCGAAGGCGCGGAAGAAGGTCGTCCGGCCCACTCCCGCGCGCCCCGCCACGTCGTCGACGGTGGTGGCCTCGAAGCCGCGCTCCTCGAAGAGCGCGAAGGCTGCCTCGATGAGGCGCTCGCGGGTGGTGCTCACGTGGATCCTTTCCGTGCTGGTCGTGCCTGTCGAGACCCAGCGTGGTCGTTGGTCGAGCCTGTCGCGACCTGGGTGGGCTTCGACAGGCTCAGCCAGCGGGAGTGCGTTGGTCGAGCGTGGTCGTTGGTCGAGCGTGGTCGTTGGTCGAGCTTGTCGAGACCCAGCGGTGATGCCGATGTGCGCCCTGCCATGGTACTGAGTACCGTAGCCACTGTATCGAGTACCAATCGGTGCGCGCAGTTCTTGCCCCACACACTTCCCACAAGGAGATGCACATGCAGAAGGTCGGAGTCGTCGGCGGAGGCTTGATGGGCTCGGGCATCGCGGAGGTCAGCGCTCGCGCCGGCCTCGACGTGATCGTCGTCGAGTCGTCCGATGCAGCGGCTCAGGCCGCTCAGGGGCGCCTCGCGAAGTCGCTCGAGCGCGCGGAGAGCAAGGGCAAGATCGACTCGGCCGCAGCGGTGCTGGACAAGATTCGCGTGGTCACTGCTCTCGAGGAGCTCGCCGACCGCGACCTGGTCATCGAGGCCATCGTCGAGGACGAGGACGCCAAGACCGAACTGTTCCGCAAGCTCGACGCGATCGTCACCTCGCCGGACGCGATCCTGGCCTCCAACACCTCCTCGATCCCGATCATGAAGTTGGGCGTGGTCACCTCGCGCCCCGAGAAGGTGCTCGGCATCCACTTCTTCAACCCGGTGCCCGTGCTCAAGCTCGTCGAGCTGGTGCCCTCCATCGTCACCGCCAAGGACGTCACCGAGCAGGCGCGCACGTTCGTCGAGGGCACGCTCGGCAAGACCGCCATCGACTGCCAGGACCGAGCGGGCTTCGTCGTCAACTCCCTGCTGATCCCGTTCATCCTCTCTGCCATCCGGATGTACGAGTCCGGGTTCGCCTCCGCCGAGGACATCGACAACGGCATGGTTCTCGGCGCCGCCCACCCGCAGGGCCCGCTCGCGCTGGCTGACCTCATCGGTCTCGACACCACCAAGGCCGTCGCCGAGTCGCTGTACGAGGAGTTCAAGGAGCCCCTCTACTCCGCGCCGCCGCTGCTCAACCGCATGGTCGAGGCGGGCCTGCTGGGCCGCAAGGCCGGCCGCGGCTTCTACACCTACAACTGAACCCGTCTCGAGGAACCACACACATGAGCAACCCCGACTTCGACACCTACAAGCTCTCCGAGGACCACGAGGCGATCCGCGAGGCCGTACGTGAGATCTGCGAGGCCAAGATCGCGCCGTTCGCAGCCGACGTGGACGACCAGGCCCGCTACCCGCAGGAGGCCCAGGACGCGCTGATCGCCTCCGACTTCTACGCGCCCCACGTGGCGGAGGAGTACGACGGTGTCGGCGCCGACGCGCTGGCCACGTGCATCGTGATCGAGGAGGTCGCTCGGGTCTGCGCGTCGTCCTCGCTGATCCCGGCGGTCAACAAGCTCGGCTCGATGCCGCTCATCCTCGGCGGCTCCGAGGAGCTCAAGAAGAAGTACCTGACGCCGCTCGCCCAAGGCAAGGGCGGGTTCTCGTACGGCCTCTCCGAGCGCGACGCGGGCTCCGACACGGCCTCGATGAAGACGCGTGCGGTCCGCGACGGCGACGAGTACGTGCTGAACGGCCAGAAGTCCTGGATCACGAACGCGGGCGTCTCGGAGTTCTACACGGTGCTCGCCGTGACCGACCCCGACGGCAAGCGCGGCAGCAACGTGTCGGCGTTCATCGTGGAGAAGTCCGACGAGGGCTTCACCTTCGGGGAGAAGGAGCGCAAGCTCGGCATCAAGGGATCCCCGACCCGCGAGCTCCTCTTCGACAACGTGCGGATCCCCGCCGACCGCATGATCGGCGAGCCCGGCACCGGCCTCAAGTTGGCGTTGCGCACCCTCGACCACACCCGCGTCACCATCGGCGCGCAGGCCGTCGGCATCGCTCAGGGCGCCCTCGACTTCGCCGTGGGCTACGTCAAGGAGCGCAAGCAGTTCGGCAAGGCCATCGCTGACTTCCAGTCGATCCAGTTCATGTTGGCCGACATGGCGATGAAGCTCGAGGCTGCCCGCCAGATGGTCTACGTCGCCGCCGCCAAGTCCGAGCGCGACGACGCCGACCTCGGCTTCTTCGGCGCCGCGGCCAAGTGCTTCGCCTCGGATGCGGCCATGGAGATCACCACGGACGCCGTGCAGCTGCTGGGTGGGTACGGCTACACCCAGGACTTCCCGGTCGAGCGCATGATGCGCGACGCCAAGATCACCCAGATCTACGAGGGCACCAACCAGATCCAGCGGCTCGTGATGGGGCGCTCGGTCCTCAAGGGCTGAGCCCCGCTGCTGGTTGAGCTTGTCGAAACCCGCCGACCCGCTGGTTGAGCTTGTCGAAACCCGCCCCCGCCGCTGGTTGAGCTTGTCGAGAC
>JAEWOG010000063.1 GCA_023460975.1 Actinomycetes bacterium
CCGCCCGCTTTTTTTTGCGCCCGCCACTGCGCACGACAGGCGGCCGATGGCCGCTACGCTTGATCGGCGTCCGTCTTGTTGACCCGCAGGGCAGGTGCTGAGGACGAAGCTGTACCCAGCAGCGACAGCAACGTGTGCTCGGCATAAGGCTTGACGAGAATTGACGCCTGATCATCCTTGCCGACCGTCGAGGCGTCACCCGTCGCGAAGACAACGACGACCTGCGGCCGCAGCTCTCGCGCTCTCGCCACGAGCTCCGTTCCCGACGCTCCAGGGAGGTTGATGTCGGTGACGAGGATGTCGACCGGAGCAGTCTGGAGCGCCGCCATCGCTTCTTCCGCGCTCCCTGCATCGACGACGATAAACCCACCATCCTCCAGGATTTCAGCGGTGTTCATCCGGATCAGCGCGTCGTCCTCGACGAGCAGCACGGTACGTCGTGCATCGGCAACGGTCGGCGCCGGCACCGCAGCGCTCTCCTGAGGGCGTTGGTGCGCCGCGGCGGCGTTACGTTGCTGCTGGTTTGCAAGCACATGCCTGAACTTCCGCGCCAGCGCTTCGCGCGTGTACGGCTTCGAAAGCAGCTCGACGCCCGTATCGAGCTTTCCCCCATGGACGATCGAGTTCTCGGTGTAGCCGGAGGTGAACAGCACAGCGATGTTCGGAAGGCGCTCGCGCGCTTTTCGCGCCAGCTCGGGGCTCTTCAACGAGCCGGGCATCACCACATCCGTGAAGAGTATGTCGATGGGAATGCCGCTCTCGATCACATTCAGCGCGCTCGCGGCATCGACGGCCTTGAGCACGCGGTAGCCCAGATCGGCGAGTAGCTCGACGACAGTCGCACGGACCTCCTCATCGTCCTCGACCACCAGCACCGTCTCGGTTCCGCCCGCCACTGGTCCGGTATCGACCGCGACCTCTACATCCTCGCTCTCCAACGCGCGGGGTAGATAGAGTTTGATCGTCGTGCCATGCCCAACCTCGGAATAGATCTTCACATGGCCGCCCGACTGTTTGACGAAGCCATAGACCATGGAGAGGCCCAGGCCCGAACCTTTGGCCTCGCCCTTCGTCGAGAAGAATGGCTCGAACACCTTGTCGATGATCTCGGGCGCCATGCCGCTGCCCGTGTCGGTGACGGCGAGCATGACATACTGCCCAGCCGTGACTTCGTCATGGGCGCGGACATAGGCATCGTCCAGCATGGTGTTGGCGAGTTCGATGGTGAGCTTGCCCTGGCCCTCCATCGCGTCACGGGCATTGATTGCGAGATTGAGCAAGGCGTTCTCGATCTGGGCGGGGTCGATGAAAGTGTTCCACAAGCCGCCGCCGACCACGGTCTCGATCTCGATCGCCTCGCCGAGCGCGCGGCGCAGCATATCGTCCATACCGCGCACGAAGCGGCTGACATTGACGACCTTGGGTTCGAGCGCCTGGCGGCGGCCAAAGGCGAGAAGCTGCGAGGCGAGCTTGGACCCGCGGGAGACGCCGGCCATCGCGTTGGTGACGCGTCGCTCGGCGCGCTCGTTGCCGGCGATGTCCTTGGCGAGAAGCTGCAGGTTGCCAGCCACGACCTGAAGCAAGTTGTTGAAATCGTGCGCGACGCCACCTGTCAGTTTGCCGACCGTCTCCATCTTCTGAGCTTGCGCGAGCTTGGTCTCAGCCTGGCGCCGCTCGTCGATCTCCGCGATGACGCGCGCCTCCAAAGTATCGTTGAGCTGGCGCAGCTGCGCCTCGGCCCGCTCGCGATGCCGGACCTGCCGGGAGAGATCCTCGGCCTGCGCGCGAAGGGCTGCTTCGGCGGCCCGCTGGTGCGTGATGTCGGTATGGACGCCGACCCATTCGACGATCTCGCCGGTCGTATCGAGCATGGGCAAGGCCCGGATTGCGAAGTTGCGCCAGCTGCCATTTCTATGGCGCACGCGATGCTCGTGAACATACATGCTCTTCGCTGCGACCGCCGCGTTCCAGCTTTCGACGGATCCGGACCGGTCATCTGGGTGCACCGCCTCCGCCCAACCGAAGCCCTGGTACTCCTCATAGGCCTGACCGGTGAGCGCGGCCCAGCCCGGCTGCTCGCCCTCCATTCGGCCATCGGGACTGTTGGTCCACAATACCCCGTGCACGGCGTCCATCGCCGTCCGAAACCGGCTGTTGCTCCGGGCCAGCGCAGCTTCGCGCAGGGCGCGCTCCTGCACATCGATTCCTAGGACGTATACGCCAGGAATCGAACCGTCCGGCTCGACGCGCGGCACATATCGAACCTCGAGCCTCCGGGTTACGCCATCGCGGTGCGGCATCGTCGTTTCGGCGGTGAAGCGCTCACCCGCAAGGCCACGGTCGAGATCGGCTCGGCGATCCTGATAAGGGGCATCGCCGATGATGTCCCTGACGTGTCGCCCGATCATGCTCGTCGGTGACATCCCGAACCAGGTTTCATAGGCGATGTTCGCGAAGCGATAGACATGCTCCCGGTCGACATAGGAGACCAGCATCGGCAG
>JAEWOG010000064.1 GCA_023460975.1 Actinomycetes bacterium
CCCACGACGTAGCGGGAGAACACGTCGAGCACGAACGCCGCGTAGACCCAGCCGGCGTGCGTGCGGATGTAGGTGATGTCCGCGACCCACAGTGTGTTCGGGGCGTCGGCGACGAACTCCCGCTCGACCAAGTCACCGGGCCGCTCGGTCTCGGCGCCCTGGGCCGTCGTGGTGCGGGTGGTCTTCTCGCGGGTGATCCCCCGAAGCCCGTCGGCGCGCATCAACCGCTCGACCGTGCACCTGGCCACTGTCGTGCCCGCCCGGTTCAGCTCGGCCCAGACCTTGCGCGCCCCATAGACGCCGAGGTTGTCGTCGTGGACCTTGCGGATCAACGCCAACAGCCCCGCGTCACGCACGCAACGCGCCGACGGGCGGCGGGTCTTGGCCGCGTAGTACGTGCTCGGGGCGATCTTCGCGGCCGTGTCCTTCAAGACCGCGCAGATCGGCTCGACCCCGAGCTCACGTCCCTCGACGACCTGCCCACGCTGGGCGTCGAGGAAGGCCACTACCTGACTGACGGGCGGTCGAGCTCCGCCGCAAAGAAAGCCGACGCCGCCTTCAAGATGTGGTTCGCCCGCTTCAACTCCCGGACCTCGGCCTCGAGCTCCGCGATCCTGGGCGCGTCCGTGCTCGTCGTCCCGGGCCGCTTACCCGTGTCGACCTCCGCACGCTTGACCCACGTCCGCAACGCCTCGGGGTGCACACCCAGCTGACCCGCGACCCGACGGATCACGACCATCCGCTGCCCCTCGACCGCGATCGCATCCACCGCCATCCGCGTGGCCCGCTCCCGCAGCTCATCGCTGTACTTCTTCGGTGCCGCCATGACTCTCATCCTCCAGGGTTGAGAGCCTCCACCGAACCCGGGATGCTTCTATGTCGTGTCAAGCCGCTGACGCGAGGACCTCAGACGTCGGGTGGGCTGCAGTCAGGGTTCGGAAGATCTGGCGACCGACGTAGCGCTTGAGGCAGCGGCGGATCTCCTTGCGGGACTTCCCTTCGGCCAACCGCCGGCCGATGTAGGCACGGGTGTCGGAGTCGGTCCGCATGCGGGTGAGCACGATGGTGTTCAGCGCCCGGTTGAGCTGCCGGTCACCGCCACGGTTGAGGCGATGTCGGATTGTCTTGCCCGACGATGCTGGAATCGGCGCGGTGCCGGCGATCTGCGCGAAGGCGGCCTCGCTGCGGATGCGACCGGGGTGGGACCACACGGTCAGCACGGCGGCCGCGGTGATCGCGCCGACTCCGCGCAACTCGAGCAGCTCAGGCGCCTCGACGGTGACCAGCGCGGTGATGCTGGTGCGGTTGTCGGTCAGTTCGTCCTCGGTCACCTGGACGCGCTTGGCCAGCCGGACCGCCTCTGCTCGTGCGGTCGCGATGCCGAACGGCTCCTCGCGTCGCCGCCAGCCGGCGATGGTGGTGATCTGCTGCGGTGTGAGCGACCTGCGGGCATCGACGCCCAGGTCATGGCTGCGCAGCAGTGCGGTCAAGGCGTTGATGCATCGGGTCCGCTCGACGTTGAGGTGGTCCCGCGCCACGGTGAGCACCCGCAGCGCCGTATGCGGCTCGCCGGCGCGGCGGTCGCGCAGCATCGTCACCGCCACGACGAGGATCGAGCGCGCCGCCAGGACAGCATCCAGGGCGTCGGTCTTGCCGCGGCCGCGCTCGCGCCGAGGGGTGGGTGCCTCGACGACGCGGTAACCGGCATCCGCAAGAACGTCGCCCAGAGTGGCCCCGTAGGAGCCGGTTCCCTCGGCGGCGATCAGCACCGAGTCGAGGTCGCCTTCGATGCGTCGCCCGATCCAGTCCCGGGCGCGACGGAGCCCGGCGGGGGTGGTCGGGAAGGTCGCCTGGTCGAGCACGGCGCCGCTGGCAGCGACGATGGCGTAGCTGTGGGTCGCGGCGTGGGTGTCGACCCCGACGACGTACTTGTAGAGGTCGGCCACGGTGGCAGGCAGACTGGACATGCGATGTTCTCCCTCCTCGTTCGGGTTGGACGTCGTTGCCGGCGTCAGCCCAGGGGAGAAGTCACGACGAGGCGGGCCTGTAATGAGTCACACCGCCGGGACGGCAATCCCGGTGGTGGACATGCTTCTGATCAAGCCATCGTTGTGGGCCAGGGTCGGCGCCGGCATCCCCCATGCCTGCTGGACAGATCCCGGGCATGACACCCCGAGGGGGTCAGGCGATTCAGGAGTCACAACACGCACCGGGTGACCGACGCCAACCCTGCCAGCCAGCCCCAGGCCAGCCGACACGAAGACTTACAGGCGGTTCAGAGTTCGCGCAGCGCTGGTCCGGGAGGTACCTGGCGGCGGTCAAGCTCTGGCGCAACGCCTGGCCCGAGTTCGTCCCGTTCCTGGACTACGACGTCGAGATCCGCAAGATCATCTGCACGACCAACGCGATCGAGTCCCTCAACGCCCGCTACCGGCGAGCCGTGCGGGCCCGTGGGCACTTCCCGAACGACGCCGCGGCCCTCAAGTGCCTCTACCTGGTCACCCGGGCCCTGGACCCCACCGGCCGGGGCCGGGCACGATGGGTCATCCGATGGAAGGCCGCGCTCAACGCGTTCGCCATCACCTTCGAAGGGCGCATCAACCCCTCGAGCCACTGAAGAACGCCGGGCTCCGCCCACCGTTCATCTGACACTCCCTGGGACCATGTCAATCCGCCAGTTTGGATCGGGCCATGAGGACAGCCGACATCGCACGAGCGTTCGTCATCCATCTCGGGGTGAGCGGCTATCAACTTGCCAGGCTTGCAGACGAGGCGCGGTCGAGAGAAATGAGTGTCATCGAACTAGATCTCCAGGGACTTGCGGACCGTTCGGCGCTGATCGACCCTCTGGCGAGGGCCTTCATGTTTCCGCACGAGATCGGGGGACTTGATGCCGCGGTGGACCTGATCTCAGACCTGGAGTGGCTCGGAAACGTTCGGGGATACCTCGTGGTGGCGCGGGGCGTAGACGGAGCGACGATCGTCGGTGAATCGTTCGTGTCGATGCTTCCAAACGTCGTCGACCGCTGGCGCGCCCAGGAGGTGCCCTTCGTCGTCGCCATGGATGGTCGGGACGAACGTCTCCAGTCAGCGCTCATTGCCGCCAATCGCGAGATGGAGCGAGCCGGCCAGCTCCCTTGGGCCCAGCCTGGAACTGGCCCGACGGATGTAG
>JAEWOG010000065.1 GCA_023460975.1 Actinomycetes bacterium
GTGCGCCATCAACTCATGGTAGGCCGGATGAAACTCGACCTGATCGCGACGAAAGCCGCGTGCGTCGAAGGTCTTCAGCTTCGGCGTATTTTCGTTGGCGAGACGGCCGCGTTCGATCATCGCCGCCGAACCCCAGTGCTTGCCGAACTCGGTCAGATCGCTCACCGCATCGGCGCCACCGTTGGCCGCAACTGCCTCCACCAGCGGACGATCCTGCGCGAACAGATTGACGTCCTCGAACGGCGGCGACTGGTTGAACACATCGGTGCGGGCGGAGGCGACGGACGACATGACAAACTCCCGGATTCTGGACGTAACAGGCGATTAGACATCCGCCGATTTCGCCGACGGCGCAAGGTGCGGAAAAACGCCGCAACATAACTTTTCGCGGAACCCACCGTCAGATGCCCGTGTTGTCCGGTCAGCAACGAGCCACCAACCGGAGCCCTTCATGCAGGCAAAGTCCATTCTGACCGCGGCGATAGCCGCGTTGATCCTGAGTGCCGGCGCAGCTATGGCGCAGCAGGATCGGAATCAACCCACCGCCGGCAACCAGCCGGTCGCGAAGCAATCCGCACCCGCGGAAGCTCCAGACGCATCGGGACACGATGCACAAACCAGCAGGCCGGAGACCGGACCGAACGCCGAGCAAACCAAAGGCGCAGCCAGCGACGATTACAAGGACGCCCAAGACAAGGACACGAAGTAGTCCGCTGTCAGCGCCGCGTAATCGGGAAATCGTGAGCCTCGCGGCTCATTCCCGGCAGCGAGAAGTGCCACCACTCGAGACGATAGTTGATGAAGCCGTGGCGCGCCATCGCGGCAACCAACAACTCGCGCCAGCGGCGTTGCTGAGGTGTGATTGCCGATGACGTTGTGTGGGCGCGCGGGTCGGAGCAATCGTAATCGGTGCCCATGTCGACGCTGCTATCCGGCGCACGACGTGACGCGTCAGCCGTGCAGTCACCATAGTCGGCGCGCGGATCGAATGGCGGTACCGCCTTGAGCGGCAGTTGCACCAGCGTCAGGTCCACCGCCTTGCCGGTCGAATGACCGGAGCGCCGCGCGATATAGCCGAGCCGAAACAGATCCGCCTTCCGCATCTTCGGATTGTAGCGATGCTGCGCGGCGGTCTCCCGGCCGTCCTGCGCCCAGGCATACATATCGTCGACCGCGCGCTGCGGGCGATAGCAGTCGTAAACCTTCAGCGAGAGGCCGCGCGGTTTCAAATCCTGCTGCACGCGTTTCAGCGCAAGACCAACCTTGCGGGTGACGATGCACTCGCCCGCCTCGTAACCATTCAGCACGCGGCCGACGAAATTGTTGGTGGTCGCGTAGCGCATGTCCTGAACGATCGTCGGATCGAGATCGCGCAGATAGACGAAGCTGCCCGGCAGCCCTTGTGCCACGGCCACGCCGCCCGGAAGCCCGGCCAGTCCCATGACTGCGAAAACCGCCAGCCGCCGCATAAGCCAATACGTCATCCAGAACATCTCTTGTCCACCCACCGGTTCCGGCCAATCTACGGGGCTCGCACCGGCACCAAAATGCCCTCGGATTCACCCTCTCCGCACGGTTCTGGGGGATAACCCGCCGGACACGAAAACGGCCTTGCCCCCCCATGCCGCAATGCCTATAGCTCTTGCTTTAATGACCTCCGCCGCAAAATCCAGTTTCGTCCTCAACCACCGGCACCTGCTGGGGATCGAGGGCCTTTCCGCATTCGACATCACCGGCCTGCTCGATCTCGCCGAGGAATATGTCGAACTCAATCGCCAGGTCGACAAGAAGCGCACCAGCCTGCGCGGCCGCACCCAGGTCAATCTGTTCTTCGAAGCATCGACGCGCACGCAATCCTCGTTCGAGATCGCCGGCAAGCGGCTCGGGGCCGACGTCATGAACATGTCGGTGGCGTCCTCGTCGATGCGTAAGGGCGAGACGCTGATGGACACCGCCGTCACGCTCAACGCCATGCATCCGGACATTCTGGTGGTGCGCCACAACGCCTCCGGCGCGGTGGAGTTGCTGGCGCGCAAGGTCGACGGCTCGGTGGTCAATGCCGGCGACGGCACCCATGAGCATCCGACACAGGCGCTGCTCGATGCGCTCACCATCCGCCGCAACAAGGGACGACTGGAAGGCTTGCTCGTCGCGATCTGCGGCGACGTGATGCATTCGCGCGTCGCGCGCTCCAACATCATCCTGCTCAATACCATGGGCGCGCGGGTGCGCGTGGTGGCGCCATCGACGCTGCTGCCGGTGGGCATCGAGCGATTGGGCGTCGAGGTCGCGCGCAACATGGAAGACGGTCTTCACGGCGCGGACATCGTGATGATGCTGCGGCTGCAACGCGAGCGCATGAACGGCTCGTTCGTGCCGTCGAGCGGGGAATACTTCCGCTTCTTCGGCCTTGACCAGAAGAAGCTGGCCTATGCGAAACCAGACGCGCTGGTGATGCATCCGGGGCCGATGAATCGCGGCGTCGAGATCGCCTCGCCGATCGCCGACCACTCGCGCAGTGTGATCCGCGAGCAGGTCGAGATGGGTGTTGCCGTCCGCATGGCCGTGCTGGAAGCCTTGGCGCGCCATCTGCCGAACCACTGACGTGCCGAATAGCGCGTCCGATCAAGAACGAGGTGAGAGCGTGAGGCCACCAGCTGGCAGGGATACTGCAAAAGCAGGTGCGGATGCCGCCACCAGCACCGTCTTCATCAATGCACGCATCATCGATCCGGCATCGGGGCGCGATGAGCCCGGCGGGCTGCTGGTTGCAGATGGCGTGATCGCGGACGTCGGCGGACATCTGCGCCGCAATGCGCCAGCCGGGGCGGCGGTCGTCGACTGCAACGGGCACATTCTCTGCCCCGGCCTCATCGACGCGCAGGTCTACACGGGCGACCCCGGCCAGGAGCATCGCGAAACCCTCAAGACCGCGAGCTTTGCCGCGGCAGCGGGCGGTGTCACGACCATCGTATGCATGCCGGATACCGAGCCGGTCATCGATCAGGTGGCGCTCGTCGACTACGTGCAGCGCCGCGCCCGCGAGCGGGCCGTGGTCCACGTTCATATCATCGCGGCGTTGACCAAAGGCCTCAAGGGCCAGGAATTGGCCGAGATCGGCCTCCTGCAGCGCGCCGGTGCCGTCGCCTTCTCGAATGGCAAGTCCTCGATCGCCAATACGGGCGTCATGCGCAATGCGCTGAACTACTCGAAGGACTTCGGCGCACTCATCATGCACCACACCGAGGATCCCTACCTCTCGGACGGTGGGGCCATGAACTCGGGCGAGGTTTCGACTCGCCTCGGCCTCAAGGGTGTGAACAAGGCCGCCGAAGCGCTCGTCGTGGAGCGCGACGTGCGTCTCGTCGGAATGACCGGCGGGCGCTATCATGCCTCGACCATCTCGTGCGCCGAAAGTCTGGCCATCGTGCGTGGCGCCAAGGCGCGCGGGCTTTCGGTGAGTTGCGGCGTCTCGATCAATCACCTGACACTCAACGAGAACGACATCGGCTCGTACCGCACGTTCTTCAAGGTGCGCCCGCCACTGCGCTCCGAGGAAGATCGCACCGCGATGGTGCGCGCGCTTGCCGCCGGCGATATCGACGTCATCGTCTCGAGCCACGACCCGCAGGATGCGGACGTCAAGCGGCGCCCGTTCGCCGAGGCTGCCGACGGCGCCATCGGCCTCGAAACATTGCTCGCCGCAGCACTTCGTCTCTACCACGCCGACGAGATCGGGCTTTAGCCGCTGCTTCGCGCCATGACCATAAACCCCGCAAAGCTCCTGGGACTTCCCGGCGGCCGCCTCGAAAAAGGTGCGCCCGCCGATCTTCTGCTGTTCGACCTCGGTCAGCCCTGGGTCGTCGATCGTGAGCAGTTGCGTTCGCGCTCCAAGAACTCGCCGTTTGACGAGCAGAAGCTCCAGGGCCGCGTGCTCAAGACCATGGTTGCCGGGCGCATGGTCTATCAGTACGGTTCGTGACCGCCCCGCTCGCCCGAGCTGTCCTTCACTGACCGGACCTGCACGAGATGTCTTCTTCACTTCTTCTGCCCGCGCTGGCGGCGCTCGCGTTCGGCTATCTGCTGGGCTCCATTCCCTTTGGACTGATCCTCACGCGTGCAGCGGGCCTCGGCGATGTCCGCGACATCGGCTCGAAGAGCATCGGCGCGACGAATGTACTCCGGACCGGCAACAAGAAGATCGCCGCGCTGACGCTGCTCTTCGATGCCCTCAAGGGCACCGCCGCCGTGCTGCTGGTGTCCGTGATGGGGTCGTGGTT
>JAEWOG010000066.1 GCA_023460975.1 Actinomycetes bacterium
CGGATGGCGCGGCAGATCACGCTTCCTGGCGACATAGACGACCATCGCCATCAGCGCGCCCGCCATCAGCAGGCCGGGAATGATGCCGGCGATGAACAACCCGCCGATCGAGACATCGGCGGTGACGCCGTAGATCACCATCGGCAGCGAGGGCGGGATGATCGGCCCGATCGTCGCGGAAGCGGCCGTGATGGCGGCGGCCGTCTCGGCATCGTAGCCCTCGTCCTGCATCGCCTTGATCTCGAGCGTGCCCACACCGCCGGCATCCGCCACGGCCGAGCCCGACATGCCCGCGAAGATCACGCTGGCCAGGATGTTGGCGTGGCAGAGCCCGCCGCGCATGAAGCCGACGCAGGCGGTGGCGAAGCCGAAGATCCGGTCGGTGATCCCGGCCGAGTTCATGATGTTGCCCATCAGGATGAACAGCGGCGCCGCGAGCAGCGGAAAGGAGTTGGCGGATTGCGCGATCTTCTGCGGCACGATGCCGAGCGGGAAGCCGCCGAGGAAGGCGAAGGCGACGGCCGCCAGCCCCATCGAGACGAAGAGCGGCACCCCCATCATCAGCGCCAGGAACCAGACCGGCAGGATCTGCAGCATCAGCGTCGTCATAGCGCCTGTGCTCCGGGTTCCGCGACCGCGACCTTGCGCCCGGCGAGCACATCGCCGATCTCGGCCAGCGCCTGCAGGATCAGCGCCAGCGCCGCGAAGGGCATGACGATGTAGAGTGCGGCCGACGAGATCGGCAGCGCGATCGATTCCACGTCCCAGTTCCGCTCGACCAGCGCCCAGGAGTAGCGCAGCAGAACCCCGGCGAAGACGATCACCGCAACTTGCGTCGCGATCTCCAGCACCGCCTGCGCCGCACGTGGAAGGCGCTGGGCGAAGACCATGATGCGGATATGCGCGCGCCGCCGCGCCGCGATGATCCAGCCGACGAAGCCGGTCCAGACCAGGAGGTACTGCGCCAGTTCGTCCGACCAGGCGAGCGGCTGGTTGATCTGGCGGAAGAGCACGCCGAGCACCACGACGGCGAGCAGCGTGAGCAGCAGGGCGACCGCCGCCCAGTAGACCAGCCGGTCGGCCAATTTGGTGAGAGATTTCATTGCGATCGGGCCTCGGAACCGCGAGGAACCCCTCTCCTGTAAGGAGAGGGGCAGGGGTGAGGTGTTCGGAGTGAAGACGTTGGCCTGAACCGGAGAACGCGATGAGCAATCGCGGAGCTGGTCGCAGGGCCTACCCCTCACCCTGCCCTCTCCCTCCGGGAGAGGGTTCCCCGCGCCCATGTGGTCGCTTGACGCGCCCTAAAGCGCCGCGAGCGCGTCCCAGGTGCCCTTGCCCCATTTGCTCTCGAACTGCTTCGGCAGGCTCGCCAGCACGGGCTTGGAGAAGCTCTCCAGATCGGGCTCGGTCACGCTCATGCCTGCCGTCTTCAGCGTGGCGACGAGGCTGCTCTCCTGGCTCGCCAGCTCCGCATCCTGCCAGGCGACGCCGTCGGCGATCGCGGCTTCGAGCACGGCGCGATCGGCATCCTTCAGCCCCTTCCAGAAATCGCTGTTCACAATGATGAGCCGCGGCGTGATGATGTGGCCGGTCAGGATCAGGTGCTTCTGCACCTCCTGCAGCTTGGCGCTGTGGATCGTCGGCAGCGGGTTCTCCTGCCCGTCGACCGCGCCCTGGCTGAGCGCGAGATAGAGCTCGTTGAAATTGACCGGCGTCGCCTTGGCGCCCCACGCCTCGACCATGGCGCGGAAAGTGTCGACCGGCGGCACGCGCAGCTTGAGCCCAGCAACATCGGCCGCACTCTTCACCGGTTTGGAGCCGGTGGTGAGATGGCGCTTGCCGTAATAGGTGACGGCCGCCATGCGCATGCCACGCTTCTTCTCGAGCTCGGCGTTCATCTGCGTGAAGACCGGCGCCTTGGCGACCTTCGCCATATGGGCCGCGTCGCGCCAGAGATAGGGCGCCTCCACCACCGAAAGCTGCGGCAGGAAGGAGCCCAGCGCCGCCGCGCCGTCCATCGTCATGGTCAGCGCGCCCGAAGCGACCGATTCCATCATGTCCTTGCCCGAGCCGAGCTGACCGGCCGGGAAGGACTGGATATCGACGCGGCCTGAGGTCTTCTCCTTCACCTGCTTGGCGATACGCTCGACCATCTGCACCTGCGGATGCGTCGCCGGCAGCATCTCTCCCCAGCGCAGCACCGTCGCCTGTGCCCGTGCGATCGCCGGCATGAACACCGCAGCACCGGCCGCGGTGGAACCCTGGAGAAAGCTGCGTTTCGTCAGTTTGATCATTGTCGTTCTCCTCCCTTGCGGCCAGTCTTCCGGCTCGTCGTCATGATTGTCCTATGCGGTCCTCGGCGTCAGTACTGCATCGCCCGGGTGCGGGCATTGCCGATATGGGCCGCCATCGCCTCGGCCGCGCGCTCCGGGTCGCGCGTTTCGATCGCCGCGATGATGGCGAGATGGTCCTGCATCACGGGGATGATGATGCTGTTGTGGATGCGCGTCTCGTATTGCCGGATCAGCCTGATCTTCAGCCAGGTCACGCGAAAGGCCTGGCTGACGATCTCGTTGTCGAGATGGTCGATGATCGCCTCGTGCATCAGCCGGTCGATATCCTCGGCATCCTCGATCAGGCGCTCGTCGCCACCGGCCTCCGCCCGCCGGACGATCGCCTCATGCCGCGCGCGCTGCTCTGCGATCTCGTCGTCGGTGGCGTTCTGCGCATAGAGCGCCGTCGCCTCCTTCTCCAGGAAGAGCCGGAACTGGAAGGCGTTACGGATCAGGTTGAGGTCGACATGGGCGACCTGCATGCCGCGCTGCGGCACGGTCTTGATCAGCCCCTCCGCCTCCAGGCGCGGCACCAGCTCGCGGATGGCGCCGAGCGGAAATCCCGTCATCGCGACGAGTTCGCGCTGGGTCTCGATCTGGCCGGGCTTGATCTCGCGCGCCAGCAATCGCTCGGTGAAGGAGGCATAGGCGCGCTCCCTCAGCTTCAGCGGCTCGCCTTCGCGCGGTTCTTGCTCCGGCTGGTTCACGGCCTCTCCTTCCGTTGCCCTTCTCAGGCGGCCTTGGCCTGCCTGATCGAATCGAAGGCGGCGAAGAGCCGCTTGCGGGTCGCCGCATCCAGCGCCTCCAGCGGCGGACGCATCGCGCCATAGCCGTCATCGCCGTGGATGTGGCCGACCAGCGCCTTCACCGCCGCCAGCACCGGATGCGAGCAGATCTCCTCGACCAGCGCATTCACCACCGGGCTGTCCTTGCCCTCGTAGACCATCGGGCGCAACAGGCCGGGCACCAGGTTGGCGAGGCCGCAGAT
>JAEWOG010000067.1 GCA_023460975.1 Actinomycetes bacterium
CCCACGGCGAGCGCCGAGACGTCCACCCCCACCCCTGAGCCGGAGCCCGTCGTGTGGCCCCTCACGGGCCTCGAGCGTGACGGCGCCGCGCCCAAGCACCCCGTGCTGGTCACCAAGATCGACAACACCGCCTCGAGCGCTCCCCAGGTGGGTCTCTCCAAGGCGGACCTCGTCGTCGAGGAGCTGGTCGAGGGCGGCATGACGCGTCTGGCCGCCTTCTTCTACTCCGCGGCCCCCAAGGAGGTGGGCCCCGTCCGCTCGATGCGCGCCAGCGACATCGGGATCGTGCCCACGGGCGCCACCGTGGTCACCAGCGGCGCGGCCAACGTCACCCTCAACCGGGTGCGCGGGGCCGGGATCCCGTGGGTGACCGAGGGCGACACGGGTGTCTACCGCAACAGCTCCCGCTACGCCCCGTACAACCTCTTCGCGGACCTCTCCACGATCGCCAAGGGCACGAAGGCTGGCAAGGAGCCGGCGACGTATCTCCCGTTCGGTGAGGCCGCCGACCTGCCCAAGGGCAAGAAGGCCACGACGTTGTCGGCCGACTTCGGCAACCACACGACGTCGTGGCGCTTCGAGGGCGGCACGTACGTCAACACCAACTCCTACGCCGGAGCCGACGACCAGTTCCCCGCGACCAGCATCCTGGTGATGCGCGTCGACGTGGGCGACGCCGGCTACCTGGACCCGTCCGGCTCGTTCGTGCCGGAGTCCAAGATCGTGGGCACCAACGAGGCCCTGCTCTTCCACAACGGCCGGGTCATTGCCGGCACGTGGTCCAAGAAGGGTCTGCGTACGGCCATCACGCTGACCACGAAGTCCGGCGAGGACCTCGTCGTCCCGGCCGGTCGGGTGTGGATCGAGATGGTGCCCAAGGGCACCGGCGGGGTCACCTGGGCGAAGTAGGCCCGTCTGGGCCCGGCCCGCTCAGTGGGCCGGGTCCTCCGGCTGGATGCCCTGCTCCACCAGGCCCCGGATGCCCTGGAGGATGAAGCCGACGACCGCCTCGGCCCGGCCGGCCGCGGCGGCGGGGTCCTCGCTGGCGGCGACGGCGGTGCCCGCGGCGGACAGCGCCCCGAAGAACACCTGCGCGAAGGTCGCCAGCAGCGGGTCGTCGAGGTCCCACGTGCCCGCGTTGATGGCGGAGCGCGCGATGTCGATGACGATCGCGTACGTCGAGGCCTCCTCCTGGGCGCGGTAGCGCTCGTAGCCTAGCACGGACGGGCCGTCCTGCAGGACGACGCGGCGGTATCCGGGGGACTGCACGACCTCGATGTAGGTGCGCAGTGCGACGTCGACCATCACCCAGGGCTCGGTCTCCCGCTCGGCCACTGCGCTCATCTGCGCGGCGGCGGCCTCCTCCATCCGCGCGAAGACGGCCTCGAAGAGCGCCTGCTTGCTGCTGAAGTGGTGGTAGAGCGCGCCCTTGGTCACTTCGGCGCCCGAGACGATGGCGTCCAGAGAGGTGTTCGCGTAGCCGAGCTCGGTGAACAGGCTCTGGGCGACGTTGACGAGTGTCTCCCGAGTCACGGCCGAGTCCCCGCGGGGCGTCTCGGAGCGCCGTGAGCCGCGGGAGGGACGGTCGGAGGTCTGGGTCATGGTTGCCAGCCTAGTGTGGCGCCGAGCAAACCTGTGCCGCGCCTCACGTGGCCGCCCGCTTGTTTGAGGTGTGGCCGATACCCTAACGTTTTGAATGGAACGGCTGCCGGAGACCTTGCGGTCCCGCGGACGATTCCCCTTACGACCTCCGTCGGCGAATGCGACCCCTCCCAAAATTGTCGCCTCATCCCTCCCCCTGAGCCGCCGACGGGGGTCGTCTCTCATCCCGGACGACTGCTGGCGGACAGGTGGCTCCCGCAGGCGTGGCCGATGGCGCATGATGGGCGCATGGACGACGCACGCGCCCACCGGAGTCTGCCGTCGGCGGGCAGCCTGCTGGTCGCCACGGCCGAGCTCCTCGACCCGCACTTCGCCGAGAGCGTCGTCCTGCTCCTCGACGTGTCCGAGGACGGAGTGCTGGGCGTGGTCCTCAACCGTCCCTCCGACATCGCCGTCGCCGAGGTGCTGGACGCCTGGCGGAGCACCGTCGGGGTTCCCGAGGTGCTGTTTCGCGGTGGTCCGGTGAGCACCGACGGCGTCATCGGCGTCGGACTGCTCCGGGACCCGGACTCGCCGCCCGTGGGGTGGCAGCAGCTCGACCACGCCTTGGGGGTGGTCGATCTCGAGACCCCGACCGAGTTGGTCGACAACTCGTTGGCCGGGCTGCGGGTGTACGTGGGGTACGCCGGCTGGGGGGCCGACCAGTTGCGGGGCGAGATCGCCGAGGGCAGTTGGTACGTCGTTGCCTCCGAGCCCTCGGACTGGTTCCGCGTGGACACCGCCACGTTGTGGCGCGACGTCATCGCCCGCCAGCCCGGCACTCTCGCCTGGCACGTCACCCGGCCGGGTGATCCGGAGCTCAACTGAGGGCGTCGGGTCGGAATCGGCGCTGAGGCGGGCTAGTCTTGTCGATCATGAGCAGCATCGGTTTCTCGCCCGGTTCCCAGACGATCGAAGACCGCCAGACGCTGCCCGTCGACGCCGGCGACCACGAGCGGTTCTCGCACTACGTCCCCAAGGAAAAGCTGACGGAGGCGATGGTCATGGGCACGCCCGTGATCGCGCTGTGCGGCAAGGTGTGGGTGCCCAGTCGCTCTCCGGAGAAGTACCCGGTCTGTCCGGAGTGCAAGGAGATCTGGGAGAGCCTGAACCCCGGCGACAAGTCCGGCGACAGCTCGGGCTCCGACGCGTGACGGGGCGGCCTGACGCGCCGCTGCCTCCCGCTTGGCCCGACCGGGCCGCGTGGGGCACCGCGCCGTCGCTGCGTGCGTGGCAGCGCGCCGCGATGGACAAGTACCTCGCCACGAATCCGCGCGACTTCCTCGCCGTCGCGACACCGGGCGCTGGCAAGACCACGTTCGCGCTGACGGTGGCGGCCGACCTGCTGGGCCGCCGCATCGTCGACCGGATCGTGGTGGTGGCGCCGACCGAGCACCTCAAGACCCAGTGGGCGGAGGCTGCCTCGCGCGCCGGGATCCCGATCGACCCGACGTACTCGGCGGGACAGGGCAAGACCTCCAGCGAGTTCATCGGCATCGCCGTCACGTACGCGGGGGTGGCGGTCAACCCGCTGGCCATGCGGATCCGTACGGAGCGGTTCAAGACCCTGGTCATCCTCGACGAG
The DNA here is from genome assembly GCA_023460975.1 of Actinomycetes bacterium. Taxonomy (GTDB): domain Bacteria; phylum Actinomycetota; class Actinomycetes; order Propionibacteriales; family Nocardioidaceae; genus Nocardioides. The sequence goes on from JAEWOG010000067.1 coordinate 3,227, forward strand.
GTGCACCACGCCGGCGACGCCCTGTCGTGGGGAGAGGGCGTGATGGAGGCATTCGGGCCCGCCACGCGACGCCTAGCTCTGACCGGGACGCCGTTCCGCTCCGACATCAACCCCATCCCGTTCGTCACCTATGCCCCCGGCTCCGACGGGGTGCCGCGCTCGGTCGCGGACTACACGTACGGCTATGGCCACGCGCTGGCGGACCACGTGGTGCGTCCGGTGATCTTCATGGCGTACTCCGGCGAGATGCAGTGGCGCACCCGCGCCGGTGACGAGATCACCGCGCGTCTGGGGGAGCCGCTCACCAAGGACATGCACGCCCAGGCGCTGCGTACGGCCCTGGACCCCGAGGGGAGTTGGATCCCCGCGGTGCTCCAGGCGGCGGACAAGCGCTTGGACGAGGTGCGCCGCCACGTCCCTGACGCGGGTGGCCTCGTGATCGCCAGCGACCAGGACTCGGCGCGGGCCTACGCCGGCCAACTCAAGAAGATCACCGGCGAGTCGCCCACGGTCGTGCTCTCTGACGAGAAGGGCGCCTCGAAGAAGATCAAGACGTTCTCCGAGACCGACAAGCGCTGGATGGTCGCGGTGCGGATGGTCTCCGAGGGCGTGGACGTGCCGCGGCTGGCGGTCGGCGTGTGGGCGACCACGACGTCGACTCCGCTGTTCTTCGCGCAGGCCGTGGGTCGCTTCGTGCGCGCCCGGTCGCGGGGGGAGACCGCGAGTGTCTTCCTGCCGTCGGTGCCGCACCTGCTGGGCTTCGCCTCGGACATGGAGACCCAGCGCGACCACGTGCTGGGGCGCACCATCAACGACGAGGGCGACCTCTTCGCGGCCGAGGACGACCTGCTGGCCCAGGCCAACGCGTCCGAGTCGGCCTCGGCGGACCTGGAGTACTCCTTCGCGGCGTTGGGATCGTCGGCCTCCTTCGACCGGGTGCTCTACGACGGCGGTGAGTTCGGCCACTCCGGCGAGGTGCAGGTGGGCTCCGAGGAGGAGATGGACTTCCTCGGCATCCCGGGCCTGCTCGAACCGGACCAGGTGCGTGAGCTGTTGCATTCGCGCCAGACCGAGCGCGCCAAGAAGCAGAAGGCCGCCGACCCGCGGCCCGAGGTCGGTGTCGCCGAGATGACCACCCACGAGCAGCTGGGCGTCCTGCGCCGCGAGCTCAACGGGCTGGTGGCGGCGTGGTACCACCGGACCAACCAACCCCACGGCGTCACCCACTCGGCGCTGCGCAAGCAGTGCGGTGGCCCCGCCGCGGCGGTGGCGACGGCGGACCAGCTGCGGGCGCGGATCGACGCGATCCGTGAGTGGGCGATGCGCCAGAGCTCGTGAGGCCTCAGGCTTCGCGCAGTCGTACGCCCGGACCGGGCGTGGGCAGGACCTGACGCAGGTCGTCGTCCACGCGGTGGCCGGCGTCGCAGACCAGCGTGGCGTGCACCCGCGCGCCGCACTCGCGGTGGGTGAACTCGATGGGCGGCCCCTCGGGGTCGGCCAGGTAGCGGTCGCCCCAGTCGGCGATGGCGACGAGGACCCGGTAGAGGTCGAACCCCTTCTCGGTGAGCCGGTATTCGTGGCGCGGGCGGCTGCCGGGGACCTGGTAGGGAACCTTGGTCAGCACGTCCTGGTCGACCAGGCGGGCGAGGCGGTCGGTGAGGACCTGTCGGTTGATCCCGGTGCGAGCGCGCATGTCGTCGAAGCGCCGGATCCCGTTGAAGACCTCGCGCAGCATGAGGAAGGTCCACTTCTCGCCGAGGATCCCCATCGATCGCCCAATGGTGCAGTTGTCCGCGGAGAACGCGAGGGCGGCGGGGGCCTCGGGGCTGGTCATGTCCCGAAGGCTACCTGAGTTCGTTTGACAGACCTAGGGTCCTCGGGAGAGGCTGAGTCCATGAAGCAGACTCAGGATCCGGCCGTGTTCGACGGCTACGCCCAGCTCCAGCTCGTGAGTCGCGGCGAGATCGCGGTGCCGATCTCGAACACCCTCGGCATGGAGCGCTTCGACGTCGAGCGCGGCTCCGTGACCGTGTGGCTGCGGCCCGACGCCGAGCGCCACTACAACCCCATCGGGTCCGTGCGCGGCGGCGTCATCTCAACGCTCCTCGACACGGCCGCCGCCTGCTCGGTCCACTCGACGCTCGCCGAGGGGGAGACCTACACCTCCCTCGACCTCACCGTGAAGTTCCTGCGAGCCGTCACCGTCGACTCCGGGCTGCTGCGCTGCGTCGGCACGGTCGTGCAACGAGGCCGGCGTACGGCCCTGGCGCAGGCGCAGCTCTTCGACGCCGAGGACCGGCTGGTGGCGCACGCGACCTCGACCTGCATGATCTTCGAGTGATCCTGGGCCGGGTGGCCCCGCGCCGGCGCTAGATTGTGGCGCATGCCGGCCGAGACCTCCCAGACCCTCGACCGCGGGGTCCGGGTGCTGCAGTTGCTGGCGCACGCGCCCGACGGCCTCACCGTCACTGAGTTGGCGCAGAGGCTGCACACAAGCCGGGCGGTCGTCTACCGACTCCTCGCCACGCTCGTCGAGCACGCTCTGGTGCGCCGCGACGACGACGGGCGACACTTCGTCGGGATGGGTGTGCTGGGCCTCGCGGCGGGCGTACGGCCGCAGTTGCGTGAGGCCGCGGCGCCCGTCCTGCGTACGCTCGCCGAGGCCGTCGGCGCCACGGCGTGCCTCACCATCGCCGACGGGTACGAAGCCCTCGTGGTGGCGGCCGTGGAGCCGACGTGGACCGAGTTCCACGTCTCCTACCGGGTGGGGACCCGGCACCCCCTGGACCGTTCGGCGTCGGGGCGCGCCATCCAGTTGGGTGACTCGGGCTCCCTGGATGACTCGGGCTCACTGGGTGAGTCGGGGCCACAGGGTCACTCGGGACCCGCGTACGTGGCCTCGTCGGGAGAGCTCGAAGTGGGAGCCCACGGCATCGCCGCACCCATCCGTGGCGTCGAAGGCTTCCGCGCGAGCGTCGGGATCGTCGCTCTGGGCAAGCCGCTCGTCGAAGACGCCGTCGTCCCGCACGTACTGGCCGCCGCCGCGGACCTCGCTGCGCGCCTGTCCTGACGCGCTGTGCGCGCCCTGTGTGCGCTCAGTCGCGCGCAGCGTGCTCCGCCAGCGGCAGGGTGCGATGAGCGACCTGCTCCGCGAGTGCGATGACGGTCGTGCTGCGGTCGATGCCGGGATGGTCGAGCACGACGTCGATCACACGCTGCAGATCGGCGTTGGTGCGGGCGACGCAGCGCGCCCACATGTCCCCGACGCCGGTGATCGTGTGGACCTCGAGGACCTCCGGGATCGTGGCGAGGTGGCCAGCGACCTGGTCGTGCCCCACTCCTTGGCGGATCTCGAGGGTGAGGAACGCGGTGACGGGGAAGCCGAGCGCGGCGGGGGAGAGCGTCGGACCCCACCCCGTCACGACCCCGGCGGCGCTCAGCTTGTCGAGACGCGCCTGCACCGTCCCGCGAGCGACCCCGAGTCGCCGCGACGCCTCGAGCACGCCCAGCCGAGGCTCGGCGCTCATCAGCCTGAGCAGTTTGCTGTCCAACGCGTCCATTCTGACCCCACTTGCTGGGCAATATGTATGCCCTCTGGTGCGACTGTTGCACAACCTGTCCTGAAAGAACCAGCCTGTGCCCATGACTTCCACCACGGAGCAGGCCTCGACCGGTGCTGCGCTGACTCCTGACGAACTCAAGGCCGACCTCACTGTTGAGCAGCTGCGGCAGCTCGTCGGCCTCGTCGAGTACGACGCGACCTCCGATCCCTTCCCGGTGATCGCCCAGGACGCCGTCGTCTTCATCGTCGGCAACGCCACCCAGGCGGCGAACTACTACCAACTCGCCTTCGGCATGGAACTGGAGGCCTACCGCGGCCCCGAGACCGGCCACCGCGAGACCAAGTCGTACGTCCTGCGCTCCGGTTCGGCCCGATTCGTCTTCCACGGCGCCGTCGCGCCCGACAGCCCCGTCCTGGATCACCACCGTGCGCACGGGGACGGCGTGGTCGACCTGCCGATCGAGGTCCCCGACGTCGACAAGTGCATCGCGCACGCCCGAGCCCAGGGCGCCACCATCCTGGTCGAGCCGCACGACGAGACCGACGAGTTCGGCACGGTGCGTACGGCGGCGATCGCGACGTACGGAGAGACCCGGCACACGCTCGTGGACCGCTCGCGCTACGACGGCCCCTACCTGCCCGGGTACGTCGCCCGCACCGGCACGGTGACCCGCCGCGAAGGCCAGCCCAAGCGCCTGTTCCAGGCGGTGGACCACTGCGTCGGCAACGTCGAGCTCGGCCGCATGGACGAATGGGTCGACTTCTACAACCGGGTCCTGGGCTTCACCAACATGGCGGAGTTCATCGGCGACGACATCGCCACCGACTACTCGGCCCTGATGAGCAAGGTCGTGGCCAGCGGCAACCACCGGGTGAAGTTCCCCCTCAATGAGCCCGCGATCGCGAAGAAGAAGTCGCAGATCGACGAGTACCTGGAGTTCTACGACGGCGCGGGCTGCCAGCACATGGCTCTGGCGACCTCCGACATCCTGCGCACCGTCGACATCTTGCGCGAGAACGGCATCGAGTTCCTCGACACCCCTGACTCCTACTACGACGACCCGGAGTTGCGGGCGCGCATCGGAGAGGTCCGGGTCCCCATCTCCGAGCTCAAGAAGCGCCGGATCCTCGTCGACCGCGACGAGGACGGCTACCTGCTGCAGATCTTCACCAAGCCGATCGGGGACCGTCCGACGGTCTTCTACGAATTCATCGAGCGGCACGGCTCCCTGGGCTTCGGCAAGGGGAACTTCAAGGCGCTCTTCGAGGCCATCGAGCGCGAGCAGGACGCGCGCGGCAACCTCTGAGGCTCGTGCCTCCTCGTCTCGGGTGAGGAGGGGTGAGTGTGCTGCGACGGGGCGTCAGGGCGGCCGGCCGGATGTTCAGGCGGGCGGCAGGGGCGCGCCGTCGCAGCAGTTGGCCTTCATGTGGCAGTGCGGGCACAGCCAGCGCGTGGAGATCGGGTCGAACTGCTTCCCGCAGTAGTCACACGGCATGAGGCCCAGCGTACGGCTGCTGATTGGATGACGAGGTGACCCCTCTTCCCCGTGTCGCTGTGTGCGGCATCAGCCTCGAGGCCTCGACGTACTCACCCGCGCGGACCACCGCCCAGATGCTGTCGCCCCTGCGCGGGGCGGAGGTGCTGGAGGCGTGGGACTTCCTCGTCCGTGGCCCGGTGTCGCAGGCAGCGGAGTGGGTCGGCATCCTCCAGGCGCGCAACATCGCCGGCGGACCGATCCCCACCGAAGACCACGCCGCGCTGAAGGCCGAGATCCTCGCCGGCCTGCGCGATCAGGGGCCGTGGGACGGCGTCCTGCTGGACATCCACGGCGCCGCCTCGGCGGTCGGCATGGACGACATGGAAGGCGACCTCGCCGCGGCCGTAGGCGAGGTCGTGGGGCCCGATGCCCTGATCAGCAGCGGGATGGACCTGCACGGCAACGTCTCGCGCCTGCTGGTGGAGACCCTCGACCTGCTGACCACCTACCGCACGGCCCCGCACATCGACTGGTACGAGACCAAGGAACGCGCGGCGCGCCACCTCGTCGAACGACTCTCGCTCCCGTCGGGCGCTCGCCGGCCGGCCAAGGCGTGGGTGCCGGTGCCGATCCTGTTGCCGGGGGAGATGACCAGTACGCGGCTCGAACCCGCGGCCTCGCTGTACGAGCGCGTGCCGCAGATCGAGTCGCTCGACGGCGTGCTCGACGCGGGGATCTGGATCGGCTACCCGTGGGCGGACGAGCCGCGCAACAGTTGCGTTGTCGTGGTGACCGGCGACGACGCGCCCCTGGCGCTGGCCGAGGCGACCGGGCTGGCTGAGGAGATCTGGGAGCGTCGCGAGGAGTTCACCTTCGTCGCCCCGGTCGCCGACTTCGGCGAAGCGCTCGAACGGGCCGTGGCCAGCGATGCCAGGCCGTACTTCATCTCCGACTCGGGAGACAACCCGACGGCGGGCGGGGCCGGCGACGTCACGTGGACCGTACGGGAGCTGCTCGCCAGCACGACGCTGGCGGCAGGCGGACTGCGGGCGATCTATGCCTCGATCCCGGACGCCGACGCGGTGGCCGCGTGCGTGCGAGCGGGGGTCGGGGCTGAGGTGGACCTGTGGGCCGGCGCGAGGGTCGATGACCGCCACGCCCCCGCGGCGCGGATCGCGGGGCGGGTGTCGTCCATCACCGAGTCGACCGAGGAGCGGGGCGGGGCCAACACCGAGGTGGTGGTGGCCACCGAACATGTCGACGTGATCCTGACGCGGGTACGCCGGCCGTACCACACGGAGGCGGACTTCACCCGCCTCGGTCTGGACCCCCGCAGCGCCGACCTGGTCGTGGTCAAGATCGGCTACCTGGAGCCCGAGCTCTTCGCCATGGCCGCCGACTGGGTCATGGCGCTCACGCCCGGCGGGGTGGACCAGGATCTGCTCCGGCTCGGGCACCGGAGGGTGCGCAGGCCGATGTTCCCGCTGGACGCCGACGTGTCATCGGTCGATGTGCGTGCCTCGGCCGTCCTGCTCCCGGGCGACACGGACTCCTGAGCCGGCCGCCGCTGGGTGAGCCTGTCGAAACCCGACCGCCGCTGGTTGAGCCTGTCGAAACCCGGGTGGTTCGGCTCGTCGGGCTGGCGGCGGGGGAGGTCAGCTGGCGATGAGGCCGATGCCCAGCCCGCCCATGATGACCGCGATGGCCGAGTCGAGGACGCGCCATGCCTTGGGGCGGGCGAACAGCCCGCGGAGCAGCCGCGCGCCGTAGCCCAGGCCGAAGAACCAGCCCGTGCTCGCAATCAGGGTGCCGGCGAGGAAGTAGAGGCGCTGGTCGCCGAACGAGTTCGCGACCGTGCCGAGCATGAGGACGGCGTCGAGGTAGAAGTGCGGGTTGAGCCAGGTGAGGGCCAACGTCAGGAGCACGGCCTTGCCCCAGGTCATCTGGGCGCCCTGCTCGGCGTCCATCGCGGTGGGGCGCCAGGCGCGCAGGGCAGCGTGGATGCCGAAGGCGATGAGGTAGATGCCGCCGACGACCTGGGCGATCGGCAGCACGCCCGGCCAGCGCTCGATGACGACCCCGAGGCCGAGCACGCCGGCCGTGATCGCAACGACGTCCGAGATCAGGCAGGTGAGCACGATCGGCAGCACCTGTTCGCCGCGGATGCCCTGTCGCAGGAGGAAGGCGTTCTGGGCGCCGATGGCGACGATGAGGGCGAGTCCGGTGAGAAGACCCGTGAGGACGACGTTGAACATGCCTTCACGCTAGGCGGCTCGCGTACGTAACTCCAGCGCATGATCTGAAGGAATCATTAGAATGTCTAACTATGAAAGATGTCACTCAGATCGATCCCGTGGCGTTGCGCACACTGGCCACGGCGGTGCGCCTGGGCACCTTCGAGGCGACCGCTCGCGAGCTGCACGTGACCCCGTCCGCAGTGAGCCAGCGGATCAAGGCACTGGAGACCCGGGTGGGTCGCGTACTGCTGCACCGGGTCAAGCCCCTGGAGCCCACCGAGGCCGGCCACGTCCTCGTACGACTCGCGCGCCAGACCGAGCTGCTCGAGTCGGAGGCGGTCGCGGCGCTGCTCGAGGAGGGGGACGAGGCCACCTACAGTTCGGTGCCGATCGCGGTCAACGCGGATGCACTGTTCCGCTGGTTCGTGGAGGCGCTGGCCCAGGTGCAGGCCCGGCACCGCGTGACGTTCGAGGTCGTGCGCGACGACCAGAGCCGCACCGCAGAGTTGCTGCGGACCGGCGAGGTGATGGCGGCGATCACCTCGGAACCCCAGCCGGTCCCCGGATGTCGGGTCGTACGGCTGGGGACGCTGCGCTACCGGGCGGTCGCCACGCGTGAGTTCTTCGAGACCCACTTCGCGGGCGGCGTCAACGCGACGAGTCTGGCGGCAGCCCCGGTGATCGCCTTCGACCGCCACGACACGCTCCAGCACGACTTCATCCGGCGCATCACGCGTCGCCACCTCGCGCCGCCGGCGACCTACCTGCCCTCGGTGCGCGAGTTCGACCACGGGGTGCGTCTCGGCATGGGCTGGGGACTGATCCTCGGCCGCGACGGCGAGCGTGATGTCGCCGAGGGCACGCTGATCGAGCTCGTGCCCGGCCGCAAGATCGAGGTGCCCCTGTTCTGGCAACACTGGAAGCTGGGCTCGAGCGTCGTCGACGAGCTCACCGACGCCATCGTCGCCGCTGCTCGGGATCGCCTGCGCTGAGGTGTCGGGGTTCCTCGGGCCGCGTGTGTGTGCGGGGGTCTCAGGAGCCCCAGGCGTCGCAGGTTCCCCAGGCGTCGCAGGTTCCCCCGCATCTGCGGGGGAACCTGAACTTCGAGGGGCGTGCACACCCCCAGAAGTTCAGGGAAACCACACGAAGTCCGTACGACTGCGCCCGAGCCGTACGCGCCCGACGCGCCCGAGCCGTACGCGCCCGACCCGCGCGAGCCCGACCAGTACGCGCCCTCAGAGCACCTTGGACAGGAAGGCTTTCGTACGCTCGTGCTGAGGATCCGAGAGGACCTGCGCGGGGTCGCCCTCCTCCACGATCACGCCGCCGTCCATGAAGACGAGCTTGTCGCCCACCTCGCGGGCGAAGCCCATCTCGTGGGTCACGACCATCATGGTCATCCCCTCGGCCGCGAGCGTCTTCATGACCTCGAGGACGTCGCCCACGAGCTCGGGGTCGAGAGCGGACGTGGGCTCGTCGAAGAGCATCATGTCGGGGTTCATCGACAGTGAGCGTGCGATGGCGACGCGCTGCTGCTGACCGCCGGACAGATGGGCCGGGTACGCCTTCTCCTTCTCGGCCAGCCCGACCTTCTCGAGGTTGGCCCGGGCCACCTCGACGGCTTCTGCCTTGCTGCGGCGCAGCACCTTGCGCTGGGCCACGGTGAGGTTGTCCAGCACGCTCATGTGCGGGAACAGGTTGAACTGCTGGAAGACCATGCCGATGCGGGCTCGTACGGCGTCGAGGTCAACCTCGGGATCGCAGATGTCGATGCCCTCGACGAGGATCTGGCCCGAGTCCGGCTCCTCAAGCCGATTCACGCAGCGCAGGAGCGTCGACTTGCCGGATCCGGAGGGGCCGATGACGCAGACGACCTGGCCGTCGTCGACGGAGAAGTCGATGCCCTTGAGCACCTCGTTCTTGCCGAACGACTTGTGCAAGTCGCGGACCTGGATGGCCGCCGCGGAGGCGGGGGGAGTCACGGGCTGCTCGCTCATCGAGACCTCTGCTGTCGTCGTTCCATCCACGCCACGAGCTGGGTCAGCGGCAGGGTGATGATCAGGTACAGGATCGCGGCCTGGGTGAAGCTGGTGGAGGTGCCGCCCGTGGGGCCGGAGACTGTCATCGCGTTGGCCATCGTGGCCAGCTCGCGCTGATCGATCATCATGCCGGCCACGAAGAGGAGCGAGGTGTCCTTGAGAAGGAGGACGAACTCGTTGGTCAGCGGCGGGATCACGATGCGGAACGCCTGCGGCAGCACGACCGTGAACATCGTCCGGGTCGGGCCCATCCCCAGCGAGCGAGCCGCTTCGGTCTGCCCCTTCGGTACGGCTTGGATGCCGGCCCGGATGGTCTCGGCCATGTAGGCGCCACCCACGAGGATCAGCGCGATCAGACCAGCCTGCATCGTGCCGCCGGGCCACTGCCACTGGAAGGCGATCGGTACGCCGAACGCCAGGGTGAGGACGACCACGATGACCGGCAGGCCGCGGAAGAACTCCACGACCGCCGTGCCGATCCAGCGGTATGGCCCCAAGGGGGAGATGCGCATGAGCGCCAGGACGACTGCGAGCGCCAAGCCACCCACGAACGCGATCGCGGTGTACTTGATCGTGTTGTAGGCGCCGATCTTGATCAGCTCGGGCCAGGTGCCCCACTCGCCGGCCCACGGCCGCCCGATGCCGGCTTCGTTGAAGAAGTTGGCTCGGATCGCCGTCCAGTCGGCGGCAAGGATGAGCAGAACCAGGATCCCCGCCAGTGCCGCGTACAGGCACAGGTGGGAGAGCCGGCGCTTCGTTGCTCGCTTCACGCAGTCAGTCCTGACGTCTCACGCGACCTCGGTCACTTGGCGAAGTAGGTGGCGTGCACGGTGTCGTACTCGCCGCTCTCGCGCATCTCGGCGAGCTGCTCGTTGACCGCGTCCAGCAGTTCGGTGTTGCCCTTCTTGATGGCGAAGCCGTACTGCTCGTTGGTGTCGTAGGTCTCCACGATGGTGAAGCCACCGCCGGTCTGGTGCAGGGCGTTCACGCCGAGGTCCTGCAGCAGCGCGTCCACGGCACCGGCCTTGAGGGCCTGGAACATCTTGCCGTCGTCCGGGAAGGCGACGATCTCGGCGCCGGAGGCGTTGTCCGTGGCGTACGTCTGACCGGTCGTCGCGTCCTGGACGCCGACCTTGGCGCCGTCGAGGTCGTCGATCGAGGCGATGTCGGAGCCGTCCGGCACCAGCAGCGACTGCTCGGAGTCGAAGTACGGGTCGGAGAAGTCGAGGTTGGCCTTGCGCTCGTCGTTGATCGTGATCGCGCTGGCGGCCACGTCGCACTGGCTGGCGTTGAGCGCGGCGCCCGACTGGATGGGGGCGAAGGCGGTCGGAACGACCGACAGCTCCAGGCCGAGGCCCTCGGCGATGTAGGAGATGACGTCGATGTCGAAGCCCGAGAAGCCGGACGGGGCGGAGGCGTCCTCCTGCTCGAAGGGGGCGTACGGCACGTCGGAGCAGACCGTGAGCGTGCCTTCGTTGATGGTGGCGACGGTCGCCGCGCCCTCGGGCGCCTTGGAGGCGTCGGGCTTCGACTCGTCGTCGGAGCCACAGGCGGTCAGGGCGAGGGCCAGGGCAGCAACGCTGAGCCCGGCAGCAAGAGGACGCATATTCATGCTGAAACCCTAGACGGTGGCATGTGGCACAGTTCACGCATGGCCCGGTTTCTTGTCTTTCTGCGGGCGATCAACCTCGGCCCCACCCGCAAGTTCCCCAAGGCTGACATCGTCGCGAGCACGGTGGGAGCGGGTTTTGCCGACGTCGAGACCCACATCGCCTCGGGCAACGTCCGCGTCGACACCGCCATGCGCTCGCGCACCAAGATCGAGACGGCGCTGGAGAAGGCGTACGCCGCCGATCGGGGGTTCGAGGTGCCCTGCATCGCGTTCTCGGTGGCGGAGTTCCTTGAGATCGCCGCGCAGGCCGAGGAGTTGAACGCGGCCCGGCCCGGCCTGGCGCGGCACTACGTGTACCTCCTCAAAGCGGAGCCGTCCCGCGAGGACATCGCCCGCGTGGAAGGGACCTCGGGGGCACTGGGCGAGATGGTCGTACGGGGCCGCGCCGCGCACGCGCTCCTCCAGCCCGGCTATGCGGACGGCAAGGTCGATCCGCTCAACGCGGCCAAGCTGCTGGGCGTGGCCACGAACCGCAACGTCACCGTGGTGCGGACTCTGGCACAGAAGTGGTGCGGGCCAGGTTCCTGACTGACGGCACGGAGAGGGTCGCGAGAGCCACCGCGCTGACCCCCAGCCCCGCGGCCAGGATCACCCGGTCGATGCCGAAGAGATCCGCCAGAGGACCCGCCGCCAGTTGGCCGAGGGGGATCGCGGCGAACGAGCCGAGTGCGTCGTACGAGAAGGCCCGCGAAAGCATGTCGGGCGGCACGTGCTCCTGGAGGGCGAGGTTCCACCCGAGCCCGAACACCTCGATGCCCACCCCGGCCACGAACGCCGCGACCAGCACGACGGGCAGATCGGGGTGGAGGCCCAGCACGATCAGGGGAAGGCCGTAGATGGCCGTCCCGAGCATTCCCCACAGCAGCGGCCGCTCCAGCCGCACGCGGAGCAGCACGACGCCGGTGACCAGGAGGCCGACCGCCTCGGCGGAGAGGATCAGGCCCCAGCCCGATTCGCCGATCGACGTCGCCTTGGCGAGCACCGGGCCCAGGGTGAAGAAGCCGCCCTGGTGCAGCGCGCAGATGGCGCAGAAGGCGAGCACCACCGACCACAGCCACGTCGTCGAGCGGACGTAGGACCATCCCTCGCGCAGGTCACTCAGCATCGAGGCGCCCGCCGTGCGGCGGGCGGCCGGCAGGCGTACCCCGAACAGCAGGAGCGCGGAGAGCAGGTACGTCGCCCCGTTGATGCCGATCGCCCATCCTGCGCCCACGCCGACCACGAGGAGCCCGCCCGCGGTCGGGCCGAGGATGGTCAGGCCGCTGCGCAGCATCGACATGAGGGCGTTGGCTGGCTGCAGTTGTTCGCGCGGGACCAGGTCGGGCAGGACGCTGGCCAGGGCGGGGAAGCTGATCGCCGCGGCGGTGCCGTTGATGGCGGTGAGCACGGCGATCTGCCACAGCTGCGCGTGACCCGACACCACCAGCGCGGCGATGAGCAGGTTGGTGGCGCCCGCGGCGACGTTGCAGACCTGGATCACCCTGGTCCGGCCGAACCGGTCTGCGATCACGCCGCCGGCGAGCATGAACACCACGAGGGGGACGCTGTGCGCGGCGAGCACGGTGCCGAGCGCGGTGGGGGAGTCGGTCACGTGGAGGACCGCGAAAGCGAGCGCGATCGACCCCATCGTGGAGCCGAGCAGGTTGACGAGTCGGGAGGCGGCGTACGCCCGAAAGTTTGCCTCGGCCAGCGGCGCCATGGCCGCGCGCCAGGTCACTGGCGTGCCTGTGGACTGGAGTCCATGTCGAAGAGGGCGACCGTGAGGCTGACCTGCTGGGTGCCCTCCGTACGGGGCCGGTGGTTGCCGCCGTGGAGCAGCCCGGAGGCCTCAGTGAGCAGTTCCAGGGCGCGTGCGCGCACGGAGGCGCTGACCCAGAACTCCCCGTCCGCCGAATACATGCGAGACGTCTCGGGGCGATGCGCGGCGCGGCGCAGGAGTTCGTCGGCGAGGCTGCGGACGTACGAGGCCCGGTCGTCGGGCGTGGCGCCGACGCTGGAGACGCTGGCCTCCCACGGGTGGGTGTAGAGCTTGGCGACGCCGCCGCGGATCTGGGTCTCGCCCGCCTCGATGACCAGGCCGGCCTTGGCCAGGTAGCGAAGGTGGTACGACGCGTTGGCCGTCGTGATGTCGAGCTCGCGGGCGAGGTCGGAGGCGCTCATCTCGACGTTGGTCAGGATGCTGAGCATCCGGATCCGGACGGGATGGGCGGTCGCGCGGAGCGCGTTGACGGCGCCCTGGTCGGGGTCAGCGGGTACGGCCAAGAGACTCTCCAATGTTCATTGGAGAGTTTGCGTCCTCGTGCTCCTCACTGTCAAACAGATGTTGGAGGCTCAGATCAGGGTCACGCCCGCTGCTGCCATCTCGGCGAGCGCCCGCTGTGTGGACTCCTCGGCCACGCCAGCGCACAGGTCGGTGCGTACGGTGGTGGCGAACCCCAGCCGTACGGCGTCGAGGGCCGTCGCGCGCACGCAGTGATCCGTCGCGATCCCCGCGACGAGAACCTCGGTGACGCCACGCTCGCGCAGCCACGCGCCGAGCTCGACGCCGTCGTGCGTGCCTTCGAACCCGGAGTACGCCGCCGTGTGCGCACCCTTGTGGAAGACCGCGTCGAACGGCTGCGGGTCGAGGTTGGGATGGAACGCCTCCCCCTCCGTCCCCAGCTTGCAGTGGACGGGCCAGGACTCAACGAAATCCGGCTTGGCAGCCCAATGGCCCCCCGGATCCACGTGACTGTCCTTCGTCGCCACGACGTACTGGCAGTAGCGCTCCTCGGGCGCCTTGCGCAGCCACACGTCGAGCAGGGCACCGATGTCGGCGGCCACCCGCGCACCACCCGCCACGGGGAGTGAGCCTCCCTCGCAGAAGTCATTCTGGACGTCGACCACGATCAGTGCGCGCGTCATGGTTCGAGCCTAACCGGAGTGGTACCTCCGCCTGTGGGCTGAGGTGGTGGCGCTCGTCCCTCGCGCCCAAATTGGGGACAGTTGGAGTAGACCCGTAGCTCGGCCGATGCCCTCCAAGTGTCCCCAATTTGGGCGCCGGGATCGGCGTACCAAGAGAACTGTCATCGAGGCCGAGGCCAGAAGTTGTCCCCAACCCCGCACTCTGACTGAGTTCTCCCCAGATCCCCAGCGGTGGCCCCGTACGGAGTGTGCTTCCACCAACCTGTGCCAGATGGGGAGCGAGGAGTGGCTACAGAGCGGTCGAGGTGACTACCTGCCGCAGGGGTGGGAGTCGGTGACGCGTGGGGTCCGGGTGCCCGAAGGGGCATCGGAGCCACAACGGCTCAGGGCATGGCTCGCTGCACTTCCGGAGCCGGCCGCACTCACACATGTCACCGCAGCCAAGCTGCGTGGCTGGTGGCTCCCGCCGCTCCCGGAGGCGATTCCCGTGACTGTTGCGGTCCCTCATGAGGTGCGGGTGCGGCGCGCGGGCCTGCGTACGATCCGGTGCCGCGGCCCCGTGGCTATCGAAATGGTCGAGGGACTGCCGGTTGAGCCGGTGGCGGCCACCCTGTCCAGATGCGCGCGTGACCTCAGCCCGCTCGACATGCTCTGTCTCGCGGACGCTGCGCGAGTAGGTGGAGCGGAGGGACTCGCGCTGGAACCTTCGGGGACCTGGGGAGCGGCCCGGACGCGTCTGGCCGTGGCCCTGTCCCACTGCGTGGCCGAGTCGATCTGGGAAGTCCTGCTGCGCGAGTTCCACCGAGTGGTCGAGGTCGACGTGGTGCCTCAGTTGGACGTCTGTGACGACGATGGGCAGTTGCTGGGGCGTGCTGACTTGTGGCTCGTTGGTACCAAGACGATCCATGAGTACGACGGCGGACAGCATCGGACTCCGGAACAGCATCGAGCTGACTTGCGGCGAGATCGGCGACTCATGGCTGCAGGGTGGCAGCGACGTGGCTACACCAGCGGCGATCTGCTGCACCGGCCGTACAGCATCCTGCGAGACATCGATCTGACGCTCGGGCGACCGTCCGATCCCGGGCGTATTGCGGCCTGGAACGATCTGCTGCGGGCGTCAACCTTCACGCCCGAAGGGCGGGTGAAACTCGCCCGGCGTCTCAAGATTGCTGGGGGTTGATCCGCCCTCCCGCGCCCCCAAATTGGGGACAGTCGGAGTATGCCGGTGACCCCTTCGGACCGCTCCGAGTGTCCCCAATTTGGGGACAGGGGTCAGGCGCCCACGTGCACGGTCGGGAGGACCGTCTGCCCGGCGGACATCATCTGGACCGAGCGGGGCAGTTCGGACAGCGACGAGACGTGCCGCTCCCGGGCGGCCTCGAGCGGCTCGCGCCCGACAACGCGTCCACCCCGCACCAACGGGACCAGGAGCGGTCGGTCGTTGCCGTCCCCGTCGGGCGGCGTACCGATGCCGACGACCTCGGCGGTGGCGGTGCCGCGGGCGTTCAGCCGGCGCAGGGCGTACTTGCGGCCGCCGATGGAGATCTTGTCCTTCGACCGCTTCGCCACCGACACCATCTCGCCGCCCTCGCCCTCGCGAGCGACCAGCTTGTAGACGAAGCCGCAGGTCGGGTGTCCCGAGCCGGTCACCAGGCTCGTCCCCACGCCGTACCCGTCCACGGGAGCCGCCGCCAGCGCGGCGATGGCGTGCTCGTCCAGGTCGCTGGTGACGATGATGCGCGTGCCCGTGGCGCCGAGCGAGTCGAGCTGGGCGCGGACCTCGCGCGCCACGACGGTGAGGTCGCCCGAGTCGAGTCGTACGGCTCCCAGGTCGGTGCCGGCGACCTCGATCCCCAGCCGTACGGCCTCCGCGACGTCGTAGGTGTCCACCAGCAGCGTGGTGCCCACCCCCAGCGAGTCCACCTGGGCGGTGAAGGCGTCTCGCTCCGTGTCGTGCAGGAGGGTGAATGAGTGCGCCGACGTCCCCGAGGTGGGGACGCCGTAGCGCTGACGCGCCATGAGGTTGGAGGTGGAGGCGAAGCCACAGATGTACGCCGCGCGCGCCGCCGCAACCGCCGCCTCCTCGTGGGTGCGGCGCGACCCCATCTCGATGCACGGACGCCCCGATGCCGCGGTGGTCATGCGGGAGGCGGCCGACGCGATCGCGGAGTCGTGGTTGTAGATCGACAGGAGCACCGTCTCCAGCAGCACCGCCTCGGCGAAGGTGCCCTCGGCCACCAGCAGGGGGGAGTAGGGGAAGTACGTCTCACCCTCCGCGTACCCCCACACGTCTCCGGTGAACCTGTAGTCGGCGAGCCACGCGAGCGTGTCATCGTCGACGACTCCGCCGGCGCGCAGCGTGTCGAGCACTTCGTCGTCGAAGACGAAGGCCTCGATGGCGTCCAGGGCGCGACCCACGCCGGCGACGACGCCGTAGCGGCGCCCCTCGGGGAGCCGGCGCCCGAACAACTCGAACACCGCGCGTCGGTCTGCGGTGCCGGCGCGGAGTGCGGCCTGCAGCATGGTGAGTTCGTAATGGTCGGTCAACAGCGCCGTGGAGCGGGTCACGTTCCGTACTGTGCCACGATTGAGCCGTGTCAGCTCCCAGCCCGATCGAGGTTGAACCGGACCTCGTGCCCGACGAGGTTCTTCTGCGTCAGACGCCGTGGGTCACCATCGTGTGGAACGACCCCGTCAATCTGATGTCGTACGTGACTTTCGTGTTCCAGAAGTACTTCGGCTACGACCGCGCCAAGGCGGAGAAGCTGATGATGGAGGTGCACGAGGACGGCAAGTCCGTGGTCTCCAGCGGCAGCCGCGAGGAGATGGAGCGCGACGTGCAGGCCATGCACGAGTACGGCCTCTGGGCGACGTTGGAGAAGCAGGCATGACAGGTTTCACGCGTCACGTCCGGTCGGGAGCCGTGATCGCGACGTTCACCGGCTTCGAGGCGGACCTGCTGCGCTCACTGGCCGCGCAGGTGGTCGAGTTGCTCCACGCCGAACAGGCGGCGCCCGTGGAGCAGGACCCGTTCGAGGCGTTGCTCGACTTCTCCGGGCCGACCGCCGAGCCGGAGGACCCGGTGCTGGCCCGCTTCTTCCCGACTGCCTACGCCCACGACCCGGATGCCGCGGCCGACTTCCGTCGCTTCACCGAGCCGACGCTGCGCGAGAACAAGTCGGCCACGGCCGAGGTCGTCATCGACACCCTCGAGGACGCGGGGCTCCCGGTCGAGCTGACCGAGGGCGGTCTGGTCTTCGACGTCGAGCTCGACGAAGCCCAGGCGCTGACGTGGCTCAAGGCGTTCACCGACATCCGGCTCGCCTTGGCCGTACGCCTCGGCGTCGAGGACGGCGACGAGGACAACTGGGCCTCACTCGATGACGAGGACCCCGCAGCTCAGGCCCACGACATCTACGAGTGGGTGGGCTACCTGCAGGAGACGCTGGTCGACGCGCTGTCGCGCTGACGGGCCACGTCCCGCCGCCGGCCTACGGCGCGGGTGGCAAGCCGATCCCGTACGAAGCCCAGTGCGACGCTCAGCCGGAGTGCGTGAGCACTCCGTAGCGTTCCCGCGAGGCCAGCGCCCAGCGTGCCACGGGGATGCAGAGCAGGCTGACGACCATGATTCCCACGGCGAGCATCAGCCAGCCGCGCTCGCCCTGCTCCACGCAGAAGAACGCGATCACCGGGGGACCGATGATCTCCAGCCCGCTCCAGCCGAGGCCAGCGAAGCCTTGGTACTGCCCTTGCTTCTCCCGCGGCGCCAGCCCCATCTGGAGGCCCCAGGTGCCGCCGGACCCGATCATCTCGCCGACCACGTGGACGCCTGCCCCGACGAGAAGCAGCGTCACCGCGAGAGCGGTCGATCCGCGGTCGGCGAAGGCGATGACGACGAACCCGGCGGCGACGAACGACGCCCCCACGACGAGTTGGCGGGCGCTGGCGGCGACCGAGTCGCTGCCGCGCGAGAGCCGTACCTGGAAGATCGCGACGGCCGCTGTGTTGAGGATCAGGATCACCGAGACCATGACGGTGGGAGCGTCGGTGTGGTGCGAGATGTAGAGCGCGAGCCCGAGGTCCATCACGAGGAAGTGGAGTGAGAAGAGGCTGGTCAGCACCACCATCACGACGTACGGGAGGTCGCGGATGACGGCCAGTCGCGGCTCGCCCTTGACGTGTGGCGTGGGCTCGATGTGCGGCAGTCGGGTGTTGAGCAGGGCGGCGACTGCGGTGAAGACGGCGTTGAGCGCGAAGACGGCGATGTAGGCCCACGCCTCGTCGATGACCAGCGCGAGTCCGCCGAAGACCGACCCCAGGCCTAGGGCGGTGTTGGTGACGGCGCGCAGGTACGCCTTGAAGAGGACTCCGCGCGGACCGTGCGTGAGTTGGGCGATGAGCCCCATGCGTACGGCGTTGGCGCCGCGCTCGAAGAAGGCGAGGACGCAGAGCAGGATCGCGAGCACGACCGGGTTGGGTGCCAGCACCGGCCAGAACGAGAAGAAGGCGGCCCCGGCCATCGCCCAGCACAGGACCTGCTTGGGACCTCGGGAGTCGCCCAGCTGCCCCGCGGGCAGTTGGACGAGGAGTCCGACGATGCCGGCGGCAGACAACGCCATGGCGACCTCGGCGGCGCTGAAGCCGGCGTGCCGAGTGAAGTACAACGCGCTGGTCACCATGACGGCGCCGCCGCCGAATCGGTTGGCGAATTGTCCTGCAGCCAGCACGCGCAGGTCGCGGTCCACCGGGATGCCACGTCGGGTCAGGGGCCGGGCCTGGTTCACTCAATCACTCCATATATCTCGACGTCAAGATATATCCCGGTGAGACGATGCGAGTCAAGCCAAGGCACCCCCGTACGCTGGGGGCCGTGTTGACCATCTCCGCCGCGATCCGTGACGCCATCGTCGCCCACGCCAAGGCCGACCACCCGGACGAGGCATGCGGAGTCGTCGCAGGCCCCGAGGGCAGCGACCGGGCCGAGCGTTTCATCCCGATGGTCAACGCCGCGGGCAGCCCCACGTTCTATGAGTTCGACTCCACTGAGCTGCTGGCGCTCTACAAGGACATGGACGCCGCCGACGAGGAGCCGGTGGTGATCTACCACTCCCACACGGCGACCGAGGCGTACCCGTCCCGCACCGACATCGGGCTTGCGAGCGAGCCCGGCGCGCACTACGTACTGGTCAGCACCCGCGAGCACGGGAATAACGACGGCCCTGTGGAGTTCAGGTCGTATCGGATCCTCGACGGCGAGGTGACCGAGGAACCGGTCACCGTCGTCGACTGACGCCGCACCCAGTCCACCGATTCACCCGCACGACGAGCACACCCGAGGAGCAGTACCCATGGCCATCGAGGTCCGGATCCCCACCATCCTGCGCACCTACACCGGCGGCGCCAAGGCCGTCGACGCCGAGGGCACCAGCCTGGCCGGCCTCATCGACAGCCTCGAGGCCAACCACCCCGGCATCAAGGACCGCCTCCTCGACGGCGGCGACCTGCGTCGGTTCGTGAACATCTACATCAACGACGAGGACGTCCGCTTCATGGGCGGCCTCGAGGCCCCGCTCGCCGACGGCGACCAGGTCGTCGTCCTGCCGGCCGTGGCCGGCGGCGCGGTCTGAGCTGACACCTTCTCGCCGCTGATGCGCTACGACAGCCTGCTGAGCTCGGTCGGGGGCACGCCGCTCGTCGGCCTGCCCCGGCTCTCGCCCAGCCCCGAGGTGCGGCTGTGGGCCAAACTCGAGGATCGCAACCCGACCGGATCGATCAAGGACCGTCCGGCGCTGAAGATGATCGAGGTGGCCGAGGCGGACGGCACGCTGCGTCCCGGCTGCACGATCCTCGAGCCGACCTCGGGCAACACCGGCATCAGCCTCGCGATGGCCGCCAAGCTCAAGGGCTATCGGATCGTGTGCGTGATGCCGGAGAACACCTCCGCCGAGCGGCGTCAGCTGCTGCGCATGTGGGGCGCCGAGATCGTCTCCTCGCCCGCCGCGGGCGGGTCGAACGAGGCCGTACGGGTCGCCAAGAAGCTGGCGGCCGAGCACCCCGACTGGGTGATGCTCTACCAGTACGGCAACCCCGCCAACGCGCTCGCCCACGAGCAGGGCACCGGCCCCGAGCTGCTGGCGGACCTGCCCGAGATCACCCACTTCGTCGCGGGCCTGGGCACCACGGGCACGCTCATGGGCGTCTCGCGGTTCTTCCGTACGGCCAAGCCGGAGGTCCGCATCGTGGCCGCCGAGCCGCGCTACGGGGAGCTGGTCTACGGGCTGCGCAACCTCGACGAGGGCTTCGTGCCCGAGCTCTATGACGCCGACCTGATCGACACCCGCTTCAGCGTGGGCCCGCGTGACGCCGTACGACGGGTGCGCGAGCTGCTCGAGCTCGAGGGAATCTTCGCGGGCATCTCAACCGGCGCGATCCTGCATGCCGCGCTCGGGCAGGCCGCGAAGGCCGTCAAGGCCGGCGAGAGCGCGGACATCGCGTTCGTCATCGCGGACGGCGGCTGGAAGTACCTGTCCACGGGCGCGTACGAGGGCACCATCGACGAGGCCGAGGACCGGCTCGACGGGCAGCTCTGGGCCTGAGGTCACGCCTCAGGGCTGGGGCGTTCAGGGCTGCGGCACGACGTCCAGGTCCTGCGCGGTGTTGACCGTGCTGCCGGGGATGGCTGCAAGGTCCAGCAGGTCCAGGGCGAGGTTGCCGAGCGCCGCGTTGCGCACGGGCTGACGCGTGGCGTAGCCGGGTCGCTTCTTGCCGGGGTTGCGGTAGTCGCTGTTGAGCGCGTACAGGTCGCTGCCCGCCTCCACGCCAGGCGCGCGGACGGCGAACAGGATGCGCGTGTTGCCGAGGACTCGGCGCTTCGCGTGGTTGGCACCGACGCCGCCGTGGTCCGAGGTCAGGATCACGGCCGTGGTCGCGGCCGCGCTGGAGTTGTCGACGCTGGTCAGGACGCGTCCCACGAGCTTGTCGGTGGCCTTCACCGCACTCAGGTACTTCGGGCTCATGAATCCCGAGGCGTGGCCGGCCTTGTCGGGCAGCGAGAGGTGCAGGAACCGGAAGGCGCGCGGCGTGGTCAGGTCGGCGTTGAACGCCGTGACCAGAGCCGGGTTGTCCTCGTTGATCGTCACCTGGTCGATGGCGGTGGGCCACGAGCGCTCCCACAGGGAGAACTTCGTCTTCGCGGCGAACAGCGACGTCGACATCCCGGCATCGTGGACCTCGGTGAACACCGAGGACACCTCACCGCCCGCGGCGTCCTGCACGGTGGCGGGCTTCGTACGGTCGTCGTTCCACGTCACCCCGTGACCGCCCTTGCTCGCCGTGATCCGGCGCGAGGTGACCATGCCCGTGTGGTTGGGCAGGGTGATGGTGAGCTCGTACGCCGAGCGCGCGTTCGTCGTGGAGGCCCCGTCGGCGAGCAGACGGTGCAGGTTCGGGGTCCGCTTCGCGCCGAGCTTGGTCAGCGACGTCGGGTTGAGGCCGTCGATCGAGATGGCGACGACGCTGGTGACATCCGCGGTGGGAGCGGCGGTGGGAGTGGCGGTGGGCGTCGCGGTGGGAGTCGCCGTGGCGGTCGCGGTCGCGGTGGGGGCCTCCGGCCGGGCCGCAGCGCCCGCAGCGGCGGTCGACGTGGCCGGCGGGGTGGCCATGCCGGACTGGCCGAGCGCGAGGACGGCGGTGCCGACGAGGGCCGCGGCGGCGGGGACGAGACGAAGACGCATGGTCGCCACCCTAGAGTGGCGGCCCAGATGTGACGGGTTCGACGCGCTCGCAGCCGTGCGCGCAGGCCCAACTCCGCCTAGCCTTGCGACATGCGTGCCCAGAGTCCCGACGCCCCGATCGGCATCTTCGACTCAGGCTTCGGCGGACTCACCGTGGCGCGCTCGGTCATCGACCAGTTGCCGCACGAGTCGGTGCTCTACCTCGGCGACACCGCCCGCCAGCCGTACGGGCCCAAGCCGATCAGTGAAGTGCGCGAGTACGCACTGGAGTGCCTCGACCACCTCTACGACGCGGGCGTCAAGGCCCTTGTGATCGCCTGCAACTCGGCCAGCGCGGCGATGCTCCGCGATGCGCGGGAGCGCTACGACGTCCCCGTGATCGAAGTGATCCTCCCGGCCGCACGCCGGGCAGTCGCGGCAAGCCGTACGGGGCGCATCGGCGTGATCAGCACCCGCGCCACGGCCGAGTCGATGGCGTACCAGGACGCGTTGGCCGCAGTGCCAGGCATCGAACTGTCGGTGCAGGCGTGCCCCGCGTTCGTCGACTTCGTCGAGCGAGGAGTCACCTCGGGGCCCGAACTACTGGCTGCCGCCCACGAATACTTGGACCCGCTGGTCGACGCACAGGTCGACACGCTCATCCTCGGGTGCACGCACTACCCGCTGCTGACCGGCGTCATCTCGTACGTGATGGGGGACCAGGTGACGATGGTGTCCTCGGCGGAGGAGTGCGGCAAGGACGTCTACAAGATGCTGGTGGGCACCGACCTGATCCGCTCCGAGGGCACGCCGGAGTACGTCTTCTCCACGACGGGAAGTCCCGAGGAGTTCGCCACGATCGGACGCCGGTTCCTCGGCTCCGAACTGCTGAGTGCGTCCCAGTTCGCGGGGGGTCTGCGATGAGATTGACCGTCGTCGGCTGCGCCGGCTCCTACCCGGGCCCCGACTCCTCGGCGAGCTGCTACATGCTCGAGGAGGAGCACGACGGCCGGACCTGGCGGATCCTGCTCGACCTCGGCAGCGGCGCCCTGGGGCAGCTGCAACGCTATGCGGACCCGCTGGCGATCGACGGGGTGTTCCTGAGCCATCTGCATGCCGACCACTGCCTCGACATGTGCGGCTACTACGTGCTGCGCAAGTACAAGCCCGGCGGTCCCGCACCCCTGCTTCCCGTGTGGGGTCCGACCGGGACGGCGGAACGGATGGCCGCCGCGTACGACCTGCCCGTGGACCCGGGGATGACCGAGGAGTTCGACTTCCGCACGCACGGGGAGGCCGTGCAGGTGGGGCCCTTCGTCGTGGAGACCGTCCGCGTCGCCCACCCGGTGGAGGCGTACGCCCTGCGCGTCAGGGCCGGTGGCCGGACGCTCGTCTACTCCGGGGACACCGGACCGTGCGAGGCCTTCACCGAATTCGCGCGCGGGGCTGACCTGCTGCTGGCCGAGGCGTCGTTCGAGGAGGGGCGGGACAATCCACCCGACCTGCACCTGACCGGCGCGGAGTGCGGCACGGTGGCGACCAGTGGCGGGGTCGGCGGACTCGTGCTGACCCACATCCCGCCGTGGCACGACCCCCAGGTCGTGATGGACGAGGCCCGCACCACGTGGACCGGCCCGCTGGGTCTTGCGATCCCGGGTGGGGTCTTCGAGGTCTAGGGGCCGCTGGCACCCGGGCTACTCAGCGCCCGCGTCGTGGACGCGCAGCGCGATCTGGACGCGGTTGGTGACCTGCAGCTTCTCCATCAGTTTGGACACGTGGGCCTTGACCGTGGGCACGGACAGGTGCAGCTCGGAGGCGATCTCGGCGTTGGTGATGCCGCGCCCCACACAGCGGGCCACCTCGAGCTCGCGCGCGGTCAGGGTCGCCATGAGCGTGCCCGCCTCGGTGAGGCGTTCTAGCGTCGAGTCGCGCTGCAGACGGTCCAGGAGGGTACGCGTGGCCGCAGGCGAGATGATCGCCTCTCCCGCCGCCACCCGGCGTACGGACTCGACGATCTGCGCGGGCGGGGTGTCCTTGAGCAGGAACCCGCTGGCGCCGGACGCCAGCGCGCCCACGACGTAGTCGTCCGCATCGAACGTGGTGAGCACGAGCACGGCGGGACCGTCAGCGCGGCTGCGCAGCGCGCGGGTGGCCGTCAACCCGCTGGTGCCGGGCATGCGGATGTCCATGAGGACCACGTCGGGGGAGAGGGCGTCGGTGAGGGCCACGCCCTCGGCTCCGTCGGCCGCCTCGCCCACGACCTCGATGTCGGCCTGCCCGCCCAGCATCAACACGAGTGCTGAGCGCACGAGCGCGTCGTCGTCGACGACGAGCACCCGAATCTTGGTCAGTTCCACGGGATCCATCCCTCCACCTCGAAGTGGTCGTCGTCGAGCGCGGACGCCAGCCGGCCGCCGCGCAGTTCGGCGCGCTCGCGCAACCCGAGCAGGCCCAGCCCCGCGCCTCGCGCGTGCCCGGGGTCCTCGGACAGGTGGTTGCGCAGTCGTACGGTCAGGCCCTGCCGCTCGTCCCCGGACAGCGAGATCTCCAGCGTCTGGCCGGGGGCGTGCTTGCGCGCGTTGGTGATGCCCTCCTGGAGGATCCGGTACAGCGTGCGGCCCGCGGGCTCGGGGAGATCCGAGGCATGCGCGATCCGGTTGGAGATGCGGACGCGGGTGCCGGCCTTGCCCGCTTCGTCGATCAGCTCGGGCAGGTCGGCGAGGGTCGGCTGGGGGCGTTCGACCAACTCGCCGGAGTCGTCGCGCAGGACGCCGAGGATGCTGCGCAGTTCGTCGAGGGCACTGTTGGCCTGGGTCTGGATCTCCGTGAGACCGGCGCGCAGGCGATCGGCGTCGAGGTCCGTACGGAACGCCAGGGCGCCCGCCCCCATCGACACCTGGGTGATGCGGTGGGCGAGCACGTCGTGCATCTCCCGCGCGATCCGCGAGCGCTCGGTGGTGCGGGCCTGGACCACGCGGCGCTCCTGCTCCTCGCGCTGCTCGGCGATCCTGCGGCGCCGGTTCACGACGAGTTCCCGGCTCGACCCGAGGAAACTGCCCCAGCCCATCATCGCGATGTTGATCGCGACCGTGGCGATGAGGCCGTAGACGAGGTCGTCGGAGCTCATGCCGTACGGCGCCACGAGCGCATAGATGGATGCGCAGATCGCGTTCGCGCTGCCCACGAGCAGGATCTCCCCGAGCTTGCGGCGCGTCGCGACCGACACCGCCGCGAGCGTGGCGGGCCCGGCGGCGATGCCCGAGAGGGTGCTCAGTGCGGCGATCACCACGGCGATCCGTACGGGGGCCTGGTGGCGCATCAGCACGAGGGGATAGGCGATCGCCCCGAGCGCGATGTCGATCCAGAACAGGGTGCGATACTCGTCGCGCATCGCCTCGTACGTCGACCCGAACAGCAGCCCCGAGATCAGCAGGCACAGCCCGATGCGCCACGCGTGATCGCGCAGCCGCAGGTGGTGTGCGGGGTCGAGGGGGTCGGGGGTCACGCCGCGAGCGTAGTCGACCCCCTACTTTGGTAGGGGCAACTTCTGGACCTACGAGTCATTGTCCTGATGCGTTGGGTAGGGAAACCTTGACGCAGAGACAGCCTCTCGCGGGGGCGGGGGCTGTCGTGAGGGCTCTCCGCTGCACCACCACTGACTCAGTCACCTGGGCGAGTGCGCGGAGGGCCCCACTTCTTTGTCGGGACGCATGCAGCGCGAGATCTCTCCGGTGACGCGAGTGTCGGTGCCCGGGTCTAGGGTTCGAGGCATGTCTGAGACCCGTATCCCCCGAGCCGATGGCCGCGCCGACGACGAGCTGCGCCCCGTGAAGATCACCCGCAACTGGCTGGATCACGCCGCGGGCTCCGTGCTGGTCGAGTTCGGCGGCACGCGAGTGCTGTGCGCCGCGTCGGCCTCGGAGGGCGTGCCGCGCTGGCGCAAGGGTTCGGGTCTGGGCTGGGTGACCGCCGAGTACGCCATGCTCCCGGCCGCCACCAACACCAGGTCTGATCGTGAGTCGGTCAAGGGGCGCATCGGCGGACGCACGCACGAGATCTCGCGCCTGATCGGACGCTCCCTGCGGGCGGTCGTCGACTACAAGGCGCTCGGCGAGAACACGATCGTCCTCGACTGCGACGTCCTTCAGGCCGATGGCGGCACGCGGACGGCTGCGATCACGGGCGCGTACGTCGCGCTGGCCGATGCCGTCGCGCACCTGCGCGCTCAGGGTGCGCTGGCAGGCGAGCCGCTCATCGGGTCGGTGGCGGCGGTCAGCGTCGGCATCATCGACGGCACGCCGCGCCTCGACCTTCCCTACGTGGAGGATGTGCGCGCCGAGACCGACATGAACGTCGTCATGACCGGTGAGGGGGCCTTCGTCGAGGTGCAGGGGACGGCCGAGGGCGCAGCGTTCGACCGCGCCGAGCTCGACGCCCTGCTCGACCTGGCCACCAAGGGCTGCGCGGACCTGACCGCGCTGCAGCGGGCCGCGCTCGATGGCTGACGCACCGGCCGTCTTCCTGGCCTCGCGCAACGCCAAGAAGATCGCGGAGATGGAGCGCATCCTCGCCGAGCACGTGCCCGGTATCCGGGTCGTGGGGCTGGACGACGTGGCTGCGTACGACGAACCGGTCGAGGACGCGCCGACCTTCGAGGGCAACGCTCTGCTGAAGGCTCGTGCCGGGGTGGCCGCCACAGGTCTGCCCTCGATCGCCGACGACTCCGGCCTGTGCGTCGACGAGTTGAACGGGATGCCGGGGGTGCTGTCGGCGCGGTGGTCCGGCCGGCCCAAGGACGACACCCGCAACAACACGCTGCTGCTCGACCAGCTCCTCGACACCCCCGACGAGCGTCGTACGGCGCACTTCCGCTGTGCCATCGCCTGGGTCATGCCCGGCGGGGTGGAGCGGGTCGTGCACGGTCAGATGGACGGACGCATCATTCGGGAGATGCGTGGCGCAGGCGGCTTCGGCTACGACGTCCTGTTCGTCGCCGACGAGCACGCGGCCCAGGGCACGACGTCCGCCGAACTCTCGCCCGCCGACAAGGACGCGATCTCACACCGAGGCCGAGCACTGCGGGAGCTTGCCCCGCTCGTCGCTGCTGACCTGGCCTGAGGCGGGGTCTGGGCGTACGCGTCGGGGTGTGCCTCGGGTGTGCGTTCTGGGTGTGCGTTCTGGGTGTGCGTCATACGAACCCGTACGGCCGGGCCTCGCGTCATACGAACCGGTGTTGTCGGGCCCCGCGTCATACGAACTCGTTCGCCCGGGCCCCGCGTGATACGAACCGGCACGTATAGGTCTGGGTTTGTATGACGCGTGGGGACGCAGGGCGGGTACGTATGACGCGCGGGGCGTTCGGGTGGCTTTGTATGACGCTTGAGCGCGTCGGCGCGAGCTGGGTGGCGTACGACGGGGGCTCGCGTCATACGAACTCGTTCGCCCGGGCCCCGCGTCATACGAACCGGCGTTGTCGGGCCCCGCGTCATACGAACCGGCACCAATAGGTCTTGGTTTGTATGACGCGTGGGGGACGCAGGGCGGGTTTGTATGACGCGCGGGGGACAACGCCGGGTTCGTATGACGCCTGGGCTGCACCCGGGCTACCGCGCGGGTGGGTGCGACCCGTACGACGCAACCCGCGGAGTCGGGCTTCGTACGGCCCAGCGTCAGGCGGGCTGGGTCACTCGCTGGACCTCGCGGCTGGAGACCCACTTCCCCCAGAGGGCGGCGAAGACGAACATGATCAGCGAGTAGACGGCAGCCGGGATCGAGATCTCCACGGAGTCCATCACCTCGACGGCGACGACGATGGCGAGGGTCGAGTTGTGCACGCCGATCTCCATGGAGGACGCGATGGCCTGGGGGCCGGGGACCCCCAGCGCCTTCGGCACGAAGTACCCGATCAGGAGGCTGATCGCGCAGAAGAGCGCGGCCGCCAGTCCGATCTTGGCCAGGTAGTCCGTGATGTTGTCGCGCTCGGAGATGATGACGCCGAGGATCAGGATGGCGAGGATCACGGCCGAGGCGATGCGTACGGTCTTGTCCATCCGGGCCGCGAAACCGGGGGCCTTGGCCTTGACGAGCATGCCGAGACCCACGGGGATGAGGATCAACGCGAAGACGTTGAGCAGTTCACCCAGGGGCAGGGAGACGTCGACGTCCTCGCCGAAGTGGTTGATCGCGATGCCGGTGATGAGGGGCAGCGTCAGGATCGCCACCACCGTGTTGATGGCGGTCAGCGAGATGTTGAGGGCGACATCACCGCGGAAGAGGTGGCTGAAGAGCGCCGCGGTGGTTCCGCCGGGGGAGGCGGCCAGCAGCATCATGCCGATGCCGAGGAGGGCCGGCAGGTCCAGCGCCAGGATCAGGCCGAAGCAGATCGCCGGGAGCAGCAGCAGTTGGCACGTCAGGGCGATGGCCGCTGCCTTCGGGTTGCGGCCAACACGCTTGAAGTCCTCGATGCACAGATCCAGCCCGAGGCCGAACATGATGATGCCGAGGGCGATCGGGAGACCGATGGTCGTCAACGCTGAATCCATGGGCGGACCCTATGGGTGATCCACCTCACACGGATCCCCGGTGTCCTCCGGGGCCGGCGTCCGTTATCGAATCGTGACGCTCCGGCGGCTGCCTGGAGGGGGGTGCCCGAACCCGTCGGTGGTGCCCCCTAGATTGGCTGCACGCGGATGGCGGTGCCGAAGGGGGGACTCGAACCCCCACGCCCACGGGCACAGGAACCTAAATCCTGCGTGTCTGCCAATTCCACCACTTCGGCTACTGGGGAGAGTCTAGGGATGAACCAGCAAGCGCCACCTGTGGGGCTGCCGATCGAAGTTCGGGGCCTCACCAAGAGGTTCGGCACCGTCCGCGCCGTCGATGACTTGAGTTTCGACGTCGCCCCAGGACGGGTCACCGGATTCCTCGGTCCCAACGGATCCGGCAAGACCACGACGCTTCGGATGGCCCTGGGCCTCGTCGCGGCAGACGCGGGCACCGCGACGATCGGCGGCCAGCCGTACGTCCGCCACGAGCGCCCCGCAGCCGTGGTCGGCGCTTCCCTGGACGCGACCTTCCACCCCGGACGCACCGCCCGCGGGCACCTCTCCACGGTGGCGCCGCTGGTCGGTGCAGACTCCGCCCGCACCGACGAGGTGCTCGAGCTCGTGGGCCTCGCTGACGCCGCAGACCGCAAGGTCGGCGGCTTCAGTCTGGGGATGCGGCAACGGCTCGGCCTGGCGGCGACCCTGCTCGGCGATCCCGGTGTGCTGATCCTCGATGAGCCCGCCAACGGCCTCGACCCCCAGGGCATCATCTGGCTGCGCGACCTGCTGCGCCACTTGGCCCGCCAAGGCCGTACGGTCCTCGTCTCCAGCCACGTACTGGCTGAGGTCCAGGCGACCGTCGACGACGTGGTCGTCATCGCGGGTGGCCGCCTCGTCCACGCCTCGCCGCTGGCGGACCTAATGGCGCTCGACGAGTCGTTCGTACGTCTGGCTGGGCCCGACCTCGACGCCCTGGCGCGGGCCGCAACCGAGGCAGGATGGCAGGTGGAGGGGGACGGCGCGGCCCTGCGCGTGCGGGGAGCGACCGCAGCTGAGGTGGGCGGCGCCGCGTTCCGTGCCGGCCTCGAAGTGCACGCCCTCACATCCGTGGGCGCCTCGTTGGAGGAGACGTTCCTGAGACTGGTCGGCGGTGAGTTGCTCGGCACCGTTCCCCAGCGCGGAGATGGATCCGCGGGGACGCCGCGCCAGCCGGGCGCGGGCAGCTCTCATCCCGGCACCGCGAACCCGGAGGTCGCGTCATGAAGGCGGTAGTGGTCTCGGAGCTCCGCAAGGTCACGAGTACGTCCCTGTGGTGGATCCTGGCGGCGGCGATCGCCGTGTACATGGCCTTCATGGCCGGGGTGCTGGGGCTGAGCTTCGGCATCCCCGTCGAAGAAGGGGGGATGGGCGGCACGGTCGACGACCTGAGCACTGCATTGGCGGTCTACGGCGTCGCTGCGAGCCTGGGGTACGTCTTCCCGCTCGTCCTCGGCGCGCTCTCCCTCACGGGGGAGTTCCGCCACCGCACCATCACGCCGACGTTCCTCGCCGAACCGCGCCGCTGGCGCGTGCTGGCCGCCAAGATGGGGGTCCAGGGCGTGTTCGGCGCCCTGTACGGCCTCGTCGGGACGGCTGCAGCCGTCGCTGCGGGTGCCGCCGGACTGGCCCTCTCGGACACGCCGACGATGCTCGGCGAGCCCGAAGTCTGGGGAGCCCTCGCTCGAACCGTCCTCGCGTTGGCGCTGTGGGGCATGATCGGCGTCGGTTTTGGCGCGATCATCCCCAACCAGGTGGCCTCCATCGTCGTCATCCTGGCGTTCACCCAGCTCGTCGAGCCGCTCCTACGCGTCGGACTGTCCGCGTGGGACGTGACTGAGTCGGTGGCCTCCTACCTCCCCGGAGGGGCCTCGGACGCCCTGGTGGGAGCCAGCGTCTACAGCCTCGCCGCCGGTGGCGGTGGGTTGTTGCCAGCGTGGGGCGGCGGCCTCGTCCTGGCCGCGTATGCAGCCCTCTTCGCCGGCATCGGCGCCGCGACCACGCTGCGGCGCGACGTCACCTGATTCAACCAGCGGGGTGCCGCTCGTCGAGCTTGTCGAGGCGCCTTGGTTTCGACAGGCTCAACCAGCGGGGTGTCGCTCGTCGAGCTTGTCGAGGCGCCTTGGTTTCGACAAGCTCAACCAGCGGGTCTTGGTTTCGACAGGCTCAACCAGCGGGGGGTCGCTCAACCAGCGGGTGTCGCTCAGCCCAGGCCCAGGTCGCGGCGCAACTTGGCCACGTGGCCGGTGGCCTTGACGTTGTACTGAGCCACCGCGACGGTGCCCTCTTCGTCGAGGACGATGGTCGAGCGGATGACGCCCTGGACGACCTTGCCGTACATCTTCTTCTCTCCGAATGCGCCCCAGGCCGTCATGACGGACTTGTCCGGGTCAGACAGGAGCGTGATGGTGAGGTGGTCCTTCTCGCGGAACTTCGCCAGCTTCTCGGGCTTGTCGGGGGAGATGCCCAGCACCTCGTACCCCTCCGCACGCAGCGCGTCGAGCGAGTCCGTGAAGTCGCAGGCCTGCTTCGTGCAGCCAGGGGTCATCGCGGCGGGGTAGAAGTACACGATCACCTTGCGCCCGCGCAGGGACGACAGGGTCACCTCCTCGCCGGTGTCGCTGGTCAGCGTGAAGTCAGGGGCAGACGTCCCGACGCTCAGGCGCTCGCTCATTGAGGACTCCGATCAGTTGGCTGTTGCAAAGAATGCGCGATAATGGGCAGGTTCTCACCCATCCGGACCCATCATCCCTGAGCGAGCGGAGCACCCGTGCACGTCCCCGACGGATTCCTCGACGCGCCGACCTCGGCAGCGACGGCTGTGGTCGCGGTGGGAGCGGTGGCGCTCTCGCTGCGCGGCGCCCGCCGTGAGCTCGACGACCGTACGGCCCCTCTTGCGGGCCTGGTGGCCACCTTCGTGTTCGCCGCACAGATGATCAACTTCCCCGTGGCGGGAGGCACGAGCGGCCACCTCATGGGCGGTGCGCTCGCCGCCGCCCTCGTGGGCCCGTGGACCGCCGTGCTGTGCCTGAGCGTCGTGCTCCTGGTCCAGGGGCTGTTCATGGCGGACGGTGGCATCACCGCGCTGGGCACCAACATCGTTCTCATCGGCGTCGTCACCGTCGTCGTCAGCTGGGCCGTCATGCGGGGGCTGCAGGCCGTCATGCCCAAGCGGGTCGGTCTCGTACCCATCCAAGCGGCCATCGGTGCGCTGATCTCGGTGCCCGCGGCGGCGGCCGTGTTCACCCTGCTCTTCGCACTCGGGGGTGCTGCCCCGATCGAAGCGTCCACCGTCCTGGCGCCCATGGTCGGCTGGCACACCCTGATCGGCGTCGGCGAAGCCGTCATCACCGGGCTTGTCGTCGGCAGCGTCGTCGCGGCGCGCCCAGACCTGGTCTACGCCGCTCGCGGGGCCCTCACGGAGCGGACGCTCGAGATTCGTACGAACCAGGAACGCGCATGAATCGCCGCACGCTGTGGGTGGTCGGCCTCGTGGTCGCGCTGCTGATCGCGGGAGTGGGCAGCTACTACGCCAGCTCGCACCCCGACGGTCTGGAGTACGTGGCCGAGCAGACCGGGTTCCTGCACTCCGCCGAGGACTCTGCCACCGCAGACTCCCCGCTGGCCGACTACCAGGTGAAGGGCGTCGACGACGAACGACTCAGCGGTGGCCTGGCCGGTGTGATCGGGTCACTGGTCGTGCTGGGGCTGGCGGGAGGCCTGTTCTGGGTCGTACGCCGCAGGGGCGACGGCGCCTCGCCCGACGCGGCCCCCTCGGTCGACGAGAACCTCCCAGCCGACGAGACCGGGGGCCACTGACGTGGGCGCTGGGCACGGGCACACGCTGCACTTCCACGGGCACAGCGTCGTCCACCGTGCGCCGGCGCACCTCAAGATCGTCACGCTGGTCGGGTTCATGGTCGTCGTGGTCGCCACCCCGCGGGAGTGGTGGCCGGCGTTCGTGGCGTACGCGCTCCTCCTGCTCGGCGTGGTGGGCGTGAGCCGAGTGCCGGTGCGCTACCTCGCGCCGCGCATGGTGGTCGAGGTGCCGTTCGCGATCTTCGCCGTCCTGATCCCGTTCATCGCGACGGGCCCGCGGACCGAGTTCTTGGGGCTGACCGTCTCCGAACCGGGCCTCCACGCGGCGGCGGCCCTGCTGGTCAAGGGAACCCTCGGCGTGCTCGCGTCGCTGACGCTCGCGGCGACCACCGAGGCGGATGACCTGCTGCGAGGCCTGCAGCGGCTGCGGATGCCGACGGAGATCGTGCAGATCATGGGGTTCATGCTGCGCTACCTCGACGTCGTCACCGGCGAGCTCACCCGCATGACGGTGGCGATGCGCTCGCGTGGCTGCAACCCTCGCTCCCCGAGACACTGGCCGACGATGGCGCGCTCGCTGGGTGCGCTCTTCATCCGCTCCTACGAGCGTGGTGAGCGCGTCCACCTGGCGATGCTCTCGCGAGGCTACGAGGGGAAACTGCCGCGATGAGGACAAGCTCGAGGAGGTGCATCCGATGACGACCCCGGTCCTGGACGTCCAGGGTCTGGCCTTCGCCTACCCCGATGGCCACCAGGCCCTGTACGGGGTCGACCTCCACGTCCACCGTGGCGAGCGCGTGGCCCTGCTGGGGCCCAATGGGGCAGGCAAGACGACACTGGTGCTGCACCTCAACGGGATCCTGGCCGCCGGGGCGGGCCGCGTCGCCGTGAGTGGCCTGCCGGTGACGAAGGAGAACCTGAAGGAGATCAGGCGCCGGGTCGGGATCGTCTTCCAGGACCCCGACGACCAGCTCTTCCTGGGCTCCGTACGCCAGGACGTGGCCTTCGGACCCGCCAACATGGGCCTCAAGGGAGCGGCCCTCGAGCGACGCGTCGCGGATGCGTTGGAGCAGGTCGGGATGTCCGACTTCGCCGACCGCGCCCCGCACCACCTCTCCTTCGGTCAGCGCCGACGGGTGGCGGTGGCCACGGTGCTGGCGATGGAGCCGGAGATCCTGGTCCTCGATGAGCCGAGTTCCAATCTGGATCCCGCCAGTCGCCGCGAGCTCGCCGACATCCTGCGCGGCCTCGACGTGACCGTGCTGATGGTCACGCACGACCTGCCGTACGCGCTCGAGTTGTGCCCCAGGGCCGTGGTGCTGTCCGAGGGAGTCGTGGTCGCCGACGCCGAGACCCGCGCCGTCCTGACCGATGAGGCACTCATGTCGGCTCACCGCTTGGAACTGCCGTGGGGATTCGACCCGCACCGGATTGATAGCCTTCCTGCGTGACCCAGGAACTGAGCCAGCTCGAGAGCGAGATCGAAGCCACCCGTCAGCGGCTGGCGTCGACGATCGACCAGCTTGCCTACCGCGCGCACCCGAAGACGATCGTGAGCCGCGAGGTCGACTCCATCAAGGCGCACTTCGTGGACTCGTCGACGGGTGAGCCGCGTACGGACAACATCCTCAAGGCGGCCGGCGTCGTCCTCGGCGTGGTGGTCGTCCTGGCGACGATCCGCAAGATCACCCGCTGAGGGACCGCGTGGTGGTCGACAGTTCCACGGGCGGAGCCCCGATCAAGATGCTCCACGACCGGATCCTGGTCGAGCTCGACAAGGATGCGGGGGAGCGGCGCTCCTCGGGAGGAATCGTCATCCCCGCGACCGCCGCGATGGGCGCCCGCCGGTTGGCGTGGTCCAAGGTCATCTCCGTGGGTCCCCACGCCCGAGCGGTCGAGGTGGGCGACCGGGTCCTGTTCGACCCCGAGGACAAGTCCGAGGTCGAGGTCCAGGGCGAGGTGTACGTCGTGATGCGCGAGCGTGACGTCCACGCCGTGGCCGCAGAGCGGTTGGAGGGTGGCTCCACCGGCCTCTACCTGTGAGGCGTGGCCCCTAGTGTGACGCGCGTCTCGCGAATCGTCGCGCCAGAGCGGGCCCCCGTGGTTGGATCGCCCCGGACGCACGTCCGGCGCACCACCGTGGAGGAGACGCTCGTGGCCACCTTGATCGACCCGACCTCGCAGGGCTTCCTGCTCAGCGAGAGCCGGATGATGCCGATGCACGTCGGGGGCCTCCAGCTCTTCACGCGCCCTGAGGGTGCCGATCACAGCTACGGCCGCGATCTGTACGAGTGGGCCGTCGACGCCGGTGAGATCGCGCCGCTGTTCCTGAAGCACCCCTCGCGGTCGCTGCGCTCTGGCGGGCAGCTGGTGTGGGAGTCGGACAAGGAGTTCGACATCGAGCACCACGTACGGCACAGCGCCCTGCCGGAGCCGGGCCGGATCCGTGAGCTGCTCGAACTTGTCGGGCGGCTGCACTCGACGCGCATGGACCCCACGAGGCCGATGTGGGAGTCCCACGTCATCGAGGGGCTCGCCGACGGTCGCATGGCGATGTACACGAAGCTGCACCACAGCCTCGTCGACGGGGTCGCCGCGATGCGCCTCATGGCGGCTGTGCTGACCACGGACCCCGAGCGTCGGGACATGACTCCGCCGTGGGCGCGCCGCGACACCCGGCAGGGGGCCAGGGAGACGGCGTTGACGAGGTCGCTGCCGGACGTCACCGAGGTCGCGGTCGCGATGGGGCAGGGCCTCGCGCTCGCGCAGGAGGCCGCCGGCCTGCCGGTGGCGATGGCGCGGACACTGACCCGTGGGGTCCTCAACCGGACCTCTCCGGTGTCGCTGTATGCGCCCCGTACGATCCTGAACCGCAACATCACCGGCGCGCGGCGGTTCGCGGCGCAGGACTGGCCGATCGAGCGATTGCGGGCGATCTCCAAGGCGACGGGTACGACGCTCAACGACGTGGTCATGGCGATGTGTTCGGGCGCGATGCGGACGTTCTTGAGCGAGCTCGACGCGCTTCCGGAGCAGACGCTGGTGGCGATGGTTCCGGTGAGCTTCAAGGCCCGTCAGTCTCATGTGGCGTCCGCGGACGGCGGCAACGCGCTGGGGTCGCTGATGGTGGCGCTCGGCACGCACCTGGCGGACCCGATGGAGCGGCTCGAATCCGTGCACCGGTCGATGGTGCAGGGCAAGGAAGCGTTGGGAGAGATGACCCAGTTGCAGGTGCTCGCGATGAGCGGCCTGGGGCAGGCTCCGGCGATCGCGTTGCCCTTCCTGCGGCTCAACGGGCTGGTTCGTCCCCCGTACAACCTGGTCATCTCGAACGTGCCCGGGCCCCGCGAGGTGCAGTACCTCAACGGTGCGGAAATGCAGGGCACCTATCCGCTGTCGATCCCCATCCACGGCATGGCGCTCAACATCACCTGCAACTCGTACGCGGGCCGGCTGTGCTTCGGGCTCACCGGCTGCCGGAGGACGGTCCCACACCTGCAGCGCCTGCTGACCCATCTGGATGATGAGGTGGCCGCGCTGGAGGTGGCGGCCGGCATCTGAACGCAGAACTGGAACACGTTCCATTTTGCCCCGTCGATGCCTAGGGTGAGCGCATGAAGCAGCGCGCGCAGATCGTGATGTCCGACGCCGAGGTCGATGCCTTCCTCACCGAGCAGCGCAGCTCGACGGTGGGCACGATCGGCAAGGACGGACAGATCCACCTCGTCGGCATGTGGTACGCGTGGTTTGACGGCCATGTCTGGCTGGAGACCAAGCCGAAGTCGCAGAAGGTCGTCAACCTGCGCCGGGACCCGCGCATGTCCTTCCTCGTGGAGGCGGGGCACACGTACGACCAGTTGCGCGGCGTGGCGATCGAGGGGGAGGGCGTCGTCATCGACGACGCAGACCTGCTCGAGAAGGTGTGCACCTCGATCTTTGAGCGGTACAACGCGCCGTACACGCCCGAGCTGCGGCCGTTCCTGGAGGCGATGATGCACAACCGCTTCGTCGTACGCCTCGACATCGCCAAGGTCCGGTCGTGGGACCACCGCAAGCTCGGCCTGCCTGCCATGGACATCGGCGGCACCACGGCCGCCTCGATCTCCTCCTGAAGCGCCGGCCGTCCGCCGACAGATGTGCGGCGTTTCGCGCTGGGGGCGCGAAATGCTTGACCCGCACCCCCCCGAAAGGGGAGGTTGGTAGGCGATGGTCGCATCTCTCGGTGGTGCGACACGGTTGAAAGGAGTCTGTGCAATGGCATTGCTTCTCTGGATCCTGGCCGTCATCCTCGTCGTCAGCGGCATCGTGTCGCTGGTGCGTGGACAGATGCTGTGGGGCATCGTGCTGATCGTTGTGGGGCTGCTCGTCGGCCCCGGAGGCGTCAGCATCTTCACCTGATGTGACACCCAGCGTGTGGAGGAGGCCGGTCCTGCGGGGCCGGCCTTCTGCCTATCCCGGCCCCGTCGGATGGGTGTCGTCGTACGAGCGCTCCAGCTCGCTCCCCAGGGCGCGCACGTCGTCCACCGTGGCCATGGGTCGAATCTACGCTCGGGCGACATCCACCGCGCCCTGGTGCGCACTGTCGCCCCGCCACATGGGTGGGTCAGTACGCATGGGGCCGCAGTAGATGTGGGAAACACAAAACCGCAGGTCACACGTGGTGACCTGCGGTTCTGATCTGTACGCCATCAGGGACTCGAACCCCGAACCCGCTGATTAAGAGTCAGCTGCTCTGCCAATTGAGCTAATGGCGCCCGGTTCGCTCCTCCGGGCAGCCCGGTGAAGCGAGATAAACAGTAGCAGCGGGCTGGTCGTCGGGTGAAATCGGGGCGCCAGGCAGCACGAAAGCGCAGGTCAGGCGGGCGGTAGAGGGATCAGATCCCCTCCAGCACGGCTTGGGCGGCGTTGTGGCCGCCCAGCCCGGAGACCGCTCCGCCGCGCCGGGCGCCCGAGCCGCACAGCAGGACGGAGTCGTGGTCGGTGGCCACGCCCCACCGCTGGGCGGGTGTCTCGAGGGCGGCGCGGTGGGGAGCCCAGGGCCACTCGAGGTCGCCGTGGAAGATGTGGCCGCCCGGCATCGCGAGGTCCTTCTCGATCTCCTGGGGGATCTTGGCTTCGAGGCAGGGGTTCCCGTCGGCGTCGCGCGCGAGACAGTCCTCGATCGGCTCCGCGAGGTGCTGATTGAGCGATGCCAGAGCGAGCCGTACGGCCTCCGCCTTGGCGTCGGCGCCGCCCGGGCCGTCGAAGAGGGTCGCCGGAGTGTGCAGGCCGAAGTACGTCAGCGTGTGCGCCGAACCAGCGCGCTCGCCGAGGATCGAGGGATCGGTGAGGGAGTGGCAGTAGACCTCGCCCGGCATCGGGTCGGGCACCCTGCCGGCCCGCGCCGCTGCGTACGCGGCCTCCAACTGCACGCCGTCCTCGGCCAGATGCAGCGTGCCGGCGAACGCCACGGCGGGGTCCACCCCCGAACGCAGGCGGGGGAGTCGGTCGAGGAGCAGGTTCATCTTGAGCTGCGCCCCCACGGGCTTGGTCTCGGCGTCCTCGCCCTCGCCCAGCAGGATCCGCAGCACCCACGGCGCGACGCCCGAGAGCACGCGGCGGGCCCGGACGGTGTGGTCGCGCTGCCCGTCGTGCCACGTGATCTCGGCGCCGGTGTCGTCGGGGCGGATCGCGCTCACTCCAGCGCCGGTGAGGATCTCCGCCCCCGCAGCACCGGCGGCGCGTGCGAGCCCGGCGGTCACCGCGCCCATCCCGCCCACAGGCACGCGCCACTCGCCGGTGGAGTTGCCGATCAGGTGGTAGAGGAAGCAGCGGTTCTGGATCAACGACTCCTCGTGCAGTGACGCGAACGTCCCGATCAAGCCGTCGGTGCCGACCACACCACGCACGGTGTCGTCGCTGAACCGCCGCTCGATCGCCTCGCCCAGGGGGCGCACGACCACGTCACGCCAGATCGTCTCGTCCACCGCGCCCCGCAGCGCAGCCTCGCTCGGAAGAGGGTCCATGAGCGTGGGGGCCACGACCTCGGCGAGGTCGCCGACCTCGGCGTAGAACGCCCGCCAGGCTTCGTACTCGTCGTCGCTGCCCGTCAGCTGACGGAACGACTCCCGAGTCGCGGGCCCCTCGGGCCGCTCCACCAGCAGCCCGCCCGCGCGCCCGGAGCGCACGTACGGCGTGAACGAGGCCGTCGACCTCGAGGCGAGCCGTACGTCCAGGTCGAGGTCGGCCATGAGGGCCTCGGGCATGAGGCTGACCAAGTAGGAGTAGCGCGACAGGCGGACTGGCTGGCCCGCGAACGGCTCCACGGAGACGGCGGCCCCGCCGACGCGGTCCAGGCGTTCGAGTACGAGCACCGACAACCCCGCCCGGGCGAGGTATGCCGCGCTGACCAGGCCGTTGTGGCCGCCGCCGACCACGACGACGTCGTACGAGTGCTTCTGAGGCTCCACCGGCCCACCTAACCACGCCGCCGCCACGGTGAGGCCCAACGGAGCCCAAATGAGGGAGAAGGTCCCTAGCGGCGCCACCCACAGAGCAGGCAGGGTGGAAGTGGACCACCAGATCCGCCGCAGACAGCGATTCCACAGGAGGAAACCATGAGCACCACGCGCCCGCGCGTCGTCCTCGCCGTCGGCCACGAGCCCTTGGGCGCCGCCCTCGACCACGCAGTCCAGGAAGCCACCCGGCTGTCCGCGGTGCTGCACATCATCCACGTCGAGAAGATCGTGGTGGGTGGGCCCGACGCGATGGTCCTCTCCCAACTCGACCTCGAGCAGATCGGCCGAGAGAACGTCGATGCCGCCGTGGCTCGCATCAAGGAACTCGCCCCCGATCTGGAGGTCAAGGTCGACATCTTCGTCGGCGGCGTCGTGCCCACGCTGGCCGAGCTGTCCGACGGCGCCGAGCTCGTCGTCCTGGAGCACCGGTCCCTGCCGCGATGGGAACGCTTCATCACCCGCTCGGTGGCCTCCGGCGTGGCGGCCCGTACGAGCGCCCCGGCCCTGTCGGTCCCCGAGGGCTGGGTCCCGGCGGAGGGGGAGCGCATCGTGACCGTCGGAGTCGACGTGCCCGAGCGGAGTGCTCCCGTGATCTCGGCAGGGGCAGCCTTCGCCCGCGCCCACGGCGCCAAGCTGCGCGTCGTGCACGCGTGGAACCTTCCGCCCAGCTATGACGGCATGGTGTCGGCTGAGGAGTCCGAGCGGTGGGCCGAACGCTCCGGCACAGAGGTCCAGGACGCGGTGAACGCGATCGAGGAGGCCAAGGGTCTCGACGTCGTCGTCGAGGTACGCCGCGGCCGCCCGGCCGACGAACTGCTCGACGCGGCCAAGGACTCCTACCTCGTCGTGCTCGGCCGGCACGACTCACTGATCCCGTTCGGCTCCCATCTCGGGCCTGTCGTGCGCGCGGTCCTGCGTCGGGCGGGATGTCCCGTTCTGGTGGTGGACCCCCGCGGCTGAAGCCCGCTCGTGCTCCCGGCCACGGGGCGGGAGCGCGAAGAAGGCCCCCGGCTCTGAGCCGGGGGCCTTCTTTGACTGGGGTGAGTGACGGGGCTCGAACCCGCGACAACCGCGACCACAACGCGGTGCTCTACCAGCTGAGCTACACCCACCATGGTGCCCGGACTTGCGTCCGGAGACGACGTGAAGCATAGGGCACCGGGGCGCCCGACGCGGAATCGGGGTCAGTGTGTCCCGGTGTCGGGGCTCGACGCGCCCGCAGCGTCGGCGTCTTCGACCAGCCCGGTGATGGACCCGCCATGCTTGGCCGCGATCTCCTTGGCCGTCGGGGTGTCCGGCCCGGGGCCGGCGACGAAGACGGCCTCGCGGTAGTAGCGCAGCTCCTCGATCGACTCCTGGATGTCGGCCAGGGCGCGGTGGTTGCCCCGCTTGGTGGGGGAGTTGAAGTAGGCGCGCGGGTACCACCGCCGCGACAGCTCCTTGATCGAGGAGACGTCGACGATGCGGTAGTGCAGGAACTGCTCCAGGTCCCCCATGTCGCGCGAGATGAAGCCACGATCGGTCGCGACCGAGTTGCCCGCCAGCGGGGGCCGGGAGCCCTCGGGGCAGTGCTCGCGCAGGTACGCCAGCACCTGCTCCTCCGCGTCGGCCAGCGTCGTCCCGCCCTCGAGCTCGTCGAGGAGCCCGGAGGTGGTGTGCATGGTGCGGACGAAGTCGTCCATCTGCTCGAGCGCCTCGGCCGGAGGCTTGATGATGACGTCGACCCCCTCTCCGAGCACGTTGAGCTCGAAGTCGGTGACCAGGGCCGCCACCTCGATGAGGGCGTCGGTGCCGAGGTTGAGCCCGGTCATCTCGCAGTCGATCCAGACGAGTCGTTCATTCACGGTCGATCACCCTACTCGCACGCCCCGGCTCACTCAGGACACACTCAGGCTGAACCTCTAGGCTCGCACCCGTGTGGGACTGGATAGGCCTCGTGGCGCGCCTCGTGACGGGGTGCGTCTGGTTCGTGGCGGGCGCCCTCAAGCTGCCCGACCTCCCCTCGAGCGTCCGCGCCGTGCGGGCGTACGACCTGCTGCCGGAGGCGATCGTGCCTGCCGTGGGTACGGCCCTGCCGATCGTGGAGGTCCTGCTCGGATCGATGCTGATCCTGGGCGTGCTCACGCGGTTCGCCGGGGCGGTGTCGGCGTTGCTGTTCATCGCGTTCATCATCGGCATCTCCGCAGCGTGGGCCCGCGGCCTCAGCATCGACTGCGGCTGCTTCGGCGGTGGCGGGTACGAGGCCGACGCGACGTCGAAGTACCCCTGGGAGATCGCCCGGGACGTGGGACTTCTGGCCCTGTCGATGTGGCTGGTGGTCCGCCCCGCTTCCCGTTTTGCACTCGACTCCCGCATCATGCGACTGACCCCTTCAGGAGAGGACAACCGATGAGCAACCAGCGGCCTGCGAAGAAGCAGCCCATGAGTGCTGCCCAGCGCGCCGAGGCGAAGGCCAAGCTCGAGGCCAAGAACGCCCGCCGCGCCGAACGCAAGGAGGCCGAGCGCGTTGCCGCCGAAGCCAAGGCGCGCAAGGCCCGCAACTCGCGCATCGGTGGGATCCTCGCAGCGGTCGTCGTGATCGGCCTGGTCATCTTCGCCATCGTCAAGTTCACCGGAGACGACCGCCCGGTCGTCGCGCCCAAGGCCGTGAGCGGCGAGGCAGTCGTCGTGGGTGACGAGGCAGCGCCGACGACCATCACCATCTACGAGGACCTGCAGTGCCCGGCCTGCGCCAGCCTCGAGGGCCAGTTCGGTGAGCAGATCAACGCCGCGATCGACGCAGGCACCGTCAAGGTGGAGTACAAGATCGTCTCCTTCCTCGACAGCGCCTCGGGCAACGACTACTCGAGCCGCGCGGCCAACGTCCTGTTCGCGGTGCTGGAGACCGCAGGCGTCGACGCCTTCAAGAGCCTCCACGACACCCTGTTCGCCAACCAGCCCGCTGAGCGCACGGACGGCCCCGAGGACGACGAGCTGATCGAGCTGGCCGTGGCGGCGGGTGCCGACGAGGCCGAGATCAAGGACGCCGTCGAGGAAGGCACCTACGTTCCGTGGGTCAAGAAGGTCGCGACCGAGCAGTGGTCCAAGGACGGCCACCAGGGGACCCCGACCGTCCTCGTCGACGGAGAGACGATCGAGAACGCGACGCTCGGCCAGTACCTGACCGCCGACAGTGGTGCGGATGCGGACACTGGGGACGCGGACTCTGGGGATGCGGAAGGCGAGCAGAGCGAGTAGTCGGGGCTCGACGGGCGGGTTCGCTGGTTGAGCTTGTCGAAACCGGGGTTCGACGGGCGGCGGTGTGGCTCGACGGGCGGCTGCCCGCTGATTGCTCGGCGGGCGGCCCGTGGTGCCATGCTGCGTGAGTGCCTTCCTCTGTGACCACGGACCTGTCGGAGTTCATCGCTGGACTGCCCAAGGCTGAGCTGCACGTGCACCACGTCGGTTCGGCGTCACTCCCGATCGTGGCCGAGCTCGCCGCCCGTCATCCGGGGGTCGTGCCGACGGACCACGATGAGTTGCGGCGCTTCTTCGAGTTCTCCGACTTCGCGCACTTCATCGACGTCTACCTCGCCGTGGTCGACCTGATTCGCACGCCGCAGGACGTGCGGATGCTGACGTACGAGGTGGCCCGCGAGATGGCGCAGGGCCAGAACCTGCGCTACGCGGAGCTGACGTGCACGCCGTACACCTCCGTGTTGCGCGGTGTCCCCATCGAGGGCTACACCGAGGCGATCGAGGACGCCCGGGTCGCGGCGGAGCGTGACTTCGGGCTGGTGCTGCGCTGGGTCCAAGACATCCCCGGTGAGCTGGGGCTACCGGCGGCCGACGCCACCCTCGACTTCGCGTTGAACCACCGCCCCGAGGGCCTCGTCGGATTCGGCCTCGGCGGGCCGGAGATCGGGGTGCCGCGGCCGCAGTTTGCGCCGCACTTCGCCGCTGCCCGTGCCGCGGGTCTTCGCTCCGTGCCCCACGCGGGAGAGACCACGGGGCCGCAGACGGTGTGGGACGCCGTACGTCTGCTCGGCGCCGAGCGGATCGGCCACGGCGTGAGCGCCGCGCAGGACCCGGAACTGCTCAAGTACCTGGCCGACGAACAGATCGTGCTCGAGGTCTGCCCGACCTCCAACGTCGCGACCCGAGCCGTCGACAGGATCGAGGAGCACCCGCTGAGGACCTTCGTCGAGGCCGGAGTGCCGGTGACGATCAACTCCGATGATCCGCCGATGTTCGCCACGAGTCTGGTCCACGACTACGAGGTGGCGGCAGGGCTGCTCGATCTCGATCGTGACGGCGTCGCCGACCTCGCGCGCGCAGGCGTACGCGCGTCGTTCGCTCCCGATCAGGTCGCGGAGCGGATCCTCGACGAGATCGATTCGTACGTGGCCAGCGCCGGCGCCTGAACGGGCGTCCGCCTCAGACGCGGACGGACTTGTCGGGCTCCTCGCCGAAGTCGTGCCCGCTCATGTCGACGGTGCGCTTGGCGTTCGCCAAGCACGTGACGGTGCTGGTGCCGATGATGCCTTCGCGGTCGAACATCGTGGCCGTGCCGACGGCGATGCCGTCGAAGGCGGTCCACTCGATCGCGCGCAGACCGACCTCCTGGGTACGGGGGAGGCGGCTCAGGCTGAGGCTGATGTCGGTGTTGATCCACTCCACGCCCTTGTCGCTCCAGTTCACCACCAGGCTGGTGGAGTCGGCGACCGCGGCGGCCGACTGGAAGGGCGTGTGGAGTTCGCCGGCCACGATCGGGACGCCGAACTGCCACGTGCTGTGGCGGCCGGGGTTGGCGTGGTCGCCGAAGTTCTGGGACCACGGCTTCTCGGAGGTGAACCACGGGATGTTGGGGCCCGTCAGCGGCCCGTCGGTGGCTTCCAGCGGCGGCGGCTGCGGGACATCGGCGTTGATCCAGGTGGCGCCGGCGGGGTTCTCCGTCTCGCGCAACCACACGGCGGTGGCGCGGGCCTTCACCTCACCCTCCTGCACGAAGCGCACCTCGACGAGCGCGATGCGCGGACCGTCGCGCAGCACCTCGACTTCGGTGGTGGCGTCGACGTAGAGGCCAGGCCGGAACAGGTCGACGGTCCACCGGGCGGGGCGCAGGTCCGGGCGCTCGACGGCGCGCTCCATCGCGCGCGCCATCGCTCCGGAGACCGCGACCCCGTGGATCTGCTCCTTCGACCAGGCGCTGCGCGCCACCTCGGTCGGGGTCAGGGTCTCGCCGTCGGTGCTGGTGAAGAATCCGAAGTCCACCTCGCCATTGTGCCTCACAAAACTGGAACGTGTTCCAGTTGCCTCACGCGGGACGGCGTACCTGCCTCTCGAGCCCAGCGCGCAGGCCGCCGATCATGCGCGCATGGTTCCAGGTCAGGAGCGTTCGCAGCGCCGCTGCCGGGACGGCGCGCCAGGTGGTGACGGTCGCCTCCTGACTCCACGTCAGCGTCGTGCCGTGCGCGTGTGGCACGAGGTCGATGCGTACCCATCCGGTCAGGTCGCCGTCCATGCGCACCTCCAGTGGGGGTTGGCGGCGTACGGCTGTCAGGGTCAGGTCGAGCGTGTACGGGAGGCTCGCCCGGCACAGCAGGCGCGCGCTGTCGTCGCTGAGCCGCGCGACGGCGAGCACCTGCGGCCACCAGTCGGGGTACGACGCGAGGTCGACCAGGATCTGCGCCACTCGCTCGGGTGTGCCGGGACAGACCCACTCGTCAGTGAACCTGAAGTGGGCAGCGGGCATTCGTCCATGACACCACGGGCCCGCTCGGGGGCCGCCTGCTGCGGCCTACCTGCGTCGGTGGAATCGGTGGTCGCCGTTGGCCAGGCGTTCGGTGGCGTACGCGGGGTCGTGGATGCGTCCGTGGTGGTGGCGGCACAGGAGGAGTGCGTTGTCGAGGTCGGTGGGGCCGCCGCGACTCCAGGGGAGGCAGTGGTGGGCCTCGCAGAACGTGCTGGGCGCGTCGCAGCCTTCGGCTCGGCAGGTGCGATCTCGCAGGAGGAGGGCCTTGCGCTGGGCCCGCGTGAAGAGGCGTTGACCGCGTCCGAGGTCGAGGACCTCGGAGTTGCCGCCGAGCACCGCGGGGACGAGGTGGGCATTGCATGCGAGGCGACGCACCTCGTGGGCAGTGAGTTGATCGAGACCGTCGCCCGGCACGCCGTTGTCGAGAGTGGCAACTCCCAGGTCGGCGCGCAGGGAGTCGAGGCTGATGGTCACCACGACGGTCGTTGCGTCCCCGCCGTGCGCGGGCAGGCGCCCCGGATCGACGTCTTCGAGAAGGCGGCAGAACGCCTCGGCGGCGCGACGGGGATAGGGGACTCGGCACTCGCGTGAGGACGGGGGATCGGCTGGGATCGGCGCTGTCTCCGCGGCCTGTCGGGGGTTGGTGTAGGCGTGGAGGTAGGTCGCCAAGCGCGCGGCTGC
This sequence comes from Actinomycetes bacterium, assembly GCA_023460975.1. Lineage (GTDB taxonomy): Bacteria > Actinomycetota > Actinomycetes > Propionibacteriales > Nocardioidaceae > Nocardioides. The sequence goes on from JAEWOG010000067.1 coordinate 48,146, forward strand.
GGCGTCTGGCAGGCGTGCCCAGAGGCGGGTGGTGCCGTCTCCGAGCGCCCGCATCTGCAGGCGCTGGCGACGTCTGGCGTGTGCCTCGAGGTCGGCCAGTGCCCGGGCTTCAGCCGCCTCGGCGATGTCGGGAGCCACCGTCTCGAGGATGCGGCGGCCGAGCTTGGCGAGGGCAGCGGGGTCGAACGAGGCCGAGAAGTCGACCAGGGCCTGCTCGGCGCGCTCGGCGACCTCCGAGGTGACGTCGCCCGGCAGGGCCTCGAGGCTGCGTACGATCACGCGTGCCTGCTCGAGGGTGGTGCGACCGTCGCGCACTGCGCGAGCCAGCAGGCTTCGCTCGCGGTCCAGCGCCGTGGCCAGGCGGAGGTCTGCGGCGGCATCGGTGCGGCGTACTCGGGTGTGGTGGGTCAGCCACGTCGCGGCATCGCGCGCTCCCGCGTCCGCGGCGAGATCGCCGGCGCTGCTCAGGACCCGCAGCCGCAGCTCTGCCACCCGGGACTCCACGGACACGAGCTCACGCAGCGCCGTGGCCTTCTCGTCCGGGGTCATGAACGTCGGGTTGGCATCCGCGACCGCCGTGAGCAGTTGGGTCACGGCTGTCGTCGTCTCGAGCACCGGGTGCATGGGCGCCTCCTTCCGCCCTCATTCTTTCGAACACATGTTCGAACAACCATGGAGGAATGGCGAAGATTTGGCGTGATGTCTCTAGACATCGGTGACGGTTCTCCAAGGTCGCCCCGAGGTCGTCGGGGTGGCCGAGAGCGGGGGAGTGGAGGTGCCAGCATGGAGGGCATGTCGGGCCCGCTGAACTTCAAGCACCCAGCGATGGTGGCCGCTGGGCTGGCGGCGGGGCTCGCCTTCGGATCCGTGGTCGGGAGTCCGCAGCCTGGCCTCGAACTCTCGGCCAGCGACGGCGAGGTGAAGGCGTGCGTCAAGGGCCGGACCGTCGTGGCCCCGGCGAAGGGGCAGAAGTGCGCTCCTGGGACCAGGAAGGTGACCCTCGCCGCGACCGGGTCCCCGGGGCCGCAGGGGGAGCCCGGCCCCGCGGGACCCCAGGGCGCCGCAGGGCCACAGGGGCCCGCCGGTCCAGCCGGCGTCAGGGGAGCCACCGGAGCGACAGGATCTCAGGGGCCCGCGGGGCCCGCGGGGCCCGCGGGTGTCGCGGGGGCCAGCGGTGAGATCGGACCTCAAGGCCCCGCGGGTCCCGCAGGGCCAGCCGGGCCGCAAGGGGCAACCGGTGTGGCCGCTGTGCAGCCGGGGGCAGCGTTGATGGCGCGACTGGACTTCAATCAGGACGCGACACTGACGATCCTTGGCGACTCGACGGGCAACGACCACTACGAATGGCCCCAGGAGGCAGCGAAGCTCTTGGCTGTCGCATTCCCGGAACACCGGGTGGTGCTCCGGGGATGGCGGGACGCGTCCATGGACTATGGCCCGGACGTCGAGATCTCTGCCGGCAGCGGCGGCGCGGCTCAGCTGACCATCTACAACGGCTCGATGCCCGGAGCCCGCATTTCCTATCATTCCGAGCACCTCGCGGCCATGATCCCTGTCGCGCCGGAGCTGGTCATCGTGAACGTCGGCCACAACTACCGGCTCGCCCCTCCGGCTGAGTACGTGAACGCGCTCCGAGGCGCGGTGGCGCAGGCCCGTGCCCTGTTCCCCGGACTGGAGGTGGCGGTGTCTTCGCAGAATCCGCAGTTCCCCGGCACGTGGGGCCAGCCGGAGGCGGACGCACATCTTGCCCGCCTGCTGACATTGCGGACGAGCGCTCCTTCCGAGGGGTGGGGCTACCTACCCGGCGGCGAAGAGTTCCTTGCCCAACCAGATCATGGGCGAGCGTGGGTGAGCGCTGATGGGATTCACGCCGTCTACAACCCGGGGGGCCAGGACGGCAACGACGCGTGGGCGAGGCAGGTCGTCTCGACTCTCATGGCCTCGTCGTTGCGCTCGAGGTGACGCACTGCTCGCCGCCACGCATCGGACGGTGTGGTGTGTGCCCCCGGCAGGATTCGAACCTGCGACCGGCGGATTAGAAGGCCGCTGCTCTATCCAGCTGAGCTACGGAGGCGGGGGTAGGAAGTTCAGTCGGGCCGAGCGTGCGACAACGCCGCATCGGCTTGGCCTGGCTGAACCACGAACCCGCGCGGGAGTCTAGCGGCACGCCACTGAGTCGATGTGCTGACTCCGACACCCCGGGTGGGGGCGGTGTGGTTTCGACGGGCTCAACCAGCGGGCCCCCGGGTGGGGGCGGTGTGGTTTCGACGGGGCTCAACCGGCGGGCCCCCGGGTGGCGGCGGTGTGGTTTCGACGGGGCTCAACCGGCGGGCCCCGGGTGGGGGCGGTGTGGTTTCGACGGGCTCAACCAGCGGTTGCGTGTCGTGGACGGCTCTGTCGAAGACTCCGCATCATCCCTACGATGCCCTGCATGCCTCTGCCCGTCGCGCGTGCGTACGTCAGCGCGGACAAGCGGGGTGACGTGGCCTTCCACTGCATCCTCGCGGGGCTGGGAGCCGCTGGGGTGATCTGGGGCCTGTCGACCGTCCCCGAGGAGCAGATCTGGGTCCGGGCCATGATCTTCAACGGCTTCTGGGGTGTGGGGATCTCGGTGGCGCTGATCGCGGAGATGGTGGTCAAGCCGCAGTTGCCGGTGATGCGCAGGGCGACGTTCGAGGGCGAGCCCGCGTACGTGGTCCGCACGTGGCACCACGGCTGGTGGCACACGTGCGCCTTCGACCTCGGGCTGATCGTGACCGGCGTCGTCATGGTCGTCGCGGGCCTGCTCGTGGGAGGTGCCGAGGGGCGCGCGGCGCTGGTCGTGGCGCCGCTCGGTCTGTGGTTCCACGTCCGGTTCGTGCTGGTCGTGCTGAAGCGGCGGCGCCAGCGCGCGCTGTGGCTCACCCCCGACGAGGTCGTCCTCGACGGCCCGTCGGGACGCTCGTGGACCTCGCGCGCGTCGGTGACCGATGTACGGGCGGAGGAGGCCAGCGTGGTGCTGACCCTGAGCACGCCGGCCGTACGAGACCTGTGCCCCCGGCCGTGGCGCGAACGCGACGCCGAAGGTCCGGACCGGATGGTCTTCGACTGCACCCACAGCGCCCACAGCGCCGACGACCTCGCTGCGTGGCTGACCGAGCGCCTCGCCGACGACTCCGTCGGCGAGGCGCGCGGCGCGCTGTTGGCCTGACGGCTCAGGCGGTCTTGCCGCGCAGGCGCTCGAGGCCTGCCATGCCGTGGTAGAGCACCAGCACTGCGGCGGTACCCAGAGCGATGCCGCCCAGGGCGATGTCGCCGAACACCAGTGCGTCGTTCCCGATGCCCATCGCGACGATCAGGGCCACGGCGACGGCGTACAGGTTCTTCTGCTGGCCGAAGTCGACCTTGTTGTCGATCCACATGCGCACGCCGATGAGCCCGATGATGCCGTACAGCGCGAGCGTGACGCCCCCGATGACCCCCGTGGGGATCGTGAAGAGCAGGGCGCCGAACTTGGGCGACATCGAGAGCAGGATGGCGATGATGCCCGCCACCCAGTAGGCAGCGGTCGAGAACACGCGCGTCGCCGTCATGACGCCGATGTTCTCCCCGTACGTGGTGGTCGCCGACCCACCGCCCATGCCAGCGAGGACGGTGGCCGCGCCATCAGCGAAGAGCGTGCGCCCGGTCAGGTCGTTGATCGAGTCGTCCTCGACGAGGTGGGCGACGGAGCGGACGTGCCCGACGTTCTCCGCGACCAGCACGAAGACCACGGGCAGGAACATCGGCAGCACCGACCACGCCACCTCAGGCGTGTGGAACTCCGGCAGTCCGAACCAGGCGGCATCCTCCACGGCGGTGAAGTCGATCAGGCCCATGGCGAGCGCCACCAGGTAGCCCACGATGAACCCCATCAGGACCGCGATCCGCCCGATCATGCCGCGGAAGACGGCGGCGATGGCGCACACCGCGACCACGGTCACGGTGGCCACGAGAACGCTGTCGTAGTTGATGGCGCTGCGGTCCAGGCCGATCACGTTGTTCCACGACGCCTGGGCGAGGTTGAAGCCGATGAGCGCCACGATCGCACCCATGACCACGGGGGGCATGAGGGCGTGGATCCATCCGGTCCCCACCGCGTTGACGATGAGGCCGACGATCGCCAGCAGGGCGCCGGTGACGACGATGCCGAAGAGCGCCGCGCCGATCCCAGGGCCGGACATGGCCGCGATGACCGGCCCGAGGAACGCGAAGGAGGAGCCGAGGTAGCTCGGCACCCGGTTGCGGGTGATGAGCAGGAAGAGCAGCGTTCCGACACCGGAGAACAGGAGCGTGGTGCTCGGGGGGAATCCGGTGAGGATCGGCACCAGGAAGGTGGCGCCGAACATGGCGATGACGTGCTGCGCGCCCAGCCCGACCGTACGCGGCCACGAGAGCCGCTCCTGGGGTCGAACGATGGCGTCGGGGGCGACGGTGTTGCCGTCGCCGTGCTGGGTCCAGGGCAAGGGGTCCTCCTGCGGGGGGTGGGGTTCCAGCGGCGCGCCGCCGGCCACGTGACCCTAGACGAGCGCGCCCGTCGCCGCAGGAGGGACCCTGCTGACTCGCGTCAGGCGCTCTGGGGCGCCAGCGCCGCGAGGGCGCGGACGTACATGCGCTGCTTGATCGCGCCGAGCGTCGGGCGGTCCTTGCCCGCCAGGTGTGCGACCTTCGCGCGGGCCGCGGTGATGAGGCCGGCTTCGTCAGCGGTGGCGTCCACGATGCCCGCGGCCAGCGCGTCCTCGCCGCCGAAGCGACGCCCGGTCGTCATGGCGTCGACGGCCGCCTGCGGCGTCAGCTTGCCCGTGATCAGCTCGGACATGCCGTCGGTGAAGGGGATGTGGATGTCGACCTCGGGGAGGCAGAAGTAGCCCCGGTCGGATCGCATCACCCTGAAGTCGTGAGCCAGCGCGAGCATGCCGCCGCCCGCGAACGCGTGGCCGTTGATGGCGGCCACCGTGGGGACAGGCAGGGCCAGCACCTGGGCGAACAGGCCGTGGATGCGGTCGACGTACTCACCGAGGCGGTCGGGGTTGGCGCCCAGCCAGTCGAGGTCGAGGCCGTTGGAGAAGAATTTGCCGGTGCCCGTCGTGACGAGGACCGCGGGCTCGCTGCTCTCAGCGATCTCCGTCAGGTGCTCCTGCATCCGGTCGAGGAACTCCTGGGTGAAGCGGTTCTCGCCGTCGTCGAGCGTGATCGTCCAGATCGCGCCGTCCTTGGTCAGCTGGGGCATGCCGGTTCCTCTCTCGACAGATCTTGGTTACTCGCCAGTAACCATACTGGTTCCCGCACGCCTGCGTCCCGGTGAACCCGACGACAGGCACAATCGTGCGGACCGACGGGCGCTCCACCGAGCGTGCAGGAGACATGGGCCGAGCATGAGGAGACACCGATCGTGAGCATGTGGCCGCCACCAGAGCAGCCGCCCAGGGTCACGTGGACCCAGCAAGCCCCCGTGCCTGTTGGGCAGCCCGGCGTCACGTCGACCTCCACGACCGCGGTGAACGTCGTCCGTGCGGTCTTCTCTGCGGCCTTCGGCATCGTCGCGATCGGGTGCGCCGCCCTCGCCCTGCTCGTGCTCGCGCTGCTGGTGGCCCTCACCGGGAAGGACATGATGCAGATCCTTCCCGTCGCCCTCTCGGTGCCCCAGGCCCGCGAGGCCGCCGCGCGGGAGATGGTCAACGACCTGGAGGAGCAGCAGGGGCCGCTCACGGCCAGCGTGCGCGCCGAAACCATCGAGGCCCTCGCTGACGGCCTGGCCGACGAATCCGTGATGAGAGGGATCGCGGACGCCGTGGCTTCTGAGGCCGAGGCTCGACACTTCGTACGGAGCACCCTGGCGCCAGCCCTCCACCGGCAGGCTGAAGGAGCCTCTCCCGAGGCCCAGCAGGCCATCGCCTCGATCGCGCAGGAGGCGGGCTCGCTGACCTCCGAGGAGCCCGTGTGGGACGAGGAAGAAGGCTCGATGCAACTCGGAGCAGGGTGGTGGATCGTCGCGATCCCCGTCGTCGTGTCGCTGGGCGTGGCCGTGGTGCTCGGCGGCTGCTCCGTGCTGATCGCACGGCGACGAGCTGCCACGGCACTTGCCCTCACCGCCGCGTCCTTCCTGACCGCGGCCGCGCTGCTCGCGAGTCCACCGGTGTTCGAGGACTGGGTGCCGCAGTGGCTGCAGGCGATCGCTGGACTGGGATCGGGCGTCACCCTGGTGGGGGGAGTGGTGCCCATGGCCATCTTGGCCACCCTCGGAGTGGGCGTGCTCGTACGGCTCGGATGGCGCTGGGGCCGGATGCTCCTGACCAGCGAGCTGGCCACCGACTGAAGGTGGTTCACCCCCGGCGCAGGAGCGTCAGCACCTCGTAGTGCCGCGTGTGCGGGAACATGTCGAGCACCTGGGCCCGCACCGGCCGCAGGGACGGCATCGCCGCCAGGTCGCGGGCCAACGACTCCGCGTTGCACGAGGAGTAGAGGACCGAAGGCACCGCAGAGCGCTCCAGCCAGCCCGCCAACTCGGCTCCGATGCCACGCCTGGGCGGGTTGGCGACCACCACGTCCGGCACGGCGGCGTCTTCGGGCAGGCCCCGCACGTAGGCCGTCGCGTCCGCGGCGACCCAGGTGGTGTCGCTCAGGCCGGCCTCGGCCGCCGACGTCCGTGCCGACGCGATGGCCTCGGCGCTGACCTCGACGCCGAGCACCGCACGCCCCGGCGCCGCGAGGTGCAGACCGAAGCCACCCACGCCGCAGTACAGGTCCCACACCGACGACGGGTCGAGCTCGTCGACCCACTCCCGGGCGTGCGCATACAGCGCCTCGGCGACGACGGTGTTGGTCTGGAAGAACGAGCGCGGCCCCAGGTGCAGCCGTACGCCGGTGCTCAGCGCCATGGGCAGCCTCGCCGCGTCGGTGAGGACGATCTCGCGCTCACCTTCCAGCACGGCCTTGTGCTCAGGCTGGATGTTCAACGTCACCACGCGCAGCCCGGGCACGGCCGCCAGCAGGGCTGGAAGGTGCTTGACGATCCGCGCCTGGGCCGACGTCGAGCGCAGGACGAACCGCGCCATGAACTCGCCGTCGGCGGACACCGTCACGAGGACGTGCTTGAGCTCGCCGCGACGCGCAGCCACGTCGTACGGCTCCAGCGCCGCCGTCGTGATGAAGCGCGCGATCTCCTCCAGCGCGGGCTCCAGCCTCGGGTCCTGCACGCCGCAGTCGCGCAGGTCGACGCCGTCGAAGGACGCGTCGAGGATCCCCAACGTGGGTTCGTCGACGGTCCCGCCCACGGCCATCTTGGCCTTGGTACGGAACCCCACCTCCGGCCCACTGACGGGCGGAAGCCACTGCGGGCATGCGATCAACGAGCGGGCGTGCGCGTCCTTGTCCGCGACCTGGCGCGGCAGCGGGATCTCGAGCAGCGTGCACGAGCCACACCGCCCCGCGGCGTGGTGATGACAGTCCATCCGGGTGAGTCGATCGGCCCGTCAGCCGCGCAGCCGGCCCATCCACTCCTCGACGTCGGAGGAGGTGCGGGGGAGGGCGCCGGAGAGGTTGGTGGAGCCGTCGGCCGTCACCAGGATGTCGTCCTCGATCCGGATGCCGATGCCGCGCAGCTCCTCGGGCACGAGCAGGTCGTCGCTCTGGAAGTACAGGCCCGGCTCGACGGTCAGCACCATGCCCTCCTCGAGATCGCCCTTGGGGTAGACGTCCGCTGCCGCGTTCGCGCAGTCGTGCACGTCCATGCCGAGCATGTGGCTCGTGCCGTGCAGCGTCCAGCGGGCGTACAGCTTGGACTCGGGGTCGAGGGCCTCCTCGGCCGAGACGGGCAGCACACCCAGATCGGCGAGCCCGTGGGCCAGGACCTCCATCGCGGCGTTGTGGGCCGCGAGGAACGGAACGCCCGGCTTGATGGCGTCGATCCCTGCCTGCTGGGCGGCGTGGACGAGGTCGTACAGCATGCGCTGGGTGTCGGTGTAGGCGCCGTTGACGGGGATCGTGCGGGTCACGTCGGCGGTGTAGAGGTTGCGGTTCTCCACGCCCATGTCGAGCAGGACGAGCTCGCCCGGCACGATCGGGCCCGAGTTCTCGATCCAGTGCAGCGTCGTCGCGTGGGCGCCGCCGCCGACGATCGAGTCATAGCCGATGTCGTTGCCCATGGCCCGCGCGCGGCGGAAGAACGTGCCCTCGATCCACCGCTCGCCGTACTCCAGGACGCGGTCCCACTCGGCCACCGAATCGGTGAAGCCCAGGGTGGTGATGTCGCAGGCCTCGGTGAGCTGGGCGATCTCCCACTCGTCCTTGACCAGTCGCAGCTCGGAGGCGACCCGGGCGAGCTCGGCGTCGCGCTCTGCGTCACCGTCGACGGCCGCGTCCACCGCCGCCGAGATCCCGCGGTGCACGCGGGTCTTGGGGCCAGCGGAGAGCCGCTGCGAGAGCTCGTCGATGTGGCGGACCTCGAGGCCGAGCGAATCGGAGATCTCCTTCAGCGACGGGCGCCGTCCCGCCCACAACTCGCCGTACTGGCGGTCACGGAAGAACTCGTCGGTCTCCCGCGAGGAGCGGGGGCGGGCGTACAGGACTGCCTCGCCGCCCTCGATGACCAGGGTGGCGTCCGAGGTCTGGTTGCCGGAGAAGTAGGTGTGGGCCGTGTCCGGGCGGAAGCGGTAGTCGGTGTCGTTGGCCCGCACCTTGTAGCCGCCAGCGGGCAGCACGAGCCGCTCGCCGTCGAAGGCCTCGGCCAGGCGCTGCCGGCGCACGCTCGTGAAGTCCGCGACCGAGTGGCGCGGCAGGTCGAGCTCGCGATCACCCCATCCGGTGCGCATGAAGGCGGCGTACGCCGCAGGAACCGACGGGTCGTGCGACTCGGTGTGCAGGTCGTCGGTGCTGGCAGGCTGGGCGGGGGAGGACTCACTCACCCCTCCACCATACGCCGCCACCGTGGAGGTCCCCGCCTGCTCCGTTAGGCTGCCGCCCATGCCCCGACCACGCCGAGACAGCGCTGCCTTCACGGTCATCGTGGCGCTCCTCGTCCTCGTCGGCGCGATCGCCATCGCCGTGATCCTGCTGCTCGCCGATGCGCCCAGCAGTGTGGCGTGGGGAGTGCTGCTGGCCGCTGTCCCTGTGGGCCCGCTCGTGGGCTGCTTCATGTGGCTGGACAGGTACGAGCCCGAGCCGCGTTCCCTGCTGGTGGCCGCGCTGCTGTGGGGTGCCTTCGCGGCGACCGCCGGCGCGGTCGTCCTGCAGTTGCTGGCAGCCGGGGCGGGAGCGAGCGAGGAGCTCTCGATGGCGCTGGGCGCCCCGATCACCGAAGAGGCCACCAAGGGCATCTTCCTGCTCCTGCTGCTGTGGTGGCGCCGGGCCGAGCTGGACGGTGTCCTCGACGGCATCGTCTACGCCGGGATGGTGGGCATCGGGTTCGCCTTCACCGAGAACATCCTCTACCTCAGCGCCGCCCACACGGGCGCAGACGAGATGGGACTGACCAGCGGGCAGGCCCTGTCGGCCACCTTCGTGATGCGCATCCTGGCCAGCCCGTTCGCGCACCCCCTGTTCACGATCTTCACCGGCATCGGTGTGGGGCTGGCGATCTCGGCGCGCACCCGGTCCGTACGCCTCGTGGCCCCCGTGGTCGGGTACGCGCTTGCCGTGGTCCTGCACGGCGTGTGGAACGCGTCGACGCTGTACCGCGACGGCATGGGCTTCCTGATCGCCTACGTCGGCCTCATGTTCCCCGTCTTCGTGACGATGATCGGGTTCGCGATCTACCGGCGCAGCAGCGAGCGCCACCTGTTGGCGGCTGCCTTCGACGATGTCGCGCGGCGGGGGTTGATCCCCGCGACCGACCTGCCGTGGCTGGTGGATCTCGCCGCGCGTCGCCGCGCCCGCTCCTGGGCCCGCCACGCGGGGGGCGACCAGGCGGCTCGCGCGATGCGGGAGTACCAGTCGGCCGCCGTCGAGCTCGCATTCCTCCACCACCGCTACCTGCGCGGTACGGCCCCCGAAGACTTCGCCGCTCGCGGTCAGGAACACCTGGCCGAGATGCAGCTGATCCGCCCCTACATCTCCTTCCCCGGACAGGTGGTGCCCCTCCGATGAACACACCCGCCGACTCATCCTCTGCCACGCGCATGATCACGGCCCTCGTGCAGCTGCGGGGGGCGCTGCAGGCCGTGGCGCTGCCGCTGGACATCCCCGGCGCCGACGCCCAGCGCGACGCGCAGCGCGAGATGGTCGACCAGCTGGAGGACTACGTCATCCCGCGGCTCATGACCATCGACGCGCCGCTGCTGGCCGTCGTGGGCGGGTCCACCGGTGCCGGCAAGTCCACGCTGGTCAACACCCTGGTCGGCCACCCCGTCACGCAGCCCGGAGTGTTGCGGCCCACGACACGCTCGCCCGTGCTGGTCCACCACCCCGACGACGCGAAGTGGTTCGGCCAGGACCGGCTGCTGCCCGAGCTCGAGCGCGTCACGACCTCCACGAACGACCCGGAGGCCCTGCAGTTGGTGCCCAGCGAGGCGGTCCCGGCCGGTCTCGCGATCCTCGACGCCCCCGACATCGACAGTGTCGAGGAGCGCAACCGCACGCTCGCCGCCCAGTTGCTCGCGGCGGCCGACCTGTGGCTGTTCGTGACCTCGGCAGCCCGCTACGCCGACCAGGTGCCGTGGGAGTTCCTGCGCAGCGCCGCCGAGCGGTCGGCGGCGGTCGCGATCGTCCTCGACCGCACCGCCCCGGAAGCCATCGAGCAGGTCTCCACCCACCTCGCCCGGATGCTGGCGGCGCGTGGCCTCAAGGACTCACCCCTGTTCACGGTGCCCGAGGGTCGCCTGGACGACGAGGGGTTGTTGCCTGCGCAGTCCGTGGCGCAGGTCCGCGGCTGGCTGCACGCCTTGGCTGCCGACGCGGGCGCGCGCTCGGTGGTGGTGCGCCAGACGCTGGACGGCGCCGTACGCACGCTGAGTCGTCGCACGCACAGCGTCGCGGACGCCTCGCTGGAGCAGGCGCGCATGGTTGCCCAGCTGCGTCAGGATGCGGCGGCGGCGTACGAACGCTCGCTCGCCGCGGTCACCGAGGCGGCCGAGGACGGCACCCTGCTGCGCGGCGAGGTGCTGGCGCGCTGGCAGGAGTTCGTCGGGACCGGCGAGCTGCTCAAGTCGCTCGAGACGCGAGTGGGCTGGATCCGCGACCGCGTCGTGAATGCGATCAAGGGCAAGCCGCAGCAGGCCGAGCGGGTCACGGTCGCGGTGGAGTCGGGGCTGGAGACGCTGCTGCTGGAGCACGCCGAGGCGGCCGCCGAGCGGGCCCAGCAGTCGTGGCGTTCGGTCCGCGCGGGCCAGGTGCTGCTCGACGACGCCGGTGAGGACATGAGTCGCGCCTCCCGCGACTTCCGCCGGCGTGCCGAACGAGCCGTACGCGACTGGCAGCTCGAGGTGCTCGAGATGGTGCGCAGCGAGGGCGCCGACAAGCGGAGCACAGCGCGGTTCCTGGCGTTCGGCGTCAACGGTCTGGCGGTCACGCTCATGATCGTGGTGTTCGCCCACACCGGCGGTGTCACAGGCGGGGAGGTCGGCATCGCCGGCGGCAGCGCGGTGCTCGGGCAGAAGCTGCTCGAGGCCGTCTTCGGCGACCAGGCCGTACGGACCCTCGTCGAGCGTGCCAAGAGCCGCCTGGCCGCCAAGGTCACCGAGTTGTTCGATGCCGAAGAGCGCCGCTACCTCGACCTCATCGACTCGCTCGGAGTCTCGAGCGAGCAGGCGGAGCGGCTGCGCGAGGCGACGCGCCGAGTCGACGACCTGCGGTTCGCGGCGTCGACCAAGGCGCCCGCTGCGGCCCAGGACGAGGACTCCGACGCGGCTGAGGACGACGACTCCCAGGACTGACGTGCGTGCCCCCTTGTGAACGCCGTACGCCTGACCCCTAGGCTTGGGTGTCACACCAGCCACACAGATGTCGAGGAATCCGATGTCGTCCTTGATCGAGGGTGCCAAGAAACGGTTCACCCGCGCGTCCAGCATCGAGGGACGGGTCGACGCGCTAGACGGCGCGCTCGCCGCCGCCCGAGGACGCATCGATGACGAGGTTCTCGACGACGCGCAGCGCACCGTCGACCGCGCCGCGAGCCGGATCCGGCTCTCTGCCGACCACACCGTCGTCGCCCTGGCGGGCGCCACGGGGTCGGGCAAGTCCTCCACCTTCAACGCCCTCACCGAGCTCGAGCTGTCCGCCGTTGGCGTCCGCCGCCCGACGACCTCGTGGGCCACGGCCTGCGTGTGGGGCAAGGAGGGCGCCGAAGAGCTCCTCGAGTGGCTCGGGATCCCGCCGCGCCACCAGGTCACCCGCGACTCGATGCTCTCGACCGGCCGCGAGGACGTGACCCTCAACGGCGTCGTGCTCCTCGACCTGCCCGACCATGACTCCACTGAGGTGGCTCACCACCTCGAGGTGGACCGCCTCGTCGAGCTCGCCGACATGCTGGTGTGGGTGCTCGACCCCCAGAAGTACGCCGACGCGGCCATCCATGACCGCTACCTGGCGCCGCTGAAGGCCCACAAGGGCATCATGCTGGTGGTGCTCAACCACATCGACACCGTGCCGGAGAGCCGGCGCGGGGCGATGCTGGACGACGTACGACGCCTCCTCGCCCAGGACGGCCTCGACGGCGTCCCGGTGCTCTCCAGCAGCGCCCGCGAGGGCTGGGGGATCGCCGAGCTGAAGTCGCAGATCGCCAAGCGGGCCAAGGAGAAGCGCGCCACGCGGGCGCGCCTGGAGTCGGATCTGCACGCCGCTGCTGAGCGCGTGGCGACCGTGTCGGGGACGGCGCAGACGCCGTCGCTGGACGCGGAGCGGGTCCGCGCGCTCGAGCAGGCCTTCGCCGACTCGGCGGGGGTGCCGACGGTCGTCAAGGCGGTCGATGACGCCGCACGGCTGCGCGCCAACCGGGCGACGGGCTGGCCTGTCGTGTCGTGGTTCTCGCGCCTCAAGCCCGACCCGCTCAAGCGCCTCCACCTGGACCTCGGCAGCGCCGGCAAGGAACTCGTGGGTGTCTCCCGATCGAGCCTTCCCGAGGCGACGCAGGTGCAGCGAGCCCGCGTCGACACCGAGGTGCGCAAGGTGGCCGACGACGTGAGCGCCACCCTTACCCCGGCATGGTCCAAGGCCATCCGCTCCGCCTCGACCGCACGGCTGGACGAGTTGGGCGACGGCCTCGACCGCGCGATCGCCGGCACGGACCTCGGCGTCGATCGGCTGCCCGTCTGGGCGAGTGCCGTACGGCTGGTGCAGTGGTTGCTGATCGGGGCCGTCATCGTCGGCCTCGGCTGGTTGGTCCTGCTCGGGCTGGGGACGTACGCCGGGCTGCCGAGCCCGCCGACGCCGAAGGTCGCTGGCTGGTCGCTTCCGCTGCTCCTGGTGGCCGGGGGAGTGGTGCTCGGCCTCCTGCTGGCCGGCGTGTGCCGGCTCCTGGTGTCCGCGTACGCGCGCCGACGCGCCGGTGGCGCCGAACGGCGCCTCATGGCCGCGATCTCCGAGGTGAGCGAGGAACTGGTCGTGACCCCCGTCGAGGCCGAGCTCGCCGCGTACGAGCAGGTCCGCGAGGGTCTCCAGGCGTCGTTGCGCTGAGGTGCGCCCCGGCCGGGGGCCGACCAGGAGCAGTCCGCGGACTCCGGCCAGTAGTCGTCCACAGCGTCGCGGGAAGCCCCGCTTCTCCACAGATCCGCTCGCGCGCCGCCCGGCCGGGCTCCGTGCGGGCAGGCTCGCTCGTGGCGACGCACCCCGCGTCGCGTGCGACGAGAGGTGGCTTCGGTGAACGAGACGACGGTGACGGTGACGGGCTGGGTCGGCGGTGACGTGACGCTGCGTCGCGCCGGGGAGCACGTGGTGGCGACCTTCCGCATGGCGACGCGCTCAGGGCGGTGGCGTGACGGCGAGTTCCACCCGTCACCGCCCACCTGGCACCAGGTGAAGGCCTGGCGCGACCTGGGCGCCAACGCAGCCGCGAGCATCGCCAAGGGCGACCCCGTCGTCGTCCACGGCCGCCTCGTCGCGGAGCAGTGGGACCGCGAGGACGGCACCCGGGTCACCCAGTACGTCCTCGTCGCCTCCGCGATCGGGCACAACCTGGCGCACGGGCGCGGCACCTTCGCCCGTACGGCCCCGCCCGGATCCTCCACGCCCACGCCCTTGGAGCAGTCGACCCACCCGGAGCAAGGGGGCCCGGAGCCCACCTCGCAGAGCATCGGCGAGGGCGCCGAGGTGGGCGCAGCCGGCCCGCGTCCCGACGCGGCGTGAGGCGGCCGGTTGCCGCCGCCGACGCCGGTTGTTCAGCACGAGTGCCTTCCACATAGGCTCTGCGCATGGCTGAGTACGTCTTCACGCTGCGCAACGTGCGCAAGGCACACGGTGACAAGGTTGTCCTCGACAACGTGACGCTGTCGTTCTTGCACGGCGCCAAGATCGGTGTCGTCGGTCCCAACGGCGCTGGCAAGTCCACGCTGTTCAAGATCATGGCGGGGCTCGAGCAGCCCAACAACGGCGACGCGATCAAGGACCCCGATGCCACGGTCGGCATGCTCCAGCAGGAGCCGCCGCTGACCGAGGGCAAGACGGTCCTGGAGAACGTCGAGGAGGCCGTCGCCGAGATCAAGGGCAAGATGAAGCGGCTCGAGGACGCCTACATGGAGATGGGCGAGGCCGACGCCGACCAGGACGCCCTAATGGCCGAGACCGGCGAGCTCCAGACCTTCCTGGACAACTCCAACGCCTGGGACATCGACAGCCGCCTCGAGCAGGCCATGGACGCGCTGCGCTGCCCGCCGCCGGACGTGCTGGTCGACAACCTCTCCGGTGGTGAGCGCCGCCGCGTCGCCCTGTGCAAGCTGCTCCTCGAGCAGCCCGACCTGCTGCTCCTCGACGAGCCCACCAACCACCTCGACGCCGAGTCGGTGCAGTGGCTCGAGGGTCACCTCAAGTCCTACCCCGGCGCCGTCATGGCGATCACCCACGACCGCTACTTCCTCGACAACGTCGCCGAGTGGATCGCCGAGGTCGACCGCGGCTCGATCCACGGCTACGAGGGCAACTACTCGACCTACCTGGAGACCAAGAAGGAGCGTCTCAAGGTCGAGGGGCAGAAGGACGCCAAGCGTGCCAAGATGCTCGAGAAGGAGTTGGAGTGGGTCCGCTCCAACGCCAAGGCTCGTCAGACCAAGTCGAAGTCGCGTCTGGCCCGCTACGAGGAGTTGGCAGCCGAGGCCGACAAGGCCCGCAAGATCGACACCGCCGACATCAACATCCCGCCGGGCCCGCGTCTGGGCGATGTGGTCCTCGAGGCCAAGAGCCTCTCCAAGGGGTTCGAGGGTCGCACGCTGTGGAACGAGATCTCCTTCACGCTGCCCCGCGCCGGCATCGTCGGAGTCATCGGTCCCAACGGCGTCGGCAAGACGACGCTGTTCCGCATGATCACCGGTGACGAGACTCCCGATGCAGGCGAGCTCGTGGTCGGACAGACGGTGAAGATCTCCTACGCGGACCAGAGCCGCGGCGGCATCGACCCCAACAAGAACGTCTGGGAGGTCGTCTCGGACGGACTCGACTTCATCAAGGTCGCCAACTTCGAGATGAACAGCCGCGCGTACGTCGCCTCGTTCGGCTTCAAGGGCCCCGACCAGCAGAAGAAGGCCGGCGTGCTCTCCGGCGGTGAGCGCAACCGCCTCAACCTGGCCCTGACGCTCAAGATGGGCGGCAACCTGCTACTTCTCGACGAGCCCACCAACGACCTCGACGTGGAGACGCTCTCCTCGCTCGAGGACGCGCTGCTCGACTTCCCGGGGTGTGCCGTGGTCACCTCGCACGACCGGTGGTTCCTCGACCGCGTGGCCACCCACATCCTCGCCTGGGAGGGCGACGAGACCGACGGCGGCAAGTGGTTCTGGTTCGAGGGCAACTTCGCCTCGTACGAGGACAACAAGGTCGAGCGTCTCGGCGTCGAGGCAGCCCGTCCGCACCGCGTGACGCACCGCCGCCTCACCCGCGACTGATCCGTGCGACAGGGGCCCCGACCGGACTGCCGGTCGGGGCCCCTGTGCGTGTGCCTGTGGGTGATGCGTACGCGCGGCGCTCGGGTGAGCGGCGCCCGCGGCCTCAGCGGATCTCGGCCTGGGGGTGGTTGCCCACCAAGGTGTCCGCGACGGTGTCCATCACTCGTCCGAGCGCGGCGAAGTCGGCCGGGTCGACCAGGTCCACCATGTAGCGACGCACGCTCTCGACGTGACATGGCGCGGCCGCCACGAGGAGTTCCCATCCGGCGTCGGTCATGGACGCGACGATCCCGCGGCCGTCCTCCTTCGAGGAGGATCGGATGACCAGGCCCGCCTGCTCCATGCGGCTGACGGTGTGGGTGACGCGGCTGCGCGAGTGGGCGACCGAGTCGGCGATGTGCGCCATGCGCATGCACCGCTCAGGGCGCTCGCTGAGGCGGACCAGGATCTCGTACTCGGTGAGCGAGAGGTTGAACTCGCGGCGCAGGTCCTCGTCGAGGCGGTCGAGGAGCAGGGTCATGCCCATCATCAGTGCACGCCAGGTGTGCTGCTCGCCTGTGTCGAGCCATCGGGGTGCAGTGTCAGACATGGGCGTGACTTTATCCGGCTCGGGACGCGAAGAGCGCCCGGCCACGCGGGGTGACCGGGCGCTCGTGGGACGCAGATGTCAGGAGAGGCGCTCCAGCACCATCGCCATGCCCTGACCGCCGCCGACGCACATCGTCTCGACGCCGAACTGCTTGTCGGCCTCCTGCAGGCCGTGGATCAGGGTCGTGGTGATGCGCGCACCCGTCATGCCGAAGGGGTGGCCGACCGCGATCGCGCCGCCGTGGATGTTGAGCTTGTCCTCGTCGATGCCGAGCTCGCGCGCGGAGGGCACGGCCTGCGCGGCGAAGGCCTCGTTGATCTCGAACAGGTCGATGTCACCGATGCTCATGCCAGCGCGGGCGAGAGCCATGTTCGTGGCCTCGACCGGGCCCATGCCCATGATCTCGGGCGACAGGCCGGTCACGCCGGTGGAGACGACGCGGGCCAGCGGCGTGATGCCGAGCTCCTTCGCCTTGGTGTCCGACATGATGACGAGCGCTGCGGCGCCGTCGTTGAGCGGGCACGCGTTGCCCGCGGTGACGGTGCCGTCGGGGCGGAAGATCGGCTTGAGGCCAGCAGTGGCCTCGAGCGTCACCCCGGCGCGCGGGCCGTCGTCCGCGGAGACCACGGTGCCGTCGGGCAGGGTCACGGGGGTGATGTCGCGGCCCCAGAAGCCGGACGCGATGGACGCCTCGGCGCGGTTCTGCGAGCGCACGGCGAACGCGTCCTGGTCCTCGCGGGAGACACCCATGTAGCGGGCGACGTTCTCGGCGGTCTGGCCCATGTCGACGTAGATGTCGGGCAGGAGGCCCTCAGCGCGGGGGTCCGTCCAGCCCGTGCCGCCCTCGGCGAGCTTGGTGGTGCGGGCCATCGCGTCGAAGGCGAGCGGGTTCTTCGTGTTCTCCATGCCGTCGGCCTTGCCGAGGCCGAAGCGGCTCACGGTCTCGACACCGGCCGAGATGAACACGTCGCCCTCGCCGGCCTTGATGGCGTGCATCGCCATGCGCGTGGTCTGCAGGCTGGAGGAGCAGTAGCGGTTGACGGTCACACCCGGAAGGTGGTCCATGCCCGCGAGCACGGCGATGGCGCGAGCCATGTTGTAGCCGGATTCACCGGCCGGCTGGCCGCAGCCCAGCATGAGGTCCTCGACGAGGCTCGGGTCGAGCTCGGGCACCTGAGCCAGCGCGGCGTGCACCATCTGCACGGTCAGGTCGTCAGGACGCATGTCCTTCAGCGACCCCTTGAACGCACGACCGATGGGGGAACGGGCGGCGGAAACGATCACGGCCTCGGGCATGGAGACTTCCTTCGGGCAGGGGGTGGTCTTCTCGGACGGGTGTCCGGGCCGCCAGCCTAGTCGGGGGCCCGTACGGGGTGGAACGTGTTCCAGTGTGGGATGCCTCATGCCGGGCGGCGACACGGGGGTGGCCAGGTGGTGCGACCATCTCAGGGTGCGACACCTTTATGAGTGCCAACTGCGCTGGGCGGACCAGGACATGCTCGGCCACGTCAACAACGTGCTCTACCTGGACTATCTGCAGGAGGCACGCGTCGACCTGTTCCGCGTGCACGCCCCCGACCTGCGTGCGCCGGAGTTCGGCGAGGGCCTGGTCGTGGTGCGCCACGACATCACGTACGTGAGCCCGCTGGTGTTCTCGTTCAAGCCCGCGTACGTGGAGACGTGGGTGAGCGACATTCGCGCGGCCTCGTTCACCCTCGACCACGAGATCTTCAGCCTTGACGAGGACCAGGGGCGGATCGTGCACGTGCGCGCGCGCTCGGTGCTCACGCCGTTCGACTTCACTGCCGACCGGCCGCGGCGACTCAGTGCGCCCGAGCGAGCCGTGCTGGGGGACCTGCTGGAGCAGGGCGAGGAGCTCGCCGCGCTGCCGGTCGCGCCGCCGATCGCCATGCCCGGGGACGACTACCGCGTGGGAGTCCGCTTCTCCGACCTCGACGTCTACCGGCACGTCAACAACGTGACCTATTTCGAGTACTTCCAGGAGAGCCGCATCAAGCTGATGCGCGAGCTGGGGCGGGGGCTGCACGCCAAGGGCCTCGACATGGTCGTGGCGCGCACGCGCGTGGACTACCTGGCCCCGATGTTGCACCGGGCCGAGCCGTACGACTGCCCGAGCTGGATCGGGCGGCTGGGGCGCACGTCGGTGTCGTACGAGTCGCTCGTGCGCGAGGGGGACCGGGTCCTGGCCCGGGCGAACGTCATCGCCGTGTGCGTCTCGTCGCAGACCCACCGGCCGCTGGCCCTGCCCACCGAGCTGCGCGAGCGGGTCGAGCCGCTCCTCGCCCAGGCGTGAGCGCGCGGCGACTGGAGGTTCGTACGCCTATTCGGGCGAGTTGACCATGAACTGGGCGGCGTGAGTCACGTAGTCCCAGAACTGCGCGTCGTGCTCGGGGCTCAGCGCTGCCCGGTCGAGTCCGGCGCGGAAGTGGTGCAGCCAGCGCTGCGCTGACGACGGCGTGACCTCGAACGGCGCGTGCCGCATCCGCAGGCGCGGGTGGCCGCGCTCGTCCGAGTACGTCGACGGGCCGCCCCAGTACTGGATGAGGAAGAGGGCGAACCGTTCCTCGGCGGGGCCCAGATCCTCCTCCGGGTACATCGGGCGCAGGAGTTCGTCGGTCGCCACACCCTCGTAGAAGCCGTGGACGATCGTGCGGATCGTCTCCTCGCCGCCGATCTCCTCGTAGAAGCTGCTCACGGTCCCCATTGTGCCGATGAGGTGGTGGGCGCGGGCCACCGGGCGTGCGAGAGTGGAGGAATCCCGTCATCGTCCCCAAGGAGTTCCCATGCCTGCCACCCGCAAGGCCACGACCGTCTGGGAGGGCACCCTCTTCGAGGGCGCCGGCAAGGTCACCCTGGACTCGTCCGGACTCGGCACCTACGACGTCACGTGGCCCTCGCGCGCCGAGAAGGCCAACGGCAGGACGAGCCCCGAGGAGCTCATCGCGGCGGCCCACTCGTCGTGCTTCTCGATGGCCTTCTCCAACGCTCTGGCCAGGAACGAGACACCCGCGACCTCGCTCACCACCACCGCCGCGGTCGAGCTCACGCCCGGCACCGGCATCACGGGCATCACGCTGACGGTGCGCGGCGTGGTCGAGGGCGTCGACAACGACACCTTCGTCGCACTGGCGCAGGAGGCCAAGGAGGGCTGCCCGGTGAGCAAGGCCCTGGCCGGGGTCGAGATCAGCCTGGACGCCGCGCTGGGCTGAGCCTGGGCGGGTGTCAGTCGTCGACCGGCGCCGGCTCGTCGCCGGGCGTCACGGCTGCTCCCGTGGCGACGCGCGGGGTCGTGAACATCTCGATGCCCTCGATGTCGAACCGTGAGATGACGCGCTCGCGCAGCGCCCGGCCGATCTGGAACTGGGCCGCGGGGGCCGTCTTCATGGTGGTGCGTACGACCACCCCGTCGGCGTCGAGCGCCTGGACTCCCAGCACCTCGGGGGCCTCGATCACCAGGCCCGTGAAGTCGTCGTCGCGCCACAGGTCGCCGGCCACCTCCTCGAGCACGTCGCGCACCTTGGCCAGGTCCTCGCCGTAGGGGACGGTGACATCGAGGACCGTACGGGCCCAGTTCTGCGACTTGTTGCCCACGCGCAGGATCTCGCCGTTGCGGACGTACCAGACCGTGCCGTTGACGTCGCGCAGACGGGTGATGCGCAGCGTGACTGCTTCGACGGTGCCTTGGGTGGTGCCCAGGTCGACGACGTCGCCGACGCCGTACTGGTCCTCGAAGATCATGAAGATGCCGGACAGGAAGTCCTTGACCAGGCTCTGTGCGCCGAAACCGAGCGCGACACCGACGATTCCGGCAGAGGCCACGACCGGACCGATGTTGGCGCCCAACTCGCTCAGCATCATCATCAGCACCACGGAGAACACGACCCCGGACACGATGCTCTTGAGCAGGGAACCGATGGTCTGCGCCCGCTGGACACGCCGCGCCCCGACGTCGTCGGGGGCAAAGGAGCGCGAGATCCGTTCGGCGACGCCGGTGCCGCGCACTCGTCGCGGCACCATGCCGACCTCGGCGCTGCGGACCATCCGATCGATGACGCGGAACAGCAGCCACCTGATGAGCAGGCCGACCAGCAGCAGGCTGATGAGCGCCAGCGGCTTGCCCACGAGCCAGTCGGCCAGGTTGGCCAGTTCGGGGCTGCCCGTTGCATCGCGCACCCACGCGCAGATCGCTTCGTCGTCGGCGCAGCGGCTGGTCAGGGACACGGCAGACATGTCGGCCAGTATGGCCACACCGCCCCACCCGGCGGCCTCATCACGCGCCCAGTCGGGTGGGTTCGTGGCGAGCCTCACCCGGGTGGCGGTCCAAGGGGGAGTGCCGAAGCGTCGTTCGAGGAGCGGCCGGGCTATCCTTTCCCCGTGACCCCGCTCGAGAGGAATGCCATGCTCGTGCGCCGCGCCGCGCGCTCTGCTGCTCTGTTGACCGTGCCCGCCGTCGCCCTGATGGCCGGTCCGGCCCACGCCTCGTTCATCCCCGAGGGATGGGCGGAGCCGACGTCGGTCGACCCGCTTCACCTGATGCTCATCATCGGCTTCGCGCCGATCGGTCTCGCGCTCGTGATCGCCCTGCTCGCCGCTGCTCCCGCGCTGGCGCGCGGTCGCGGTTCGGTGACCCCCGCCAGCGAGGGCACCTGGATCGGTGGCCCGCGTTCGGGCACCGACGAGCTGCCCGCCGCCGATGGTGAGGAATCCCGCGCGGGTGGAGCAAGTGGCAGCTTCTGATCTGCTCACCGGGCAGGAGCGTTCTTCGCTCGACCGGGTCATCCGGCGCGCCGAGGAGACCTCGCGCTTCGAGTTCTCGGTCTACCTCGGCCCCGCCGAAGGTGCCGACACCCACGCGTACGCCACGCGCCTGCACAACCGACTGGTCGTGCCCGCGCGCAGCGTTCTGATCCTGGTCGACCCCGAGCGACGCGCGATCGAGGTCGTCACCGGCGGGGAGGTGCGGCGGATCATCTCCGACGCCGAGGTCTCCCTCGCCGTTGCCGCCATGGGCGACGACCTGGCCGACGGCAACTACGCCCGGGGCCTCGAGCGGGCCATCGACCTGCTCGCCCAGCACGCGCACCGGGCGTGACCCGCGGGGACGTCAGTCCCTGACGGCCAGCTCAGCCCGAGCAGTTCGCCCGGCCAGTTCAGCCCGAGCAGTTCGCTCGGCCAGTTCAGCACGGCCAGTTCGCTCGGCCCATTCGCTCGGTCCTGAGCCACACGCTGCACAACGACAAGGCCCGCCCCTCCACGAGGAGGGGCGGGCCTTGTGTCAGTCAGCCGTCAGTGGGCGTCGCGAGCCTGTGCCTCCAGGGCCCGTGCGAGGTCCGCGTGGGCCTCGGCGACGTACCGCTTGGCGCCCTTGGGGGCCTGCGAGGTCGCCAGCCACGTCTCCAGCGTCGAGAGCACTTCGGTGTCACCGAGCTGCTTGGGGAAGCCGTACTCGAGGACGGTCGAGCCCTTGTGGAAGTCCAGGGTCTCCATGACGGTCTCGGCGGCGGCGAGGTACTTCTCCACGTAGCCCGCCGTCACGTCCTCCTGGCCGAAGCGGAAGATCGAGAAGACCATCTCGCGCGCCGTCTCGTTGGGCGTCGACGGGTCGAGGATCGCGGACCAGCCGGCCTCCTTGGCGGCAATGGTCGGCTGCGCCACGCGCGCGGCTGCGGCCTGCTCCTGCCCCGAGATCGTGGCGTCGCGTTCCAGCTCGGCGTCGATCTCGGCATCGCCGATGCGGCCCTTGCTGGCCAGCGCCACGATCAGGCCCCAGCGCATCTCCTGGTCGACAGCCAAGCCGTCGAAGGAGACCGAACCGTCCAGCAGGCCGGCGATCTCGGTGAGGCCGGCGTCGCTGCGAGCGGTGGCCGCCCACTGCCGTACGAAGGTGAGCTGGTGGTCGCTGCCCGGCTCCGCGGAGTCGATGAGGCGGCGCAGGCCCTCCTCCCACTCCGACTTGAGGGCCTCGCGGCCCGCGGGGTCGGAGTAGTAGTTGACGGCGGTGGCTGCCATGGCGGGGATCCGCGTGACGCCCCAGGCGTCGGTCTCGGCGCCGATGTTGGCGAGGACGAGGCGCACGAAGTCGGTGCTCGCCATCTCGGCATCGCGGGTCATGTCCCAGGCGGCGCCCCACACCAGTGCACGGGGGAGCGAGTCGTCCAGGCGGGACAGCCCACCGCTGAGCATGGTGGCCAGCGAGCGGTCGTCGAGGCGGATCTTGGCGTACGCGTGGTCCTCGTCGTTGAGCAGCAGCAGCGCGGGCTGCTCCTTGCCGACGAGAGCGTCCACCACGGTGCGCTCGCCGGAGACGTCGACCTCGACGTACTCGCGACGCACGATGCTCGTGGCACCGTCGGCGGCCGTGACCTCGTCATAGAGGCCGATGCCGAGGCGGTGACGACGCAGCGTCGGGTAGTCGGCCGCCGCGGTCTGGACGACCTCGAACGAGGTGTAGCGGCCGGCGTCGTCGACCTCGAAGGCCGGCGTGAGGGTGTTGACACCTGCGGTCTGCAGCCACTCCGCGGCCCAGCCCTTGAGCTCACGCCCGGACGACTTCTCCAGTGCGGAGAGCAGGTCGGCGAACGTGGCGTTGCCGAACGCGTGGTCCTTGAAGTACTGGCGCAGCCCGGCGAGGAAGGGCTCCAGGCCCACCCAGGCGACGAGCTGCTTGAGCACGGAGGCACCCTTGGCGTACGTGATCATGTCGAAGTTGACCTCGACGGCCTCGAGGTCGACGTTGTCGGCCGCGATGGGGTGCGTCGAGGGCAGCTGGTCGGCGCGGTAGCCGGTCTGCTTGCGCGCGTTGGCGAAGCCCGTCCACGCGTCGGTGAACTCGGTGGCCTCGGCCTCGCACCAGTAGCACGCCCACTCGGCGAACGACTCGTTGAGCCACAGGTCGTCCCACCAGCGCATCGTCACGAGGTTGCCGAACCACATGTGGGCCATCTCGTGGGTGATCACCGAGGTGCGGAACTCGTAGAACGAGCGCGGCTGACGGGAGCGGGGGAGGTACTCGTCGCGCAGGGTCACGGCACCCGCGTTCTCCATCGCGCCCATGTTGTACTCCGGCACGTAGAGCTGGTCGTACTTGCCGAACGGGTAGGGGAAGTCGAACTGCTCCTCGAAGAACGCGAAGCTCGCCTTGGTGGTCTCGACCAGCTTGTCGGTGTCGAGGTACTCCACCAGCGACTGACGGCAGTAGTGGCCGAGCGGGATGGTGCCGAACTTGCCCTCGTAGGTGTCGAGGACCTCGTGGTACTCGCCGGCGATGATCGCGGTGATGTACGTCGACATGCGCTCGGTGGTGCCGAAGCGCCACACGGCCTTGCCCTCGCCGAGAACTTCGGGGACGGGCGTGGCCGCGTTCGAGACGACCGTCCAGCCCTCGGGCGCGGTCACGGTGAAGGTGAAGACCGACTTGAGGTCGGGCTGCTCGAAGGTGGTGAACACGCGGCGCGCGTCCGGGACCTCGAACTGGGAGTAGAGGTAGACGCGACCGTCTGCGGGGTCGGTGAAGCGGTGCAGACCCTGGCCGATGTTGGTGTAGGCGCACTGGGCCCGCACGACCAACGTGTTCTCGGCGGCGAGGTCGTCGAGCTGCAGGCGACTGTCCGCGTAGACGACGGCCGGGTCGAGCTGGCGACCGTTGAGGGTGATCTCGCCGATGACGGCGTCGACCAGGTCGGCGAAGGTCGAAGCCCCGGGCTCCGAACAGGTGAACTCCAACGTGGTGGTGGAGCCGAATCGGGTCTCGCCCTGGGTGAGGTCGAGGTCGACGGTGTACGACGTGACGTCGAGGAGCGAGGCGCGGGTGGCGGCCTCGTCCCTCGTGAGGTTGGTTCCTGGCATGGAAGCAGTCAATCACCTGTCGGTGGCCCGTGACAGAGTGGGCGCATGGCCAAGGACGTTGCTGACTTCTGGTTCGATCCGCTGTGCCCGTTCGCCTGGATCACCTCGCGGTGGATCCTCGAGGTCGAGCAGGTGCGAGACATCGAGGTGCGCTGGCACGTGATGTCGCTGGCCTACCTCAACAAGGACCGCGAGATCCCCGAGAGCTACCGCGAGTTGTTGGCGCCCGCGTGGGGCCCGGTCCGGGTGCTCATCGCCGCGTCGCAGCGCCACGGCGAGTCCGTGCTGAAGCCGATGTATGACGCGTTCGGCGAGCGGATCCACCACCAGCAGCGAGCCATCGATCGCGACCTGATCGCCGAGGTCGTGGCGGCCGTGGGGCTGGAGAGCGACCTCGTCGACGCCATGGATGACTCGTCCTGGGACGACGCGGTCGCCCGTTCCCACCACGAGGGCATGGATGCCGTGGGAGACGACGTCGGCACGCCCACGATCCACGTCAACGGCTCGGCGTTCTTCGGCCCCGTGCTGTCCGCGATCCCGCGCGCGGAGGCCGCGGGCGAGTTGTGGGACGGCGTGGTCGCGGTGGCGAAGTTCCCCCACTTCTACGAGCTCAAGCGCAGCCGTACGGGAGATCTTGACTTCACCTGAGGTGATTTCTCCCGCATAGTGGAGTGATGTTTCGTCTCGGGAGCATCACCAGTCACACGCGTCACACACTCGCCGCGGGCGTGTGGGGCCTGATGGCCTGCGCTCTGATGAGTGCGCAGCTGACCGCCGCCGCACCCGCGTCAGCCGTGGCTCACAGCTCAGCTGCGGCCAGCGCGCCGGCGGCCAGCACGGTTGCCCTCAACAGCGTCGGCGCCGGACTGCGCAGCGCCGAGGTGCCGTTGGCGACGACGAGCGCACGGGGCAAGGGCGAGCCCGTCACGCGTGTGCTGCGGACCGACGGGTTCTCGATGGTCGGGTTCGCCTGGACCGGCGAGCGCCGGCTCAAGGCCCGGATCCGGGTGCGGCGCGACGGGCAATGGCGTGCCTGGCGCCCGGTGGCCTGGACCGGGGACGGGCCCGATGCCGACTCGCCGGAGGCGACCGGGCGCCGCGGCACCGACCTGCTCTGGACCGGCGCCGCCGACCAGATCGAGATCGAGACCTCCGGGCGCGAGCCGGACGGGCTCGCGGTGGTGTTCATGGATCCCGAGGGCGTACGGGGTCAGGAGTCGGCGCCGATGCGCACAGCACAGCGACCGCGCCGGCCAGATCGCGCCCCGCGACCCAAGATCCGCTCCCGAGCGAGCTGGGGCGCGGTGGAGAAGTGGCGCACGTCGCGGCCCGTGCACGACAAGGTCGTGAGGCAGGTCCACGTGCATCACACCGCGGGCAGCAACCGCTACTCCCGCGACCAGGTCCCGGGGATTCTGGCCAGCATCTACCGCTACCACACCAAGGTGCTGGGCTGGTCCGACATCGGCTACAACGTGCTCGTCGACCGGTTCGGCCGGGCCTGGGTGGGGCGTCGCGGGGGAGTGGGCAAGCGCGTGCGCGGAGCCCACACGCTCGGCTTCAACCACAAGTCCACCGGGATCGCCGTGATCGGCAACTTCGAGACCCGCGCTCCCAAGGATCGCGTGACCAGCAAGGTCGCCAAGATCGCCGCGTGGCAGTTCGACCGTCACCGGAGCCGCGCTCGGGGCAAGGTCACGCGCACCTCTCGCGGCTCGGACCTCTACCCCCGCCGTACGAAGGTGCGCCTCCCGCGCATCGACGCCCACAGCCACACCAATGCCACGGCGTGCCCCGGCGAGGCGCTGCGCGATGCCCTGCCCGAGATCCGCAGGCTGGCCCAGAAGGGCATCCGTCGGTTCAGCTGACGCTCGCTGGTGGAGGTTCAGCTGGAGGCTGCTGCGGCGCCCGAGGCGGTCATGGTCACGGTCAGCGCGGCCACGGCGGCGTCCACGGCGCGCTTGACTGCCGCGGCCGCCCAGTCGCCCTCCGCGACCTCCTTGGCGCGTGCTTTCACCTGACGCGCCCCGATGGTGGGGTCCTGCACGACCTTGTGGACCTGTTGGGCGGCCAACAGCAGGGCCGCCAGCCCGGCCGTGCGTGGGGCCGGGTCCATCCCGCGCAGCAGTGCGTCCTCCAGCAGGATCCGGACGGAGGCCTCGTGGGTCGAGTCGAGCGCGGGCCACCGCGTCGTCGGGAAGATGCCCAGGACCCGCGCTTCATCCTCGCGGAGGATGCCTCGCTCAGCGAGGCGCTCGGCGACCCGCTTGTAAGTGCCCTTGCCCAACCGCTGCACGAGCGACTGGGCGGTGCGCGGCTTCTGGGTGATGACCGCCAGTGCGTCGGCCAGCAACGGGTCCGCGACGGTGACGCCGAGCTCGGCGAGGACCTTCGGGGTGTGCAGCACGCCCTGCTTCTCCTCGACCGTGATGGCGCCGGCCAGAGCCAGGTCGATCAACAGGGCGCCACCCATGGCGAAGTCGCGCCACGACGCCGACGTGCGGCCCGTCCGGTCGTCCGTGAGCAGCAGGGCGAGGTCCTCGGCGACGAGCATCTCCATGGCGGTCTCCTTGGGAGTTCGGCGGTGGCTCCAGCCAAGCACCCCGCCGAAATGAGGTCGGGTGTGGGGGCGCCCTAGGATTGCGCCCATGAGCAAGGTCCTCTCCGCAGTCGCATGGCCGTACGCCAACGGCCCGCGCCACATCGGCCATGTCGCCGGTTTCGGCGTTCCCTCCGACGTATTCAGCCGCTACATGCGGATGGCGGGACACGACGTGCTCATGGTCTCGGGCTCGGACGAGCACGGGACGCCGATCCTGGTGCAGGCGGACAAGGCGGGACAGCCGGCGGTCGACTTCGTCGACGTCAACCACGAGGTCATCGCGCGCGAGCTCGCGGACCTCGGCTGTTCCTATGACCTCTACACCCGCACCACGACGGGCAACCACTACGAGGTGGTCCGCGAACTGTTCAGCCAGTGCCTGGCCAATGGCTACTTCATCGAGCAGCCGCAGGCGGTGGCGCTCGATCCCCACACCGGGCGGACGCTGCCCGACCGCTACATCGAGGGCACGTGCCCGATCTGCAAGTACACCGAGGCCCGCGGCGACCAGTGTGACAACTGCGGCAACCAGTTGGACCCGATCGACCTGATCGACCCCCGTTCCAAGATCGACGGGGCGACGCCGCAGTTCGGCGAGACCGAGCACTTCTTCCTGGATCTGCCCTCACTCGCCGAGGCGTTGCGGACCTACCTCGACGAGCGCAACGCGTCAGGGACGTGGCGTCCGAACGTCATCAAGTTCTCGCTCAACATCCTCGACGACATCCGCCCGCGCGCGATGACGCGCGACATCGACTGGGGCATCCCGCTGCCGGGTGAGCTCGGCACCAAGTACCCGGGCAAGCGGCTCTACGTCTGGTTCGACGCCGTCATCGGCTACCTGTCGGCCTCGATCGAGTGGGCGCGCCGCCTCGGGGAGCCCGACCGGTGGCGCGAGTGGTGGAACGACCCCGAGGCGCTGTCGTACTACTTCATGGGCAAGGACAACATCACCTTCCACTCCCAGATCTGGCCCGCGGAGCTGCTCGCGTACGCCGGCAAGGGCACCCACGGCGGCGAGCCGGGCACCTTCGGCGAGCTGAACCTGCCCACCGAGGTCGTCTCCAGCGAGTACCTCACGATGGGCGACGCGCAGTTCTCCACCAGCCGCGGTCACGTCATCTACGTGCGTGACTTCCTCACCGACTACGGCCCCGACGCGCTGCGCTACTTCATCTGCGCGGCCGGCCCGGAGTCCTCGGACGCGGCCTTCACGTGGCCCGACTTCGTCACCCGCAACAACTCCGAGCTCGTCGCGGGCTGGGGCAACCTGGTCAACCGCACGGCGACCATGGTGGCCAAGAACTTCGGCGAGATCCCGGCCGCTGGTGAGCTCGAGCAGGTCGACCTCGACGTGCTGGCCGCCGTGCGCGGTGGGTTCGAGACCGTGGGCAACCTGCTGCGCCACCACAAGCTCCGCGCCGGCGTTGCCGAGGCGCTGCGGGTCGTCGGCGAGGTCAACAAGTACCTGACGGTGACCGAGCCGTACAAGATGAAGGACGACTCGCAGCGCGAGCGACTGGCGACCGTGCTGCACGTCGCGCTGCAGTGCGTGAGCGACTGCAACACCTTGCTGGCGCCGTTCCTGCCGCATTCGGCCAACAAGATCCACCTGGTCCTCGGCGGCGAGGGCGAGTTCATGCCGATGCCGCGCATCGAGACCGTCGCCGAGCTCGACGACGGCTCGGGTCCCCGCGCGCGCGACTACCCCGTGATCACGGGCGACTACTCGGCGACCCCGGCCTGGGAGTCTCGCCCGGTGGTGGTCGGCTCGCCGGTCGCGAAGCCGACGCCGGTCTTCACCAAGCTCGATCTCGCTACGATCGAGGAGAGGCTGGCGGGCGGCGCGGCGTAGCCTGCGGGCGAGGAGGTCACCGTGTGCCACTACTGCGGCTGTCGTCAGGTCCCGCTGATCCGGGACTACATCGCCGAGCACGAGTCGATCACGACGCTCGGGATGCGGATGACCAAGCTGATGGGCCACGGTGACGTGGCTGCGGCGCAGGCGCTCGTACCGGAGTTCGCTGCCATGCTCGACCGGCACTGGCAGGGCGAGGAGGAGGGCGTGTTCGTGGCCATGGCTGCCGCGGATGAGATGTACGCCGACTACATCGCCCCGCTGGTTGCCGAGCATCGCGACCTGGCCGCGTTCCTGGCCGGGGCCGATCTCGCCGATCCCGAGGACGCGCGCCGGTTCGCCGCGGAGATCGTGGCGCTGGCCGACCACATCGAGCGCGAGGAGGACGGCCTCTTCCCGGCGACGCTGGTGACCCTGGACGGCCCGGACTGGGACGCCGCCTTCGACGCCTGGCACCGGGCGCACCCCGGCGAGGAACTCATCGCCGACTGACTAGGGTCGGCGCATGTTGTTTCCCGAGTCCCGCGCCGCGGTCGAGGCCTACCTCGCCGGCCCGCAGGTCACCGACCCCGGCTACTCCATTGACGCCGAGCGCGCCCGGGCGCACCAGGAGGCCCTCGCCGCTGACCGTGAGGAGGTCGAGCACGTCGAGGAGGTGGACGCGTACGGGGTGCCGTGTCGTCTGTACGTCCCCGCCGACGCCAGCCCCGGGCTCATCCTGCACTTCCACGGCGGCGGGTTCGTCTTCAACGACGTCGAGGTGCACGACCCCTCGTGTCGCCGCCTCGCCAACCGGAGCCGTACGGCGGTGTTGAGCGTGGAGTACCGCCGACCGCCCGAACACCGATTCCCCGCTGCCGTCGACGACATCGGGGCAGTGCTGCGGTGGATCGACGACTCGGCCTCGGAGGCTCGCCTCAGCGGGCCGCAGTACGTCCACGGCGACAGCGCAGGCGGGAACCTCGCCCTGGTGGCGGCGCTGCGCAACCCGGGCCGGTTCGCGGCTGTGGCGCTGATCTACCCGTTCCTCGACCCGACGGCCGCCGGTGCCTCCTACACTAGCGTTGCGGACGGCTTCAGCGCCGCCGAGGCTGCCTGGTACTGGCAGCAGTACGCCGCCTGTGACGCGGACCTGAGCAACCCCGACCTGGCGCCGCTGCTCAGCGAGCACCTTGCGACCTTGCCGCCCACCCTCGTGGTCACCTGCGAGCACGATCCGTTGCGTGATGAGGGCGAGGAACTGGCCCGACGGCTGGCGGATCTGGGCGTGGCGGTCGTGTCCACCCGCTACCAGGGGCAGGTCCACGGCATCTGGCGCCATCCCGACGTCTTCGCGAGCGCCGAGCCGATGATGCGTCAGGTCGCCGGCTTCCTCACCCAGCACCCGTCGCACTGACGCGGGCGAGCGGGCCCGGATCGGGGCCCTCGATCAGGGCGCGCACCTCCGGGTCACGGGCCAGGGTCCGACGGGCGCGATGCAGGCGTACCCGGGCGGTGCCGGGACGAATCCCCAGGGCGACGGCGACCTCGCCCGCAGTGAGTCCCTCCCACATGGCCAGGCGGAGCGCTTCGCGCTCGGCTGCGGGGAGGCGCTCCACGGCGTCGGTGATCGCACCCAGGCGGCCTGCGCTGGGGGGTGCCGCGGCGACGGCGTCCGGCTGACGGGCGAGCTCGGAGGCGAGTGCCGAGTCCCCGTGGTCCCGCCGCTGTTGCGCGGCCAGCAGGACGCGAGCCACGCCGAACAGCCAGGCCCGACGATGCACCGGCGCCGGCATCGATCCGCGGCGGCGCCACGCGACCGCGTACGTCTCGGCCACGACGTCCTCCGCGTCGCCCGCGTACCGGCGTCGGACGTAGGCGAAGAGGTCGGTCGCGGTGGCCCGGTAGAGCGCCGCGAACTCCTCCTCGGTCGGGGCAGGCGCTCTCACGGATTGGTCCGGGGGTTCGCCATTGGGTTGGCCGTGGGGATGTTCGGGACGAGGTTCGCCCAGCACAGATTGTTCTGCGAGGCGAGGACGTACGCGGCTCGCTCGACGTCGCCGGCCGCGATCGCCTTGTTGAGGGGGATCAGGTGGTGGAACATCGTCGCCTCGGTGACCATCGTGGTCGTCGTCGCGTTGCCCTCGCGGTCGATCAGCGTGACCTCCTTCTTCTCGGCTGAAGGGTGGGGGTCGACCGCGGTGACAGCGGGCCAACCGGCTGCCTCGGTCAAGGCGCCTGCCGCTCGGTCGGCGGCGGCCGCGTCGCCCGCGGTCAGGCCACCCGCCCATGCGTTGCTCCACGCGCAGATCGCCTGCTTGGCCACCCAGCTGCGCAGCGCGCCGCTGGACAGGCGCGTGTCCGTGGCGTCCTTCTCGAAGTCCTCGGACTGGTAGGCGAGTGCGGCGGTCCGAGACGCTTCGTCGGGGAAGGGGATGTCCGCGGTCTCGTCCGCGATGACCTGGTCGAAGTCGTCTCCGGCGGGGACGAGCCACTCGCCCGGACCGGCGAGGGGGACCTCCTCGGTGGGAACGGCTTCACCGGTGCGGGCCTGGAGGACCCCGGCCCCGGCGACTCCCGCGGTGCCCACCGCCAGCGCTCCGACGGCCGCAGCCACCCAGCCAGCACGCCGTCGGGGCCGGCGGGGCTCCGGCGCAGCCACAATGTGAGCGATGCGGTCCCAGGTCCGGTGGAGCTCGTCGGGGGCCGCAGGCGCGACGTCGGGTGTGGTGTGCCTGACGAGTTGATCGAGGCGTTCGGTGCTGCCGGCGTCCATCGGGCTCTCCTTGGTGTTCGGCGGTTGCGTGCTGGTGACACCCCCACCTGTTTCAAGCGTTACATCCGGTGCGTGCCTTGCTCCACTTCTCTGGGAGAATCGACTCATGCGCGTTCACATCGGATCCGACCACGCCGGCCTCGAACTCAAGGACCACCTGCTCAACTGGCTCGTCGACAACGGCTACGAGGCCGTCGACCACGGTCCGTTCGTCTACGACGCGCTCGACGACTACCCCGTGTTCTGCCTGCGAGCCGCCGAGGGCGTCGCCGCGGAGCGGGCCGAGGGTACCGACAGCCTCGGCATCGTGATCGGTGGCTCGGGCAACGGCGAGCAGATGGCCGCCAACAAGGTCCAGGGCATCCGCGCAGCACTGGTGTGGAACGACGACACGGCCGCGCTGGCCAAGGAGCACAACGACGCCAACGTCGTCTCCGTCGGCGGCCGCCAGCACACCATCGACGAGATGACCCGGTTCATCAACATCTTCCTCACCACGCCCTTCAGCAACGACGAGCGTCACGTGCGCCGCATCGGGCAGATGAGCGACTACGAGCAGACCAAGGAGCTCCCGGCCCTGCCCGAGTCCGCCCTGCGCGGCGGCGAGGACGCCTGACGCCCAGTGCCTGAGGGCCACACTCTGCGGCGCCTCGCGGACGACCTGGGCGCCGCGTACGAGGGTCGCAGGGTCGCGGTGAGCAGTCCCCAGGGGCGGTTCTCCGAGGAGGCTGCGCTGCTCGACGGTCACGAGTTCGTCGCTGCGGACGCTGCGGGCAAGCACCTGTTCCTCGAGTTCTCCGACGAGCGGATCGTCCACATCCACCTGGGTCTCATCGGGGGGTTCGAGGTGCGTACGGACGTGGCCGACGTCCTGGCTCCGGTGGGTGCCGTACGGCTGCGCCTGGTCACCCTCGACGAGGGTCCGACCGCGGTGGCCGACCTGCGTGGCGCCACCCGGTGTGACCTCGTCGGACCCCAGCGGCGGGCCGAGGTCGTTGCTGCGCTGGGGCCGGACCCGTTGCGACCGGACGCCGACCCGGATCGGGCGTGGCAGCGGATTCGGCGCTCGTCCAAGCCCATCGGCGAGCTCCTCATGGACCAGAGCGTCCTTGCAGGTGTCGGCAACGTCTACCGCGCGGAGGTGCTCTTCCGCGCCCGCATGCATCCGCTGCGCCCCGGAAGCACGCTGCGAGTGGGCCAGTGGCGCGCGATCTGGGACGACCTCGTGGTCCTCATGGCCGAGGGCGTGCGGCTCAACCGCATCGACACCGTGCGCGAGGAGCACACCCCTGAGGCGATGGGTCGGCCTCCCCGCGAGGACGACCACGGCGGCGAGGTGTACGTCTACCGGCGAGCGGACCTGGCCTGTCACGTCTGCGGTGCCCGCATCCGGGTGGCTGACCTGGCTGGGCGCAACTCGTTCTGGTGTCCACAATGCCAACCCACGTTCCGTTCGCGAGCCGTACGATTCTGACTCAGACCCACACCCCGAGGAGCCCCGTACGTGAGTGAGCCCAGATCGGTCCGCACGGCCGGGCCCACCCAGCTGGGGCAGCGGCTCGAACTTCTCGCGCACCGGTGGTTCCTGCGCGACACCGGCCCCTTGCTGGGACTCGTGCTCGCGACCGTCCTGATCGGCATCGGCGTGTGGATGTGGCCCGACTACGTCCCGATGATGTCGCTCCTGCTGCCACTCGTGGTCGCCAGCCTGGTGCTGGGCCCGCGGCACCTGCCGTGGTTCGTCGCCTTCGTCCTCGTGGTGCTGGCGATCATGGTTCCCCGGCAGCCGACGATCAGCGTGCGAGTGGCGACCTCCGTGGTCATCATGTTCAGCCTGGGATTCTTCGTGCTGCTGGCCTCCTTCCACCGCAGTCGGCTGGGGGTGGCAGGCGTGCGGGGGGAGTCGATGCTGGTCGACCTGCGCGACCGGATCCTGCGTCAGGGCGGGATGCCTCCGCTGCCCGATGACTGGTACGCCGCGAGCGAGATCCGCTCGGCGGGTGGAGCGGCCTTCGCGGGCGACTTCGTGGTGGCCGCGCGCAACGACTCTGTCCTCAACGTCGCCGTCGTCGACGTGTCGGGCAAGGGGGAGGGCGCGGGCACGCGTGCGCTGCTGCTGTCCGGGGCGTTGGGCGGGCTCCTGGGCGCGGTCGCGCCGGAGAGGTTCCTCCCGGCGGCTAACGACTTCCTGCTGCGCCAGGAGTGGGACGAGGGGTTCGCCACCGCGGTCCACCTGAGCGTCGATCTCCTCAGCGGCGACTTTGAGCTGCGTTCCGCGGGGCACCCGCCTGCAGCGATGCGTTCGGCCGGCACCGGGCGCTGGGCCGTCATGGCGTCGGAGGGTCCGCTGCTGGGTCTGATTCCTGGCGCGGAGTTCGTGGCCGTACGCGGGCGGCTCGCCGTCGGGGACGCGCTCATGCTCTACACCGACGGGCTGGTGGAGACGCCCGGTCGGGACATCGACATGGGGATCGATCGCATGCTCGGCCAGGCCGAGCAGGTGCTGCGAGGCGACTTCGTCCGGGGGCCCGCGCGATTGGTGGACAAGCTGGGGTCGCAGCACGACGACCGCGCTCTGCTGCTGGTCCACCGACGCTGAGCCTCGACCCGGTTGCCCAACAGCGCTCCGGGTGTGGCACCATGACTCCCGCGTCGGCACTGTCCGGTGCGCGCGGATGTAGCTCAATGGTAGAGCCTCAGTCTTCCAAACTGATTACGCGGGTTCGATTCCCGTCATCCGCTCCAAGGGGCCCGGCACGCTCGTGAGGGGCGCTTTGGCGGGGCGTAGCGTAGTGGCTAGCGCGCCTGCTTTGGGAGCAGGAGACCGCAGGTTCGAGTCCTGTCGCCCCGACTGCACCGCCGTTGACGCCCGATGTGCCACTCAGAGCAGGGCGTCAGGAATCGTGGCGGCTCGGATCTGCGGCGTCGGCAGGTGTCGAATCCCGTCGGGATCCACGCGCGCGAAGAGGTTGGCAGGCAGCAGGTCGGCCAACGTCGGCTCATGTGTGCGGTCGCGGGGGTCTGGATGCCCCGAGAACAGTGCGCCCGAGGGCGTTCCGGACGTCAGGTGCCCAGGCAGGTCGGTGGCCAACGCCGCGTACGGCCCGCCCAACCAGTGCCACGCGCGCGGCGTGGCGGGCAGGCCCTGCCACACCCCGAAGGTCACCGGAGTGGTTGACCGCTCCGTCTGGTTGTCGCTGAACAGGGTCCCGCTCCAGATGTGGTCCCGCGTCAACTCGGCCGTGGCGTAGAACGCACCGACTTCCTCCGCGTACGAGGTGAGCAGTCCGCCCAGGGCCCGCCACCACTCCTGGTGATCCACGAGGTCGGCGAGCAGACTGATGTCAGCGCTCCACACGGTCGCGGGCCCCTCGTGGGCGGACCCGGCGTGGATGGGGCGGGAGGATCGCGCGTGGGGCGCGGTCGGGAGGGAGCCCGTCGCGACGGGGCCCGTGCCCCTCCAGCCCACGCTGGCGCCGGAGTCCCACAGACGCTCGAAGCCGGGGGCCCCGTCCTTCGCGTAGGCGTACTCGAAAGGCTCGGTGTCGCCGAACCTGCGTGGCAGTGCTTCGGGCAGCCAACGGCGGGCGGACCTGAGCAGTCTCGCCGCGGCGTCGCGCGGTACGGAGTCGGCGAGGACGTGCCACTCCAGGGTGAGGACCTCCACCCGGGACCGCGGCGCCGGGCGGGCAGGGGAGCGGTTGCGCAGGAACGTCGTCGCCCTGCCCGACTGGAGGTCGAGGCATGCGCCCTTCCCCTCCTTGGCCAGGCGCTTGGCGAACCTCGCCGCATGTGGCACCTCGCCCGGCGCCGAACCCTCGACCAGCACCCGCCACATCCACCGTGCTCCGAGCAGGACGGCCCTCACCTCGTCGGGGACGTCCTCGTCGTCCACGTCGTAGGGACCCTCGACGGTGAAGCAGTACGCCTGCCGTGCGCCGCGCAGGACAGTCAGGCCGCCGGGGTGGGTGGGACCCGAGGACAGGGTCGGCGTCGCCGCCACGAGGGCGTCGAGGTCGGGAGGCGTCGGACAGGTCGCGTACACCTCGAGGTCATGGGACACGCTGGCATCCTCACAGCACGGCGCACGAGTGCGGGGCCAAACGGCGCAGTCGCCATCGGGCGGACGATTTCAGAGCCGTGGCGCGGGGCAGTACGCTGGCCCGTGGCCCCTTTGCCGGGCATGCACGCGCGCGGGCACGATCGAACCCGGTTCTCGTGGCCCGTTCCGGCACCAGCCCTGGGTGGCCGTCACATGCATCAGCACCGATAGGAGACAACCTGTGAAGAGCGCCGTCGAGACCTTGAACCCGACCCGGGTCAAGCTGACCGTCGAGGTGCCCTTCGAGGAGCTCAAGCCGAGCCTCGACGCGGCGTACAAGAAGATCGCCCAGCAGATCAACGTCCCCGGCTTCCGCCGTGGCAAGGTCCCCGCCGCCGTCATCGACCGTCAGGTCGGCCGCGGCCCGGTCCTCGACGAGGCGATCAACGACGTGCTGCCGTCGTCGTACATGCAGGCCCTGCAGGAGAACGACCTCGAGCCCCTGGCCCAGCCTGAGATCGAGGTGACCCGCCTCGAGGACAACGAGGTGCTGGAGTTCACCGCTGAAGTCGACGTCAAGCCGGCCTTCGACCTGCCCGACTACGACGGTGTCGAGGCTTCGGTCGAGGACATCGCCCTGAGTGACGAGGACGTCGCCGAGCAGGTTCAGGCGCTCCGTGAGCGCTTCGGCACCCTCGTCCCGGTCGAACGCGAGGCCGCCGACGGCGACTTCGTCACCATCGACCTCACTGCGGCTCAGGACGGCGAGACCGTCGAGGGCGGCGAGGTGTCCGGCATGTCCTACCAGGTCGGCCGCGGCGGCATGATCGACGGTCTGGACGAGGCCCTGGCCGGCATGAAGGCCGAGGACGAGAAGACCTTCGAGTCCGAGCTCGTGGGCGGCGACCTCGTCGGCCAGCCCGTCCAGGTCACCGTCAAGGTCACCGGCGTCTCCGAGCAGCAGCTGCCCGACCTGGACGACGAGTTCGCCCAGCTCGCCTCCGAGTTCGACACGGTCGCCGAGCTGGAGGCCGACGTTCGCGAGCGCCTCGAGCGCGGCAAGCGCCTCGAGCAGGCCGCCGCAGCCCGCGACGCCGTGCTGGAGGCCGTGCTCGACAAGGTCTCGATCCCGCTCCCCGAGACCCTGGTGACCGACGAGCTCAACGCCCGCCGCGAGAACATCGAGCAGCAGCTCATGTACTCGGGCATGTCGATGGAGAAGTACCTCGAGGACGAGGGCCAGACCACCGAGGAGTTCGAAGCTGACCTCGACCGTCGCGTGCGTGACGCCATCGCGGCTCAGTTCATCCTCGACAAGGTCGCCAAGGCCGAGGAGTTCGGTGTCGACCAGGGCGAGCTCTCCGAGCACCTCGTGCGTCGCGCCCAGCAGTCCGGTCAGGACCCGCAGGAGTTCGCGAACCACATGTTCTCGCACAACCACATCCCCGAGCTCGTGCAGGAGATCCTGCGCGGCAAGGCGCTCGGCGCGATGGTCGAGTCGGCCGTCGTCAAAGACGCCTCGGGCAACGTGGTCGACCTGAAGAACCTGCGCCCCGATGGCACCTACGGCGAGCCCGTCACCGAGGACGCCTCCGAGGATGTCGCCGACGAGGCCTGATCCCGCACCACATCTGCGCGCCGCGGCCGCTCGAGCACCACGCTCGGGCGGCCGCGGTCGTCGTGGAGCACGGTCATCTGGTGGGAGTCGCTCACGGCGGGGTCCCGTAGGTGCCAGACTTCTCCCGTGAGCAGGGGGCGGCTCGAACCCGTACGGGTTCTGGAGCGAGGCACAGAGTTGGCCCAGGGCCCCGGGATCGGGCCGGCGGCACGCGTGGGCGAGGCATTGACCCTGTGCGTGTTGGGGCCCGCCGGAGTCGGCAAGACCACGGTCCTGGACGCGTGGGTCGCCGACGTACGTGCCTGCGGCGTGCGGGTGTGGCGGGCCAACGCGGAGGAGATGGAGGCCACCTCGCCCTACGCGGTCCTGCGTCAACTGCTCACCGGCCCCGTGAGCCAGTGGGACCGCGCCGCCGCGGCCCAGGCGGCCGAGGGGGCTGCGCGCCTCGCGATCGACATCGTGCTCGACCGGCCGCTCGACAGCGTGCCCGACCCCGGCCGGGTCGCCAACGCGGTGCACTGGCTCGTCCACGCACTCACGGAGAGCGCTCCGGCCGTGATCGTCGTCGACGACGCCCAGTGGGCCGATGCGGCCTCCATGCAGGCGCTGGCCCGGCTCGCCGCGCGCGTCGAGGAGGTGCCCGTGGCGCTCGCCGTCGCCGCGCGCGACGTCGTCCCAGCCCAGCGCTCGGCCGGGCTCTCAGCCTTCCTCGCCCTGCCCACGTCCCGCGTCCTCTCG
Organism: Actinomycetes bacterium; assembly: GCA_023460975.1. Taxonomy (GTDB): domain Bacteria; phylum Actinomycetota; class Actinomycetes; order Propionibacteriales; family Nocardioidaceae; genus Nocardioides. The sequence continues at coordinate 86,257 of JAEWOG010000067.1, forward strand.
CTGGCCCCGCTCTCGGCCGACGCGGTGGCGCAGTGCGTCGCGGACGGCACCGGCCACCCGGTCGCGGAGGAGTTCGCGGGAGCGTGCGTGGAGCTCACGGGCGGCAACCCGTTCCTGGTGGGTGAGTTGACCGGCCTCGTCGTCGAGGCGGGCCTGGAACCCGACGAGTCCGGCGTCGATCGGGTGCACCGCATGGTGCCGACCTCGGTGGTCGACGCGGTCCTGCACCGGCTGGCGGCCCTCGGGGCGCCTGCGGTGCGCCTCGTACGTGCCGTTGCCGTGCTCGAGCACGCGCCGCTGCGACTGGCCGCCTCCCTCGCCGAGCTGGACGCCTCCTCGGCCGCCCAGGCTGCGGATGACCTGCGCGATCAGGCGCTGCTGGATCTCGAGGATCCTCTCCGCATGCGGCACGGCCTCCTGGTGGGGGCCGTCCTCGAAGCCGTGGGCGCCGCCGAGCGCGCGCGCCTGCGTCGCCGGGCTGCGCACCTTCTCCTGGAGGAGGAGGACGGGCTGCCACGCGCCGCCGAGCAGTTGCTGCGCACCGACGGCATGGGGGAGCAGTGGGTGGTCGAGTGCCTCGTCGCGGCCGCGAGGGCGGCGTCCGAGGCGGGCGCTCCGGCGGAGGCCGAGCGACTGCTGGCGCGTGCTGTGTCCGAACCTCCGGCCGAGGCCGAACGCGGTGGCCTGCTCCTGGAGTGGGGTTCGGCGCAACTGCGCAGCGGCCACCCCGACAGCGTCGCGACGCTGCGACGGGCGTTGAGCGCCTCACAGGACCCGGCAACGCGCGCCTTCGCCGCGATGACATTGGCGATGGCGTTCAACTTCGGGGGAGCGTACGAGGCATCCGTGGAGGTCCTCTCGGCCGCGCTGGCCGACCTCGAACCCGACTCCGAACTCGCGCTCGTCGTGGAAGCCGGCCTGGTGCAGGCGGCCCTGCAGCTGCCAGGGCGCGCCGAGGAGGCGCGTGCCCGCCTCGCCGCACACGACGCCCTGAGTGGCGCGTCGCCGGGGGAGCGCTTCCTCCTCGGCCACGAGGCCGCAGTGCTCAATGCCACGAGCGCGCCGGTGGCGGAGGTTCAGCACGCCGCGAGGGCCGCGATCGGCGACGGGAGCGGGCATCCGGAGGGCCACGAGTGGACCCTGGTCCGGTTGCAGCTGGCCGCGACCGGGGCGTACGCAGAGGTGCTCGCGCTGTGCGAGCAGGGCCTGGCCGAGGTCAGGCGTACGGGGTCGGTGATCGGGTACGTCGGCGTCAGCTTCGTCAGCGGGTTCGCCCGGCTGTGGCGCGGCGACCTGGTCGGCGCGGAGGCAGACTTCCGGGCCTGCATCGACCTCGTGGCTGGCGTTGATGGCGGCCAGATCGCCCTGACCATCGCCCGCGCGGGCCTCGTCGAGGTCCTGCTGGCCCAGGGGCGCATCACTGAGGCCTCGGGTGTCGCGGACCTGGACAAGCCGGTGGACGAGTCGTCCTTCAACGGCGCCATCAACATGCTGCGCGCCCGGGCGATGACCAGGCACGCGCTCGGCGACCACGCGGGGGCGTTGGCCGACCTCGACGAGTGCGCCCGACGCATGGCGACCATCAGGCTGGACAACCCGCCGTGGTGCCCGTGGCGGGCCGAGGCGATCGCCGCGCACTGGGCGTCGGGAGAGGTGACGCGTGCGGCCGCGCTCGTGGCTGACGAACTGGAGCAGGCCCAGGCGCGACGCGATCCGGTCCAGCGGGGCATCGCCCTACGCTGGGCAGGGCTGGTGGCCAAGCACGGCGGCGCCGATCTGCTCGAGGAGTCGGTGACGGTCCTCGCGGGCACCGAGGCGCACCTCGAGTGCATCCGCTCGGAGGTGGAGTGGGGGGCTGCGCTGCGGCGTGAGGGCCAGCGGCGCCGGGCTGCGGACGTACTGCTGGAGGCGCGGGCGCGCGCAGCACAGCTGGGGGCGCGCGGGCTGCAGGAGCGGGCCGAGGCCGAGTTGTCGTCCGCGGGGCGTCGCCCACGCCGGCTGGCGGTCAGCGGCCTGGGTTCGTTGACGGCCAGCGAACGCCGTGTCTGCGAGCTCGCGGCAGGCGGGATGCGCAATCGTGACATCGCCCAGCACCTCTTCGTCTCGCCCAAGACGGTCGAGGTCCATCTGTCTCGGTCGTTCCGCAAGCTGGGGGTGGCGCGCCGCGACGAGTTGGCGCTGCTGCTGAGGCAGGGCTGAGCGCGCTCGCACGGACTGCCCGGTGGCACGGGATGGGCGAAATGTAGGGGCGCGCACCCTGACGCCGTACGCGTACCTGGCTGCTGGGCTTGGCCGGTGAGCAACTCTTTGAACACGGGGGGCATTCGGCGCGCCACAAAGTTGGCGGCCCTGCTCCTGGTCAGCGCACTGATGGTGGTCCTGCGCCCGATCCCGGCTCAGGCAGACAACTCGTGGTGGAACAGTGCCCGATGGTTCGACGGGGGGATCAGCTATTCGCAGGTCATCAACTGCCCCTCGATGATCTTCGGCTCTCCCTACTACGAGAACGGTGTGGGGGCCTTCGCCAGTTACGCCGCCGACCCGGACAACGCCCGCCCGGCCGTGGGTGACACGACGATCATCAAGTACTCGATCTACGGGATGGGTATGCCGTGCGCGGGAGGCACCTACTTCACTCCCACGTTCTACCTGCCGCAGGGGATGAGCTTCGACACCAGCCAGCCGATCACGTGCTCGTTGTTCCGCAACAACGCCAACAACGTGGTCACGGCCCCCGCGCCTGGCTGTCCCAACTGGGAGAACATGACTCACGCGGGCGGGAACACCTACAAGTTCTTCAACAATGAGGGTGGCAACGACGGAGCCCTGTGGGGTGTGGTCCAAGGCCAGCACTGGACCTTCCAGTTCCCCGTCAAGGCGACGCAACCGCTGTCGGGTGCGCCCTTGCAGATGCACCTGACGCTGGCGGACGGCAACTCCAACCCCACCATGCTCATCGAGACGCCGGTCTATGTGTTCGGCGCGGCCCAACCGGCGGGGGTGATGTACGAACAACCGTCGACCAAGGACCAGCCTGCGGCGAAGTACGGCGTCGAGTCGGTCTATCAGGCCATCGTGAACAACAAGACGGGCACCGCTGGCTTCCAGATCTCGACCGACCCGGGGATGAGCACGATCCTGGGCACGCATCAGTTCTCGTGGACCAACTCCAGTTGGACCGCCATCCAGGTGACGACCGGCTGGGACCCGACCGAACCCGGCGCGGTGAGCACCCTGCCCCCGCTGCAGAGCGGCGTCACGTACTACTGGCGCGGAGTGGTGACGCTGACGGGAGCGGCGCCCATGTATGGATCGATCCAGTCGTTCCGGCTGAAGGCCGGCGGCGGCGTGGAGACCTCGGGCGTCCTCGTCCCGGGTGGCTCCACCAACCCGGGCGAAGGCGGGTCCGGCAGCGTCGGAGGTGGCGAACTGACGCCCACCCCCACGCCCACGCCCACGCCCACTCCGACGCCTCCGCCCACCGCGACGCCCACGCCCACACCACCCGTGGTGCCCATCGTCGCGAAGAAGGCCGTCAAGGTCACTGCCTCGGCGGTGAAGTCATCGGGGCGGGCGCGGGTGAAGGTGAAGGTGGCGGCGGTCGGCTCCGTTCCGGCGGGCAAGGTCATCGTCACGTCCAAGGACCGCAAGGTCGGCGTCGGCACGCTCAAGTCCGGCAAGGCCACCATCACGCTCAAGAAGCTGAAGCGCGGCACGTACAAGATCGTGGTCGCCTATGGCGGTGACGCCAGCCATGCCGCCGGCAAATCCAAGCCGCTGCGGATCAGGGTGCGCTGATCTGCGCCACGGTGCCCGAGTCTGTGCCATGCCGCCCCGCCCGACCACTGGGCGGGGCGGCTGTGCGCTGTGGGCGAACAGGGGCCCCGAACGCGTGGAACTGTCAGTTCCGCGGGCTAGGGTCCCTGATGTGAACCAGAACTCCACCGCACTCTCGCCCCAGATGAACGGCGGCGGGGGGATGTACGGGCTCGACGACCACATCTACCAGCGACTGCTGCGCGAGCGCATCGTGTTCCTCGGCTCCGAGGTCCGCGACGCCAACGCCAACGCGATCTGTGCGCAGTTGCTGCTGCTGTCCGCCGAGGACCCCGAGGCCGACATCTTCCTGCACATCAACAGCCCCGGCGGTTCCGTCGACGCCGGCATGGCCATCTACGACACGATGAACTACATCCCCAACGACGTCGCGACCGTGGGCATGGGCCTGGCCGCGTCGATGGGTCAGTTCCTCCTGTGCGCCGGCACGAAGGGCAAGCGTTACGCGCTGCCCCACGCGCGCATCATGATGCACCAGCCGTCCTCCGGCATGGGCGGCTCGGCCTCGGACATCAAGATCCAGGCGCAGCAGTCGCTGCACATCAAGAAGGTCCTGCTCGACCTCATCGCCGAGCACACCGGTCAGCCCGTCGAGCAGGTCATCGCCGACGCCGACCGTGACCGCTGGTTCACCGCCGACCAGGCCGTCGAGTACGGCCTCGTCGACAAGGTCGTCACCAGCGCCCGTGAGGCCGCCGACCAGGGCCGCCCCGCCCGGAACAAGAAGGACTGACTCCATGAACTACTACATCCCGCAGTGGGAGGAGCGGACCTCCTACGGCTTCCGTCGCATCGACCCCTACGCGAAGCTCTTCGAGGACCGCATCATCTACCTCGGCACCCCGATCAGCGACGACGTGGCCAACGCCGTGATCGCCCAGCTGATGTGCCTGGAGTCGATGAACCCCGACCAGGACATCCAGATCTACGTCAACAGCCCCGGTGGCTCGTTCACCGCTCTGACCGCGATCTACGACACGATGAACTTCATCAAGCCCGACGTGCAGACCGTCTGCATCGGTCAGGCGGCCTCCGCGGCGGCGATCCTCCTTGCCGCGGGTGCGCCGGGCAAGCGTCTGGCCCTGCCCAACAGCCGGATCCTGATCCACCAGCCCTACACCGAGGGCACCTTCGGTCAGACCTCCGACATCGAGATCCAGGCCAACGAGATCCTGCGGATGCGCGAGCTGTTGGAAAAGATGATCGCTGACGCCACGGGCAAGGACATGGACACGGTCAGCCGCGACATCGAGCGCGACAAGATCCTCACCGCGTCGCAGGCCGTCGAGTACGGCCTCATCGACGCCGTGATCGAGTCCCGCAAGGCGACGCCCGCGCTCGCCTGAGCGCAGCCTGACACCCGTTTGCGGCGCAATCCCCGTGTCCGGCCCGGCAACGGGCCGCACACGGGGTACCGTCGGAGAGTTTCAACAGCCGGAAGTCTCCCGGCAGTAGGAGGAGGACAGATCCCGTGGCACGAATCGGTGACGGTGGCGACCTGCTCAAGTGCAATTTCTGCGGAAAGAGCCAGAAGCAGGTCAAGAAGCTCATCGCCGGCCCCAACGTCTACATCTGTGACGAGTGCATCGAGCTGTGCAACGAGATCATCGAGGAGGAGTTGGCCGAAGGCACCGAGGTCAGCCTCGACGAGTTGCCGAAGCCGCGCGAGATCTTCGAGTTCCTCAACTCGTACGTGATCGGTCAGGAGCAGGCGAAGAAGTCGCTGGCCGTAGCGGTCTACAACCACTACAAGCGGGTCCAGTCCGGACTGCAGCCCAACTCGGGCAAGCACTCCAAGGACGACAGCGTCGAGGTCGCGAAGTCCAACATCCTCGTCATCGGTCCCACCGGGTGCGGCAAGACCTACCTCGCCCAGACGCTGGCGCGCATGCTCAACGTGCCGTTCGCCATCGCGGACGCCACCGCGCTGACCGAAGCGGGCTACGTCGGTGAGGACGTCGAGAACATCCTCCTCAAGCTGATCCAGGCCGCCGACTACGACGTCAAGAAGGCCGAGACCGGCATCATCTACATCGACGAGATCGACAAGGTCGCCCGCAAGGCGGAGAACCCCTCGATCACGCGCGACGTCTCCGGTGAAGGCGTGCAGCAGGCGCTGCTCAAGATGCTCGAGGGCACGACCGCCTCGGTGCCCCCGCAGGGTGGCCGCAAGCACCCGCACCAGGAGTTCATCCAGATCGACACGACGAACATCCTGTTCATCGTCGGCGGCGCGTTCGCCGGCCTCGAGCAGATCGTCGAGCAGCGCGTCGGCAAGAAGTCCCTCGGCTTCACCGCCTCCGTGCGCGGCCAGGCCGAGCGTGACTCCGAGGACCTGTTCGCCCAGGTGCGACCCGAGGACCTCACGAAGTTCGGCCTGATCCCCGAGTTCATCGGGCGCCTGCCCCTCGTGGCGAGCGTCAACAAGCTCGACCAGGAGGCGCTGGTCCAGATCCTCACCGAGCCCCGCAACGCGCTGGTCAAGCAGTACCAAAAGCTGTTCGACCTCGACGGCGTCGAACTCGAGTTCACCGACGAGGCCATCGCGTGCATCGCCGACAAGGCGTTGGAGCGTGGCACCGGGGCCCGCGGGCTGCGCGCCATCATCGAGGAGGTCCTGCTCCACGTGATGTACGAGGTCCCCTCGCGCGGGGACGTGGCCCGCGTCGTGGTGACGCCCGAGGCCATCGAGGGGGAGGACACCCCCACGATGGTGCTGCGCGAGCCCGAGACGAAGAAGCGCAAGTCCGCCTGAGGCAGACGTACACACAGAACCCCCGGCCGCATCGGCCGGGGGTTCTGTGCATTCAGCGTGTGGTGATCAGTCCTCGACGGGCGCCAGCTCGGCCACGACCGAGATCTCCGTCGCGGAGGCGTCGACGGTGAAGACGAGGTCGCCGGTCACGTTGCCGACCGCCGCGAGGTCTCCAGCCGCCTGCTCGGCAGCGTTCACGAGCGCCTCGGGGCCGGTGACCTCGACACGGGCCAGCGGGGCGCGCATCTTCGCCTTCGCCTGGGACTTGGCGCCACGGATGCCGGTCAGCGTGCTCGCGACGGCCGCGAGCACGATGTCGTCCGAGGCACCGACCGAGCCGAGGTCGACCGCGGTCGGCCACGCAGCGTGGTGCACCGAGCCGTCCTGCCACCACGACCAGACCTCCTCGGTCGCGTACGGCAGGAACGGGGCCAGCAGCCGCAGCTGCACGTGCAGGGCGGTGGCCAGGGTGGCCTTGGCCGACTCCGTGGCGAGGCCGCCGTCGGTGTCGTAGGCGCGCTCCTTGACGAGCTCGAGGTAGTCGTCGCAGAACTCCCAGAAGAACTTCTCGGCCGTCTCGAGGGCGGTGGAGTAGTCGTACGCCTCGAACGCGTCCGTCGCCTTCTGCACCACCCCGGCCAGGCGCCCCAGCAGGGCGCAGTCCACGGGCTCGGAGACCACGGCGGGCGACAGGACGGTCGCGCCCACGTTGCCGAGGACGAACTTCGACGCGTTGAGCACCTTCATCGCGAGGCGACGGCCGACCTTCATCTGGGTCTCGTCGAACGGGGAGTCCAGGCCGGGGCGCGCCATCGAGGCACGCCAGCGCACGGCGTCCGCGCCGAACTTGTCGAGGATCTCGTTGGGGACCACGACGTTGCCCTTGGACTTCGACATCTTCTTGCGGTCGGGGTCGACCACGAAGCCGGAGATCAGGGCGTGCGACCACGGCACGACGCCGTTCTCGTGGTAGGCCCGCACGACGCGGGAGAAGAGCCACGTGCGGATGATGTCGTGGGCCTGGGTCGCCAGGTCCATCGGGAAGACCCGCGAGAACAGGTCCTCGTCGTCGATCCACCCGCCGGCGATCTGGGGCGTCAGTGAGCTGGTGGCCCACGTGTCCATCACGTCGGGGTCGCCGATGAAGCCGCCCGGCTTGCCGCGCTGGTCCTCGGTGTAGCCGCCGGGAGCCTGCGTGGACGGGTCCACGGGCAACTCGGCCTCACTGGGCAGCAGCGGGTGGTCGTAGTCCGGCTCACCGTCGGCGTCGAGGCCGTACCAGACGGGGAACGGGATGCCGAAGAACCGCTGGCGGCTGATGAGCCAGTCGCCGTTCAGGCCGGAGACCCAGTTCTCGTAGCGGTGCTTCATGTGGTCGGGGACCCAGGTGATCTTCTCGCCCTCGGCCACCAACTCGGTGCGCAGGTCGGCGTCGCGGCCGCCGTTCTTGATGTACCACTGGCGCGTGGAGACGATCTCGAGCGGCTTGTCGCCCTTCTCGAAGAAGTTGGCCATGCGGTCGGTGGGCTTCGGGTCGCCGTCGAGGTCGCCGGTCGCGCGCAGCTTGGTGACCATCTCCTCGCGGGCGCTGAAGACGGTCTTGCCGGCGAGGTCCGCGTACGCCGCCGACGCGGCTTCGGACGACAGCCACTCGGGGGTCTCGCGCGTCAGTCGGCCGTCGCGGCCGATGACGGTACGCACGGGCAGCTGCAGCTCGCGCCACCACTGCACGTCAGTCAGGTCGCCGAAGGTGCAGCACATCGCGATGCCCGCGCCCTTGTCCTGCTCGGCAGCAGGGTGGGGGAGCACGGGGATCTCCACGCCGAAGACCGGTGAGGTCACGGTCGTGCCGAACAGTGCGGCGTACCGCTCGTCGTCGGGGTGGGCGATCAGCGCGACGACCGAGGGGATCAGCTCGGGTCGGGTGGTCTCGATGTGGACGGTGCCGCCGTCGGCCTTGTGGAAGGCGACGCGGTGGTAGGCACCCGGATACTGGCGCGCCTCGAGCTCGGCCTGGGCCACGGCGGTCTGGAAGGTGACATCCCACAGCGTGGGCGCCTCCTGGAGGTACGCCTCGCCGCGCGCGTAGTTGCGCAGGAACGCCGTCTGGCTCACCTTCTGCGCCTTCGGGCCGATGGTCGTGTACGTGGTGTCCCAGTCGACCGACAGGCCGAGGGTGCGCCACAGCGACTCGAAGACCTGCTCGTCCTCCTCCACGAGCTGCTCGCACAACTCGACGAAGTTGGGGCGGCTGATCGGGACCTGCTTCTTGGGGTCCGGCTTCGCGGGCGGGGTGAAGTCGGCGTCGTAGGGCAGGCTCGGGTCGCAGCGGACGCCGAAGTAGTTCTGAACCCGGCGCTCGGTCGGCAGGCCGTTGTCGTCCCAGCCCATCGGGTAGAACACGGACTTGCCCGTCATGCGCTGGTAGCGCGCAACCACGTCGGTGTGGGTGTAGGAGAAGACGTGCCCCACGTGCAGCGAGCCGGACACGGTCGGCGGCGGGGTGTCGATCGAGTAGACGTTCTCGCGGGGCTGGGTGCGGTCGAAGGCGTAGGTGCCTGCGTCCTTCCAGGCCTGCGCCCACTTCGTCTCGAGGCCCTCCAGCGCGGGACGGTCCGGTACGACGACGTCGCGCGGCGGCGTCGTCGGCGTGGACATGTCGGGGCTGGCGTTCTCAGTCATGCGCGCGAGTCTATGGGCGCGCACCGTCGGTCCGAAAACCGGTTCTTGCTCGCGAAACGGCCGCGCTAGCCTCCCGGCATGGTGCAGACGGGCTGGGAGTTCACTGACGACCCGAAGGGGTTCTTGGAGGTGGCGGGGGAGTTCCTCGCCTCAGACCCCCTGCAGTTCACGGTCCTGGCCACGGTCGCGAGTCGGGCTGCTGCGGAGCAGGACCAACCGGCGGCGCTGGCTCACCCGCATCCCTTCTGGTTCGCGGTCTGGCGCGATGCCGAGGGCGTTGTGGCGAGCGCGACGATGCGTACGGCGAACTTCGCGCCCCACCCGCTGTGGCTGCTCCCGATGCCACCAGAAGCAGCCCGCGACCTCGCCCGGTGCCTCCTCGAGCGCTCAGAGGCGCGCCCCGGCGAGGTCTTCGGGGTCAACGGCGCTCTGCCGGCGGCCCGCATCTGCGCCGACGAACTGGCGAGCCATCTCGAGGCGTCGGTGCGCGTGACGATGCATTCACGGCTGTTCCGCTGCGACACGGTCATCCCTCCCGCACGACCGCGCGGCGACCTGCGCCGAGCGGTCGCCGCGGACGAGGGGCTGGTGGTCGAGTGGTTCACCGCCTTCCACGCCGAGGCCGATGCGCAGGCCGGCCGGGTCTCGCCCCCGGGGACGGCCGCCCAGATCACCCCCGAGGACGCCGTCGTACGGGTCGCGGAGGGCCGCATGTGGTTGTGGGAGGTCGACGGCGAGGTGGTGCACATGACGGGGGTGCAGCCACCCTCCTTCGGCACGGTCCGCGTCGGACCGGTGTTCACCCCGGCCGAGCACCGCGGGCACGGCTACGCGGCGTGGGTGGTCGCCCTGGTGACCACGATGATCCAGACCGACGGCCACCTCGCGTGCCTGTTCACCGACCAGGCAAACCCCGTGTCCAACGGCGTCTACCAGCGCATCGGCTACACACCCGTCGTCGACACCGCGGGGCTCCTCGTTGGTTGAGCTTGTCGAAACCATCCGCGCTGGTTGAGCTTGTCGAAACCGGTCGGGGGCGGGGTCTCGACAGGCTCGACCAGCGGAGGGGCGGGGTCTCGACAAGCTCGACCAGCGGCGGGCTCGACCAGCGGAGGGGCGGGGCGGGGTCTCGACAGGCTCGACCAGCGACGACCAGCGATTACTCCATCACGACGACGGGCTTGATGACGGTGCCCTCCAGCGAATCGGCGACGGCGGTGTTGATGTCGGCGAGGGGATAGGTCGCCAGCAGGGCGTCGACCTCGAAGCGGCCCTCGGCGGCCAGGTCGAGCAGGCGGGGAACCATCACCTGCGGGTTGGCCTCGCCCTCCATGGTTCCGCGGATGGTCTTGCCGTTCTGGAACAGGTCGATGGCGTCGAACGACAGCTCGGGGGCACCGAGCGCAAGCGTGCACAGCGTGCCCTTGATGCCCAGGGCCAGCACGGCGTCCTTGACCACCGCGGGAACCCCAGTGGTGTCCACGGAGTGCGTGGCGCCGCCGCCGGTGATCTCCTTGATGCGGGCGACCAGGCCACCGTCGCCGGGTTCGTCACCGCGGACGGGGACGGCTCCGTACAGGCGTTCGGCCAGTTCCAGGCGCCCCGGGTGCAGGTCGACGGCGACCAGGGTCCGTACGCCTTGCCCCTTGGCCGCGGCGAGGGCGGCCATGCCGACTGCGCCGGCGCCGTACACCACCAGCGAGTCGTCAGGGCCGGGCTGCAGGACGTTCAGCACGGCGCCGGCGCCGGTCTGGAACCCGCAGCCGTACGGGGCGATGCGAGTGAGGTCGTGAGCCTTGTCGACCACGACGGTGTTCTGGGCGCTGGTGAGGGCGTACGTGGCGAAGCTGGACTGCCCGAAGAACGAGCCCCCGACCGGCGACCCGTCGCGCGAGAGGGTCGAGGATCCGTCCATGCGGCAGCCCATGTAGTTGAGCATCATGGTGTTGTCGCAGTAGCCGACCTCGCCGGCGCGACACCGCTCGCACGCGCCGCACGAGTCAAAGCTGAGCACGACGTGGTCGCCGACCTCGATGCCGACGACATCCGCGCCGACGCTCTCCACGACACCTGCGCCCTCGTGCCCGAACACCCGCGGGAACATCTCTGCGGGGAGCATGTCGCGCACGGAGACGTCGGTGTGGCACAGCCCGCTGGCGACCACGCGGACGAGGACCTCTCCGACTCGGGGCTCGTCGAGGTCCACCTCGGCGAGTTCGAAGTCGGTCTGCGGGCCGGGGGAGAGCGCGACGGTCGTCTTCATGGGCACAAACTAGAACGTGTTCTGCGTCACGTCGAGGGCCGCCGCGGCATTGTGGACATCTGTCCAGTACGGGCGGCGCCGCTCGGTTCCGTGTGCTCGGTGGGTGCGGCCTAGAATCGTGCCTGATGAGCACCTCCGACGCCGTTGACGGCCCCCGCCCCGCCGAAACCTTCGAGGAGGTCGAGGACGCACTGCTGTCGCGGTGGCCCGAGACCAAGCTCGAGCCGAGTCTCGACAGGATCGTTGCGTTCACCGAGCTCCTGGGTGAGCCGCAGCGCGCGTACCGCTCGGTGCACCTCACCGGCACCAACGGCAAGACGTCGACCAGTCGCATGATCGACGTCCTGCTGCGTTCCCTGGACCTGCGTACCGGACGATTCACCAGTCCGCACGTGGAGCGGATGAGCGAACGGATCAGCGTCGACGGCGAGCCGCTGGACGACGAAGCCTTCGTCCGCGCCTTCAACGACGTCGCGGTCTACACCCACCTCGTCGACGCGGCCTCCGAGCATCCCCTGAGCTTCTTCGAGACGGTCGTGGGCATGGCGTACGCAGCGTTCGCCGACGCCCCCGTCGACGTCGCCGTCGTCGAAGTCGGGATGGGCGGCTCCTGGGATGCAACCAACGTGATCGACGCCGACGTGGCCGTTGTGATGCCGATCGGGGTTGACCACGCGAAGTACTTGGGCGACACCCCCGTCGAGATCGCGCGCGAGAAGGCGGGCATCATCAAGCCCGGCTCTGTCGCGGTGCTCGCCGAGCAGACTGCCGAGGTCGCGACCGTCCTGATGGAACGGGCGGCGGAAGTCGGCGCAGAGGTCGTCCGCGAGGGCGTGGAGTTCGGGGTCGTGGCGCGCGCCAGTGCGGTGGGCGGCCAGGTCGTCACGATCCAGGGTGTCCGTGCCCGCTACGAGGACCTGTTCCTTCCCCTGTACGGCGCCCACCAGTCGCAGAACGCTGCCGTGGCGCTCGCCGCCGTGGAGTCGCTCACGGGTGGCGTCGCGCTCGACGACGAGATCGTCCGGGCCGCCTTCGCAGAGTTCACCTCGCCGGGGCGCCTCGAGATCGTGCGGCGCAGTCCGACGATCGTCCTCGACGCTGCGCACAACCCTCATGGCGCCGAGGCAGCCGCCGCGGCTCTCGAGGATTCCTTCAGCTTCACCCCGCTCGTGGGTGTCATGGGTGTCATGGCGGACAAGGACTACGAGGGCGTGCTGGCGGCGTTCGAGCCGCACCTGAGCCACCTCGTGTGCACCCAGAACTCCACGCCACGGTCGATGTCGGCCGCCGACCTCGGACGGGCTGCCGTGGAGGTGTTCGGTGAGGATCGCGTCAGCGTGGTCGACGACCTTGCCAGCGCCATCGACCGCGCGGCCGCCTTCGCGGAGGCCGGCGAGGCCGTGTCCTCCTCGATCGGCTCCGGCGCGGTTCTGGTGACAGGTTCCGTCGTCACCGTCGGCGAGGCCCGGGCGCTGCTCAAGGGGCGCGCATGAGCGAGCACAGTGTCACGCCCGCCCGCGAGGAGGGTCGCGGGGTGCGACGAGCCATGGCCGCGGCCGTGCTGTCGCTGCAGGCGATCGTGCTCGGCCTGTCCACCCCGGTGATGATCAGCATCGCGTCGGTGTCCACCCGTACGGCCCTGGCGGTCGGGCTGGGCACTGCACTCGCTGCGATCGTCCTGGCTGGCGCCTTGCGCAGCGAGTGGGGTTATCGCCTCGGGTACGTCCTCCAGGTCGTCGCCATCGCACTCGGCTTCGTGGTGACCGCCATGTTCGTGCTGGGCGCCATCTTCGCGGCGCTGTGGGTCACCGCCGACCTCATGGGCCGCAGGATCGAGCAGGAGAAGGTCGCCGCGTGGGCAGAGTTCCGCGCGCAGAACCCCGACTGAGCGCCGAGCCTTTGGGCGTGATCCGGTGGGTCCCTCCGCCGGCTCGATCCCTGTCGAGGTGACCGATCGCGCGCTCGCGCTCGGCGCTGGCTAGGCTCTCCTCATGACCCAGCGCACCCTGGTCCTCGTCAAGCCCGACGGCGTGAGCCGTGGCCTCTCCGGCGAGGTCATCCGACGCATCGAGGCGAAGGGTTACACCCTCGCCGCACTCGAGCTCAAGACCGCCACCCGCGAGCTGCTCGCCGCGCACTATGCCGAGCACGAGGGCAAGCCGTTCTACGAGCCGCTCGTCGAGTTCATGCTGTCCGGCCCGGTCGTCGCGATCGTCGTCGAGGGCGAGCGCTGCATCGAGGGCTTCCGCTCGCTCGCGGGCACGACCGACCCGACCACCGCCGCGCCCGGCACGATCCGGGGCGACCTCGGCCGCGACTGGGGTGCCGCCGTGCAGCAGAACATCGTCCACGGCTCGGACAGCCCCGAGTCCGCCGAGCGCGAGATCGGGATCTGGTTCCCCGCTCTGTGAGGCACTGACGCTCGGACGTCATACGGGCGGCGCACCCGCTGCGGCCGTACGTATGACGTCCGGCGAGTTCGTGAACCGTGATGGGGGCGTGTCCTCCCCGGATCGGGGTCCTCGGCTACCTACGCTGAGCGTGGACGCGGCTCCGGTCGCGTCCCTTCCCCGACACACCGACTCGCAAGGGCGCGCCTGGCATGGCAAACAGCTTCATCGGCCGCGACATGGCCGTGGACCTCGGCACCGCCAACACGCTCGTCTATGTCCGCGGCAAGGGGGTCGTGCTCGACGAGCCCTCGGTCGTGGCGATGAACACCCAGACCGGCGAGGTGCTGGCCGTCGGCCACGAGGCCAAGCGCATGATCGGGCGTACGCCCGACACGATCAGCGCGATCCGCCCGCTCTCCGACGGTGTGATCGCCGACTTCGACGCGACTGAGCAGATGCTGCGGTTCTTCATCGCCCAGGTGCACCGTCGTCGCTACTTCGCGAAGCCTCGCATGGTCATCTGCGTGCCCAGCGGCATCACGGCAGTGGAGCAGCGCGCCGTGAAGGAGGCCGGCTACCAGGCGGGCGCCCGGCGGGTCTACATCGTCGAGGAGCCCATGGCGGCCGCGATCGGCGCGGGGCTCCCGGTCCACGAGGCCACGGGCAACATGGTCGTGGACGTCGGCGGCGGCACGACCGAAGTGGCTGTCATCAGCCTCGGTGGCATCGTCACCAGCCTCTCGGTCCGCACGGCTGGCGACGACATCGACCAGGCGATCATCGCGTGGATGAAGAAGGAGTACTCCCTCATGCTGGGGGAGCGCACCGCCGAAGAGATGAAGATGAGCCTCGGCTCCGCCTTCCCGCTGCCGACCGAGCCCGACGCCGAGATCCGCGGCCGGGACATGGTCTCGGGCCTGCCCCGTACGGTCGTGGTCTCCAGCGCCGAGCTGCGTCAGGCCATCGAGGAGCCGCTGCACACCATCGTCGACGCCGTACGCGCCACGCTCGACCAGACTCCGCCCGAGTTGGCGGGCGACATCATGGACCGAGGCATCGTGCTCACGGGGGGCGGCGCCCTCCTGCGCGGCCTCGATGAGCGGCTGCGTCACGAGACCGGGATGCCGGTGCACGTGGCGGACGAGCCGCTCAGCTCGGTCGCGTTCGGCGCCGGCAGGTGCGTCGAGGAGTTCGAGGCGCTGCAGGCCGTCCTGGTCTCCGACCCGCGGCGGTTCTGATGGCGGCCCTCGGCAAGGACGGACGCGAGCGTCGGTGGCGCACCCAGGACGGCCTCGAGCGCGGCAATCGGCCCTCGCGGTCGCTGCTGGTCGCCCTGCTGCTGGCCAGCGTCACGCTCATCACCTTGGATGCGGCCACCGACGATTCGCCTCTCGACCCGGCACGGCGTGCGGTCGGGGAGGTCGTGGGGCCCGCGCAGAGCGCCGTGCGCAGCGCCACGCGGCCCTTCACGGCAGTGCCTGACTGGTTCCGCAGCCGTTCCTCGCTGCGCGAGGAGGTCCGTGACCTCCAGGCGCGCAACGCGGAGCTGAGCGAGCAGGTCGCCACCGCAGGCTTCGACCGCAACCGGCTCGAGCAGTACGAGGCCCTCACCCGCACCGCGCAGGAGTTGGGCTCGGCCCTGGTGCCGGCCCGCGTGGTGGGTTACGGCCCCGCCCAGTCGTTCGACAACACCGTGACCATCGATGCGGGCTCGGCGGCGGGCGTCGGCCCGGACATGACCGTGGTGACCAACGAGGGGCTCGTGGGACGGGTGCTGCGTGTGACACGTACGACCGCGACGGTCCTGCTGATCGCGGACCCCGACTCCATCGTCGGGGGACGGGTGGGGTCGAGCATGGAGATCGGCTTCGTGCACGGCACCGGCATGTCGGCGGCGGGCAGCGGCCTGGATCTGCGCCTGGTCGACGACGTGTCCGTTCCGGCCGCCGACGATGTCGTCGTGACGTGGGGCAGCGCGACCGGCCCGTACGAGGCCGGTGTCCCGATCGGTCGGGTCACCGAGGTCTACAGTTCGCTGCGTGAGACGTCCCAGCGCGCGGTCCTCGAGCCGTTCGTCGACTTCTCCGCCCTCGACGTCGTGGGGGTGATGGTGCCCTCTGGCGCCGACAGTGACCGCGCCATCGTCGAGGCCGACGGAGCGCTGCGATGACGAGGGTGCGGCCGTGGGTCGCCTTCGCCCTGGTCGTCGTCGCCCTCGTCCTGCAGGTCTCCCTGCTGGACCGGCTCTCGTGGCACGGCGTGGTGCCCAACCTCGTCCTCCTGGTGGTCGTGGCCGCCGGGCTCACCCTTCCGGCCCAGCAGACGCTGGTGCTCGGTTTCGCGGCGGGGTTGCTGCTCGACCTGGCCCCACCCGCGGACCACTACGCCGGACGCTGGGCGCTGGCGATGACGTTGGTGGCGTTCCTGGTGGCCCGGGTCCGACCCGACGTACGGCCGACGGCGCTGAGCGTCGTCGCCACCGTCGCGGCGGCGTCGTTCGTCGGCTCGTCGGTGTTCGCGCTCGGGTCGCTGACCTTCTCCTCGCCCGGCTGGTCCTTCGTCGACGTGCTGCAGGTCGTGCTCGTGGGGGTGGTGTGGGACGTGATCCTCACCCCCGTCGTGCTCCCGGCGCTGATGGCCCTGTTCGCCCGTCTTGACCCCCGCGTGGCGGTCGTCTGATGGCCGTCAGCGGCGCGCGCCGCAGCCGCATGCGCCTCGTGGTGCTGCAGGTGCTGGTGCTGTCCCTGTTCGCGACGCTGTTCGTGCGGCTCTACCACCTGCAGGTGGTCGTGGGCGATGACTACCGCGCCCAGGCCGCCAACCAGTCGGTGCGCGACATCGTGGTCCAGCCGCAGCGCGGCCTCGTGGTGGACGCCCAAGGGCGCCCGCTGGTGACGAACCGGCAGGCATGGCAGATCTCCATCGACCGCACCGTGGTCAACAAGCTCGACACGGACGGCCGCGACGAGTTGATGCGCCGCGTCGGGGCGGTGGTGGGTCTCGAACCCGCACAGCTCGAGGCGCGACTGCTCGACTGCGGCAAGGACGGCGCCAAACAGCGCACGTGCTGGAACGGCTCGCCGTACCAGCCGGTGCCGGTGGGCACCGACGTCTCGAAGGACGTGGCGCTGCGGGTCCTCGAGCAGCAGGAGGACTATCCGGGAGTGGTGGCCGAGCAGGTCTCGCTGCGCTCCTACCCGCGCCCGTACGGGGTCAACATGGCGCACGTGCTGGGCTACCTCAGCCCGATCACCTCCGACGAGTACGACCTGGCTCGCGAGCGGCAGGACGCGTCGGTGACTGGTGCGTCCGTGGTCGGTCGTGCCGGTGTGGAGAAGCAGTACGACGCGTGGTTGCGCGGGCTGCCCGGGTCCAAGCGGGTCCAGGTGGACTCGATGGGGCGGGTCCTGGGTGACAGCGACTCGGTGGCGGCGACGCCCGGGGACACGCTGGTGACGTCGATCGATGCCAAGGTGCAGGCGGTCGTGGAGAAGCAGCTGGCGGCGCGCATCGCCTACCAGCGCACGCAGACGGACCCGGTCACTCGCCGCAAGTTCGAGGCCGACTCCGGTGCCGCGGTGGTTCTGGAGGCCAGGACTGGGCGCGTGGTGGCGATGGCGAGTCAGCCGACGTACGACCCCGGGATCTGGGTGGGCGGCATCAGCGACTCCCAGTTGCAGCGGCTGTACTCCGAGAAGGCCGGGACCCCGTTGCTGTCGCGGGCCACGCAGGGCCAGTTCGCTCCCGGGTCGACGTGGAAGCCCTTCATGACGGCCGGAGCCCTCGAGAACGGCTACTCCGAGTCGACGGCGCTGCCGTGCTCGTCCGGGTTCCAGGTCGGCAACCGCGTGTTCAAGAACTACGAGTCCGGCGCCCACGGCACCATCGGTTTCCAGAAGGCGCTCGCGGTCTCCTGCAACACCTTCTTCTACCGGATCGGCTACGACTTCTGGCAACGCTTCGGAACCGACGTCGCCGACGTGGACGCCAAGGACCCGCTGGTGGCCGAGGCGAAGGAGTTCGGCTTCGGGTCGCGCACGGGGATCGACCTGCCGGGCGAGGCGCCGGGCCGGATCGCCGATCGCCAGTGGAAGCGCGACTACTACGACTCGCAGAAGGACTACTACTGCTCGCTGGCTGACGCGCCGCAGGACGCCGAGACGAGCGACTTCGTCTACAAGTTCGCCCGTGAGTTCTGCATCGAGGGGTACGCGTACCGCGCCGGCGACGCCGTGAACTTCTCGATCGGTCAGGGAGACACCATCGTCACCCCGCTCCAGTTGGCTCGCGGCTATGCCGCCCTGTCCAACGGGGGCAAGCTCTTCGCGCCGACCGTCGCCAAGGCCGTCGTCAGCCCCGAGGGCGAGGTGCTGCGTCGCATCAAGCCCGACCTCGTCCGCAAGGTCGACGTCACCACATCGCACCTGAAGTTCATCGACGCCGGCCTGGCGAGCGTGACCGCCCCCGGCGGCACGATGAACTGGAAGCTGCAGGGCTTCCCGCTCGACAAGGTCCGCATCCGCGCCAAGACGGGCTCGGCCGAGGTGTACGGCAAGCAGTCGACCGGATGGGTGGCCTCCTATGACGGCAACTACGTGGTCGTGATGATGATCAGCCAGGGCGGCACCGGCTCGGGATCGGTGGGCGAGGGCATCCGCGCGATCTGGGAGTCGCTGTACGGAGTGTCCGGCGAGAGCGTCAACGCCCAGCGTGCCGCGATCCCCGGGGTGGTGGCGGCGGACGCTCTGCCCACGTTCGCCGACGACGGTTCGATCCTGCCGCCGGCACGCCGCCGCGCGGGCAAGGGGGAGTGATGGCGACGACCACCAGGATGCCGCAGTCGGCACGCCCGACTGCCCGCTCCGGCGTACGGACGCCCGGCTTGGACTGGGTGCTGCTCGCGGCCGTCGTCGCGCTCGTGGCGCTCGGCACCGCCCTGGTGTGGTCCGCGACCTCGAGTCGCGCCGACATGACCGGGGGAGATCCCCAGCTCTTCCTGCGCAAGCAGTTGGTCAACATCGCCATCGGCGCGGTGCTGTTCGTGATGGTCCTCGTCGTCGATCACCGGTGGATCCGGATCCTCACCCCTGTCGTCTATCTGGCCTCGATCGCGGGCCTGGTGGGAGTGCTGGCAGTCGGCAGCACCGTCAACGGGTCGCGCTCCTGGCTGCAGGTCGGCGGGATGTCGATCCAGCCCTCGGAGTTCGCCAAGTTGGCCGTCGTCATCGGGATGGCCCTGGTCGTGGCGGAGCGTACGGAGGGTCGCTGGGGCCGTCGGGTGGGATCCCTCGAAGTCGTCGGGATGCTCGCGGTGGCGGGGATCCCCGCCGCACTCATCCTCGCCCAGCCCGACCTCGGCACGATGCTGGTGCTCTCGGCCACCGTGTTCGGCGTGCTGGCCGTGGCTGGCGCCGGGAGGCGTTGGCTGGTCGGCCTCACTCTCGGTGGTGTCGCGGTGGCCACGGTGGCAGTGGTCGCAGGGGTGCTGAAGCCGTACCAGGTGGACCGGTTCATGGCCTTCACCAATCCGGGGCTCGACCCGCGCGGGGCCGGGTACAACACCGAGCAGGCGCGGATCGCGGTCGGCAACGGCGGCCTCTTCGGACAGGGGCTCTTCGAGGGTTCGCAGACCCGTTCCGGGTTCGTCCCCGAGCAGCACACCGACTTCATCTTCACCGTCGCTGGCGAGGAACTCGGGCTGGTGGGCGCGGGGACGCTGATCGCCCTGATGTGCGTCGTGGTGTGGCGGGCCCTGGCGATTTCTGCGGCGGCCGATGACATGTTCGGACGCGTGGCTGCGGCGGGCATTGCCTGCTGGTGGGGATTCCAGGCGTTCCAGAACATTGGCATGTGCCTGGGCATCATGCCGGTCACGGGCGTTCCGCTCCCGTTCGTGTCGTACGGCGGCTCGTCGCTGTTTGCGGGGATGCTGGCCCTGGGGTTGTTGCAGAACATCCATCTACGCTCCTCCACACCTCTGCGGTGACCGCTGAGCGCCGCTGCCCCACGCTCCGGGCGGCGTCTCGCTCGTGTAACCTCGGTCCCGCAGCAGGGGTCGTGTCCGCAGCCCCATGAGTCGGGGAGTTCAAGCGTTGACAGATTCCACTCAGCCACGCGTCGAGGCGTCGAAGGACTCCTCGATGGAGGTTCAGCACAAGTGGCTGGTGAGTCGTGACCACAACGTCGGTGTCGAGGCCGAGATCGGCCGCCTCAACCGTGACCTGGTGCACCTCTCCCAGGAGAACGCGCGGCTCAAGAACAAGGTCTCGGCGTTGACGCGTCGGCGAGAAACCCTCCAGGCCAACATCAAGAAGGTCCGCCAGGAGCTCGTCGCGGCACGGCGTCGCAACGCGCGCCTGGTGCGCCGCGTGAGCGAGCTGGAGCAACGGCCGCGCAGCTTGGCTCGGCGTCTGGCCGGCCGTCTGCGTCGCATGGGTCGGTGACTGGCGTCGTGCCGCTGTTCTCCATCGTCACGCCGGTCTACGAACCGCCGCTCGACGTCCTGGCCGCCACGATCGAGTCGGTGCTGGCTCAGGAGTTCGAGGACTGGGAGTGGATCCTGGTCGATGACCTGTCCCCGTCCGAGTCCGTCCGCGACCTGATTCGCACCCACGCCGAGGCCGACGAGCGGATCACCCTCGTCGAGCGGACCACCAACGGGCACATCGTCGCGGCCACCAATGACGCCGTCGAGCGCGCCCGAGGTCGCTTCCTCGTCTTCCTGGACCATGACGATCTGCTGACCCCCGACGCGCTGAGCGCCAACGCCGAGGTCATCGAGGGCAACCCCCGGGTGGACTACATCTACTCGGATGAGGACAAGGTGGCCGAGGACGGCACCTTCTACGGCCGGTTCCACAAGCCCGTGTGGTCCCCTGAGCGGCTGCGTGGCCAGATGTACACCTCCCACCTGTCGGTGATGCGCACCGACGTGGTGCGTCAGGTCGGGGGTCTGCGCGAAGGCTATGACGGGTCCCAGGACCACGACCTTGCGCTCCGGGTGGGCGAGGTGGCTCGCGAGGTCGTCCACATCCCCGAGGTGCTGTACCACTGGCGAGCCGTGGTCGGGTCGGCCGCAGCGGACATCGAGGCCAAGCCGTACGCCACCATCGCCGGCGCGAAGGCGGTGCAGGACCACCTGGACCGCACCGGCTGCAAGGGCACGGTCGAGCAGGGCCGCGAGCCCGGGCGCTACGTGATCCAGCGGGACCTCGATCCTGCCGTGCGGGTCTCGCTCGTGATCCCGACGATCGGGTCCTCGGCCACGATCTTCGGCGTCCGGGAGCCGATGGTTGTCCGCGCGGTGTCGTCGGCGCTCGCCATGACCGAGCACGACAACGTGGAAGTCGTCGTCGTCTACGACGAGCCCACCCCTCCTGAGGTGCTCGATTCGCTGCGCGAGGTGGCCGGCGACGCACTGGTGCTGGTGCCCTTCACCGGGCCGTTCAACTTCAGCGAGAAGATGAACATTGGCTGCCTGCGCGCCACGGGCGAGCGGCTGGTCTTCCTCAACGACGACGTCGAGGTGCTCTCGCCGAGGTGGCTGGAGAACCTCGTGGCCCCGCTGGATGACCCCACGGTGGGCCTCACGGGAGCCAAGCTCTACTTCTCCGACGGCAGCATCCAGCACGCGTGTCACGGCTACTTCGGCACGCACTACCACCACCCGTTCCGCTTCTGGACCGGCACGGAGGCGGGCCCGTTCGGGGAGCTCGCGGTCAACCGCGAGGTCATCGGGGTGACGGCGGCGTGTTCTGCGACGACCAAGGAGTTCTTCCTCGAGGTCGGCGGGTTCACGGAGGCGCTTCCCGGCAACTTCAACGACGTGGACTTCTGCTACAAGGTGCGGCACCTGGGGCGCAGCATCGTGTGGATCGCCAACTGCGAGCTGTTCCACTTCGAGTCACAGACCCGCGACGCGACGGTCGAGCCGTGGGAACGACTCTTCGTGGTGCGTCGATGGGGGATCCCCGACGTGGACCCGTACACCCGCGCTGAGGTCGCCACTCCGATGGTCGACCCCAACGCCCTGCTGTCGGCGCGCCTCGTCGAGGCGGCGCGGCCCCCCAAGAAGCGACGCTAGGCGCGCAACGGGCTGACGTCGTTCCTCGCTTTGGGTGCGGCCACCCGTGAGCGCGTAGGCTTGTCTGCTGGATGACTGTCCAGCGAGAGGTGTGTTGTGTCTGCGGTTGAGTCGGTGTTCGGGCGTCTGGAGCCCAAGCTCTCCTCGGTGTCCAAGCCCATCCAGTACGTCGGCGGCGAGCTCAACTCGGTCGTCAAGGACTGGGACTGTGGCACGGGCACCGATGGCGGCGCGACCGTCCGGTGGGCCCTGATGTACCCCGACGCCTACGAGGTCGGACTGCCCAACCAGGGCGTGCAGATCCTGTACGAAATCCTCAACGAGCGCGACTGGATCGTGGCCGAGCGCACGTACGCGGTGTGGCCCGACATGGAGCAGGTGCTGCGTGAGGGCGACGAGCAGGGACCGATCCCGCAGTTCACGGTCGACAGCCATCGCCCTGTCGGCGCCTTCGACGTGTTCGGGCTCAGCTTCTCCACGGAGCTGGGCTACACGAACATGCTGAATGCGATCGACCTGGCCGGATTCCCGCTGCACAGTGCGGACCGCACCGAGGACCACCCGATCGTGCTCGCCGGCGGCCACGCCGCGTTCAACCCCGAGCCGATCGCGGACTTCATCGACGCCGCCGTGCTCGGTGACGGCGAGGAGGCCGTCCTGGCGATCAGCGACGTCATCCGAGAGTGGAAGGTCGAGGGCCGCCCCGGTGGCCGCGATGAGGTGCTGCGCCGGTTGGCCGTCAGCGGCAACGTCTACGTCCCGCGCTTCTACGACGTCACCTACGGCGAGGACGGCGCCATTGAGGCGGTCGTACCCAATCGTCCGGGCATCCCGTTCCGGGTCCGCAAGCACACGCTGATGGATCTGGACGCGTGGCCGTATCCTGCCAACCCCCTGGTTCCGCTCGCGGAGACGGTGCACGAGCGGTTCAGCGTGGAGATCTTCCGCGGCTGCACCCGTGGGTGCCGCTTCTGCCAGGCCGGCATGATCACGCGTCCGGTGCGCGAGCGCTCCATCACGACCATCGGCGACATGGTGGAGAACGGCATCCGCAAGTCCGGCTTCGAGGAGGTGGGACTGCTGAGCCTCTCCAGCGCCGACCACACGGAGATCGGTGACGTCGCCAAGGGACTGGCGGACCGTTACGAGGGCTCCAACGTCTCCCTGTCCCTGCCTTCGACGCGCGTGGACGCCTTCAACATCACGCTGGCCAACGAGTTCTCCCGCAACGGGCGTCGCTCCGGCCTGACGTTTGCCCCCGAGGGCGGCAGCGAGCGGATGCGCAAGGTGATCAACAAGATGGTCACCGAGGAGGACCTGATCCGTACGGTGGCCACCGCGTACAGCCACGGCTGGCGGCAGGTGAAGCTCTACTTCATGGTGGGCCTGCCGACCGAGACGGACGAGGACGTCCTGCAGGTCGCGGAGCTGGCCAAGAAGGTGATCGCCAAGGGGCGCGAGGTCTCGGGCCGCAACGACATCCGCTGCACCGTGTCGATCGGCGGGTTCGTGCCCAAGCCGCACACGCCGTTCCAGTGGGCCGCGCAGCTCGACCACGAGACCACCGACGAACGCCTCAAGAAGCTGCGCGACGTCGTGCGCGACGACAAGAAGTACGGTCGTGCGATCGGATTCCGCTACCACGACGGCAAGCCCGGCATCGTCGAAGGGCTCCTCTCGCGGGGCGACCGTCGCGTGGGCGCGATCATCGAGCAGGTGTGGCGCGACGGGGGCCGCTTTGACGGCTGGAGCGAGCACTTCTCCTACGACCGCTGGGTCGACAGCGCCGAGGCGGCCCTGGCGGGCACGGGCGTCGACGTGGAGTGGTTCACCACCCGCGAGCGCGACTACGACGAGGTCCTGCCGTGGGACCACCTCGACTCGGGCCTCGACAAGGACTGGTTGTGGGGTGACTGGGAGGACGCGCTGGCCGCGGCCGACGGCGCCGACATCGAGATCGAGGACTGCCGCTGGACGCCCTGCTACGACTGCGGCGTGTGCCCGGAGATGAACACCGAGATCCAGATCGGCCCCACGGGGCAGAAGCTGTTGCCGCTGTCGGTGCTCTGAGGATCAGCACGTGCGCGAGGGGACCCTGTACGACTTCGCGGTCGTCGGCGGGGGCATCGTCGGTGCCGCCACTGCTCGCGCGCTGACCCGGAGGTTCCCCGACGCCACGGTGGCGTTGCTGGACAAGGAGTCCGAGTTCGGGCTGCACCAGACCGGTCACAACTCCGGGGTGATCCACTCGGGGATCTACTACGAGCCGGGCAGTCTCAAGGCTGAGTTGTGTCGGGCGGGCGTGGCGGCCACCGAGGCGTTCGCCGACGAGCACGCGATCAGGTGGCAGCGCGTCGGCAAGCTCCTCGTCGCCACGAGCGACGGCGAGCTCGACCGCATGCGGACGTTGGCGGAGCGGGCGGTCCACAATCGGATCGAGGCCACCGTCCTCAGCGCCGCCCAACTGCGTGAGCGCGAGCCGCACATCGTCGGCAAGGGGGCGCTGTTCATCCCCTCGACCGGGATCACCGACTACGGGCAGGTCAACCGGCGTCTCGCCGCACTGGTGGCGGAGGCGGGCGGCACGCTGATGCGGGACACGGCTGTCACCGGAGTCGATGAACGCGACGCGGAGGTGCTGCTGTCCACCTCTCGTGGCGAGGTGCGGGCCTCGTACGTGGTGTTCTGCGCCGGCATCCAGGCCGATCGGATGGCCCGGATGGCCGGTCTCGACGTCGACTTCGCCATGATCCCGTTCCGGGGCGAGTACTACGACGTGCGCCCCGAGCGGGCGCAGGTGACCCGCACGCTGATCTACCCGATCCCGGACCCCGACCTGCCGTTCCTCGGCGTCCACCTCACGCCGACGGTCGACGGCGGCCTCAATGTCGGCCCCAACGCCGTGCTCGGGCTGGCGCGCGAGAAGTACCCGAAGTTCTCCTTCGACGGTCGCGACGCCTGGGACATCGCCCGGTTCCCCGGGATGTGGCACGTTGCCCGCGCCAACGTGGGGACGGGTCTGAGGGAGATGCGCAATTCGTTGTCGAAGCGCGGCTATCTGACCCTGTGCCAGAAGTACTGCCCCGAGCTGACGCTGGCCGACCTCACCCCCCGCGAGGCGGGGATCAGGGCCCAGGCGGTGATGCGCGACGGATCCTTCGTGCACGACTTCCTGCTGCGGCGTACGGCTCGCACGCTGCACGTGGTCAACGCGCCTTCGCCGGCGGCGACCTCCGCCCTGCCGATCGCCCAGCACATCGTCGGTGCGCTGGTGGACTGACACGCCTGGCAAGGGCGAGGGAGGCAGGCGCGAGCGTCAGGCAGGCTTGCGCGCGAGGACGGCGATCTGTCGGTAGCGCGGAATGTGGATCCGCAGCGCGCGCAGGCCCGTGGGGCGCCCGGTGCGCTGCGGGCGCTTGAGCACGCGCAGCAGCACGTCCTCGGCGGCCACCAGCGGATAGGTGATCGGCGTGATCTCCTCGGCCACCACCTCCAGCCCGGCCTGCTCGATCAGCGCGCGGACCTCGTCTGCGGAGCGGTACTCGCGCAGGTGCGTCGGGTCGAGCACCCAACCCCCTTCAGGGTTGTGCCGGAAGTACCAGGCGCCCTTGAGCTTGAGTGGGGTCTCCAGATAGACCACGCCGCCGGGTCGCGCCATCCGGGCGAGCTCGCGTACGTAGCCCGCGTCGTCGGGGACGTGCTCGACCACATGGGTCGAGGTCACCACATCGGCCGAAGCATCCGCCAGGGGCACCTTGCCGTCGGGGGAGGTGAGCACGTGGTGGCCCCGGCTGCGGGCACGCTCGCCGCGACTGTCGGAGATCTCGAAGCCGGTCAGGTCCCACGTCGATCCCACCTCGGAGCGGACCACGTCGAGCAGTCCTCCCTCGCCACAACCGATGTCGATCAGGCGATGCCCCTCGACCAGCGCGAGCGCGGCTCGCAGCAGCGGTGGGACGGACAGCTCGTTGTCGATCTGGGGATACAGCTCGGCGTAGTTGTCCCATTCGTTCGTTTCCTGCACGGTTCTCCTTGGGCTGGAGGGCGACGGGCATACGTGAATGCGACCCGGGTTGCGGTCGGCACCAGCACCCTACAACCGGTGTCGTGTGCGCTGGGTCACCAAAGAGGCCCGGGGGGCGGGAACGTCGTCGCGCTGGCTAGGCTCTGTGCGGTTCGAGTGTCGCGTGATAAGCGGGGGAACATGGTTCGAGTGGGGTCGGTGGTCGCGGTCGTCGTGGCCACCATCGTGTGTGGCGCGATGTGGGCGTTGTCGTCGCCGGTGGGCTCGTCTCCCGACGACCAGTACCACCAAGCGACCATCTGGTGCGTCGGCGCCACCTCGACCACTGATCCCGAGACCTGCCGGGTCTCGGGCCAGACCGCTGAAGGCGGGCGGATCGTCGAGGTGCCGGCGCTCGTGGCTGCGAGCAGCTGCTACGCCTTCAAGCCGGCCGAGTCCGCCGCCTGCCAGCACCCGCTGCGCGAGGGGATCATCACGACGGAGGCGATCGACAACGGGTCGTACCCGGGCGGCTTCTACCGAGTGATGCACCTGCTCAAGACGGACAGCGTCCCCGAGTCCATCCTCGCCATGCGCCTGCTCAACGTCGTCATCGCCGCAGTGCTCCTGGGCGGCATCGCGCTGTTGGGTTCTGCCGCATTGCGTCGTCTCATGGTGCTGACCCTGGTGCCGGTGCTGCTGCCGCTGGGATGGTTCATCCTCGCGTCCGTGAACCCGAGCAGTTGGGCGTTGTCGGGGCTGACCGCGTACGGCTTCGCCCTGCACAGCTTCTTGCTCCTCACGGATCGACGTCGCCAGATCGCGACGGGTGCTCTGGGCGTGGTCGCCCTCGTGCTTGCGTTGAGTGCGCGCGGCGACGCGCCTGCGTACGCGGGGGTCATCACCGTGGCCCTGTGCGTGCTCCACTACCGACGCCTGTGGGCCGCCAAGCGACTGCTGCTCATTCCTGTGGTCGTGGGCGCAGTGTGCCTGTGGCGCGTGTTGGCTGCCGCCCAGGTTGCCACGATCGCTGGCGCCTCGGCGGAGTCGGAGCGCACCCTGGCAGAGGTCGTGCCGGCCCTCATGCTGGAGTTCCCCACGTTGCTGAGCGGCATGTTCGGGTACGGCTTCGGCCTCGGGTGGCTCGACACCACGGTGCCCGCGGTGACCGCCTTCCCCGTCGTCCTGGTGATCGGATTCCTCGGCTTGACCGGCCTGGGGCGCCTCAGCGTCTCGAAGGCTCTCGCGGTGCTGATCATCGCCGGCCCGATGCTGCTGCTCCCGCTGATGACGCTCTTCCGTACGCGCCTCATCGTGGGGGAGAGCGTCCAGCCGCGCTACCTCCTGCCATTGATGCCGATCCTCCTCGCGGTGCTGCTCACGGACCGTGTCGTCGACGACGCGATCCGCCTCAGCCGCGTCCAGGCAGTGGCGATCGCGGTGTCCATGACCGTGGCCTGTACGGCCGCGATCTATGCCAACGTGCGGCGCTACATCACCGGCGTCGACGGACCCACCCTCATCGACAAGACGGAGTGGTGGTGGCAGTCCGCCCCGGCCCCGACGACGGTGGTGATCGTGGGAGGATTGAGCTTCGCCGTGTTCGCGGCATCCTTGGTCTGGACCAACTGGCGCAGCGCGCCGACCTCCGAACCTGACGGGGTGATGGGCGCCGCCGACGCCGCGGCACCGGCCCCAGCAGGCGCCGCAGCGGGAACCGCCCCCACCCAGGAGAGTGAATGAGCCCCGACACCTACCGCGTCGTTGATTCCGCTGAAGTCTCACCGGACGCATCGATCGGCGACGGTTCCAGCCTGTGGCACCTGTGCCAGGTCCGCGAGGGCGCTGTCCTGGGGCAGAACTGCGTCGTGGGCCGGGGCGCCTACATCGGGTCCGGTGTGCGGCTCGGAGACAACTGCAAGGTCCAGAACTACGCGCTCGTCTACGAGCCGGCGGTACTGGGCGACGGTGTGTTCATCGGCCCCGCAGTGGTGCTGACCAATGACACCTATCCGCGCGCGGTGAATCCCGACGGGTCGTTGAAGTCGGCCTCGGACTGGGATGCCGTGGGCGTGCAGATCGGCGATGGAGCTGCCATCGGCGCGCGCTCGGTGTGCGTCGCCCCGGTCACCATCGGCGCGTGGGCACTGGTCGCCGCTGGGTCGGTGGTCACGAAGGACGTACCACCGCACGCTCTGGTGGCGGGGGTGCCGGCCCGCCAGATCGGCTGGGTGTCCCGCACGGGCACGCGGCTGGAGGAGCAACCGGACGGGACGTTGATCGACCCCACCTCGGGCACTGTGTATGCGGTGACCGACGGACAACTCAAGGAGACGGAAGAGTGACGCAGCCAGAGTTCATCCCCCCGGCGAAGCCGATCATCGGTGACGAGGAGCGCGCCGCCGTCGACGCGGTCCTGGCCACCGGCATGGTCGCCCAGGGCCCCCAGGTGGCTGCCTTCGAGCAGGAGTTCGGTGCCCAGCTCGTGGACGGGCGTACGTGCGTCGCGGTCAACTCCGGCACCTCCGGCCTCCACCTCGGACTCTTGGCCGCCGGGATCGGGCCGGGCGACGAGGTGATCGTGCCCTCGTTCACGTTCGCGGCGACCGCGAACTCGGTGGCGCTCACCGGTGCCACCCCCGTGTTCGTCGACATCGAGCCGACGTACTTCTGCCTGGACCCGGCAGCCGTCGAGGCCGCGATCACCGAGCGCACCAAGGCGATCATGCCGGTCCACCTGTTCGGCCACCCCGCGGACATGACCGCCCTGGGCCAGATCGCTGAGCGCCACGGCGTGATGCTCTTCGAGGATGCGGCCCAGGCGCACGGCGCGACCTGGCACGGCGCCCACGTCGGCAGCTTCGGCACCTTCGCGATGTTCTCGCTCTACCCGACCAAGAACATGACCTCCGGTGAGGGAGGCATGGTCTCCTGCGCGGACGAGGACGTCGCGCGTCGGGTCAGGTTGCTGCGCAACCAGGGCATGGAGAAGCAGTACGCCAACGAGGTCGTCGGCCTCAACAACCGGATGACCGACATCCACGCGTCGATCGGTCGGGTGCAGCTCACCAAGGTCGGCGGCTGGACGGCCACGCGGCAGCAGAACGCGGCGTTTCTCGACGCACACCTCGAGGGCGTGGGCGTCCCGGCCGTGGCCGAGCACGCAACCCACGTCTACCACCAGTACACGGTGCGGGTCCCCGAGGGCCGCGACGAGGTCGTACGCCGTCTGCGCGAGGAGTACCAGGTGGGTTCGGGCGTCTACTACCCGATTCCCAATCACCGACTGGACTCGCTGAAGCAGTACGCGCCGGGCCTGGAGCTCCCCGAGACGGAGCGCGCTGCCGCCGAGGTTCTCTCGCTTCCCGTGCACCCCTCGCTCACCGGTGAGCACCTCGAGCGGATCGTCACCGCCGTGAACGCTGTTGTGAAGGCGGGCGCGTGATGGCCGGCACCGAAGGATCGACCCTGCGGGTGGGCGTCATCGGCCTCGGGTCGATGGGACGCCATCACGCACGCGTGGTCCGCGCGACGCCCGGCATGGAGTTGGTCGCCGTGGCCGACCCCGTGGGTGACAAGTTCGGCGTGGCCGGAGACCTGCCCGTGCTGTCGGACGTCGAGTCGTTGATCGCGGCCCGCATCGATGCGGCCGTGGTGGCCGTACCGACCGTGCACCACGAAGACGTCGCCCTGGCGCTGGCCGCCGCTGGTGTCGCCACGATGGTGGAGAAGCCCATCGCGCACTCGGTGGAAGCAGGGGAGCGGGTCGCGGCTGCGTTCGACGCAGCGGGCGTCGTCGGGTGCGTCGGCTACGTCGAACGGTGCAACCCGGCGATCATCGCCATGCGCGAACGCATCCAGCAGGGCGTGCTGGGCGAGATCTACCAGATCACGACGTCGCGCCAGGGTCCGTTCCCGCCGCGCATCACGGACGTGGGCGTCGTGCAGGACCTGGCGACCCACGACTTCGACCTCACCCCGTGGATCGCCGGGTCGCCGTACGTGCGGCTGACGGCCCACACCCAGCACCGCTCCGGGCGCGACAAGGAAGACATGGTGGTGGCCACGGGCCGTCTGGCCAACGGGGTCATCGTCAATCACCTGGTCAACTGGCTCTCGCCGCGCAAGGAGCGCCAGTGCATCGCCACGGGCGAGCGGGGGGCGCTGGTGGCGGACACGCTGACCGGGGACCTGACGTTCTACGCGAACGGCACGTTCGAGAACGACTGGGATGCTGTGGCCACGTTCCGCGGCGTCAACGAGGGCGACGTCACCCGGTTCGCCATCCAGAAGCGTGAGCCGCTGGCGGTGGAGCAGGCGCACTTCCGCGATGCCATCCGGGGCGAGGACGCCAGCGGCATCGTGCCGATGCGCGAGGGAGTCCAGACGCTGCGCGTCGTGGACGCGTGCCTGCGCTCGGCAGCCGAAGGGCGCGAAGTCCTCCTCTGACGGCGACGACAGCGGGCGCCTCAGTTGGAGAGGTGCCCGCTCCGACGCAGTTCGTCCAGGATGACCTCGGTCGGGTGGAACTCGTCCAACAGCGAGGGGCGTGAGTAGTCCTTCCAGTGGCCCAGGAAGTCGCGCAGGGTGTCCATGTCGAGGCCCGTCAGCACCAGGTTGTCCCCGATGCCCTGCTGGGACTCGACTGCCTCGCGGTGGATGGCCGCCGGCTTGCCCAGGATTCCGCACTCCTGCTGGAGCCCGCCCGAGTCGGTGACGACGAAGCTGGCGCGCGCCAGCAGCGGCATGAAGCGGGCGTACGGCTGCTTGTCGACCAGTCGGAACCGGTCGCCGAAGAGGTGGGAGAGGCCGAGCTCGGCGATCCGATTGCGCTCGGTGTTGCCGGCCGGCATCACCAGGGGCATCGCACCGCTGGCCTCGGACAGCACTTCGAGGGTGCGGGTGAAGACCGATTCGTTGCGCAGCATCTCGAAGCGGTGCAGGGTCACGAGCCCGAACTCGTCGGGCAGCTCGATGGCGGGGGCCTCGCCGTCGATGGCCAGACGCAGAGCGTCGATCACCGTGTTGGCCCCGGTGTCCACGATGGGGCCCTTGGCCTTCTCGCGCCGCAGGTGCCCCACCTCCAAGGTCGTCGGGGCGAAGTGCATCGTCGCGATCTTCGCCACGATGCGTCGGTTGAGCTCCTCGGGCATCGGGTGCCAGATGTTGCCGGTGCGCATGCCGGCCTCCACGTGCGCGACCTCCACGCCGAGGAACCTGCCGATCAGCGCGCCCAGCACCGTGCTGAACGTGTCGCCGTGCACGACGACGAGGGGCGCGGACGATCCCTCGGCGAGGCGACGGCGCAGGGCACGCCGCCGACGCAGGACCGTCCACACGATGCTCAGGACCCACCCCGGCACCTGAGTCACGCGCACCACGTCGGCACGGCGTCGAGCGGGGACGAGGTCGAGGGCGGGGTCGGGGAGGCCGAGGTCGGCCAACGTGGCCGGGAGGCCACCCACGTGGAACGCGGTGTTCCAGAACTCCACCCGCTCGCCGCGCTCTTCAAGGGCTCGGATCACGGGTGCGAGCTTGATGATCTCGGCCGTCGTACCGGCGATGAAGGCGATGGTCACGGGTTCTCCCTGCGTCCCGGTCGCGTACCGGGCTCGAGTTCGGCGTTGTTGTATCGTCTGCTCGCGGTTCCAGCGAACGACGAAGGGTGGTTCACCTACCGTGCACGACAGCCCGCCACAGCCCAGCGCGGAGGCACCCGAACCGGCGGCGTACGCACGGCTCAGCGTGGTGATGCCAGCCTACAACGAGGGCGCCTGGGTCCGACGCGCCCTCGACGCGCTGGAGGTGTCCTCGCGCCTTGCCGAGTGGCCCGTGGAGGTCGTGGTCGTCGACGACGGCTCGAGCGACCCCGCGAGCCTGGCGGTGCTCGACGAGGTGTCCCAGCGCGAGTACGTCCGGGTCATCAGCCAGGCCAACGCGGGAAGGTTCGCCGCTCGTCGTGTCGGCCTGGAGGCCGCCGAGGGTGATCTGGTGCTGCTGCTGGACGCGCGCGTCGAGGTCGATCCCGCGTCGTTGGGACGGTTGCGCGCCGCGGTCGCCCGCGGAGAAGTGGTGTGGAACTACGACGTCACCCCCGCCTCTCGGGAGCTGGGTGCGCTCTTCTGGACCGGGGTGACCAAGGTGTGGTGGCGCGACTACTTCCGCCACCGCAAGCCCGTGCAGTTCGGCCTCGAGGACTTCGACCGCTACCCCAAGGGGACGGGGGCCTTCCTCGCTCCGAGGCAGCTCCTGCTGGCCGCGTCGGGACAGTTCTCCTCCCACTTCGAGGACCAGACGCTGGCATCCGACGACACCCGTCTGCTGCGCGAGGTCGCGGCGGCCCAGCCGATCCGGCTCTCGCCCGAGGTGATGTGTCGCCATCACGCCAAGTCGGGGCGGCACGCCTTCACCCGGCAGTGCTACTTCCGCGGTACCACCTTCGTGGACGGCTACCTCTCGAATGCCTCGTCGGCTCGCGGACTGCTGGCCGCGGCGGGGCTGGCGAGTGGGGCCGGCGTCGTGAGCCTGGTCCTGGCGCCCCGCGCCACGACGACGCTGGCGGCGGCGGGCTGCGTCGCCGCGGGGGCGCTGACCCGCTGGAGCGGTGGAACATCGCGTGAGGCCGTCTCCGTCGGGCTCCTGACGCCGGTCTTCGGCGCCACCTTCGGGGCGGGAGTCATCCGCGGCTTGCGCATGGCTTCCGCGCGCCCCCGTGGGTGACGCCGTGGGTGATGCCGTGACGCACACCGACGCGTCCCAGGGCGGGCCGAGGGCGAGCCGGGCGAGTTTCACGATCCTGTCGACCTCGTTCTTCCTGGCCAGCGCGTTGGGCCTGGTCCTTCTGGTCGTCATCGCCCGGTGGCTGACGCCCGGGGAGAACGCGCACTTCCAGGCGATCTGGGGCCTGATCTTCGCCTTCGCCAGCGTGCTCGGTTCGCTCGAGCAGGAGGTCACGCGCCGCTCGACCGAAGCCCATCTGGACGGGAGCAAACCGCCCGTGGGCGTCGTCCAGGCGGTGGGGCTGGCGGCGATGGCGTGCCTGGTGATCCTCGCCCTCCTGTTGGCGACCTCGGCAGGGAAGTCGATCGTGCTGCACTCGCCGGTGATCGTCGCCATGACGGCTCTCTCGTTGCTCAACTTCGTCGTCCTGATCCTTGCTCGCGGCGTCCTGCTGGGCTCGAACGCGCTGCGTGCGTACGCAGCCGTGCTGGCCGGTGAGGCGGCCGTGCGGCTGATCGTGCTCGGAGCTCTCGTGGGTCTGGGGGTGGACGGCTCGGTGGAGTGGGCGGTGTTCGCCACCGTCGTGGGCTCGCTGGTCTGGCTGCCGGCGATCGCTCTCCTCGTGCGGGCGATCGACTGGCGCTCGGGCCTCGACCCCTGGCGCAGCGCGGGCGGAACGGTGGTGGCGCTCGCCACGGCCAACGGCTTGTCCGCACTGGTGCTGACCGGTTTCCCCACAGTCGTGGCCCTGGTCATCGGTGAGGCCTCACAGCTTGCGGTGCTGCTTGCCGTGATCACCTTCGCTCGCGCCCCGCTCGCCCTGCTGGCGCCGGTGCAGGCCCTGACTGTGCCGACGGTGGTGCGGTGGAGCCGCAACGGCGATGGCCACCGGCTGACCCGAGCCCTGTTCCTCATCGCGGGTGGGAGCGTGGCATTGGCCCTGCTCGGGGCAGTTGTCGGCTGGTTCGCCGGCCCGTGGGCCGTGGCGCTCGTCCTGGGTGAGGACTACCGTCCGAGCGCCCTGTTGATCGCGCTCGTCGCCGGCGCCACCTGCGTCATGGCGGGGGCCTTGCTGCAGGCCGCTGCCCTGGTCGCCCTCCAGCGCTACTGGCTGCTCGCCAGTTGTTGGACGATCTCGATCGCGGCCGCCGCTGCTGTGATGCTGGCGGCTCCCTGGAGCCCGGAGGCACGGGGCCTCGGCGGTTTCACCGCGGCGTCGGTGCTGGCGTTCGTGTGCACGGCGGTGGCCGTACGCCGTACGGCCGCGACAGCGTCGGACGCCGGCGAGGCCGGGAACGTCGACACGTCCGCCGGACACTAAGGTTCTCCCCATGCCCGCACCAGCAGACGCCCGCATCCTCGTGGTGATTCCCGCGTGGAACGAAGCCGGGGTGATCGGCTCAACGATCGCCGAGGTACGCGCGGCACGCCCCGACGTCGACCTGCTGGTCGTCGACGACGGCTCCGGCGACGGCACCGCCGAGATCGCCGAGGCCGCCGGTGCGCTGGTGGCCCGCCTCCCGTACAACCTCGGTGTGGGCGGAGCGATGCGGACCGGATACCGCTACGCGCTGCGTGAGGGGTACGACGTCGTCGTGCAGATCGACGCCGACGGTCAGCACGACCCCGACTACCTCACGGCCCTCGTCGAGGGCCTGGAGTCATCGGACGTCGTCGTCGGAGCGCGATTCGCGGGCGAGGGCACCTACGAGGCCAAGGGGCCGCGACGCTGGGCGATGTGGCTGCTCGCCAAAGTGCTCTCGCGCCTGGCCGGGGTGCGGCTGACCGATGTCACGAGCGGGTTCCGTGCCGCGAACCGCCGCGCCGTCGCCGTCTTCGCCGACCACTACCCGGCTGAATACCTGGGCGACACCGTGGAGTCGCTGGTCATCGCCCTGCGCGTGGGGTGCACGGTCGACCAGTTGCCCGTCGAGATGCGTCCGCGCACCGTGGGGCAAGCCAGCCAGAGCCCCCTCAAGGCGACGGTCTACCTGGCACGCGCGGTGGTGGCACTGGGGCTGGCGCTGGTACGTCGGTGGCCGTCGGCAACCGAGACTCTGGGACAGGAACGCGCATGAACTCCACCGTCACGTTGGGCGTCATCGGCGGAGCGCTGACGCTGGTCGTCATCTTCGAGATGCTGCGCCGCCAGCGGCTGCGCGAGAAGTACGCGGTCATCTGGGTCGTCGTCGCGCTGATGACGGTCCTGCTGGCTGTCTTCCCGGGAATCCTCACGGCATCGGCGGACCTCCTCGGCGTCCAGGTGCCCGCCAACCTGTTGTTCTTCGGGGCGATCCTCCTGCTCCTGCTCGTCTCGGTGCAGCTCAGCTATGAGGTGGGGCGGCTCGAGGAGCGCACCCGCACCCTCGCGGAGGAGGTGGCTCTCCTGCGGTTGCAGCACGAACGTCACTTCCCGTCAGGGGCGTCTGCTTCGGGCGAGCCAGCCGAACGGCCGGAAGGTCCCGATCACCCGACTGCGGGCGACGTCGGTTAGCGTCGCGCCTGTGCGAGCACAACCTGAGCAGCAGGCCCCACCGGTTCAGCGTCTGCGGATGCAGTACGCCAAGCGGGGACGACTGCGCTTCACCAGCCACCGCGACTTCTCGCGTGCGTTCGAGCGCGCGCTGGTTCGTGCCCGGGTGCCGATGGCGTACTCCTCCGGGTTCAACCCGCATCCGCGGATCTCGTACGCCGGGGCGGCCCCCACGGGGGCGGCCAGTGAGGCCGAGTACCTGGAGATCGGGTTGTCCGAGCGACTCGACCCCGAGGCCGTGGCGGCGCTCGTGGACGCCGCGCTGCCCGTCGGCCTTGACGTGCTGCGCGTCGCGGAGTCCCCGGGCGGCAGCCTGGGCGACCTGCTCGGGGCCAGCCGATGGGTGCTGGAGGTGGGGGAGACGCCTGGGCTGGAAGACGCCGCCGCCGCGTTCCTTGCCTCGGCTGAGGTGCCCGTGGAGCGGATGACGAAGAAGGGTCGGCGCACCTTTGACGCCCGCGCCGCGGTCGTCACGCTGACGGTGACCGGGCCTGGGACCGTGGAGGCCCTCATCCGGCACACCGAACCGATGGTGCGACCGGATGATGTCGTGAATGCCCTCATGTCGGTGGGGCAGTTGCAGCTGCGGACCGCACCCTTGTTCACGCGCACCGCGCAGGGGCGGCTGGCCGACGATCACACGCTGATCGATCCTCTCGACGCCTGATCGGGGAGCCTGCCCGGCTCCCTGGCGGCGCGCGGATTGCCGTCGCGCCACACGAGGCGGCGCGCCGCCGAAGCGTCGAGCATGCGGCGACTGGACACTTGTGTGCGAGAATGTCGAGGTCCGTTGGTGACCGGAACGCTCGGGGCCGACGGACCGACGACGTTCTCGCCGGCCAACGATGGTCGGCACCGAGGCCGGAGTGCGACACCGGACCGCGACGCGGCACCGATGTGGGTGAGAGCCACACGGGAGCCAGCGACCGCGGCGGGCGAGCGCGAGGGTCGCGGACGCACCGCCGGAGGGTGTCGCCGCCACAGAAGCTTTGCGTTCCCCGCCACGGTGGGGGCGCCTACACACGCCGCGATGCGGCGTTGAGGAGCGAACCATGCTCGATGACGAACTGACCGGCGCACCTGCAGCGGAATCTGACGCGCAGGAGGCGGCACCTCCCGCCAAGAAGGCGCCCGCCAAGAAGGCCGCCGCGCGCAAGAGCACGGCCAAGAAGGCACCCGCCAAGAAGGCGGCGGCCAAGAAGGCCGATGCCCAGGACGCCGCCGCGGAGCCGGCCGCCGTCGAAGGCGACGCTGCACCCGCCGCCCCGGTGGTGGTCACCACCACGAGGCGTCGTACGACCAAGAAGGCCGCCGCCGCTCCCGCGAGCGAGGCCACCGCGGGCGATGCTGCTGAGCCCGCCGCGAGCGTCGGGGGAGAGGCCGCCGACGAGCCGGCCGCGGCCAAGGCGCCTGCGCGCAAGCGCGCGCCGCGCAAGAAGGCAGCGAGCCCGGCCCCGGTCGCCGCAGCCGAGGGCGACGAGCCGCTGCCCCTGGAGGCGGAGGCCGCCTCGGGCGTCGGCGCCGTGCTGTTCCAGGCCCCGGAGGCCACCAAGACCCCGGCCCGTCGTACGCGCAAGACGGCCGCCCAGAAGCGAGCCGAGGCTGAGCAGGCCGAGGCTGAGAAGGCCGGGACCGAGCAGTCCGCCGACGAGCAGGCGCCCGAGAGCGCCGAGGCCGACACCGCCGAGAAGGCGCCCGCCAGGAAGGCTGCCGCGAAGAAGAAGGCGGCCAAGAAGACCACGAAGAAGTCGGCCGAGGCCGACGAGGCCGACGCCGTCGACGAGGAGAGCGTCGCCGCGCCGGATGCCGAGGCCGACGAGGAGGGCGCCCCGGCCGAGGACGCCTCCACTGAGGACGGCGCGGAGAGCGACCAGAACGACGAGGACGAGACCGACGAGGACGGACAGGCCGCCGAGGGCGCGCCCGCTCGTCGCCGTCGCCGCCGCGGTGGCCGTCGCCGCCGCAAGTCCGGTGACTCCGCCGGTGGGGACGCATCGAACGGTGCCGAGGAGGGCGCCGAGACCGAGGCAGCTGCCTCCGAGGGCGAGACCTCCGACGAGACCGACGCCGAGGATGGCGGCGAGTCCGGCAGCGGCTCCTCGCGTCGTCGTCGCCGCCGTCGCCGCGCCGGCGAGGAGGGCAACGACTCGGGCGAGGACGACGCGAACACCGTCACCAAGGTCCGCAAGGCCCGCTCGGCTGAGGACCAGATCACCGCGGTGTCCGGTTCGACCCGCCTCGAGGCGAAGAAGCAGCGCCGCCGCGAGGGCCGCGAGGCCGGCCGCCGCCGCGCACCCATCGTCAGCGAGGCCGAGTTCCTGGCCCGCCGGGAGTCCGTCGACCGCGTCATGGCGATCCGCCAGCGCGCAGACCTGACCCAGATCGCCGTCCTCGAGGACAAGGTGCTCGTCGAGCACTACGTGGCCCGCGAGTCCCAGACCTCGCTCATCGGCAACGTGTACCTGGGCCGCGTGCAGAACGTGCTGCCCTCCATGGAGGCTGCCTTCATCGACATCGGCAAGGGCCGCAACGCGGTCCTGTACGCCGGTGAGGTCAACTGGCAGGCGCTGGGTCACAAGGAAGGCCAGCCCCGCAAGATCGAGTCGGTCCTCAGCAGCGGCCAGACCGTCCTGGTGCAGGTCACCAAGGACCCCGTGGGCCAGAAGGGCGCCCGCCTCACCAGCCAGGTCAGCCTGGCCGGACGCTTCCTGGTGTACGTGCCGGACGGCACGACCAGCGGCATCTCGCGCAAGCTGCCCGACACCGAGCGCAACCGGCTCAAGACGCTCCTCAAGGAGATCGTTCCCGACGGGGCCGGCGTGATCGTACGGACCGCGGCCGAAGGTGCCAGCGAGGACGAGCTCACCCGCGACGTCGAGCGACTCCGCGCACGCTGGGAGGACATCGAGCGCAAGGCCCGTGGGTCCGCGCCGCAGCTGCTCTACGGCGAGCCCGACCTGACCCTCAAGGTCGTCCGGGACCTGTTCACCGAGGACTTCTCCAAGCTCGTCATCGATGGCGACGAGGCCTGGGAGACGGTCCACGGGTACGTCGAGCACGTGGCGCCCGACCTCGCTGAGCGCATGGAGCGCTTCGAGCCCGCAACCGAGGGCAAGGCGGCCGGCAAGGACGTCTTCGGCGCCTACCGGATCACCGAGCAGATCCAGAAGGGCCTGGACCGCAA
This sequence comes from Actinomycetes bacterium, assembly GCA_023460975.1. GTDB lineage: Bacteria > Actinomycetota > Actinomycetes > Propionibacteriales > Nocardioidaceae > Nocardioides. The sequence continues at coordinate 124,710 of JAEWOG010000067.1, forward strand.
GGTCTGGCTGCCCTCGGGCGGCTCGCTCATCATCGACCGCACCGAGGCGATGACCGTGGTCGACGTCAACACCGGCAAGTTCACGGGGACGGGTGGCAACCTCGAGGAGACGGTCACCAAGAACAACCTCGAGGCGGCCGAGGAGATCGTGCGCCAGCTGCGCCTGCGCGACATCGGCGGCATCATCGTGGTCGACTTCATCGACATGGTCCTGGAGTCCAACCGGGACCTCGTCGTACGGCGCCTGGTCGAGTGCCTGGGCCGCGACCGCACGCGTCACCAGGTGGCTGAGGTCACCTCGCTGGGTCTGGTCCAGATGACGCGCAAGCGCATCGGCACGGGTCTGCTCGAGTCCTTCAGCCACAACTGCGAGCACTGCCACGGCCGTGGCGTGGTGATCCAGGACCAGCCGGTGGACCCCGCCAAGAACGAGGACGACTCGCGTCGTGGCTCGCGCCGCAACCGCGGGCGCGGTCGCGGCAATGGTGAGGGAGACCAGCAGAAGTCTGACTCCGGTTCGAAGGACACCATCGAGCAGGCGGTGGCCGCGTCCGCACCTGCCAAGGCAATGCCGCCCGGCGCGCCCCACGGCGAGCCGTCAACCCCGCGCGCGGAGGCGACTGACGCTGCGGCCGACGCGGACGACATCGAGATGCACGCCGCGGGAGGTGCCGCTGCCAAGGACATCCCCGTCGTACGCGAGGAGCCCGTCGCCGCGGTCGAGGTGGCGGCTGCACCCGCTGAGGCTGCCGATGTGGTCGCCGAAGACGCCACCGAGGTGGTCCCCGCCAGCGAGGCTCCCAGTGAGGCTCCCAGCGAGGCCGACGCCCTGACGCCGGGACCTGCTGCTGCCTCGGAGGCGGCTGAGCCCGCTCAGGAGCCTGCGCCGGTGGCCGCCGCGCCCAAGGTCGTGACCCGGACGCGTCGCCGTTCCGCCAGCCGCCCGGCAGGTCCGCCGGTGGCGGAGGCGGACGGCCAGTCGAACGGCCAGGCGGTCGGACAGGCGGTCGACGCAGCGCAGACGGGCGAGACGAGCGTCGGTGCTGCCGAGGTGTCCGAGGCCGCGGACGAGCCGCACGTGGAGCACGTACCGATCAAGAAGAAGGGCGCGCGCAAGCGCTGACCCGACCTGGCGACCTGCACCATATGAGGGATGCCTGAGGCTGCCAACGGCGTCTAGGTTCCGTTCAACGGGTCGACTCGGCGACCAACCCGAGCGGAGGTCGCCATGGTCAAGATCGAGTCGTGTCGTGGGGCGGTCGCCCCGTGGTGACGCTGTCGATCGTCGGGATGGCGCCGTTTCCCTCGACTTGGTCCGGAACGACACCGATGCGAATGGCGACTGGCTCACGGTCATCGGCCACGCGCAGCCCGCCGTCGGGACCGTGACGAGCTCGGATCATGCTCCTACGACCCCGGCAGTTCGCCGGCGTCGGGCAGTTTCACGTACACGGTCAGCGACGGGCACGGCGGCGAGTCGACTGCCACCGGCGACCTCGCGGTGCGCAACGTCCAACTCGTCGCCGACACCGTGTCGGGGGCCCGCGGATGAAGAGCTCGAGTTCGACGTACGCGCCAACGGCACTGGGCTCTTCAACGACGGCGTCATCGATTTCGAGTTCGCCGATCCGAGCATCTACGCGTAGGAGCAGAACGGGGTCACCCACATCGATGGCGTCGCCACGCCGGGCACCTATGAAGGCACCTACACCGTCTACACCTCGCAGTACGAGGTGCTGGGCAGCGCCGGGCTGTCCGTCGTCGTCGGTGCGCGCAGGGTCCGGACGGTCAAGGTGCCCAAGAAGATCACCTGGTGAGGTGCATCGAGGTTGGCCCCGCCCCGTTTTGCGACGGGCGGGGCCAATCCCGTACTCTTGATCGTCGGTGCTTCCAGTGCCGACACCTGCGCGCCCGCCACGCGGCGTACGACGCCTTGCTGAGGTGTGTTGAGCGCAGGCCAGAATTTTTCCCAGTCCGACGAGGAGAGTGAGTCGCCGTGTACGCGATCGTGCGCAGTGGCAGCAAGCAGCAGAAGGTTGCCGTGGGCGACGTCATCGAGATCGACCGCACGGACGCAGCCGCAGGCGACAGCCTCGACCTGCCCGTGGTCATGGTCGTCGACGGCGAGAAGGTCACCGCGACCGGTCTGGACTCCGCTGCCGTGAAGGTCGAGGTCCTCGGCGCCACCAAGGGCCCGAAGATCATCATCCAGAAGTACAAGAACAAGACCGGCTACAAGAAGCGCCAGGGTCACCGCCAGAAGTACACCCAGGTCAAGGTCACCGACATCTCCCTCTGAGCGCTTCTCGCCCAGAATCACTGAAGGACTGAATTCATGGCACACAAGAAGGGTGCAGCCAGCACCAAGAACGGTCGTGACTCCAACGCCCAGCGCCTCGGTGTGAAGCGCTTCGGCGGCCAGGTCGTCAACGCCGGTGAGATCATCGTTCGCCAGCGTGGCACGCACTTCCACCCCGGTGCTGGCGTCGGCCGCGGCGGCGACGACACGCTGTTCGCCCTCGTGGCGGGTGCCGTCGAGTTCGGCACCAAGCGCGGCCGCAAGGTCGTCAACGTCGTCCCGGGCGAGTGACGCTCGAGCGACACTGAACTCCGCAAAGGGCGTCCCTGCTTGTAGGGGCGCCCTTTCGCATTACCACCAAGCGTCACCCCACCCGGCGTCACCCCACCAAGCGTCAGGTTCCCCCGCATAAGCGGGGGAGTTGGAACTTCTCGGGGGTTGCACACCCCCATAAGTTCAGGTTCCCCCGCATATGCGGGGGAACCTGAAAAGCCCCCGAAAGGCACACGTCATGGCCGTACCGAGCTTCATCGATCGCGTCACCCTGCACATCGCGGCGGGCAGGGGCGGCAACGGCGTCGCGTCGGTGCACCGCGAGAAGTTCAAGCCCCTCGGTGGCCCGGACGGCGGCAACGGTGGTCCCGGCGGGTCCGTGATCCTGCGGGTTGCCTCCGATGTCACCACGCTGATCGACTACCACCACAGCCCGAAGCGGCGCGCCGAGCACGGCGGCCACGGGGCGGGTGCGCACCGCAACGGCGCACACGGCAAGGACATGGTCCTGCCCGTGCCCGACGGCACCCTCGTCACCGACATGGACGGCAATGTCCTGGCCGACCTCGTCGGGGCCGGTACGGAGATGGTCGTCGCCCAGGGCGGGCGTGGGGGTCTCGGCAACGCCGCTCTGGCCTCCTCCAAGCGCAAGGCGCCCGGATTCGCGCTGCTCGGTGAGCCCGGCGACGAGTTGGACGTACGCCTCGAACTCAAGGTGGTCGCCGACGTCGGCCTGGTGGGCTACCCCAGCGCCGGCAAGTCGAGCCTGATCGCAGCGATCTCGCGGGCCAAGCCCAAGATCGCCGACTACCCGTTCACCACGCTTGTCCCCAACCTGGGCGTCGTACGCGCTGGCGACACCGTCTTCACCGTGGCCGACGTGCCCGGCCTCATCGAGGGCGCCGCCGAGGGGCGCGGCCTCGGACACGACTTCCTGCGCCACATCGAGCGCTGCGCAGCGCTCGTCCACGTCGTCGACACCGCCTCGATCGAGCCCGGCCGCAACCCGGTGGATGACCTCGACGTGATCGAGGCCGAGCTGTCGCGTTATGGCGGCCTCGAGGACCGTCCGCGCCTCGTCGCCCTCAACAAGGTCGACGTGCCCGACGGCCACGACATCGCCGACATGGTGGTGGACGAGCTGCGCGAGCGGGGCATGAAGGTCTTCCTGGTCAGTGCCGCTTCGGGCGCCGGCCTGCGCGAGCTGACCTTCGCGATGGCCGAGATCGTCCAGCGAGCCCGCGCGGAGCGGCCGCAGGTCGAGGCGACGCGCATCGTCCTGCGACCGGCAGCGGTGGGCGCGGGAGCCGACTTCGAGGTTGTCGAGACCTCCGACGTCGAGTTGGAGCCGGGTCAGCGCGGCTGGCGCGTGCGCGGCGAGAAGCCCCAGCGGTGGGTGCGCCAGACCGACTTCAGCAACGAGGAGGCCGTGGGCTTCCTCGCCGACCGCCTCAACCGCCTCGGCGTGGAGGCCAAGCTGGTGGAGTTGGGCGCCCAGGAAGGCGACCCGGTCGTCATCGGTGCCCTGAACAACAGCGTCGTCTTCGACTTCCGCCCCGGCATCGAGGCGGGCGCCGAGATGCTCGGGCGCCGCGGCGAGGACCAGCGTTTCGACGAGTCCCGTCCCGCCGCCCAGCGTCGCCGCGAGATCGACGAGGCCATGGACGAGCGTGCCGAGAACGAGACTCGCGCCGACGTCGCCCGCCGCGTCGACGGCTCGAAGAAGAGCCGTACGCGGACGCAGACGAGCTCGGGCATCGGCCCCATGTCGTACGAGATCGGAACGTCCGACGACCCCGACTGGGACGGCCAGGAGTGAGTTCGACAGCCCGGGAGCAGGTGGGCGCGGCCAGCCGGATCGTCGTCAAGGTCGGCTCCTCCTCGCTCACCACCGACGGCGGCCAGCTCGATCCGAGCGCCGTGAGTGCGCTGGTCGACGTGCTCGCTGCGGTCCGCGCCCGGGGAGCCGAGGTCGTCCTCGTCTCGTCCGGCGCGATCGCGGCTGGACTCGCCCCGTTGGGGCTGGCCCGCCGCCCGCGAGGCCTCGCTGCGCAGCAGGCGGCTGCGTCGGTCGGTCAGGGCTTGCTCGCGCACCACTACCAGCGTGAGTTCGCCCGGCACGGCATCGTCACCGGGCAGGTGCTGCTCACCGTGGACGACGTCGTACGCCGCTCGCACTACCGCAACGCCCACCAGACGCTGACGACCCTGCTGGAGTACGGCGCGCTTCCGGTGGTCAACGAGAACGACACGGTGGCGACCGCCGAGATCCGCTTCGGCGACAACGATCGCCTCGCCGCCCTTGTCGCTCACCTGGTGCACGCCGACCTCCTCGTGCTCCTGTCCGACGTCGACGGCCTCCACACGGCCAAGCCGGGCACGCCGGGCGCGCGACTGATCAGCGACGTCCGCGACTTCGCCGAGATCGACGACGTCGACGTGTCGGCGACGGGATCGGCAGTGGGCACCGGCGGCATGGTCACCAAGACCGAGGCCGCACGCATCGCCACCGGGGCAGGCATCCCGGTCGTGCTGACCAGCGCCGCCCATGCGGCCGCTGCACTGGACGGGGCCGAGGTCGGCACCCTGTTCCACGCCACGGGGCGCCGGCGGCGTACGCGGCTGCTGTGGCTGGCGCACGCCACCGAACCCAAGGGCAGGCTCGTGCTGGACGCGGGCGCCGTACGCGCCGTGGTCGAGCGGCGCATGTCGCTGCTGCCCGCGGGGGTCACCGGCGTCGAGGGCCGCTTCTGTGCCGGCGACCCGGTCGACGTCGTCGACCCCGAGGGCACCGCGGTGGCCCGCGGACTGGTCAACTTCGACTCCGAGGAGTTGCCGCAACTGCTGGGCCGCTCCACGAAGGAGCTCAAGGCGGCGCTGGGCTCGGCGTACGAGCGCGAGATCGTCCACCGAGACGACATGGTGCTGCTCTGAGACTCCACGCCCCGACCCGTAGGCTTGGTAGGTCATGACCAGCGGGCACACCTACCTCGACCACGCCGCGACGACGCCGATGCTGCCCGTCGCGATCGCGGCCATGTCCGAGCAGTTCGCCCACGTGGGCAATGCGAGTTCCCTGCACGGCGCGGGCCGAGCGGCACGCCGTGTGGTGGAGGAGTCCCGCGAGGCGATCGCAGACGCCCTGGGTGCGCGGCCGGGAGACCTCGTCTTCACCTCGGGCGGCACCGAGTCGGACAACCTGGCCCTCAAGGGCATCTACTTCTCCCGCAGAGCCGCCGACGCCCGCCGTCTCCGCATCCTCGCCAGCGCCGTCGAGCACCACGCCGTGCTCGATCCACTGCACTGGCTCGCAGAGGCCGAAGGGGCCAAGGTCGAGCTCATCGACGTCGACAGCGAGGGGCGGCTCGACCTCGAGGCCCTGCGCGCCGCGGTCGAGCGCGATCCGTCGAGCCTGGCCCTCATCTCGGTGATGTGGGCGAACAACGAGGTGGGCACGCTGCAGCCGATCGACGAGGTCGTCGCCCTCGGTCGCGAGCACGGCATCCCCGTGCACACCGACGCCGTTCAGGCGGTCGGGGCGGTGCCGGTCTCCTTCGCCGGCAGTGGCGTCGACGCGCTCACGTTCACGGGTCACAAGCTCGGCGGGCCGTACGGAGTCGGTGCCCTGATCGCGCGTCGCGACCTCGGGATCACCCCGCTCCTGCACGGGGGAGGTCAGGAGCGTGACATCCGCAGCGGCACGCTCGACGTCCCTGCGATCGCCGGCCTCGCCGCAGCCGTACGGGCGGCCGTCGCGGGTCAGGCCGAGCATGCCCTGCGAGTGGCCGCCCTGCGTGACGACCTCGTACGACGGGTGCTCGAGGTCGTGCCGGACGCGCACCTGCACGGCGCTGAGCCCGGCCCCGGACGGTTGCCGGGCAATGCTCACGTCGGCTTCCCCGACTGCGAGGGCGACTCGCTGTTGATGCTGCTGGACGCGCACGGGGTGGAGTGTTCGACGGGGTCGGCCTGTTCGGCCGGCGTGCCGCAGCCCTCCCACGTGCTGCTGGCGATGGGGTGCGACCCTGTCCAGGCACGCCACTCGCTGCGCTTCAGCCTGGGCCACACCTCCACCCAGGACGACGTCGACGCGCTCGTTGATGCGATCGGCCCCGTCGTCGACCGTGCCCGGGCCGCAGGCGCCCGGCGGAGGGCATGATGCGCGTCATCGCTGCCATGTCAGGCGGGGTGGACTCCGCCGTCGCCGCCGCCCGCGCTGTCGAGGCTGGCCACGAGGTCACGGGGATCCATCTGGCGCTCTCGCGCAACCCGGCGTCGTACCGCACCGGTGCCCGCGGCTGCTGCACGATCGAGGATTCGCTCGACGCCCGTCGTGCAGCGGACGTGATCGGTATCCCGTTCTACGTGTGGGACATGTCGGAGGAGTTCCACGACGACGTGGTCACCGACTTCATGGACTCCTACGCGAGCGGGCGCACTCCGAACCCCTGCCTGCGCTGCAACGAGAAGATCAAGTTCGCGGCCGTCCTGGACCGCGCCCTGGCCCTGGGCTTCGACGCGGTCGTGACCGGTCACTACGCCCGGCTCGAAGACGGCCCGGACGGCCTTGTGGAGATGCACCGGGCGCTGGATCACGGCAAGGATCAGTCGTACGTGCTGGGGGTGTTGACGCAGGAGCAGTTGGCCCATTCGCTCTTCCCCCTCGGCGACACCACGAAGCCGGAGATCCGTGCCGAGGCCGCCCGTCGCGGACTGCTCGTGGCCGACAAGCCCGACAGCCACGACATCTGCTTCGTCGCCGACGGAGACAACGCCGGGTGGCTGAGGGAGAAGATCGCCGACCGCGCCCCGACAGCGTCGGGGGAGTGGGGCGGCGACATCGTGGACGACGCGACCGGACAGGTGCTCGGATCCCACGAGGGCACGTACGCCTTCACGGTCGGCCAGCGCAAGGGGCTGCGCATCGGTCACCCGGCGCCCGACGGCAAGCCCCGGTTCGTGCTCGACATCGAGCCCGTGTCCGGGACGGTGCGCGTCGGCTCGCGGGAGGGTCTGCGCATCGACCGGATCGAGGCCTCAGCGCCGCGCTGGTGCGGGTCCGTGCCGGATGAGCTGCACGGCACCGTGCAACTGCGCGCCCACGGATCCGAGCATCGCGCCGAGATCCGCGTGCTGGGCGAGTCGGTCCACATCGACCTCATCGACCACGCCGAAGGGATTGCCCCCGGGCAGGCAGCCGTGATTTATGACGGCACCCGCGTCGTCGGCTCGGCCACCATCGAGCGAACCCGCCGGGTCGGCGCATGAGCCGTGCGAGCGGCATCGGCTCCCTGCCTGGCGAGGACGAGCGCGCGTACGTCGAGTGGGTCAAGGTCGTGCTGGGCGAACTCGACGAGCTGGCCCACCTGCCGGAGGTCCCGGGGCGCGGCGCCGGGGCGGAGATGACGGGGCGTGGGTTGTGCGTCCTGGAGGGCCTCGCAGCCGACCTGCAACCCGCGGGATGGCGTCTGGTGGACGCCCCGGGGATCGATCAGCGGCGCGCCCGGTCGCTGCTGGCTCACGACCTCGACCGAGTCGAGGAGCACGGTCAGGAGTACGCGGCCGCGTTCAAGATCCAGGTCGCCGGACCCTGGACCCTGGCCGCCACGGTGGAGAAGCCCCGCGGCGACAAGGTGCTGGCCGACCATGGCGCGCGCCGGGAGGTGGCCGAGTCGCTGGCTGCGGGCATCAGTGCCCACGTCGCCGATGTCCGGCGTCGACTGCCTGGGGCGAGCGAGATCGTCGTCCAGGTCGATGAGCCCGCGCTGGCGGCCGTTCTCGCCGGGGCCGTGCCGACGGCGAGTGGGTTCTCCCGACACCGGTCCGTGGACGTGCCCGAGGCCAGCACGCACCTGACCTGGGTTCTGGAGGCCATCAAGGCGGCTGGGGCCACTGCATGGGTGCACGCCTGCGCCCCTCAGACGCCGTGGGACCTGATCCTCGGCGCGGGTGCCGACGGGATCTGCGTGGACACCTCGCTGTTGGGCCCCGCCGATCTCGACGTGCTCGCGGGTGCCCTGGAGGACGGCCGTACGGTCGGGCTGGGCATCCTGCCTGCGCTCGCGCCGGCCGCCGAGCCCGGTGAGGTCGCGCTGACGGAGTCCGTCCTGCGGCTCCTGGACATGCTGGGTCTGGACCCCGAGGTCCACGCAGAGCGGCTGGTCATCACGCCCGCCTGCGGGATGGCTGGCGCTGCGCCCGCGTGGGCGCGGCGCGCGTACGACCTGGCCCGCGCCGTCGCCCGCAACGTCTGACGTCACGCAGGGGGCCGGGGTGTCGGCCTCCACGTCCGCTGCCTCAACGACGTCGGGGGAGCACCTTCACCACACGCGTGCTCCTGAGGGCTCCCGTGACCTTGAGCCGGACCTTCTTCGTGCGCGTGACCCGGGGCGCCTTGAACGTCACGGTGACGGTCCCCGCCGCCGACGCAGCGCGAGAGACCTTCTTGCCCTTCCACTTCAGGGTCACGGTGGCTCCGGGTGCCAGGCCGGTGATCGAGACGCGGAACTTCTTGCCCGCGCGGACCTTCTTGGGACTCTTCACGACGATGCGTGACGTGGGCTGGGACGTGCCGGGGGTCGGTGCCGTGGTGGGGATGGGCGTGGTGGGGACGGGCGCTGTGGGTGCAGGGCTCGTGTGAGTGGGGCTCGTGGGCGGGGGAGTGGTAGGACTCGTACCGACGGTGATCGTGGTCTCCGCTGGGGTCGTGTCGACCACCCCCGCAGCGGAGACGGCGCGCACGGCAAGACTGTGCGTCCCGTCGGACAGGTTCGTCAGCGTCAGGGGCGAGGTGCAGGGGCCGTACGCTGCGCCGTCCAGGCTGCACTCGTAGGTACCCGTGAGGTACGCGGGCGCGGTGGCGAAGTCGTACGCGAACGGCTCGGCGCGCGGCGTCAGCGTCGTGTCGGGGACGGTCGGATCGCTCCAGTGGCTGTAGGTGAACGTGTCCACGGCGACGTAGTCGCCCAGCGCACCCTGCTCCCCGCTGTCGGGGACGTGGTGTCGCAGCGCCACGCACCCGGAGCCGGGTGCCATCGCGGGCAGGGCGACCTCGGTCTCGGTCCAGACGTTGGGGTACGTGCCCTGGGCCAGCCCCGGGTTGATGGTCGTCAGCAGCGTCGTGAAGTCGCCGACGTCGGTGGCGGAGGCCCCGGGCTCACACGCGCCGTTCGAGGACGCGCGCACCTCGAGGCGGTCGGGGTGGACCAGCTCGGCGACACGGGTGAAGAAGCGCACCTGGTCGCCGGCGCTCAGGTCCTCGATGAGCGGGGTGATCAGCCACGTGCTCAGCGTCCCGCCGGTCTCGGTGGAGAACACGTTGGACGCGACGTAGGCGCCGCCGGCACCTTCGTGCGCCCTCAGCACGGCCGGGTTCCCGGTGAACCACCCCGTCTGCGGGCCGGCGGGGTCGCTGAGGTTGATCGAACGCCAGGTGTCCGGCACACCGGCGTCGAAGGTCTCGTCGAGTGCGACGGCCAGGGGGCCCTCGGGCTGGCCGGGCGCGGCGGTGGCGAACTGGGCGAGGGTGGTGGCCGCGGCGATGGACAGGACGGTCGCGCAGGTGACGGTGCGGAGGTGATTCATGCGGGTCCTTGGAGTCCGGGTCGCGCGTCCGAGGCGTGCAAGACGGTCGTCTGGGCTCCCGGCATTCTGACGGTATGGCGCGTCCGTGTCACGCGTATCGGGCAAACCTGAGTGATCTGTCCCACATTCGCGCGGGTCCTCGGTGGTCGCCCGTCGCACACTTGTCAGTGCTTCGCGACACAATGAGCCCATGGACGACGCCACGCCTGAAGCCACCTCCACCGACGCCGCGGTGGGTGAGACTCCGGCGTCTGCCCGTGAGCGGCACGCGCAGATCAGCGACGCGGTGACCGACGCGCGCTGGCGCTACTACGTCCTGGATGACCCGACTCTGTCCGACAGTGAGTTCGACACGTCCATGCGTGAGCTCGAGTCGCTCGAGGAGCAGTGGCCCGACCTGCGGACCCCCGACTCGCCCACGCAGCAGGTGGGCGGTGCGGTGTCCACGACCTTCACGGCAGTGGATCACCTCCAGCGGATGGAGAGCCTCGACAACGCCTTCTCGCTGGAGGAGTTGGCGACTTGGTATGCCCGCCTGGCCAAGGACGGGGTCTCGTCGCCGCCGTTGCTGTGCGAGCTCAAGGTCGACGGTCTGGCGATCAACCTCCTCTACGAGCGGGGGCGGCTGGTGCGTGCGCTGACCCGGGGCGATGGCCGCACGGGCGAGGACGTCACACCCAACGTCCGCACCATCGCCTCGATCCCCGACCGCCTCGCTGATTCGCCCGAGCACCCCGTGCCGGCTCTCGTGGAGATCCGCGGTGAGGTGTTCCTTCCCCGCGCGGCGTTCGAGCGCCTCAACGACCAGATGGTCACAGCGGGCCGACCGATGTTCGCCAACCCGCGCAACGCGGCTGCAGGGTCGTTGCGGCAGAAGGACCCCAAGGTGACCGCGTCACGGGCGCTCGACATGGTGTGTCACGGGATCGGGGCCCGCGAGGGGTTCGAGCCGCGCTCGCAGTCGCAGGCGTACGCAGCCCTCAAGGCGTGGGGCCTGCCGACCTCGGACCGCGTGCGGGTCCTTGAGGGGCTCGGTGCCGTCACGGAGTTCATCGAGCACACCGGGGAGCACCGTCACGACGTCGAGCACGACATCGACGGCGTCGTGGTCAAGGTCGACGACATCGCCCAGCAGCGGGTCCTCGGATCCACCTCGCGGGCCCCGCGCTGGGCCATCGCGTTCAAGTACCCGCCCGAGGAGGTCAACGCCAAGCTGTTGGCCATCGAGGTCAACACGGGGCGTACGGGCCGCGTCACGCCGTTCGGGGTCATGGAGCCGACGAAGGTCGCCGGTTCGACGGTCGAGCGAGCCACGCTCCACAACTTCCACGAGGTCCAGCGCAAGGACGTGCGACCCGGTGACACCGTGATCCTGCGCAAGGCCGGTGACGTCATTCCCGAGATCCTCGGGCCGGTGCTCGGTCTGCGGCCCGACGGGTTGCCCGAGTGGGTGGCACCCACGACCTGTCCGGCGTGCGGCACCGACCTCGTCGAGCAGAAGGCGGGGGACAAGGACCGCCGCTGCCCCAACCACCGCTCGTGCCCTGCCCAGTTGCTGGAGCGGGTGTTCCACGTCGCCGGCCGGGGCGCCTTCGACATCGAGGGGCTCGGTTCGGAGGCGGCGGCGGCGCTGCTCGCCGCGGGGGTCATCCTCGACGAGGGCGACCTGTTCGACCTCGACGCGGACAAGCTGCTGCGCGTGCCGCTCTTCACTCGGGCACCCAAGAAGGGCGAGGAAGGCCCCCAGCTGTCGGCCAACGGCGACAAGCTGTTGGCCAACCTGGCCACCCGCAAGGACGTGGCGCTGTGGCGGGTCGTGGTGGCCCTGTCCATCCGTCACGTCGGTCCGACGGCGGCACGAGGGCTGGCCACGGAGTTCGGCAGGTTGTGGCCGGACGAGGCCGATGCCTCCGAGCCGAGCATTGCCACCGCCGACGAAGAGACGCTGGCCGCCACCGAGGGCGTGGGCGGCATCATCGCCGCGTCCGTACGGGAGTGGTTTGACGGACCCGAAGCCGCATGGCACCGGGGCATCGTGGAGAAGTGGGCGGCCGCGGGCGTCACGATGGCCGAGAAGCCCGATGCAGGAGTGCCGCGCACCCTTGAGGGGCTGACCATCGTGGCGACGGGCTCACTCGTCGACTTCACCCGTGACTCCGTCAAGGAGGCCATCATCGCCCGGGGCGGCAAGGCGTCGTCGTCGGTGTCAAAGAAGACCGACTTCGTCGTGGTCGGCGACAACGCAGGCTCCAAGGCCGACAAGGCCGAGCAACTGGGACTGCGCATCCTGGACGAGGACGCCTTCAAGGTGTTGCTCGAGTCTGGCCCCGGAGCGCTCGAGGACTAGGGCGCCTGCGAACGCTGGGACCGACGGGGCGGATGGGGTTTGCGGACGCCGCCAGCCGGATAGGAGACAGGAGTCACTATTTCGGGAGGTACACCATGCGTTCATCCATCGCACCTGTGGCGGTCGGGGTCCTCGTGGCCGCGCTGTGCGGCGCGGCTCAGGTTCCGGCTCAGGCGGCGGCGCAGACCTGCGCGGGCGAGAAGGCGACGATCGTCGGCACGGCCAAGAACGACCGGATCAACGGCACGCCGGGCAAGGACGTGATCGTTGGCCTGGGTGGCGACGACCGGATCGACGGCAACGGCGGCAACGACATCATCTGCGGCGGGGACGGGGCCGACGTACTGCTCGGGGGGCCGGGCGACGACCGCCTCTACGGCGAGACGGACTCCTACTACGCCGACGAGTTCGGGCAGTACCACCGCAAGGGGGACCTGCTCACCGGCAACGGCGGCAATGACACCTTGGACCTGGGCGTGGACACCCGGCCGATCAGCGCCGAAGGCAGCGTCGTTCCCGACGGTGTCGACTACTCGAACGCGTCCGTGGGACTGGTCATGAACTTCCAGACCTCGCCGACGCTGGTCACCCAGAGCGACACGGACACCATCGTCCACAGCGCTGCCGGAGTGCGGGTCATCGGCAGCGCTCACGACGACCAGATCCAGGGCTCCAACGGCAACGACGTGATCGACGGCCGCTCGGGCAACGACCAGATCTGGGGCCACGCGGGCGATGACAGCCTGTTCGGCGACACCAGCGCCGACACGGCGGGCAACGACGTCATCGCCGGGGGAGCAGGCGATGACCGCATCAGCACCCGGGTGGGTGCGGACACGCTCGCGGGTGAGAGCGGTGCGGACACGATCACCTCCACCTCGACGAACAAGCTCGTGATCACCGCAGGCACCGGCGCCGACTACGTGTCGCTCCTGGTCCCCGGCGAGGCTGACTTCTCGTTCAAGGGAGGTGCGGGTCGCAACGAGCTGCGGCTCAGCGCGTTCCCCAACCTCGCGCTCAAGCCGACCTTGCGCATCGACCAGCGCAAGGGCAAGACCTCGGTCGCTGGCATCCAGCCGGTGAAGTTCCTCGGCAAGATCCGTCAGTTCCGCAAGGTGGTCCTGCCCGCCAACACGTACACGGTCTATCGCGGCAGCAACAAGGGCGAGGTCGTCGACGCCCACCGCGACTGGGCCGTGAAGCTGATCGGACGCGGCGGTGCCGACGTCCTCACCGGGTCCAACAAGCGCGACATCATCGACGGTGGCCGTGGCTTCGACATCGTCTACGCCAAGGGTGGCAACGACAAGTGCAAGCGTGCGGAGCGCCGCCACAGCTGCTGAGGCTCAGGTCTGACCTCTGCGCCCACGAGTCTGCCGGGACCCCCGGCAGGCTCGTGGCGCGTACGGGGGCGACGCCCGTTCACGCGACGACGTCTGAGTTGCCTAGGATTGCGCTCATGTCTGACTCCGCCGCGACCTCTGGGCGCGTGGAGATCACCCGGGACGAGGTCGCCCATCTGGCGACGCTGGCCCGCATCGATCTCTCCGACGCCGAGCTCGACCACCTCGCCCCCCAGCTGAGCGTCATCCTCGAGTCGGTGGCCTCGCTGAGCGAGGTGGCCAGCGCCGACGTTCCGCCCACCTCGCACCCGCTGCCGCTGACCAACGTCTTCCGCGAGGACGTCGTGGTCCCCGGCCTCACCGCCGAGCAGGCTCTGGCGGGCGCGCCCGCATCCGAGCAGCAGCGTTTCATGGTCCCGCGCATCCTCGGCGACGAGCAGTGAGGGGAACTGACATGACTGAGTGGATCAAGAAGAGCGCCGACGAACTGGCCCGCGCCCTCGCGGCCGGTGAGGTCACCAGCGTCGAGCTGACCCAGGCCCACCTCGACCGCATCGCCGCAGTCGACGGCACTGCGCAGGCGGGCGTGCACGCCTTCCTGCACGTCGACGCCGAGGGGGCGCTGGCCCAGGCCAAGGCCTCCGACGAGCGGCGCGCCGCCGGCACGCCGGCCTCCTACCTCGACGGCGTTCCCGTCGCGGTGAAGGACGTCCTCGCCACGGAGGGGTTGCCGACCACGGTCGGATCCAAGATCCTCGAGGGCTGGATCCCGCCGTACGACGCCACCGTGGTGCGCAAGCTCAAGGAAGCGGGCCTGCCGATCCTGGGCAAGACCAACATGGACGAGTTCGCGATGGGCTCCTCGACCGAGCACTCGGCGTACGGACCCACCCGCAACCCGTGGGACCAGACCCGCATCCCGGGCGGTTCCGGGGGCGGCTCGGCGGCGGCAGTGGCCGCGTTCGAGGCCCCGCTGGCCATCGGCACCGACACCGGTGGTTCGATCCGGCAGCCGGGCGCGGTCACGGGCACCGTCGGCGTCAAGCCGACCTATGGCGCGGTCTCGCGCTACGGGCTGGTCGCGATGGCCAACTCGCTCGACCAGGTCGGCCCCGTCACCCGTACGGTGCTCGACTCGGCCCTGCTGCACGAGCTCATTGGCGGGCATGACCCGCTGGACTCGACCTCGATCGACGCGCCCGTCGCCGCCTTCGCGGACGCGGCCCGCCAGGGCGCCGCGGGGGACCTCTCCGGGGTCCGGGTCGGCGTCATCACCGAGCTCGGTGGCGAGGGTTACCAGCCCGGCGTGCTGGCTCGGTTCACCGAGTCGCTCGACGCGCTGCGTTCGGCCGGTGCCGAGGTCGTCGAGGTGTCGTGCCCCAACTTCGTGCACGCACTGGCGACGTACTACCTGGTGATGCCGTGCGAGGCGTCCTCGAACCTCGCCAAGTTCGATGCCATGCGCTACGGCCTGCGGGTCACCCCTGAGGGCGACCCCTCGGCGGAGGACGTCATGCGGGCCACCCGCGACGCCGGGTTCGGCGACGAGGTCAAGCGCCGCATCATCCTCGGCACGTACGCGCTCTCCAGCGGGTACTACGACGCCTACTACGGTCAGGCGCAGAAGGTCCGCACGCTCATCACCCAGGACTTCGAGCAGGCCTTCACCCAGGCCGACGTGCTGGTCAGCCCGACGGCGCCGACCACGGCGTTCAAGCTGGGCGAGAAGCTCGACGACCCGCTTGCGATGTACCTCAACGACCTCGCCACGATCCCCGCCAACCTCGCGGGCGTGCCGGGCATCAGCCTGCCCAACGGGCTGGCCGACGAGGACGGGCTGCCCTCGGGCTTCCAGATCCTTGCGCCCGCGACCGCCGACGAGCGCCTCTACCGCGTCGGCGCGGCACTTGAGGCACTGCTGGAGAAGGGCTGGGGCGGCCCCTTGCTGGACCGCGCCCCCGAGCTGGAAGGAGTCTCCGCATGAGCGCCGAGGCCCTGATGTCGTACGAGGACACCCTCGCCGCCTTCGACCCCGCCCTGGGCCTCGAGGTGCACGTCGAGCTGTCCACCCACACGAAGATGTTCTGCGGCTGCCCGACGGCCTTCGGCGCGGAGCCCAACACCCAGGTCTGCCCGACCTGTCTGGGCCTGCCCGGTGCGATGCCCGTGGTCAACGCCAAGGGCGTCGAGGCCGCGATCCGCATCGGTCTGGCGTTGAACTGCGACATCGCCGAGTGGTGCCGCTTCGCCCGGAAGAACTACTTCTACCCGGACATGCCGAAGAACTTCCAGACCTCGCAGTACGACGAGCCCATCGCCTTCGACGGGTGGATGGACGTCGTGCTCGACAACGAGGACGGCACCTCGGAGACCTTCCGCGTGGAGATCGAGCGCGCGCACATGGAGGAGGACACCGGCAAGTCGCTGCACGTGGGCGGCGCGACCGGCCGCATCCAGGGCGCCGACTACTCGCTGGTGGACTACAACCGCGCCGGCATCCCCCTGATCGAGATCGTCACCCGCCCCATCGTGGGCGCGGGGGAGCGGGCTCCTGAGGTGGCGCGCGCGTACGTGGCCCAGTTGCGCGACCTGATCGTGGCCCTGGACGTCTCGGATGCCCGCATGGACCAGGGGTCCATCCGTGCCGACGTGAACCTCTCGCTGTCGCCGAAGGACTCCGGGGTGCTGGGCACCCGTACGGAGACCAAGAACGTCAACTCGCTGCGCAGCGTCGAGCGGGCAGTCCGGTACGAGATGCAGCGCCACGCGGCGATCCTCACGGGCGGCGGATCGATCCTGCAGGAGACCCGGCACTGGCACGAGGACACCGGCGTGACCACGTCCGGGCGCGAGAAGTCGGACGCTGAGGACTACCGCTACTTCCCCGAGCCCGACCTCGTCCCGGTCGCGCCGAGCCGCGAGTGGGTCGAGGAGCTGCGGGCCACGTTGCCCGAGAACCCGACTGCCAAGCGGGCGCGTCTCCAGACCGAGTGGGGCTTCAGCGACCTCGACATGCGCGACACCGTCGGAGCGGGTGCGCTCCTGCTCGTCGAGCAGACCATTGCCGAGGGCGCCGCTCCGCAGGCTGCCCGCAAGTGGTGGCTGGGCGAGCTGGCGCGGCGGGCCAAGGAGGACGGCGTCGAGTTGTCCGAGCTGCCCGTCACCCCGGCCCAGGTCGCTGGCATCCAGGCGCTCGTGGACGCGGGCACGGTCAACGACAAGTTGGCCCGCCAGGTGTTCGAGGGCGTGCTCGCTGGCGAGGGGAGCCCCGAGGAGGTCGTGGAGAAGCGCGGCCTCGCGGTCGTCTCGGACGACGGCGCCCTGTCTGCGGCGGTCGACACCGCCATCGCGGCGAACCCCGACGTGGCCGACAAGATCCGCGACGGCAAGCACGCCGCCGCGGGCGCGCTCATCGGCGCGGTCATGAAGGAGATGCGTGGCCAGGCCGACGCGGGCCGCGTACGAGAGCTGATCCTGGAGAAGCTCGCCTGATCCTGCGCTGAGGGGCCGTGCCCCGCTGCGCGACCTGCCCTGCGCCCCCGCGGCGCGTGACGTCATGGCGTACGGCTGCTCCGGCGACCGGCCGCCATGACGTTGCGGGTACGGGGGCGAGCCGGGGGTAGAGTGAGGCGAGTTCAGGGCATCCGCCGTGGACACCAGCAACGCCCGTCACGGGGAAAGCCGGTCCGATTCCGGCGCTGACCCGCAACCGTAGGCACGGACATCCGTGCGAGCCGGAACGCCCGTGACGACGCGTCCGAACGAAAACGCTGTCGAGGAAATGGCGGGTTCGGTCCGTTCCAGGGACCACCCCGTCTGCAGCGGGAAGGAACTCCCTGATGTCGCGTCTCATGCGCCGTGCCGGTCTCGTGGTCACCACGACCACACTCGCCGGCCTGATCGGCCTCGCGCCGATCACCCCTGCGACCGCAGCCACGGGCTCTGAGCGGGTCGACTCCGCCGCCGGTTGGCTCGCCACCCAGCTCAGCAACGGGCTGGTGCACAACGACCAGTACGACTTCGACGACTACGGGCTGACGGCTGACGCCGGCCTCGGCCTGATCAAGGCCGGCAGCAACCCGGCCATGGTGCGCCAGATCTCCCACGCGCTCGCTCAGCGCGTCGACGCCTACGTCACCGGCAGCGATCCGGCCGAGCTGTACGCCGGTTCGACGGCGAAGCTGGCCACCTTCGCGCAGGCGTCCGGCGGCAACCCCCGCTCGTTCGGCGGCGTGGACCTGATCGCCCGCCTGGAGTCGACCGTGGCGTCGAACGCGCCGATCGCGGGTCGCATCAGTGACACCAGCCAGTACGGCGACTACGCCAACACCTTCGGGCAGGCGTACGCGGCGCGTGCCCTCAGCGTCGCCGGGTCGCCCAAGGCAGCGGCGGCCACCGAGTTCTTGTTGGCCCAGCAGTGCGCGAGCGGCTTCTTCCGCATCGCCTTCAACGCCGACAGCACCGCGGCGGCTCAGGGCTGCGTCGAGGGCCAGCCGGGCAGCGAGCCCGACGTGGACGCCACGGCTCTGGCCGTGGTCTCGCTGACGGAGGCGAGCGCGACCGGTTCGCTGAGCGGCCCGGTGAGGGCTGCTGTCGACAAGGCCACGGCCTGGCTGATCGCACAGCAGCACGCCGACGGCAGCTTCGGCGGCAGCGCGACGACGCCGACGTCGAACACCAACAGCACCGGGCTGGCCGCCTGGGCGCTCGCCAACGCGGGCGCCTGCACCGTCGCGGGCAAGGCCGCCGGCTGGATCGGCGGACTGCAGCTGACCTCGGGTGCCGAGGCCGGCGCCGTGGCGTACGACTCGGCCGGGCTGGTCGCCGGAATCGACCCGGCCACGCGCGACCAGTGGCGCCGTGCGACCGCGCAGGCGATCGGTGGTCTGACGGCCACGCTCGGATCGACCACCGGCGCGACCCTGACGAGCCCCACGGGCTTCCACCGTGCCGAGGACACCGTCACGTGGACCCTCAGCGGCGCGGCCCCGGGCTCCCGCTTCTGCTTCGGCGCGCCGATGATGTCGGGCTACCTGATCGTCACGGCCGACGCGAGCGGCTCGTACGTCCACACCGAGAAGGCGGGCAACCCTGAGCCCGGCTTCACGCTCACGGGCGCCAGCGGCCCGACGCTGGTGGCGACGCCCGCGAAGGTGCTGCGCAAGCTCACCATCCCGGCGACCCTGAAGAAGAAGGTCAAGCGCGGCAAGAAGCAGGTCGTCAAGGTGACCGGCCTGGCCGCTGGCGAGTCTGTCACCGTGAAGTACGGCGCCAAGAAGCGCACCGGTACGGCGGATGCCCAGGGCCGCTTCACCGCGACCTTCAAGGTCAAGAAGAAGGCCAAGTTGGGCAAGGCCAAGATCAAGGTCACCGGCGAGTTCCCCGACATCCGCAAGCGCACGCTCACCTTCCGGGTGCGCAAGTGACTCGTCTCGTCCGACTCGCGCGGGCTGCGGCGGCCACGGCTCTGGTCGTGGTCGCCGCCCCGGCGGCCCTGTCGGCACCCGCCAGCGCGGCGGTGTGCGGCAGCGGCGACGGGGTCAGCGTGGTGGTGGACTTCCGTGAGTTGGGCGGCGGGTTGCAGGCCTCCTGCATCGCCACTGGCGGTGGCCAGAGCGCTGCCTCGCTGACGGCCAGCGCCGGGCACTCGCTCGGCTACGTCACGCGGCAGCCGGGGTTCGTCTGCCGCATCGACGGAAAGCCGGCGGCGGACCCGTGCGTGAACACCCCGCCCACCACCGCCTACTGGGGCCTGTACTGGAGCGACGGCAGCACCGGCACGTGGACGTACTCGTCCCTTGGTGCCAGCGCGCTGAAGGTTCCGGCTGGCGGCTCCGTGGCGTGGGCGTGGCAGGGCGGCAGCACCGGCGGTCCCGGCGTCGCTGCGCCGGTCACCAAGACCTCCACCCCGACCGCGACCCCGACCGCGACCCCGACGGCCACCCCCACCCCGACGCAGGAGCCGACGGGTTCGCCCACCTCCCCGGCCTCGCCGACCCCGAGTCCCACCGCGGGCGGGGGCAGCGGCTCGGGCGGTTCATCGGGTGGCTCGAACGGCGGCAGCGGTGGCAAGGGTGGCAAGGGCAACTCGAACGGTGGCCAGGCCACGGCGTCGCCGACGCCCAGCGCAAGCCCCAGCGCCACCGACTCCGCCGAGCCGTCGCCGACCGAGGACCCCGCCGAGACGGGTTCGGGCAAGAGTGATGAGTTGAGTGACGACAAGGACGCCTCGGCCGGAGCATCGGACGTCGACGAGGCGTCCCCGCCGACCGCTCCCGCGCAGACGGGTACGCCCGCCCCGGGGGAGGACGGCTCCCTGGGCGACGACACCTCCGCAGAGTCGCCCGCCGAGGGCGACGCGGGGCGCTTGCCTCTCGGCGTGACTCTTGGCGTGCTGGCCGCTCTTGCTGCGGCGGGCGGGGCGGTGCTCGCACTGCGTCGCCGGCGCGAGGGATGACGTGACGGGGCTGCCTCGAGACCTGCACCCGATCGCCTGGTGGATCTGGGCGCTCGGGCTGTCGACGGCAGCCTCGTTCACGACCAATCCGTTGCTGTTGGCGCTCATCATCGCCAGCGCGTGCCTCGTGGTCGCCGCTCGCCGGTCGAACCATCCGTGGGCGCGCGCGTTCAAGCTCTACCTGGTGCTCGCGGTCGTGATCGTCGTGCTCCGGGTCGTCTTCCGCATCATCTTCGGCGGGGTGGAGACCGGAACGGTCCTGGTGAACCTCCCCGAGATCCCCCTGCCCGACTGGGCGGCCGGCATCCGCCTGCTGGGTCCGGTCACCGTGGAGGGTCTGGCAGCAGGCTTCTACGACGGACTCCGGTTGGCGACCATCGTCATCTGTGTCGGGGCCGCCAACTGTCTGGCGAACCCCAAGCGGACGCTGGCGTGCGTGCCACCGGCCCTGTACGAGGTGGGCACGGCGCTGGTCGTCGCCGTCTCGATCTTCCCGCAGCTCGTCGACAGCGCCCGCCGGGTGCGCCGAGCCCAGGCGTTGCGGGGCGGCCCCTCGGGCCGGGTGCGGGGGCTTCGTCGCTTCGTGGTCCCGGTGCTGGAGGACTCGTTGGAGCGCTCGCTGGCACTGGCGGCGAGCATGGACACGCGTGGGTACGGCCGCTCGGGTGGTGCCTCACGAGGCCAGCGCTGGCTCACGGGCAGCTTCCTCGTCGCGGCACTGCTGGGCCTGTGCCTGGTGACGTACGCGGTGCTCGATCCCACGGCCGCGGTGTGGCCGGCTGGGCCGACGCTGGCGGTCAGCCTGCTCCTCGTCGCGCTCGGCATGGTGCTGGCGGGCCGCCGGGTGCAGCGCACTCGCTACCGTCCCGACCCGTTCGCCGGCCCCGAACTGCTGACCGTCGCCATCGGCCTCGCCGTCGCGGCCCTCACCCACCGACTCTCCACGACCCAGGTCCTGGTCGCCTACCCGCCCCTGGACGCGTGGCCGTACCTGTCGACGTTGGCGCTTGCCGCCGGCGCGCTCGGGGCCCTGCCGGCCTTCCTCACCCCCGTACCCCGCGTCTCGGGGAGTCGGAATCCGCGCTCCGCACCCACGTCCACCCGCACCGAGGTCGAGGCCGCCGCGTGATCGAACTGCGTGACATTTCCTTCAGCTACGAGGTGGGCGACGACACCCCCGCGGCGCCCTCCGCTTCCGTGCGCCGCAGTGTCCTCGATGGTGTCGACCTCACGATCGAGGAGGGCGAGCTGCTCCTCCTGTCGGGGCGTACGGGCGTCGGCAAGTCGACGCT
This sequence comes from Actinomycetes bacterium, assembly GCA_023460975.1. Classification (GTDB taxonomy): domain Bacteria; phylum Actinomycetota; class Actinomycetes; order Propionibacteriales; family Nocardioidaceae; genus Nocardioides. The sequence continues at coordinate 146,305 of JAEWOG010000067.1, forward strand.
GCTGGGCGTGTTGACCGGCCTGGTGCCCCGATTCACGGGCGGAACCCTGCGCGGCGACGTGCTCCTCGATGGCACCAGCGTGGTGCACGCCTCCCCGCGCGAGCGCGCGCACCTCGTCGGGTACGTCGCCCAGGACCCGCTGGCCGGGTTCGTGACCGACAGCGTCGAGGAGGAGCTGGCCTACGGCATGGAACAGCTCGGCATCGACCCGGGCACGATGCGGCGCCGGGTCGAGGAGACGCTCGATCTGCTCGGCATTGCCGACTTGCGCGAGCGCGACCTGCGTACGCTCTCGGGCGGCCAGCAGCAGCGCGTCGCCATGGGAGCCGTGCTCACCGTGCACCCCAAGGTGCTGGTGCTGGACGAGCCGACCTCCGCGCTCGACCCGACCGCGGCGGAGGACGTGCTCGCGACGATCACCCGGCTGGTGCACGACCTGGGCCTGACGGTCGTGCTCGCCGAGCACCGGCTGGAGCGGGTCGTTCCGTTCGCCGACCGGATCTGCGTCCTGCACGGCGACGGGACCGTGCACGTCGACGATCCGGCGACCGTGCTGGCGACCTCGCCGGTGGTGCCGCCCATCGTGGAACTCGGGCGCATCGCCGGGTGGAGCCCGCTGCCGCTGACCGTGCGTGAAGCGCGCCGCCGGGCGGGATCGTTGCGAGATCTCGTGCCGCCCGCGCCGCAGCGACCCTCGGCGGGGGAGGTGCTGCTCGAGGCGAGGGGCGTACGCGTGATGCATGACCAGCACGTCGCGGTCCGCGACGTCGACCTGACGCTGCGCTCCGGTGAGGTGACCGCTCTGATGGGGCGCAACGGGTCCGGGAAGTCGTCCCTGATCTGGGCGTTGCAGGGCACCGGTCGCCGGCGGGGCGGGTCCGTACGGGTGGCGGGTGGCGATCCTGCCGACCTGACGGCGCACGATCGGCGCGCCGCTGTCGGCCTGGTCCCGCAGACGGCAGCCGACCTGCTCTACCTCGAAACCGTCGCCGAGGAATGCGCCGCCGCAGACGACGCGGCCGGCGCGGCCCCGGGTTCCTGCGCGGCGTTGCTGGCCGACTTCACGCCGGGCATCGATCCCCACACGCACCCGCGTGATCTCTCGGAGGGGCAGCGCCTCGCGCTCGCCCTGGCGGTGGTCCTGTCCACCGACGCCAAGGTGTTGCTGCTCGACGAGCCCACCCGCGGCCTGGACTATCCCGCCAAGCAAGCGCTGGCCGACGTGCTGGCCCGCCTCGCCGAGACGGGCCACGCGGTGCTGGTGGCCAGCCACGACGTCGAGTTCGTCGCGCGCGTCGCGCACCGTGCAGTGGTGCTGGCCGAGGGGGAGGTCGTCTCCACGGGCGAGGCCCGCACGGTGCTGGCCCAGTCGCCCGCGTACGCGCCGCAGGTGGCCAAGGTGCTCGGGGCGCCGTGGCTGCTGGTGGACGAGGTGGCCGCCGCGCTGGCGTCCGAGGAGGCGTCGTGAGCAGCGTCGAGGGCGCGGCCGTACCGCTCGGGCCCCGCTCGTTGCTCGTGCTGGGGATCGCCTCGCTGGCCGGACTCGCGATGTTGGCGTGGCCGCTGCTGCTGTCGGTGGAGCCCGGCTCCCGCACGGAGCCGCCCTTCCTGTTCCTGGCGCTGCTTCCGGTGCTGGTCGTCGTGGTCCTGGTGGAGTTGTCCGAGGGCGGGATGGACTCCCGGGTCCTCGCAGTGCTCGGGGTCCTGGCGGCGATCAACGCGTTGATGCGCGGGCTGGGGGCCGGCACCGCGGGCATCGAAATGGTCTTCTTCCTGCTCATCCTCGCCGGGCGGGTCTTCGGGCCGGGGTTCGGATTCGTGCTGGGCGCGGTCTCGCTGTTCGGCTCCGCGCTGCTCACCGCCGGGGTGGGCCCCTGGCTTCCGTTCCAGATGATCTGCGCCGCGTGGATCGGGATGGGGGCCGGACTGTTGCCGCGACGCCTGCGCGGTCGAGGGGAGATCGCGATCCTGGTGGCGTACGCGATCGTCGCCTCGTACGCCTACGGCCTGTTGATGAACCTGTCGACCTGGCCGTTCGCCCTCGGCATCGTGGTGCCCGGCCAGGAGGGGTCCCTGTCCTACGTGGCGGGGGCGCCCCTGTTGGAGAACCTGCACCGCTTCGGGCTGTACACGCTCCTCACCTCGACCGGGGGATGGGACACCGGCCGCGCGATCACCACTTCGATCGCCGTTGTGCTGCTCGGGCCAGCCGTGCTCACGACCTTGCGCCGCGCCGCCCGCCGCGCGGTCGTGCTGCCCGGCTGACGGCGCCCACCTGAGCCGCCCGGCTGCGACTCAGGGCTCGACCAGCAGGATGCGGTCGTCGCCGTCCTGGGGATCCCCGCGCCCGTCGCGGTTGCTGGTCGTCACCCACAGGTCGCCCTCGGGGGTGGTGGCCACCGTACGGAGTCGGCCGTAGTCGCCGTCGATGACTGCCGCGGGGCGTACGGCCTTGCCCGCGCCCGTGACCTTGATCCGCCACAACCGGTTGCCGCGCAGGGCGGCCATCCACAGGTGCCCGTCGGCGAACGCGAGGCCGGAGGGAGAGGCCTGGTCGGTGCTCCACACCAACTGCGGATCGACGAACTCGTCCCCGCCGCCGGTGCCCTCCACCTCGGGCCAGCCGTAGTTGTTGCCCGGCTCGATCAGGTTGAGCTCGTCCCAGGTCTGGGAGCCGAACTCCGAGGCCCACAACCGACCCGCGTCGTCCCACGCGAGGCCCTGGACGTTGCGATGCCCCAGCGACCACACGGGCGAGCCGGGGGTCGGGTTGCCGGGCGCGGCCTCGCCGTCGGCGGTGATGCGCAGGATCTTGCCGCTCAGCGAGTCGGGGTCCTGCGCGCTCAGCTCGTCGCGGGCATCCCCGGTGGCGACGTAGAGGAAGCCGTCGGGGCCGAAGGCGATGCGGCCGCCGTCGTGGTTCTCGTGGGCCGGGATCGAGTCGAGGATTGCCTCCTCGATCGTGAGCTTGTCGCGCAGCGTGGCGCGCAGGACGCGGTTGTCGTCGGCCGTGGTGACGTAGAGGAAGACGGTCGAGTCCGTGGCGAAGTCGGGGGAGACGGCCACGCCCAGGAGCCCTGCCTCGCCGCGCGGCTCGGCGTCGTCGACCTGTCCCACCACGGTCGAGGTGCCGTCCGCGGCCACCTGCAGGACCCGGGTGGAGTCGCGTTCGGTGACCAGTGCGCTGCCGTCGGGCAGGAAGTCGATGCCCCACGGCACCTCGAGGCCGGTGGTGAGGTCGGAGACGCTGAACCGGCCGGGCTCGGCCGAGTCCTCGGGGTCCGGGGTCGGCACTGACGAGCCGGGTGGCTGGGTGTAGACGGGGAACGGATCGTCCGGTTCCTCGCTGGCGCATGCCGTGAGCCCCAGCGCGGTGATCGCGGCAAGCCCTCCCGCCATCGTTCGGGTCCGTCGTTGCCTCACGTGTCGACCTCCTCGATGAACTCCTGCAAGAGCGCGTGCACGACGTCGGGGTGCTCCATCTGGGTGAAGTGCGTGGAGGGCAGTTCGACGTACGCGGCCTCGCGCATGCGTTCGGCTGCGCTGAGCATGGCGCGCGAACCGGCCAGGACGTCGTAGCGCCCAGCCACGAAGAAGGCCGGAGCGGTGATCTTGGACAGCGACACGCGCGGGTGCTTGGAGCTGTGGACGGCGAGGTGGAAGTACCAGTCCAGAGGGGTGGTGAGGAAGTCGCGGATCGCCAGCGCTGCCATCTCCTCGTCGGGGACCGGCAGCATGAAGCCGGAGTGGGAGATGACCTTCACCGCGCGCGGCCCGATCGGCAGTCGGGTGCTGATCGGGGTGAGCAGGCCGCCCACCTGGCGTACGGCTCGTGAGACGCCTCGCGTGGCGGCGCGCGAGGCCCAGCGGGGCAGGCGGAGGGGCTCGAGCATCGTCGCGAACGTGTCGCCCGGAACTCCGCAGACCGCGAACAGGCCGCTGACGCGCTCAGGATGCTGGGTCGCGACCTCGTACATCGTGTTGACGCCCATCGACCATCCGAGGAGCACGGCGCGGGCGATGCCGAAGTGGTCCATCACCGAGACGGCGTCGGTGGCGAACGCGGCCATGTCCACCGCGTCGCGGTCGCGCGGAACCGCGGACCCGCCGACGCCGCGGTGGTACCAGGACACGACCCGGACCTGGGGGTTGTCGGTGAAGAAGCCCGGCCAGGCCCACGGCCCGGTGCCCAGCCCGTTGCACAGCACCACGGTGGGCCCGTCGATGCGCCCCTCGGGATCGTTCGTCCACGCCCGCAGCAGGGTGCCGTCGTCGGCCATCACGGAGCTGTGACCGACAGCGAGCCGCGTCACGCGGCGCGGCGTTGCGCGGCCGGGAGGCTGCTCGACGTGCTCGGGGCCGGAGGTCATGTCTCGATTCTGCCGCACGCGGCCACCCCCGTCAGGCTTCAGTCAGGCATCGGCTCCGTCAGCCGGTCGCCGGCACGCCCGCCCGGCCCCGTCGCGTACGTCGCGCCCACGCTCGCCACCACCACACACGCCACGGCGAGCCACTGCACGCCGCTCAGGTGCTCGCCGAGGAGCGCGATGGCGGCCAGCGCTGCGGCGGCGGGTTCCAGCGACATCAGGATGCCGAAGGTGGCGGCCGGGAGGGTGCGCAGCGCCACCAGTTCGCAGGAGTACGGCACCACCGAGCTCAGCAGCCCGACACAGAGACCGATCAGCAGGATCCGACCGTCCAGGAGTTGCTCGCCGCCGCTGACCACGGCCGGCACCAGCAGCAGGGCGGCCGCCACGACGCTGGCCACGGCGAGCCCGTCGAACCCGGGCCACCGTCGGCCGGTCTCCGCGCTCATCAGGATGTACGCGGCCCACGCGGCGCCGGCCAGCAGCGCGTACGCAACGCCCACCCAGTCGAGGTCGGCGCGCTCGAGCCCGAGCAGCACCACCCCGAGGCCGGCGACCAGCGCCCAGACCAGGTCGCGCACCCGCCGAGACCCCAGCAGCGCGACCGCCAGCGGGCCGACGAATTCGATGGTCACGGCGATGCCCAGCGGGATGCGGGCGAAGGACTGGTAGATCGCCCAGTTCATGACGGCCAGGCTCACCCCGAAGCCGATCGCCACCCGCCAGTGGGCCAGGGTGCGCCCGCGCAGGACCGGCCTGGCCACCAGCGCCATCACCACGGCGCTGGTGAGCAGACGCAGCCAGACCAGCGCGGTGGGTGGGATCTCGTCGAAGATGCTCTTGGCGACCGCGGCGCCCACCTGGACCGACACGATGCCGATCAGCACCAGCCAGACGGCGCGCAGGGAGGAGGAGGTGGCGCTCACGCGCCCATCATGACGGGCCGTCATGCTGGGTCAGCGGCGATGTCGTCGGCGAGGCGCCGCAGCAGGTCGGTGGTGATCGCGTACTCGCTGTCGAAGTGGGCCAGACCCCAGTCGGCCACCAACGAGGGATAGCGCAGTTGCTGGCCCGGTGCGTCGGCGCCTGCCAACGACTCGCGTACCTCCTGCAGGTCTGCGCGCGCGGCGCGCAACTCGGTGAGGTAGTCGCTCAGCAGGGCACTCATCCGTGAGGGGTCGCTGAGGTGGCCCATGATCAGGCGCAGCGCGTAGGGGTGCTTGAAGACGGGGAAGCCCGGCGTGCTCCCGTCCGCCCACGACTGCAGCAGGTCGCGCCCGGACTCCGTGATGCGGTAGTGACTCGTCCGCCCGTCAGGCGAGGTGCGCGAGGACAGGAGTCCGCGCTCGGTGAGCCGGGATGCCTCCGTGTAGACCTGACTGGTGGCAGGGGAGGTCCAGTAGAAGCGCAGCGTGTTGTCCGCGCGGCGCTTGAGCTCGTACGCCGTGAGCTCGGCGTCGTCGAAGGTGAAGAGCGCGAGCAGCGCATATCCGGTCACCGACAGCCCTTGACTCATGGCCCTCCCTGAGTAGTGTTCCTAAATGGAATATAGCGGAGGGGGAGCCATGGACAACGCCATCGAGGCCGTCGACCTGGTCAAGCACTTCGGCGAGACCGTCGCGGTGGACGGGGTCAGCTTCGCGGTCCCGACGGGGTCGGTCCTGGGCCTGCTCGGCCCCAACGGCGCGGGCAAGACGACGACGGTGCGGATGATGACGACCCTGACGAAACCGACGTCGGGCACCGCCCGGGTCGCCGGGCACGACGTGATCCGCGAACCCGACGCGGTGCGACGCTCGATGGGGTTGACCGGCCAGTCCGCGACCGTGGACGAGTTGCTGACCGGGCGCGAGAACCTGCGTCTGGTCGGCCAGCTCTACGGCCTGGACCGCGCCACGGTGCGGCGCATCAGCGACGACCTGTTGGAGCGGTTCTCCCTCGCCGAGGCCGGGGACCGCACGGTCAAGACGTACTCGGGCGGCATGCGTCGTCGCCTCGACCTCGCAGTGAGCCTGGTGGCCACGCCGCCGGTGCTGTTCCTCGACGAGCCGACCACCGGCCTCGACCCGCGCAGCCGCACCGAGTTGTGGGACGTGCTGCGGGAGCTGGTCAAGGACGGCACGACGCTGCTGCTGACCACCCAGTACCTCGAGGAGGCGGACCTGCTCGCCGACAACATCGTCGTGGTCGATCGCGGCACGGTGATCGCAGAGGGGACCCCGCTGCAGCTCAAGGACGCGTCCGGCCGGGCCGCGCTCGTGGTCACCGTCTCGCGCGTCGAGGACCTCGCGCGAGCCTCGGAGCTGATGAACGGCGCGGTCGCCGAGGTCCACGTCGACCCGGCGACCCGGCGACTGACCTCGCCGGCGCAGGGCCTGGGTGACATCACCCGGGTGGCGGCCATCTTCGAGGACTCGGGCATCGACCTCGACGACCTGGGGCTGCAGCGCCCCAGCCTGGACGACGTGTTCTTGCACCTCACCGGACATCGCGCGGAGGCGGACCCCGACGACGTCTCTGGTGAGGCCGAGGAGGTGCCGGCATGAGCACTCTTGAGCGCCCGACGATCCACCGCACCACGCTGGCGCACCAGTCGTGGGCGATCACGCGACGCAACTTGATCCACATCAAGCGGATGCCCGAGATGCTAATGGACGTCACGCTGCAGCCGGTGATGTTCGTGCTGCTCTTCGCGTACGTCTTCGGTGGCGCGATCGCGGTCGACGGGGCGGCCTCGGGCTACCGCGAGTGGCTCCTGGCCGGGATCATGGGTCAGACCGTCGCCTTCGCCTCCTTCATCGTCGCCGTGGGCCTGACCGCCGACATCGACAAGGGCATCGTCGACCGCATGCGGTCGCTGCCGATCCGGCTCTCCGCCGTGCTGGTGGGACGCAGCCTGTCGAGCCTGATCCACTCCAGCATCGGCATCGTGGTGATGAGCCTGACCGGCCTCGTGGTGGGCTGGCGGATCAGGGGATCGCTGCTGGACGCGGTGCTCGCGTACGCGCTGTTGCTGCTGTGGGCCTTCGCCATGATCTGGGTGGGCATCCTGGTGGGGTCCAAGCTGCGCTCGGTGGAGGCCGTCAACGGCGTCATGTTCACCACGATGTTCCCGCTGACCTTCCTGTCGAACGCCTTCGCGCCAGCCGAACGGATGCCGTCCTTCCTGCGCACCCTGGCCGAGTGGAATCCCATCTCGTCGCTCGTGCAGGCCGTGCGCGAGTTGTGGGGCAACGCGGCCCCGGTGGCCGACGACGCAGCACTGCCGCTGCAACACCCCGTGCTCGCGACGGTCATCTGGACCGTCGCCCTCACCGCCGTTCTGGCCCCGCTGGCCCTGAGGGCCTTCGCCGCCCGGACGGCCCAGTGATCGCCTGCTCCTGACCCCCGCTCCTGAACCCCGGAGGAACCATGACCAGCCTTCTCCTCGTCGGCACTCGCAAGGGACTGTGGATCGGCCGCAGCGACGACGCCCGCGCGCAGTGGTCCTGGCAAGGGCCGCTGTTTGAGATGGAGGAGGTCTACTCCGTCATGATCGACCGCCGCGGTGAGCGGCCTCGCCTTCTGGCTGGCTGCTCGTCGAGCTGGTTCGGGCCGCAGGTGCGCCGCTCGGATGACCTCGGCGCCACCTGGGAGGAGACGCCAGGAGCCGTACGGTTCCCCGAGGACACTCAGGCCAGCCTCGAGCGGGTGTGGCAGTTGCAGCCTGGCGCCGAGCCGGGCGTGGTCTGGGCGGGCACGGAGCCCGGCGCGATCTTCCGCTCGACCGACTCCGGCGAGACGTTCGACCTCGTGCGCGGCTTGTGGGACCACCCGCACCGTACGGAGTGGAACGAGGGGTTCGGCGGTCAGGCATTCCACACGGTGCTCCCGCATCCCACGGATCCCAGCCGGGTGCTGGCCGCGATCTCCACGGGCGGTGTCTACGTGAGCGACGACGGCGGCGCCACGTGGCAGGCGTCCAACACGGGGGTCAAGGCGGAGTTCTTCCCCGGGGAGAGGCACTACCCGGAGTTCGGCCAGTGCGTGCACAAGGTTGCCCGCGACGCGGCTGACCCGGACCGGTTGTACCTGCAGAACCACGGCGGGGTGTACCGCTCCGACGATCAGGGCCACACGTGGAGCGACATCGCCGAGGGGCTGCCGAGCGAGTTCGGGTTCGCGATGGTGACCCATCCGCGCCGCGGCGACACCGCCTACTCCTTCCCGATCGCCGACGCCGGTGCCCGCTGGCCCGTGGACGGGCGGGCGCGAGTGGCGCGTACGACCGACGCCGGCGACTCCTGGGAGTTGCTCGGCGAGGGGTTGCCGGACGGGTTCTTCGCGGCCGTCATGCGCGATGGGATGTGCGTCGACGACCACGACCCTGCCGGGGTCTACTTCGGCGGGCGCAACGGCACCGTCTTCGCCTCGGCCGACGAGGGCGAGACGTGGCAGCGCATCGCGCAGGACCTGCCCGATGTCCTGGTCGTACGGGCGAGCCGGATCTGACCCTAGGCTTGTGACGTGAGTTCCTTCTCGCTCAGCCGCGACACCGTCGTGGCCGCCGCGCCCGAGGCCGTGCTCGTCCACCTCGACGACTTCCGCAGGTGGCAGGCATGGTCCCCCTGGGAAGGCGTTGACCCCGATCTGTCGCGCACGTACTCCGGCCCCACGAGAGGCGTCGGCGCCCACTACCGCTGGGCGGGCAACTCCAAGGCGGGTGAGGGGACGATGGAGATCCTCGAGAGCACCCCGGAGCGGGTCGTGGTCGACCTGCGCTTCATCAAGCCGTTCAAGGCCGTCAATGTCTCCCGCTTCGATCTCGTTCCCGACGGGGCACACACGCGCGTGACGTGGACCATGACTGGTCAGCGCAACGTGCTCATGCAGGTGCTCGGCAGGCTCTTCTTCGACAAGGCGATCGGCGGGGACTTCGAGCGGGGCCTCGCGGACCTCACGAAGGCTGTCGAGTCAGCGTGAGCGGTGCGCTGGGGACGGCGCGCCACCGAGGACCGGACGCAGCGCGCCACGCCGTACGCCTGCGGTCTAGCCTTGCCCCATGAGCGACACCCCCGACATCAAGCCCCGGTCCCGCGACGTCACCGACGGAATCGAGAAGGCGGCCGCGCGTGGAATGCTCCGTGCCGTCGGCATGGATGACGACGACTTCGCCAAGCCCCAGATCGGCGTCGCGTCGTCGTGGAACGAGATCACCCCCTGCAACCTCTCGCTCGACCGCCTGGCCAAGGCGGTCAAGAACGGCGTGCACGCGGCGGGCGGCTACCCGCTGGAGTTCGGCACGATCTCCGTCTCGGACGGCATCTCGATGGGCCACGACGGCATGCACTACTCGCTGGTGAGCCGCGAGGTGATCGCCGACTCCGTCGAGGTCGTGATGAGTGCCGAGCGCCTGGACGGCTCCGTCCTGCTCGCCGGCTGCGACAAGTCGCTGCCCGGCATGCTCATGGCCGCGGCCCGCCTCGACCTGTCCAGCGTGTTCCTGTACGCCGGGTCGACGATGCCCGGCAGCGTGGACGGCAAGGACGTCACGATCATCGACGCCTTCGAGGCCGTCGGCGCCTGCCTGGCGGGCAAGATCACCGAGGACGAGGTCAAGCGCGTCGAGAAGGCGATCTGCCCCGGTGAGGGCGCCTGCGGCGGCATGTACACCGCCAACACGATGGCCTCGATCGGCGAGGCGCTCGGCATGAGCCTGCCGGGCTCCGCGGCCCCGCCGGCCGTGGACCGCCGTCGCGACGGCTTCGCCCACCGCTCGGGCGAGGCCGTGGTCAACCTGCTCCGACAGGGGATCACCGCGCGCGACATCATGACGCGCGAGGCGTTCGAGAACGCGATCGCGATCACGATGGCACTCGGGGGCTCCACCAACGCGGTGCTGCACCTGCTCGCCATCGCGCGCGAGGCCGACGTCGACCTGGAGTTGGCCGACTTCAACCGCATCGGCGACCGGACTCCGCACCTGGCGGACATGAAGCCCTTCGGCAAGTACGTGATGACCGACGTCGACAAGATCGGCGGCATCCCCGTGGTCATGAAGGCGCTGCTCGACGCCGGTCTCATGAACGGCGACGTCATGACGGTGACCGGCAAGACGCTGGCCGAGAACATCGAGGCCCTGAACCCCAAGAGCGTCGACGGCAAGGTCATCCACGCGGTGGACGCGCCGATCCACGCTGATGGTGGCCTCACCATCCTGCACGGCTCGCTGGCTCCCGAGGGCGCCGTCATCAAGTCGGCCGGCTTCGACGCCGAGGTCGTCACCGCCACGGCCCGCGTCTTCGACCGCGAGCGCGCCGCACTGGATGCGCTGGCCGAGGGCACGATCTCCAAGGGCGACGCCGTCATCATCCGCTACGAGGGTCCCAAGGGCGGTCCGGGGATGCGCGAGATGCTCGCGATCACCGGGGCCATCAAGGGCGCCGGTCTGGGCAAGGACATCCTGCTCATCACGGATGGCCGGTTCTCCGGTGGGACGACGGGGCCGTGCATCGGCCACGTGGCCCCCGAGGCCAGCCACGGTGGCCCGATCGCCTTCGTCCGCGACGGCGATCAGATCACGCTCGACATCCCCAAGCGCTCGCTCGAGCTGCACGTGGACGCCGAGGAGCTGGCCCGCCGCCAGGAGGGCTGGGAGCCCGAGCCGCCGAAGTTTACCCACGGCGTGCTGGGCAAGTACGCCAAGCTCGTCCAGTCGGCGAGCAAGGGAGCGGTCCTCTTCTGAGGGGTGCGCGCACGCACGTCGCGACGCCCGGTCGTTTCTCGGCCGGGTGTCGCTGCATCCCAACCTCAAGGCGACCCTAAGATTCCGGCGCATTCGGCCCCAGCAGCCAACATTCGCTGCCGGGAACCGGAAATGCGGACATAGTCGGTGGTCGGTCCCCACCACGCCTTCGAGGTATCAGTTCGCCATGCTCTCCCGCGCTCCATGCACCCCTCCTGTCCCGAGTCCACCCCGCGGGGGGCGCGGGCGGAGCGGGCGTCGGGTGGGCTGACGTGCTCCCCGCAGCACCGCTGTCCATGCGCAGCGCCAGGGCCAGTGACGACGCCCAGATGCGCGCCCTCTTCGCTGCCACCACCGCTGCGGCAGCCGCCGCGGCCTGGTCGGCGTACGACCCCGAGCGCCTCGCGAGCGAGTACGAGCAGTGGCGCTCCGGGCTGCCCGAGGAGAGCGTCGAGGTCGTCGCGCTGGTGCGTGGCGAGGTCGTCGGCCATCTGGTCATGCACGCGGGGGAGCGGATCACCCAGGTCCTCGCCCTCCGGGTGAGGCCGAGTCTGCGCGGCAGGGGGATCGCCCGCGCGCTGCTCGCGCCCGTCCTGTCCAGCGCGCGCCGTTCGGGGCGCGAGGTCGAGATCCGCGTTCCCGCGGACGCCGGGCTCGCGCTCGCTGCGAGCCGCAGCCTCGGCTTCACGCCGTACGCCACCGACGGTGCCTACGTACGGGTCCGGGCAGCCGAGCGGCCCGACGACTCGGGCCCCGCCAGATAGCGGATGCGTAGCACCCGACCGTGGGCTTCAATGTCCCCATGACTTCCTCCGCCCGTTCGGTCTCCCTCGACGCAGCCGACCCGTTGGCCGCGCTGCGCGGGAGGTTCGTCGGGGCCCACAGCGACCTCGTCTACTTCGACGGCAACTCGCTCGGGCGGCCCTTGGCTCGTACGGCGCAGCGCGCAGCCCAGTTCGTGACCGACGAGTGGGGAGGGCGGCTCATTCGGGGCTGGGACGAGACGTGGCTGGAACGCCCGTTCGTGCTCGGCGACCGGATCGGGGCTGCGACGTTGGGGGCCGCGCCGGGACAGACCGCCATCGGCGACTCGACGACCGTGTGGCTCTACAAGCTGCTGCGGGCGGCCGCTGACGGGCAGGCGCGGCGCGACCTGCGGCGCACGGAGATCGTCGTCGACACCGACAACTTCCCCACCGACCGCTACGTGGCGCAGGCCGTGGCGGCGGAGCGGGGGATGACGCTGCGCTGGATCGAGGCCGACCCTGCGAGCGGTGTCACGGTGGAGCAGGTCGCCGAGGCCGTGTCGGAGTCCACGGCGGTCGTGCTGCTGAGCCACGTGGCCTACCGCTCCGCATGGATGCTCGACGTCGCACAGGTCGTCGACACCGTCCACGCCGCCGGCGCCGTGCTGCTGCTGGACCTGTGCCACTCGGTCGGCGCAGTGGACGTGCAGCTGGACGCGTGGGGCGTCGACTTCGCGGTCGGGTGCACGTACAAGTACCTCAACGGCGGTCCGGGGGCGCCGGCCTTCGGCTACGTCGCGACCCCGCGGCAGGCGGACAATCCGCAGCCGATCAGCGGCTGGATGGGGCACCGCGATCCGTTCGCGATGGGTCCCGACCACGAGGCCGCCAGCGGCATCCGCGGCTTCGTGTCGGGCACGATGCCGGTGATGGGCATGCTGGCGCTGCCGGACATGCTGGACCTCATCGAGGAGGTGGGGATCGCTGCCGTACGGGCGAAGTCGGTGGAGTTGACCTCGTACGCCATCGAGCTCGCCGACGACCTCCTCGCGCCGTACGGGGTCCAGGTCGTCTCGCCGCGGGACCCGGCCCGGCGCGGCGGGCACGTGACCCTGCACCATCCGCGGATGCGCGAGGTGGTGGCGGCCTTGTGGCGGCGAGACGTCATCCCCGACTACCGCGACCCGGGCGGGCTGCGCGTGGGTCTGTCCCCGCTGTCGACGTCCTTCGCGGAGGTCGAGGTCGGGATGGTGGCCGTGCGGGACGAGCTCGAGGGGCGGGCCTCATGACTGACGGCGTCGAGACGCAGCGCAGCCGGGGGTCCGTGGTGCGGTTCCCCGAACCCCTGCGGCCGGGCGACCTGATTGGCGTCACCTCGCCGTCGTCTGGCGCCGACGGCGCTGCCGCGGACCGCGTCGAGTTCTGCGTACGGTGGCTCGAGGAGCGCGGGCATCCGGTGCGGGTGGGGGAGTGCATGGACGGCGCCACCCACATCTCGGCGCCCAAGCAGGCGCGGGCAGCCGAGCTCACGGCGATGCTCCGCGACCCGGAGATCCGCGCGGTGATCCCGCCGTGGGGCGGGGAGACTGCGATCGATCTGCTCGACCAAGTGGGCTGGGACGCGCTGGCCGAAGCGGAGCCCACCTGGCTGGTCGGCTGGTCCGACATGTCCACGATCCTGCTGCCGCTGACGTTGCGCACCGGTTGGGCCACGCTGCACGGGGACAACCTCGCCGACACCCCGATCGTCGTGCCCGACGGCCTGCTCCACTGGCTCGACCTGGCTGCAGCCACGGGGCCGGTCACCCAGCGCGACAGCGGCGTGGTGGCGACGTGGACGAGGTTCGAGGAGGACCCGTACGCGACCGAATGGGTCCACGTCGGCGACGGTCGCTGGTCACTGCACGGAGCCGAGCGGCTCGACGTCAGCGGACGCCTGATCGGGGGCTGCCTCGACACCCTGGCTCACCTGGCGGGCACCCCGTACGGTGACGTCCGTGCCTTCGGGGAGCGTTGCTCCGAGGACGGGCTGGTGGTCTTCCTCGAGGTGTGCGACGCGGGGGCCTTCGACGTGGCACGCATGCTGCACGGGCTGCGCTACGCCGGCTGGTTCGACCATGCCCGCGCCATCCTCATCGGTCGTACGAATGCTCCTGATGCCGACTCGCTCACTCAACGGGGAGCCGTGCTGGATGCGCTCGGCGGTCTCGACATCCCCATCGTCTTCGACCTGGAGATCGGTCATGTGCCGCCGCACCTGCCGCTCGTCAACGGGGCGATGGCGCGGGTGGTGGTCGACGGTGAGACGCGACAGATCACCCAAACGCTTGCGTGAACCCGCTCTCGGCACCCGGCCCGCCTGCGCGGCGCCGCCGGTGATCGGGGATGCTGTGGGGGCTCGCCCCCTTGCCCACGAGGAGAACCAGTGAACGCGCGTACCAACGACTTCGGTCAGCCGATCGGCCCCGAGGTGGAACTCGTGGTGCCCGAGGTGCCCTCCGAGGTGGTGCTGACGGGACAGGGCGTGCGGCTCGAGCCGGTGGCGCGGCACCACACCGCTGCGCTGTTCCACGCGCTGTGCGCCGAGCGGGACGAGAACCTGTGGACCTACCGTTCCGACGAGCGGCCCCGTACGGTCGCGGCGATGGCCGAGCGGATCGACGCCTGGGCTGCTGCCGACACGCTGACCTTCGCGATCGTGCCGCTGGAAACGGAGCAGGCGGCCGGCATCGCGACCCTCATGCGCGCCGACGCCGCGAACGCCTCGGTGGAGGTGGGGGCCATCCTCTTCGGCCGCCAGTTGCAGCGATCGCGCGCCGCCACGGAGGCCATGGCCCTGCTCATGCGTCACGTGTTCGACGACCTGAAGTACAGGCGCTACGAGTGGAAGTGCGACCGGCACAACCAGCCGTCCCGCCGGGCGGCCGTACGCCTCGGGTTCATCTGGGAGGGCCGCTTCCGCAACCACATGGTCTACAAGGGCCGCAGTCGCGACACTGACTGGTTCTCGATCACCGACAGCGAGTGGCCGCGCGTCGAACGGGCGCTGACCGACTGGCTGGATGACCGGAACTTCGACGACCACGGGCGCCAGCGCGTACGCCTGGCTGCCCGCCCGCCGCAAGACTGACGCTGGTCGTACGGCCGCGGCGGTCGTACGGAGCTGTGCCTGGGCGTGCGTCATACGGAGTGGCCTGGCTGGGCTGTGCGTCATACGGAGCGGGACCTATGGGTGCGGGTTCGTATGACGCGGGGCGGGCCGTACGGATGTGTCATACGAAGTGGCCTGGCTGGGCTGTGCGTCATACGGAGTGGGACCTATGGGTGCGGGTTCGTATGACGTGGGCGGGGTGAGGTCGGGTTTGTATGACGCGGGGCTCGCGGGGCCGGGTTTGTATGACGCGGGGCGGGCCGTGCGGATGTGTCATACGAAGTGGCCTGGCTGGGCTGTGCGTCATACGGAGTGGGACCTATGGGTGCGGGTTCGTATGACGCGGGGCCCGCAGGGTCGGGTTTGTATGACGCCGGGCTCGCAGGATCGCGTTTGTATGGCGCAGCCCGGTTTCGTACGACCGGCGGGAGCGTACGCATGACGCAGGGCGCCGCCTCTGACACGATGCCCGCGTGAGTACGCAGGAAGACGCCCCGAAGGCAGAGGCCCCGCAGGCAGGCAGCCTGCAGGCAGAGCCCCCGTCCGTCCCTGGCTGGGACGAGTACTTCCTCGGGATCGCCGCAGCGGTGGCGGCACGGGCCAAGTGTTCGCGGCGCCGCGTCGGGGCGGTGCTGGTCATCGATCGCCGCATCATCGCCACCGGGTACAACGGCGCGCCTCCCGGAGAGGACGACTGCCTCCAGGGCGCGTGCCCGCGTGGGCAGCTCGACTATGACGCGGTGCCGGGGTTGGGGGACTACGACCGGCCGGGTACGCCGGGGTTCTGCATCGCTATTCACGCGGAGGTCAACGCGCTCCTGTTCGCGACCCGGGACACCAAGGGAGCCACCGCGTACATCACCGATCCACCCTGCCCCGGGTGCCGCAAGGCGCTGGCAGCCGCAGGGGTCGTACGAGCGGTGTGGCCGGACGGTGAGCACGACCGCCCCAGCCTGACGACCTGGACCGCCTGACGACCTGGACCGCCCGACGACCTGGACCGCCTAAGGCTGGGACGCGCCTCAGGCCTGCCCCCGGCGCTGGGCTTTGCGCCGCCGTCGCCGTCGTTGGGCGCGCTGCTGGCGGCGCAGGCTGTCCACCCAGATGAGGTCGCCCTCCTCCCAGGCCGTCAGCGCAGCCTGGGCAGCCCGGTCGGCAGCCGAGCCGACGGAGGTGGCGGCGAGCTCAGCAGCATGGGACTCGCCGTAGGCGCGCCCCACCGCGTTGTTGTGCAGGTCCACGCGCGAGTCCTCGGCGTGGGGGGTGCCTTCCTCGTGCACCTCGCCGAGCCGTTCGGCCACCGAGGCGGAGAAGTGGGCCGTGAGCAGCGACTGCCACACAAAATGCCGTACGGCGTTGATGCGGCCCCGGATCCCTCGCCCGCGCTCTGTGGCGACCCGCAACGCGGCCACCGCGATGTGGAGAGAGGTCGCGCTCTCGCGGGCCGAGAGGCCCTGGGCACGCGCGGCTCGGGCGAGGCGCGGTGCGGCACGCGCGGAGTGGAGCAGTTGAGCGAACAGGGCCATGCCCCCACCCTGCCAGAGGGCACTGACGGGTTCTCCTCGACGCCGCGTGGTGCCATAGTCGAGGGATGGACGCACAGCAGAAGGTGACGGTGTCCGAGGCGCGCGAGCGCATGCCGCAGGGCTGGCGACAGGTGCTCCAAGCGGTGCGGGCGCGCTACGCGACTCCCGACTTCGTCACGGGGGTGAGGTTCGTCAACGAGGTCGCGGAGCTGGCGGAGGCCGCCCAGCACCATCCCGAGGTCTCGCTGGCGTACTCGTCGGTCGAGCTGCGCCTGACCAGCCACGACGTGGGAGGGCTCACCGGGCGCGACCTCGATCTCGCAGCCCAGATCGCGCAGGCGGCGCAGAGCCTGGGGTTGTCACCCGAGCCCTCGGCCATCACCCAGGTCGAGCTCGGCCTCGACAGCGACGCCGCCGCCGCGCTGTCAGAGGCGTACGCGGCGCTGCTGGGCACCACGGTCGTACGAGGGGAAGAGGCCGTGGACCCGGACGGCCGCCAGCCGACCGTGTGGTTCCAGGACTCCGACCCCGCCTTCGTGGGTGCCCCCGGGGCACCTGAGCAGCGGTGGCACCTCGATGTGTGGGTGGCCGAGGACGAGGGGCAGGCCCGCGTCGATGCCTTCGTGGCGGCGGGAGGCGTGCTGGTGGACGACTCGCAGGCCCCGGCGTTCTGGGTCGTGGCGGATGCCGAGGGCAATCGTTCGTGCGTGTGCACGGTCTCCTCCCGGGGCTGACTGGCCGGCTGACTGGCCAGCGGGCCCCGGCGTGTGGCGTCGTTCACACGAGGCGCGACAAATAGTGGGATCGCATGCTCACATGCTGGGACGACTGGCAGACTGTGTTGACGCCAGCAACGCCGGACGGCGACCGTGGTTCCATGCGCATGGACATTCTCGTACGCACGCGGCGTATGCACTGAGCCTCACGGCTCCAGAGCATGCGCCATCCCCTCGTCGCCCGTCGGGCCGAGGGGTTTTTTGTTGGTCAGACGACGTTGAGGAATGTGGAGAGATGACGGATCCGACGAACGGGCCGGGCGAGCAGATCACGGGTGCCCAGAGCCTCATCACGTCGCTGGAGGCCGCGGGTGTCCAAGACATCTTCGGCATCCCTGGCGGGGCGATTCTGCCGGCGTACGACCCGCTGATGGACTCCACGCGGATCCGCCACATCCTCGTACGCCACGAGCAGGGCGCAGGCCACGCCGCGCAGGGTTACGCCGCCGCGAGCGGTCGCGTGGGCGTGTGTATGGCGACGTCGGGCCCCGGCGCGACCAACCTCGTGACCGCCCTCGCGGACGCGCACATGGACTCGGTCCCGATGGTCGCAGTCACGGGTCAGGTCGGCGCTTCGCTGATCGGCACGGACGCGTTCCAGGAGGCCGACATCCGCGGCATCACCATGCCGATCACCAAGCACAACTTCCTCGTCACCGACCCGGCCGAGATCCCGCGGACCGTCGCCGAGGCCTTCCACATCGCCGCGACCGGCCGCCCGGGTCCGGTGCTGGTGGACGTCACGAAGTCGGCGCTCCAGTCGATGACGTCCTTCTCCTGGCCCACCGAGCTCCTGCTGCCCGGCTACCGGCCCGTGACCCGTCCGCACTCGAAGCAGATCCGCGAGGCGGCCAAGCTGATCGCCGACTCCCGACGCCCCGTGCTCTACGTGGGTGGCGGCGTGATCCGCGCGGGTGCCGCCAAGGAGCTGCGCCGCCTGGCCGAGCTCACGGGGATTCCCGTGGTCACGACGCTGATGGCGCGTGGTGCCTTCCCCGACAGCCACCCGCAGCACCTCGGCATGCCCGGCATGCACGGCACGGTGGCCGCGGTCGCCGGGTTGCAGAAGTCGGACCTGCTGATCACTCTGGGTGCCCGTTTCGACGACCGGGTGACCGGCAACCTCGACTCGTTCGCGCCCCAGGCGAAGGTGATCCACGCCGACATCGACCCCGCCGAGATCGGCAAGAACCGCGACGTCGACGTGCCGATCGTCGGTGACTGCCGCCTGGTCATCGCCGACCTGGTGGCGCTGCTGGAGTCCGAGGGCGCCGACGCGCTGCCGGACATCGCCGCCTGGGCCGAGTTCATCCTCGGCGTCAAGGCGAAGTACCCGCTCGGGTACGAGAAGCCGGCTGACGGGTCGCTGGCGCCGCAGCACGTCATCGAGCGCCTCGGTGAGTTGTCGGGACCGGACGCGATCTTCGCGGCCGGGGTCGGCCAGCACCAGATGTGGGCGACGCACTACGTCAAGTACGAGAAGCCCAACACGTGGCTCAACTCGGGCGGCCTGGGCACGATGGGCTACTCCGTGCCCGCCGCGATGGGCGCCAAGGTGGCCTGCCCCGACCAGACCGTGTGGTCGATCGACGGTGACGGCTGCTTCCAGATGACCAATCAGGAGCTCGCGACCTGCGCGATCAACGACATCCCGATCAAGGTCGCGGTCATCAACAACGAGTCGCTCGGCATGGTGCGCCAGTGGCAGACGCTGTTCTACAACGAGCGCTACTCCAACACCGACCTGCACTCCAAGCGCATCCCCGACTTCGTCAAGCTGGCCGAGGCGTACGGCTGCGTCGGCCTCTCGTGCGACTCTCCGACGGACGTCGACGCGACGATCAAGCGGGCGCTCGAGATCGACGACCAGCCGGTCGTGGTCGACTTCCGGGTGCACCGCGACGCGATGGTGTGGCCGATGGTGGCCGCCGGGACGAGCAACGACGACATCAAGTACGCCCGCGACCTGGCGCCCAATTTCGACGACGTGGAGCTGTGAGCGACATGACCAAGCACACCCTGTCCGTCCTGGTGGAGAACAAGCCCGGCGTCCTGACCCGGATCGCCGCGCTCTTCTCCCGCCGCGGGTTCAACATCGACTCGTTGGCGGTGGGCCCGACCGAGCACCCCGAGGTCTCCCGAATGACCATCGTGGTGGGCGTCGAGGACTCGCCGCTCGAGCAGGTCACCAAGCAGCTCAACAAGCTGATCGAGGTCATCAAGGTGGTGGAGCTCGACGGCACCGCGTCGGTCAACCGCGAGCTCATCCTGGTCAAGGTCAAGGCCGACCAGGCCACGCGCGGCGCCGTGCTCGACGCCGTGCAGCTCTTCCGCGCCAAGGTGGTCGACGTGGCCCCCGACGCGGTCACCATCCAACTCGTCGGCAACGCCGACAAGATCGCCGACTTCCTACGCTTCGTAGAGCCCTTCGGGGTCCGCGAGCTCGTCCAGTCCGGCATGGTCGCGATCGGTCGTGGCTCCCGCTCCATCAGCGAGCGCTCGCTGCGCCCGGTGCCGATCCCTGCACCGCCCTCGGCCATCGGCTGAGACCCGACGGTGCGCCGCGGCCGGAGTCGAGGACAATCGGACCGTACGCCCGCACCAGCACGGCGCTCGCCGTGCACCCCAGCACCACCTGCCATCCGCAACCAGAAGGAGAGCCCGAAGTGGCTGAGATGTACTACGACGACGACGCCGACCTGACCCTGATCCAGGGCAAGAAGGTCGCTGTCATCGGTTACGGCAGCCAGGGCCACGCTCACGCCCTCAACCTGCGCGACTCCGGTGTCGACGTGCGCATCGGTCTGCCGGAGGGCTCCAAGTCGCGCCCGAAGGCCGCCGACGAGGGCTTCGCCGTCCTCACGCCCGCCGAGGCTGCCGCCGAGGCCGACGTGATCGTGATCCTCGCCCCCGACCAGCACCAGCGTGCGCTGTACGCCGAGTCGATCGCCCCCAACCTGCAGACGGGCGACACCCTGGTCTTCGGCCACGGCTTCAACATCCGCTTCGGCTACATCACCGCCCCCGAGGGCGTCGACGTCATCATGGTGGCGCCCAAGGCCCCCGGTCACACGGTGCGCCGCGAGTACGTCGCCGGCCGCGGCATCCCGGACATCATCGCCGTGGAGCAGGACGCCTCCGGCTCCGCCTGGGACCTCGCGAAGTCGTACGCGAAGGGCATCGGCGGCACGCGCGCCGGTGTCATCAAGACGACCTTCACCGAGGAGACCGAGACCGACCTGTTCGGTGAGCAGGCTGTCCTGTGCGGTGGCGTCTCGCAGCTGGTCCAGTACGGCTTCGAGACCCTGACCGAGGCCGGCTACCAGCCCGAGATCGCCTACTTCGAGGTGCTGCACGAGCTCAAGCTCATCGTGGACCTCATGTGGGAGGGCGGCATCGCCAAGCAGCGCTGGTCGGTCTCCGACACCGCTGAGTACGGCGACTACGTCTCCGGTCCGCGCGTCATCAACCCGCAGGTCAAGGACAACATGAAGGCCGTGCTGGCCGACATCGTCTCCGGCGCGTTCGCCGAGCGCTTCATCGCGGACCAGGACGCGGGTGCCCCCGAGTTCCAGGAGCTGCGCGCCAAGGGCGCGGCGCACCCGATCGAGGCCACCGGCAAGACGCTGCGTTCGCACTTCTCGTGGAAGCAGCAGGACGCGGACTACACGGACGGCTCTGCCGCCCGCTGATCTGCTCCGAAGCCAGGCCCCAGACCCGGTGACCGCGATGGTCACCGGGTCTGGGACCATTTGGGGGAGGGCAGGCAGTCTGAAGGCCCATGATTCAGGGGGATTTTGGATGACCGCGCAGGACCCGACGACTGTGCGACGCAGGATCTCCTTCCTGCTCCCCGTCTACAACGAAGCGCTGGGGATCGAGACTTTCCACGCTGCCTTGAGCGAGACGGCGCAGGTGCTCGAGGAGCGTTACGACGTCAACTTCATCTACGTCGATGACGGCTCCAAGGACGACTCGTTGGAGCGGCTGCTGGCGATGCGTGAGGTTGACGACCGGGTCTGCGTGGTGGGTCTCTCGCGCAACTTCGGCCACCAGAAGGCCGTGACCGCCGCACTGGATGCCTGCGACGCCGACGCGGCGATCATCATGGACACCGACCTGCAGGACCCGCCCGCCGTCTGTCTCGAGCTCGTGGCGAAATGGGAGGAGGGCGCGGACGTCGTCTACGCCCAGCGACGCTCACGAGACGACAGCCTGTTCAAGCGCGCCACGGCCAACGCCTTCTACCGGCTCCTGGCCCGACTCGCGTCGATCGAGATTCCCCGCAACACCGGCGACTTCCGGCTTCTCGACCGCAAGGTGGTCGCCGAGATCGGCCGCTACCGCGAGCACAACCGGTTCCTGCGCGGGTTGGTCTCGCACGTCGGATTCCGCCAAGAGGCGGTGCTCTTCGACCGTGACGCCCGCTTCGCCGGGACGACGGGCTACCCGCTGAAGAAGATGCTGCAGTTCGCGGGCGACGGAATCTTCGCCTTCTCCACGACCCCGTTGATCGTCATCACCAGGATCGGGTTCGTCTTCTCGTTGCTCAGCATGGTGGGCGTCGTGTACGCACTCGTGGTCCGGCTGGTCACGCCGGAGAACGCCGTCCCGGGGTGGGCGTTCCTGGCGATCGTCGTGCTCATGATGGGCGGCATCCAGATCTCGATGCTCGGCATCCTGGGCTCCTACCTGGGCCGCGTCTACACGGAGGTGCAGAACCGTCCCCTGTACGCCGTGTCGGTGCGAGCGGGGGACCCGTCCGGCGGCGCGGAGTGAGCGCCGTGGCTCAGACGAGGCCGGACTCCACAGGCTCACGGGCCAAGCGCTTCGCGGCGGTGGGCGTGGTCAACACGCTGATCGACCTCGGGTTGTACGCGCTGCTGACCAGCTTTGGTCTGGGGTTCATCCTCGCCAACTTCATCTCGACGTCGGCGGGCATGACGTTCGGCTTCTTTGCTCACCGCAGCTATTCGTTCCGCTCCGACGCTCACTTGGTGCGCAGTGCCCTGACCTTCGTGGCCACGACGGGTGTGGGCCTGTGGGTGGTGCAGCCCGCGATCATCTGGATCGCCGCCAACGGGCTGACCGCGGTTGCTGGGGAGTCGGCTCTCACCGAGGTCTGGCTGCCGAAGTTGGCCGCGATCTCGGTGGGGCTCGTGTGGAACTTCGTGCTCTACCAGGTGGTCGTCTTCGGCCGTGGGGGTGAGACGCATGAGCGGGGCTGAGCCGGCAGACGCACCTGCCGCCGAGCGGCTCGGCCTGTGGGGACGCCTCCGCGAGGCGGGCGAGGGCAGGCTGCTGCCTGCGGTCGTGTCGTGGCTGTGCTGCATCGTGCTCGGCTGGTTCGTGGCCGGGGTGCTCGTGGCGCCGGTCGCCGCGAGCACGATCTACCCGCGCTGGCAGGCCCTGGTCGGGGCTGCCGTGCTGGTGGTGGGCGTGATCGTGGCCGTGGGGCTCTCCGGAGGACTCGTCCGCTGGCTCGAGCAGCACCCCTGGGTGCGCCGCGGTCTGGGACTGCTGTGGCTGACGGCTCTGGGCGCAACGATGGTGCGCGTGGGGCTGGCGATCTGGGCGCCCACCGGCTGGGACTCGGCCATGGTCGAGGAGTGGTCGTACGGGATGGTCCACGGCGGGGCGGACAGCGAAACCTTGTCCTGGATGATCAACCTGTACCCCAACAACTCGCTGCTGGTCGCCGCGCTCACGCGGTGGTACGAGCTGTGCGCCGCAGTCGGCATCACGGGGCGAGCCACGGGCGCGGTGCTCATCACCGCCATGGCGATGACGGCCGCCTTCGCGATCGGTTACCTGACCACCCGACGGGTGGCGGGCCCGACCGCGGGCTACGTGTACGCAGTCCTGCTCACCCCCTTCTTGGCCGTCAGCCCGTACGCAGCGGTGGCCTACTCGGACACGATCGGCATGCTCTTCCCGATCACGATCATCTACCTCTTCGTCCGACTGCTCGACGCGGACCGGCTGTGGGTCCGCGGCCTCCTGTGGCTCGGGATCGGTGTTGTCTTCCACCTTGGCTACCAGGTCAAGCCGACCGTGCTCTTCGCCTTGTTGGCCGTGATCGGTGGCGGGATCGCGGTGACCAACTGGCGGCGTTGGACGCGCCCCGATCTGGTGCGCCGTGCCACCGCCGCGGTGGCCCTGGCGGCGGGTGTGGGGGTCTCCGTCGTGGGGTCGAACCTGCTCATCTCGCCCTTCGGGTTCGCACCCGAGGGGGAGGAGGTCGAGCATGCGATGCCGTTCACCCACTTCCTCAACATGGGTGCGGTGCGGGTTGAGACGCCCTACGGGACCCACCGCTGGGGTGGCTACAACCATCCCGATGTCGTCGAGATGATCAACCTGCCTCCCGAGGAGCGTTCCGAGCACGCTGTCGACAGCTATCTGCAGCGCGTCGAGGCGATGGGGCCGTACGGCTATGCGGAGTTCCTCAACGACAAGGGCAACTGGGTCTTCGGCGACGGCAGCTTCTTTGCGTACGGCGAGGGGACCATGTCCGCCCCGGACCCGGGCTGGGTCCGCAACGATGCTCGAAGCACCGCGATCCGAGACTGGGTCAACCTGCACGGGGCCCACTATCCGACGGTGCTGCTCGGGTGGCAGGTGCTGTGGCTGGCGGTGCTCGTGCTGCTCGTGGCGCCGGTGGTGGCGTGGCCACGGGGCATGTTCAACCTGCCGAGTGCAGCCATGCGCCTGTCGTTGGTCGGGTTGCTGGTGTTCCTGCTGCTCTTCGAGGCTCGCCCGCGCTACTTGTACCTCTACCTGCCGGTCTTCGTGGCGCTGTCGTCTCTGACTGCTGTTCGTGTGGCGGGGACGCTGCGACGTCGGTCGGCTCCGGAACAAAGCGCCCCCGTCGAGGGTTGAGCTGGCCATGCGCATCAACATCTGGTCCGACATCGTGTGTCCGTGGTGCTACATCGGAAAGCGTCGTCTCGAGACGGCGCTGGCCGACTTCCCGCACGCGGACGAGGTGGAGATCCAGTGGCACTCCTACCTGCTCGACCCCACGGCGCCGGCGGTGCCGACCGAGACTGTCGCCGAGTCCTTGGGGCGCAAGTACGGGGGAGGCCCGCAGGCGGGACGCGAGATGATCTCCCGCGTCGTGGACGTCGCCGCGCAGGAGGGCATGGCGTGGCGCTACGAGGAGGCCATGCACGTCAGCACCGTGGACGCGCACCGGCTGTTGCACCTGGCCTTCGCCGAGGGTGGCGCGGCGTTGCAGGGCGCACTCAAGGAGGCGCTGTTCGACGCCAACTTCGGCCAGGCGCGCAACATCGGCGACCCGGCCGTACTCACCGACATCGCGACCTCCGTGGGGCTGGTGGGGGAGCGGGTGAGCGAGGTGCTCCAGGGCACCGACTACGCGGCCGAGGTCGAGGCGGACGTGGCGGCAGCGCGGGCGTACGGCGCCACTGGCGTCCCCTTCTACGTCGTCGACGAGAAGTACGGGGTCTCCGGCGCCCAACCGGCCAAGGTGTTCACCCAGGTGCTCGAGCGGGCGTGGGCCGACTCTCGACCTTCGATCGACATCGTGGCGAGCGGTGAGGAGTGCGGCCCCGACGGCTGCGCCATCTGACCGAGCCACCTGACTGAGCCACCCGACCGAGCCATCTCACGGCGCCGAGTGCGTGAGACGGCAGGCGGAGCACCTGCGGCTGAGCAATACTCCCGCCATGAGTCGTCTCGAGGGGTCCTCACGCATCGCCGGTGTCGACCTGGCGCGTGGCCTTGCGCTCGTGTCGATGTTCGTCGCCCACACTGCGCCCACAGGGGGCCCGGCAGACGTGCTTGCGCTGTCGGAGTACCTGACGTTCCCACTGTTCGCGATGCTGGTGGGCGTCGGAGCGCAACTGGGTGCCCGGGCGCACGGTGCCCGCAGGCACCTGGTGAGCACGTGCGTCCACGCCGTGGCTCTGCTGGGGCTGGGCTGGTTGCTCGATCAGGCGGGTGCCCAGGTCATCATCGTCCTCGCCCCCTTGGGCGTGCTGACGCTCCTGATGTGGTTCATCGTCCGACTGCCGACCTGGGCGGTGGCCGCGGTGGGTGCGACGGCCGCAGCCCTCGCCCCGTGGGTCGCTGAGTCCACCGAACCTGTCCGGACTCGCCTGATGATGGAGCAGTCGCCCGCGCTGTGGTGGTTCGAACTGCTGGCCAGCGACAGCTATCCCCAGATCGTGCTGGTCCTCATGGCGTGCGCCGGCGTGCTCCTGACCCGCCTCCTGCTGCCCGCGACGGGCGTGCGGCGAGTGCCCGCCGCCGTCGCCGCCGTGGTGTTCCTGGCCCTCGCCGCGGCCTGGCGCGTGGCTGATCTGGTGGGCGTCGTCGACCTGATCGCGTACGAGACGGTGTGGCCGGTGCTGGCCTTCGACCTGTGTCTGGCCGCGGCGCTCGTCGCCGGCTGCCTGGTCATCGGCGCCATGGACCAGGGCGGTGTGCGCGCGCTGGTGCGCACCGTCGCGGACGCCGGGTCGATGACGCTGACGCTGTACGCCCTGCACGTCGTATGGCTGGCCTGGTGGGTCCGAGTGCTGCGTCCGGCCCTGAGCGACGACGCCTGGCTGAACGTCGTGGGCATGACCGTGGGCGCCCTGGTGCTGGCGGCAGTGTGGACGCGGCTGCCCTGGCCGGCCCGGTGGCGTCGCGGCCCCGTCGAAGGCATGCTGGCCCAGACCGTGGCCGCGCTCGAGGGTCGTCGAGCCTCGGCGTGAATCAGCCCCGCGCCGCCTGACGTGGCGGGCGTGGGACCGAATCGCC
Source organism: Actinomycetes bacterium (assembly GCA_023460975.1). Lineage (GTDB taxonomy): Bacteria > Actinomycetota > Actinomycetes > Propionibacteriales > Nocardioidaceae > Nocardioides. Next base: position 172,367 of record JAEWOG010000067.1, read on the forward strand.
GGGCGTGCTGTGCTGGGCTAGGCTGGGTCCCAGCACAGCGTCGTGCCGGGCCCGCGCCCCCGATCGGGGTTGCCACGGACCACTGGTTCTCATCCGCCCCACCTCACGAGGAACTTTCGCTGTGACCAAGCCTGTCGTACTCATCGCAGAAGAGCTCAGCCCCGCGACGCTCGAGGCCCTCGGCCCCGACTTCGAGATCCGTCACTGCAACGGCGCCGACCGCGCCGAGCTGTTGCCCGCGATCGCCGACGTCGACGCCATCCTGGTGCGCTCCGCCACCAAGGTGGACGCCGAGGCGCTCGCCGCCGCCAAGAACCTCAAGGTCGTGGCCCGTGCCGGCGTTGGCCTCGACAACGTCGACGTGAAGGCCGCCACCCAGGCTGGCGTCATGGTCGTCAACGCGCCGACCTCCAACATCGTCTCCGCCGCGGAGCTCGCCGTCGCCCTCATGCTGGCGGCGGCCCGTCACATCAGCCCGGCGCACGCCGCGCTGAAGAACGGCGAGTGGAAGCGCTCGAAGTACACCGGCATCGAGCTGTACGAGACCACCGTCGGCATCGTGGGTCTGGGCCGCATCGGCGTCCTGGTCGCCCAGCGTCTGTCCGCCTTCGGGATGAAGGTCATCGCGTACGACCCGTACGTGCAGGCCGGCCGCGCCGCGCAGATGGGCGTGCGCCTCGTGGACCTCGACACGCTGTTGGCCGAGGCCGACTTCATGAGCGTCCACCTCCCCAAGACCCCCGAGACCGTGGGTCTCATCGGTGCCGAGCAGCTCGCCAAGGCCAAGTCCAACCTGGTGCTGGTCAACGCCGCCCGCGGTGGCATCGTCGACGAGGCGGCGCTCTACGACGCCCTCAAGACGGGGCGCATCGCGGCTGCCGGCCTGGACGTCTTCGCGACCGAGCCGTGCACCGACTCGCCGCTCTTCGAGCTGGAGAACGTCGTGGCCACCCCCCACCTCGGGGCCTCCACCGACGCCGCCCAGGAGAAGGCGGGCATCGCCGTGGCCAAGTCGGTGCGCCTCGCCCTGTCGGGCGAGCTCGTGCCCGACGCGGTCAACGTCCAGGGTGGGGTCATCGCCGAGGACGTGCGCCCCGGCATCGCCCTGACCGAGAAGCTCGGCCGCGTCTTCACGGCACTGGCTGGCGAGGTCGCGCAGTCGCTCGACGTCGAGGTGCGCGGTGAGATCACCGAGTACGACGTCAAGGTGCTGGAGCTCGCCGCCCTCAAGGGTGTCTTCACCGACATCGTCGAGGACCAGGTCTCGTACGTGAACGCGCCCCTGCTGGCTGCGGAGCGCGGCGTGGCCGTGCGACTGGTGACGGAGTCGGAGTCGGTCGACCACCGCAACCTGATCACCCTGCGCGGTGCGCTCGCCGACGGCTCGCAGGTGTCGGTCTCCGGCACGCTGGTGGGCATCGGGCAGCGTGAGCGCCTGGTCGAGGTCAACGGCTTCGACGTCGACATCGAGCCGACCGAGCACCTGGCGTTCTTCACCTACGCCGACCGTCCCGGCATGGTGGGCACCGTCGGTGGCCTCCTCGGCGAGGCCGGCGTCAACATCGCGGGCATGCAGGTGGCCCGCGACGCCAAGGGCGGCCACGCCCTGGTGGCGCTGTCGGTCGACTCGGCGATCCCTGTCGAGTCGCTCAGCGCGATCGAGGGCGCCATCGACGCGGCCACGGTCCGCGCGGTCGACCTGGTCTGACGTACCTCACGATCGGCCCGGTGGCGCTCACGCGCCGCCGGGCCGTTCGTCGTTCAGGCGATGAGCACTCGGTTGGTCTCTGCCGTCGGGGCGCTCGGGTAGGGGGTCAGGTCGGCCCAGGCGGCGGCGATGCGCTGCACCGCGGTGCGCAACGCGTCGGGGGACTGGGTCCACGGGATCCGTACGAACCGGTCGAGGCCGCCCTCGACGGCGAAGACGCTCCCGGGGGCGACGACGGCCCCGCGCTCCTGCGCGGCCTGGACCAGGCGCAGCGCGCCCGGTCGGGGCAACTCGCACCACAGCGCCAAACCCCCCGAGGGCAGGACGAAACGCCACTCGGGCAGCAGGTCGGTCACGGCCTGGGCGAGCGCGGCGCGCTGCTCGGCGAGGCGGGCGCGGTGATGGGCGAGGAGTTCGCCGTCGTCGGCCAGCAGGTGCGCCAGAGCCAGCTGGTCCACCACCGGGCACCCCAGGTCCAGGCCGACGCGTGCCGTGACGAGAGCGTCGAGGGTCTCCTCCTGGGCGCGGATCCAGCCCAGCCGCAACCCGCCCCAGTGGCTCTTGCTGGCGCTGCCGATGGTGACGGCGTCGGGCGCGTACGCCGCGAACGGCCGCGGCATCGACTCCGCCAGCCCGGGGTCGAGTGCCAGGGCCTGGTGCGCCTCGTCGATCACGGCGACGGTGCGGGCGCGCGACAGGGACGAGGCCAGCGCCTCGCGTTCGGCATCGCCCATGAGGTGTCCGGTCGGGTTCTGGAAGTCGGGGATCAGATAGGTCACCCGGGCCGAGGAGTGGCGAACGGTCGCGACCATGGCATCGAGGTCCCAGCCGCCGGGATCCACGGGGGCGGGCACCAGTCGGGCCCCGGCCGTGGCCAGCGCTTGGGTGGCGTTGGGGTAGGTCGGCGACTCGACGACCACGCGGTCGCCGGGCCGGGTCAGCGCCTGGGCGATGACGGTGGCCGCCGACAGCGCGCCGGGGGTGACCATGATCTGGCCGGGGGAGGTCGGCACCCCGCGGCGGGCGTACGACTCGGCGATGGCTTCGCGCAGCCCGTCCACGCCCAGCGGGAAGTAGCCGGTCCCCGAGAGGTAGGCGGGGAGCTCGCGCACGGCCTCCGCGTACGCGGCTGCGACGCCGGGGGGTGCGGAGGGGGCAGCGCAGTTGAGGTCGATCACGTCGGGGTCGGCGCTCATCGGGAGCAGGGCCCGGTCGTGGGCTCGGCTGCGCCCGCCCGGGACCCGGGTCCGGGTGCCGGAGCCGCGGCGGGCCTCGGCGTATCCCGATTCGCACAGTTCGGCGTACGCCCGCGTGACGGTCGTGCGGGACACGTCGAGTGCGGCTGTGAGGGAGCGCTCGCTCGGCAGGCGGACGTCGAGGCTGATGCGACCGTCCCCGATGAGCAGTCGGAGCGCTTCGGCCAGGCCGAGGTAGGCGGGGGAGCGGTCGAACTCGCCGACCAGAGTGGCTACGCGCGTGGCGCTGATGGTGGCGCTCATAGAGGCCACTTTTCCTCAATTGGCTATTCGTGACAAGGCCAATCAGCGGCACAATGGACTGCATGACCAGCGTCCACCCGCCCGCGCCGCGCGCCCCTCGCCAACTCACGGACCTCGGCCCGATCGCGCAGTTGAGAGCCGGGCGGCTCGGGCGCCGGCTCCCGCAGTTGTTCGTGGGACTGGCGCTGTACGGCTTCTCGTTGGCACTGATGGTGCGCGGCGCGCTGGGGCTGGCCCCGTGGGACGTGCTGCACTCCGGCCTCATCCGGCACGTCCCCATCACGCTGGGCCAGGCCGTGGTCGTGATGAGCTTCGTGGTCCTGCTGCTGTGGATCCCGCTGCGAGAGAAGCCGGGGCTGGGCACGATCGCCAACGCCGTGCTCGTCGGACTCAGCGCGGACGCGACGCTGGCGGTGCTGGCCGAGCCCGAGGCGCTGTGGGCGCGCGTGTCCCTGCTGGTGCTGGGGGTGGTGTGCAACGGTCTGGCGACCGCGCTCTACATCGGAGCCCAGTTCGGCCGTGGCCCCCGCGACGGCTTGATGACCGGGTTCTCGCGGCGCACTGGCCGCCCGATCGGCTTGGTCCGTACGGGGCTGGAGATCGTCGTCGTCATCGTGGGACTGGCGTTGGGCGGGTCGCTGGGTCTCGGGACGATCCTGTACGCCCTGGGCATCGGACCCCTGACCCAGGTGATGCTGCCGTGGTTCACGGTGCCCCTGCCGGTCCCGGACTGATCCGCTCCGGGGCCGGCAGGGCAGGGATCAACCGGCGATGCCGACCGGCACGTCGCCGACCACGGAGATGCGGTCCATCACGCGGCGCTGCGGGAAGTAGTCGCTGCTGGCGTAGTGCTGGCACGCGCGGTTGTCCCACATCGCCACGGTGTTGGGCTCCCACTTGAGGCGCACCTGGAACTCGGGACGGTTCACGTGGCGGTAGAGCAACCCGAGCAGTTCGTCGGACTCGGCCTGGTCCACGCCGAGGATGCGCATCGTGAAGTAGGTGTTGACGAAGATCACCCGGCGACCGGTCTCGGGGATCACGCGCACCACGGGGTGCGTCACCGGCGGGAAGTGTGGCCGCAGCGTGTCGGCGACCTCCTGTCCCATGCCGGCGCCGAACGTGAGCATCCAGTCGTGCTCGGCGTACAGCGTGTCGATGCGGTCCTTGATGTCCTGGGGCAGCAGGTCGTAGGCGACCCCGGTGTCGGACCACAACGTGTCGCCGCCGACGGCGGGCACCTCCACCGCCCGCAGCACGGAGGTGAAGGACGGGTTGGTGTGCCACGTGACGTCGTTGTGCCACCCGTTCTCGAGGCCGGCCGACATCGCGTCCTTGGCCAGGGTCGCCACGTCCACGTCGGTCTGGCCGGGCTGGGTGTACTTGAAGAACGGGTGCTGCTCCAACTCGCCCCACTGGGCGGTGAAGTCGCGGTGCTGGCTGCGCTCGATGCGCTGGTCGCGGAAGAAGAGCACCTTGAACTCGGTCAGGGCTCGGCGCAGCTCCGCGAGGAGATCGGTGCTCATGCCGCCCTGCAGGGTGACGCCGGTGATGTACGCCCCGATGGTGGGGGAGGCCGGCGTGACGCCGAAGAGCTCGTACGGTGCCGACTCCACGCCCTCGCCGAGCCGGGATCCGACCATCGGCCCGAAGACCATCAGCGGGTCGGTGGCGGTGCGGAACATCGTGGTCTGGGTGATCATGCGTCTCTCCTGAGGGTGTGCGGTGGGGTGGCGGCGTGGGTGGGTGCGGGTGCCGTGAGCAGCGCCAGCGTGGTGGCGGCGAGGTCGTCGACCACGATGGGATCGGCGCCCCAGTCGGGGTGGCCCTCGTGGAGGGCGCAGGTGGTGATCACCATGGCCAGGGCGGAGGCCAGGCGCGCGTCGGCGAGGGCGTCGTCCAGGTGTGCCGAGAGCGCGCGGTGCATCAGCTCACGGACCTCTCGGAAGCTGCTGCCTTCGGGTTGACCCAGCACCAGCTCGCCGAGCTGAGGGTCGAGGAAGGCCTGCGCGAGGAAGCGCGCGTACCGCGAGCCGGGGACCATGATCGTGGCGCGCGCGAGTGGGAGCACCAGCGCAAGGCTGAGGGTTCGCAGGTCGACGCAGTCGGGGCCGAGGGCATCCAGCATCTGGCGGCGGTCCTCGTCGATGGGACCCATGCGCCGTGCGGTCAGCGCGCTGAGCAGGCCGGTGCGCGACCCGAAGTGGTAGGCCGCTGCCGACTTGTTGGCCTGCCCGGCCCGCTGCTGCACGGCCGTGAGCGTGAGGCCGCCCAAGCCGGTGTCGCAGGCGATCTCCTCCGCGGCATCGAGCATGGCGTCACGTGCGGCGGCGCTTCGAGTGGTGCGTGTCACACCACGAGAATTAAGGACAAGTCCTTAGAAGTCAAGAGGTCTTGGCCACCAGCGCCACCATCACGGTGGCGCTCAGTGCGAGGGAGATGGCCACGCCCGTGGGGCCCCACAGCATCGGAACGGCGGTCAGGAGCCACACGTCGACGCCGCGCACCAGCCCCATCACCACCCCGGGGGGCAGCCCTCCTGCCGGAGTCGCGAGCAACGGACTCCCGTAGTCGGGAGGACCCGCGCAGATCCACCGGGTGCTCGCCGCCAACCCTGAGGCCGCGCCAGCCAGGCACACCAACCATGCGGCCGACCATCCCGACTGCGCCGCCACGGCGGGCGAGACCGCGCAGGCGAACAGGGTCAGGCCGATGGTGGGCAGCACCAGATGGGCGCACCGTACGGCCTCATCGGAGAACGGCAGCGCCGTGGTCAGAGCGCGCGAGCGGCAGACCACCCGCAGGCCGGTCGACAGGGCGGGGCCAGCGATCAGGCCACACAGGGCGATCACCGGCCCCAGTCCGGTGTCGAGCCCAGCGCGCGCCGCGGCGTACGGAACCAACGTCAACGCGGCGAGCACCAGCCACGGCTGTGGCTGACGGGTGAGACGGATCAGGTCACGGTGGACCAGGGCCCACCAGCGATGGGGCCCACCTCGCCGGGGACGGACCTGCGCATGCGCCCACCGGCGGGCCAGCAGCACGTCGTAGAGCAGGGTCAGGTCCAGGGACGCCATGGCGCCGGACAGGCTCGGCCATGCTGCCTCGGCCCGGCTCAGCGAGCTGCGACGCGTCGAGTCCAGACTGCGCCGAGAGCCCACGACTGTCGCCAGCGCGAGGAGGCTGACCACTCCCGTCGCGAACCACGCCTGAGGCGGCGTGAGCAGGGGCGTGGGGATGCGGTCCGGAGCCACGGTGATGACCGTGAGGGCCGCCCAGAGCAGCGCGAGCGTGGCCCAGGTTGCCCAGCGCGACCAGGACGTGTCGGACAGCTGGGCCCACGCGGCGCCCGCCACGGCTCCCAGGCAACCCGTGGCGGCCAGCGCCGTGACGGCTGCGCCTGCGCCGGTGTCCAGGCCGGCCAGGATCGCGGCGGCAGGCGCCACGAGGAGGCCGGCGCCCGCTGCGAGCGCGAGCGCGCGACGCCACGGCGCGCGGAGCAGTCCGCTGCGGTCCACGGGGGTGGCCAGGAGCCATGGTCCGGCGGCCGGCGGGGTGAAGACGGGGCCCAGGAGGCGCGCCACGGCGAGGCAGGCTGCCACCAGGGCGGGGATGACGATCCACCCCAACGCGCCGCTGGCTGCCCGGCAGGCGTCGGTGCACAGTGGCGCTGTGCTCTCGCGTACGCCCAGCAGCACGCTGATGAGCATCGCGCCCACCAGCACTGTGCTCAGCACGCCCACGTAGGCGTCCTCGAGGACCTGCAGCAGCGACAGGTCGCCGCGCGTGCGCCGCCAGGCCCGGATCTGACGGGCGACCTCGCGCGCGGACGGAGTGTCCGCAGGCTGCTCGGCAGCGGATGCGGCGGGGGCAGCGTTCACGGGGTCGCGCTCAGGTCGAGGGTGCGGTCGCACACCTTGGCGACCAACTCCGGGTCGTGGGAGACCAGCAGCACTGCCCCGCCGGCGTCGCGCTCGGCCAGCAGTCGGTCGCCCAGCCAGTCCACCCCCGCCACGTCGAGTCGCTGCTCGGGCTCGTCGAGGACCAGCAGGCGGCGCGGGCGTACGAGGGCACTGGCCAGCGCGAGGCGGCGGCGCTGGCCGGACGACAGGGTTCCGGGGAGCTGGGCAGAGACGTGGGTCAGTCCCACCTCGGCCAGCACGTCGTCGACGACCTCCTCCGCGTCGTCGACCCCGTGCGCGCGGGCCATGAGATCCAGGTGCTCCACGACCGTGAGGTCAGGGTAGAAGTCGAGATCGTCCATGACCACGGCCATGGCCCGACGCACGGCGGGGGAGCGCTCGTCCAGCGGTGCGCCCAGCAGTTCGACGGTGCCTTCGTCAGCGGGCTGGGCGCCGGTGATCGCGCGCAGCAACGTCGTCTTGCCGGACCCGTTGGGCCCGACGACGGCCAGCGCCTCGCCAGCCGCCACCTCGAAGGTGACCCGCTGCAGGACCCGGTGCTCGCCGAAGGAGTGCGTCAGGTCGCGCACGTGCAGGATGCTCACGCGGCCCATCCAAGCAGGCCGGGCCAGCCCCCAGGATGCCCTCGGCAGGTCAGCGGCGGGTGGCGATGACCGCTGAGGCGTCCGAGGTGACCATGACCTCGGACGCGGTGAATCGCTCGTCCGTGAGCCACTGCTCGCGCAGCGTGTCGACACGGCCGAACGTCACCGGTGGCCACATCTCGCAGGGCGTGAAGTCGTCGAGGACGACGATGCCGCCCGGCTCCACGAGGTCGACGATCTGGTCGACCCGCATGTCCTCGGGAGAGCCGGAGTCGAGGAAGAGCAGGCTGTAGGGGCCACGCTCGCGCAGCACGCTCCAGTCCGCCGCGAGCACCTCGACGCTGGGGTCGTCTGTGAAGATCTCCGCCGCCGCCTCCGCCAGCGTCGCGTCGAGCTCGGCGGAGACGATGCGGGCGCCCTCGCGCGCGCCGCTGCGCAGCCATGCGGTGCCCACCCCGCAGCCGGTGCCGAACTCGGCCATGGTCCCCGCCCGCGTTGCCGCGAGGGCAGCGAGCAGTCGGCCGGTCTCGTTGCGGCAGAAGGAGACGTACCCGGCACGACGGGAGACGTCGAAGGCGCGCTGGACGATGTGGGGGAGTTCGGGAGGAGCACTCATGAGGTGTCCGAGTCTTTCATCCCGGTACGGCCGTCTCACAAGGTGGTCAGTTCGGCGAAACCCGGTGCGCCAGTCCGGGGCGCTGACGTACGCTCGCTCAATCATGCGGAACGTCTTCGTACTTATCGAGAGCCGCGGCGAGGCCTGACACGAGGCCACCTCGCCGCGGGTTTTCGGCGTTGACGCTCAGGCCTCGTGATCTTCTCGATCCAGGCGCTCCGCGGCAGATCGCTCGGCGACACCACTCGCGCGATCCGCAGATTCGTTGCCGTACCGGCTCCGCATGAGACCCATGCAGCCCCAGCGCTCCCCGGAGCGCCTGGTCGGGAGGGCAGGCACACACGCCTGCCCCGCACAGCACAGCCCCAGCAGTGACCCGACCAGCAAGGAGCACGCCATGTACGACATGTACCCCGAGCCCACCGAGTGGGGCCCGGCCCGTCGAGACCCCGAGAACCCGTACGGCCGCGCCGCCGTGCAGGCCGCGCTCGCCCTGCGGGACAACGGCGGCCCGTGGCCCGACGACAACTAGAATTCAGTCCATGAACCACACCCCTCCCGCGCCCGGCTCCTCCACGTTCAACCTGGGGGTGATCCCCGGCGACGGCATCGGCCAGGAGGTCACCGTCGAGGCGCTCAAGGTCCTCGAGGCGGTGGCCCCGGGAACCTTCGCCCAGACCCCCTACGACCTGGGCGCCGAGAACTACCTGCGCACCAAGGACGTCCTGCCGACGCAGGTCCTTGCCGAGCTGAAGCAGCAGGACGCGATCCTGCTCGGCGCGGTGGGTGGCAAGCCGAACGACCCCAACCTGCCCGCCGGCATCCTGGAGCGCGGCCTGCTGCTCAAGATCCGCTTCGAGCTCGACCACTACGTCAACCTGCGCCCGTCCCGCATCTTCCCCGGCTCCGTCTCCCCGCTGGCGAACCCCGGCGACGTCGACTTCGTCGTGGTCCGTGAGGGCACCGAGGGTCCGTACACGGGCAACGGCGGCGCGCTGCGGGTGGGAACCCCCGCCGAGGTCGCGACCGAGGTCAGCGTCAACACCGCGTTCGGCGTCGAGCGGGTCATCCGCGACGCCTACGCTCGCGCTGCCAAGCGCCCGCGCAAGCACCTCACCCTCGTCCACAAGACGAACGTGCTGGTCAACGCCGGGTCCGTGTGGTGGCGCCTGTTCACCTCGGTGGGCGCCGAGTACCCGGACGTGACCACCGACTACATGCACATCGACGCGGCCATGATCCACATGACGACCAACCCGTCCCGCTTCGACGTGATCGTCACCGACAACCTCTTCGGCGACATCATCACCGACCTCGCCGCAGCCGTGACCGGCGGCATCGGCCTGGCCGCCAGCGGCAACGTCAACCCCGACCGCACCTACCCGTCGATGTTCGAGCCCGTCCACGGCTCCGCGCCCGACATTGCCGGCCAGGGCATCGCCGACCCCACCGCAGCCATCCTGTCGGTCGGCCTGATGCTCGACCACCTGGGTCTGTCCGAGCAGGCTGCCCGCGTCGAGGAGGCCGTGATCAACGACCTGACCGAGCGCGACGCGAGCGTGTCGCGGCGTACCGCTGAGGTCGGCGACGCGATCGCCAAGCGAGTAGCCGGCTGAGCCCGCACATGTGACGTCTCACGACGGTGCCGGGCTCGCGACGCGTGCCCGGCACCGTTGCATTTCGTCCCCCACAACGTTCCCCTGACGCTGCCGGCGCACCGGCGGCGACGTGACCCGAAAGGTCGAGTAGTTTCATGTCCATGGAGATCCGCACCACACTGACCGCGACCCCGACCGACGACGCCCGGATCGCGGAGATCCTGGCCAACCCCGGCTTCGGTCAGCACTTCACCGACCACATGTTCACCGTCGAGTGGACGCCGGAGAAGGGCTGGCACGACGCGCGGATCGAGCCGTACGGCCCCATCTCCCTGGACCCCGCGACGGCGGTCCTGCACTACGCGCAGGAGACCTTCGAGGGGATGAAGGCCTACCGCCACGCGGACGACACCATCTGGTTCTTCCGCCCCGAGGCGAATGCGGCGCGCATGGCCCGCTCCTCGCACCGCCTCGCGCTGCCGGTGCTCGAGACCGAGGACTTCCTCCAGGCAGTCGAGGCGCTCGTCGAGGCGGACCAGCGGTGGGTGCCGGACCCCGAGGGCGAGAAGTCTCTCTACCTGCGGCCCTTCATGTTCGCCTCCGAGCGGTTCCTGGGCGTGCGCCCCAGCCAGCACGTCACCTTCATGGTCATCGCGAGCCCGGCCGGTGCCTACTTCAAGGGTGGGATCAAGCCGGTCAGCCTGTGGCTCACCACGGAGTACTCGCGGGCGGGGCGCGGGGGCATGGGGGCCGCCAAGACCGGTGGCAACTACGCATCGTCGCTGGTGGCCCAGCAGGAGGCGTCGGCCAACGGCTGCGACCAGGTCGTCTTCCTCGACAGCCAGGAGGCGACCTACGTCGAGGAGCTCGGCGGCATGAACATGTACTTCGTCTTCCGGGACGGCTCGATCGTGACGCCGGCGACCGGCACCATCCTCGAGGGCATCACGCGTTCGTCGATCATCGAGCTCGCCCGGACGCTGGGCCACACGGTCACCGAGCGGAAGTTCTCCATCGACGAGTGGCGCGAGGGCGTCGCCAGCGGCGAGATCGTCGAGATCTTCGCGTGCGGCACGGCGGCCGTCGTGACCCCGGTCGGCAGCCTCAAGTGGGACGGCGGCGAGACGCCCGCCCCCGCCAGCCAGGAGCTGACCATGAAGGTCCGCCAGGCGCTGGTCGACATCCAGTACGGCCGCGCCGAGGACACGTTCGGCTGGATGAAGCCGCTGGCCTGAGCCGGCGTCGTTGCGCTGCTCCCTCACCCCCGCCGGGTAGCCTGCGGGGGTGACCAGCCTTCCCCCGGCGCGCCCCTCCGCGCCCCCGCCCGGGCTGAGCGTCGACGGCTACGAGCTGCGTGCGCGACTCGGTGAGGGCGGCATGGGTGTGGTCCACCTGGCGCAGCGGCGCGGAGAGCGCCCAGTGGCGCTCAAGGTGCTGCGGCCCAACGTGGTGGGCGACGACGAGGCCCGCCAGCGGCTGGCGCGGGAGGTCGACTCGCTCGCGCGGGTGCGCAATCGCCGCGTCGCGGAGGTCATCGACGCCGACCCGTGGGGAGCGGTGCCCTACGTCGCGACGCGCTATGTCCCGGGACTCACCCTCCACGACCACGCCCAGCAGGAGGGCGCGATCGACGGCGACGACCTGGTGTGGCTGGCCGACTGTCTTGCGGAGGCGCTCCAGGCCGTCCACGCGGTCGGTGTCCTGCACCGCGACATCAAGCCCTCGAACGTCATTCTCGAGGGGCGCACTCCGATCCTGATCGACTTCGGTCTGGCGCGGGTCGCCGACGACTCCCGGCTGACGATGACGGGGTGGCTGCTGGGCACTCCGGGCTACCTCGCCCCCGAGATCCTGCACGGCCACGACGCCGTCGAGGCCTCCGACGTCCACTCCTGGGCGGCGACGGTGGCGTTCGCTGCGCAGGCCCGCGCGCCGTACGGTCGCGGACCGTCGATGGCCGTCATGGACCGGGTGCGTCGCGGCGAGCACGACCTCTCCGACGTTCCTGAGCCCGTACGCGAACTGCTCGAGGCCTGCCTCGACCCTGATCCCGACCGGCGCCCGGACCTCGTCGAGGTGCGCGAGTGGCTGGCCGATCTGGGCAGTTCCCGTGGGCGCCGCGAGGTGCGGCGGGCTCAGCGTGACGACGTGGGTCTGACGGCGCCGTACGTGGCCGCCGACGCCGCGGCCGCACAGGCTCGTACGGCGCTCGAGGCCCCTTCAGCCGTACGCGCCCTGCCCCCGACGCGCCACCTGCCCGAGACGACGACGCGGTCGGCGGCCGAGGCGGACGCGCCCTGGGACGAGTGGGACGAGGGCGGCGAGGACGAGGGTCCCTCCGAGGAGGACTGGTCTGCCTGGACCGAGGTCGGCCAGCCGCCGCCGCGCGTCGGGCTGTTCGAGCGAATGCGACGGGGGACCTTGGTTGCGGTGGCGGGCCTCGTCGCCGCGGCGGCCGTGGCCGCCGCACCCTGGATCGCGGTGACCGTGCTGCTCCTGGGCATGTGGATCCTGCGTGCCGGCTCGCTGTCGACCTCGGCGCGCGAACGCAAGCGCTCCCTGCGCGGTGCGCGGTGGTGGGACGGGTTGGCCGGCATCCTGGCCGCGCCGTGGCACGTCGTCGCGGCCCTGCCCGGGGCCGGCCTGCTGGCCCTGTGGGCAGCCGGAGCGGGTGTGGCTGTCGCGCTGTTGTGCTACGCGCTGTCGGTCTCGATGGGGCTCGCGCTGGGACTGGTCGGCTGGTCGTTCGCGGCCGGGCTGTGGTGGGGCCCCGGCGGCAGCCGCTTCCGCGGGCCGCTCCACCGTGTGGTCGACGCCGCGGCCTCGCGTCCGGTCCCGTGGCTGCTCACCGCTGTGCTCGTCGCCGCGTGTGCCTCGGGTCTGGCCGCGTACGCGCAGCAGGCAGGGCCGCACTGGGCTCCGGCCTCGGATGCGCCCTTCGCGAGCGTCAACGCTCCGTCCTGGCTGTAGGGCTGACTCCAGGGATCGGCTCCGGGGATCGGCTCCGGGGATCGGCTCCGGGCCTCAGCAGGCGACGTCGACCCGGATGCTGGAATCCGGCCCACCTCTGGGCGCGGGACGTGTCACCATGGGGGTGTGCGACCCGGTGCCTTCATCATTCGCTAGCGCGTCAGGACTCCTGACGCGCTGACCTCTCGTTCCCGACGGGGGGTCTTTTTGTTGCTCGACCCGACCGAGAGAAGACCATGGACCTTCACGGCGCGTTCCACGTCTACGACACCACTCTGCGCGACGGGGCGCAGCAGGAGGGGCTCAACCTCTCGGTCGCCGACAAGATCACGATCGCGCGCCTGATCGACTCCCTCGGCGTCGGCTACATCGAAGGCGGATGGCCGGGCGCCAACCCGCGTGACACCGAGTTCTTCGCCCGCGCGGCAGAGCTCGACCTCCAGCACGCCACGCTCGCGGCCTTCGGCTCGACGCGGAAGGCGGGACTGGTCGCCGCAGACGACCCGCAGGTCGCCGCCCTGCGAGAGTCGGGCGCCTCCACCGTCACCCTGGTGGCCAAGTCGCACGTACGCCACGTCGAGCTGGCGCTGCGCACGACCCTGGCCGAGAACCTGGCGATGATCACGGACACGGTGCAGCACCTGGTGGGAGAGGGCAGGGAGGTCTTCGTCGACGCGGAGCACTTCTTCGACGGCTACCGCCTGGACCGGGCGTACGCCCTGGAGGTGGTCGGTGCTGCCGCCCAGGCGGGCGCCAGCGTGGTGGCCCTGTGCGACACCAACGGCGGGATGCTGCCCCACTGGGTGGGCGACATCGTCGCGGACGTCATCGCCTCCACCGGCGTACGCGTCGGCATCCACGCCCACAACGACACCGGCTGCGCGGTCGCCAACTCGATCGCCGCGGTGGAGGCGGGCGCCAGCCACGTCCAGGGCTGTATGAACGGGTACGGCGAGCGCACCGGCAACGCGGATCTGGTCACGGTGGTGGCCAACCTCGAACTCAAGCTCGGGCGTCGCGTGCTGCCCGACGGGCTGCTGCGCGACGCGACTCGGATCGCGCATGCGGTCGCCGAGGTCACCAACGTGCCGCCGGCGGGGCGCCAGCCGTACGTGGGTGCCAGCGCGTTCGCGCACAAGGCGGGCCTGCACGCGAGCGCCATCAAGGTCGACCCGAACCTGTACCAGCACCTCGATCCGATCGAGGTCGGCAACGACATGCGGCTGCTCGTCTCCGACATGGCCGGACGCGCCTCGATCGAGCTCAAGGGCAAGGAGCTGGGCTTCGACCTGTCCGGCGACCGTGACCTCGTCACCCGCGTGACGGACCGCGTCAAGGAGCTCGAGCAGCGCGGGCACACCTTCGAGGCGGCCGACGCGTCCTTCGAGTTGTTGCTCGTGGAGGAGGTGGAGGGGCAGCGGCCTGCGTACTTCGACGTCGAGTCGTGGCGCGTGATCACCGAGACCCTCACCAAGGCGGGGCCCACCGACGAGGCCGTCTCGGAGGCGACGGTGAAGCTCACCTCCGACGGGGTGCGCTACGTCGTGACCGGAGAGGGCAACGGACCCGTCAACGCGCTCGACCACGCCCTGCGCACGGCCATCGAGCAGGCCTACCCCGAGGTCGCGAAGTTCGAACTGATCGACTACAAGGTGCGCATCCTCGACCAGGGGCATGGCACCGACGCGATCACGCGGGTGCTCATCGAGACCAGCGACGGGGTGTCGTCGTGGGTCACCGTGGGGGTCGGCGCCAACGTGATCGAGGCGTCGTGGGGTGCTCTGGTCGACGCCGTCACCTTCGGGCTGCGCCGCCACCACGTCGACTGATCGGCCCGGTGCCTGGCGCGGTCCCGAGCCCGTGGTCGCGGATGCTGGAAGGATGACCGCATGAGTACGCCGAGCGTGTCCGACCGGATCCTGGGATCGGTGCTGCTGTTCGTGTCGGCCGGGTTTGCCTGGTTCCTGACCACGTGGGGACTGCTGGGCGGCTCGGGGGACGCCTCCGGTCCCATGAGCGCGGTCTCGTCGGTGGGCCGCTGGGTCACCATCGTGTGGCCCGTCCTGGCCGCGCTGAGCGGGGCCGTGGTGTTCCTGCGCCGGTGGGCGCGCGGTGCCACCGTCGGGTGGGTGCCGCTCGTGTTCGCGGGCCTGGGTCTGGCGGGCTGGCTCGTGGGCGTACTCATCGTGATGGTCGGGGGCTGAGGATGAGCACGGGGGAGCGGCCGCCGAGCACAGGCGATCGCGTTGCCGGCGTCCTCGCGCTGGCGGTGTTGGCTCTCCTCGCGCTCGTGCTGGCCTTCTGGGCCCTGCTCGGCGGTTCGATGGCGGCGGGCAACTGCTCTGAGTGTGACGACTCGCTGGCCTCGCTGTCCGTGTGGGTCACCACCGCGTGGCCGCTGGTGGCCGTCGCGGGAGTGATGGGGTGGCTCGGCCTCCGGTGGGTGCGCGGCTCCCGGATCTGGTGGGTCCCCCTGGCGGGCGTCCCGCTGGTCGTGGGCGGCTGGTGGGTGCTGTTGCAGTGGGTCAACGCGGCGACGGCGTGAGTGCCGTACGGTCGGGCGAATGAACCCGCTGCACCATCTCTCCGCGCTGGAGCAGGGCGCCCTGGTTGCTTCCGGTGACCTGTCGCCGCTGGACCTGGTCGAGCACTATCTCGCGCGCGAGGACGAGGTGGGGGCCTTCGTGACGCTCACCCCCGACCGCGCCCGCGGTGCTGCGGAGCGACTCGCACGCCACGGGCGCCCCGCGCACGCAGGACCACTGTGGGGAGTGCCGACCGCGATCAAGGATCTCAACCTGACGGCGGGGGTGCGCACCTCCTTCGGTTCGGCTGCGTACGCCGACTTCGTCCCGGACCTCTCCGACGCCGTCACCGAGGCGATCGAGGGCGCCGGGATGGTCAGCCTCGGCAAGACGTCGACTCCCGAGTTCGGATCGCCCTGCTACACGGAGCCGGACGGGCTCCCGCCCGCTGTCACCCCGTGGGATCGCACGAGGATGGCCGGAGGCTCCTCGGGAGGCGCGGCCGCTGCGGTGGCGGCGGGGCTCGTCCCTGTCGCGCAGGGTTCGGACGGCGGCGGCTCGATCCGCATCCCCGCGTCGTGCTGCGGGATCGTGGGGCTCAAGCCGTCGCGGGGCCGCATCAGCGGGGCTCCGATGTATGGAGATCCCGTGGGCCTGGCCACCTCGGGGACGCTGGCGCGCAGCGTACGGGACTCCGCCGCGCTGCTCGACGTCCTGGCCGGACGCCAGGTGGGTGACCCGTTCTGGGCTCCCGCGCCCGATGAGTCCTTCCTCGCGGCCTGCGATCGGGTGCCGGGGAGGCTGCGCATCGCACGGTTCATCGAGCCGGTGATCGCCGACGTCGACGTGCATCCCGCCTCCGTGGCCGCCTGGTCCTCGGCCAGCGACCTGCTCGTCTCGCTGGGGCATGAGGTGATCGACGTTCCGGTGCCCCTGCCCCGCGAGGCCGTCGCAACCTTCGAGGTCTGCTGGTCCGTGATGACGGCCCTCTCCGGTGCGCCGGAAGGCCGCGAGCACCTGCTGCGCCCTCTGACGCGCTGGCTCACGGAGCGCGGCAACGCCGTGTCGGGGCCCGAGTTCGGCGTCGCGATCGGCCAGTTGCGGCGCTACGCGTCCGAGGCACTGGCTGCGCTGGCGCCGTACGACGCGGTCCTGACGCCCACCGTGGCGGCGCCGCCGGCACTGGTGGGGGAGTTGCGCGACGACGCGGACCCGGCGCGTGACTTCGAGAACCAGAAGGCCTTCACCCCGTGGACCAGCGCGTGGAACGTCACGGGCATGCCCGCGATCTCGCTCCCGCTGCACTGGACGGACGACGGACTGCCGGTGGGGGTCATGCTGGCGGCCCGCCCGGCGGAGGAGTCGCTGTTGCTCGCGCTCGCCGCCCAGGTCGAGGCCGCGGCCGGCTGGCGCCACCGTACGGCTCCGGGGTTTTGATCGCCTCGCCCTGCGGAGGATCCCCGCTCAGGCGGTGATTCCCTCACGTTGTGGCCTTTGCAAAGGTCACAACGTGCGAGTTTCCCCCCACCAGTCGCCCGTACGCCTCGAGCAAGGCCGCATCCCGGCTTGCGGTCACGCCAGGACGGTCGCCTCATGCCGTACGGGGAAGTTGACCGAGTTCGCAATGAAGCACCACTCGTGGGCCAGGGAGTGGGCGCGCCGGGCGTCGGCGATCATCGCCTGCTCGGCCACCACGACCCGCGGGCGCAGGACGACCTCGCGGAAGCGGCCACCATTGCCGACCACCTCCATCACCCCGGTGGCGGCGTCGGAGTACTCAACGACGACGACCCCGAGCGTCACGCAGGCGTGCAGGTAGCTCAACAGGTGGCACTCGGCCAGAGCAGCGACGAGCATGTCCTCGGGATTCCACAGCGCACCGTCCCCGCGGAACGCCTTGTCCGCCGAAGCCTTGAGGTCAGGCTTGCCCTCGATCGACAGCGTGACCGTACGGTCGTATCCGCGATAGCCCGAGGTGCCCTCGCCCCGATTGCCGGTCCACGTCGCCGCGACCTCGAAATGGTGGGTGCTCACGGCCTCAGTCTTCGTCGCCGATGCCCCGCGCGTCCAGCGCCTCGCCGGTCGCGCGAGCATTGGCGACGACGCGGACAACCAGCGGGACCAGGCGGGCGCGAGGGTCTCGCTCCAGCCCGCGTGCGGCGGCCGCGTCGCGGGAGGTGCGCGCCACCTCGAGCGTCGTCGGGATCGCGCGGATGGTGAGGGAGAAGGCCAGGGCAACCCGCTCGGGGTTGGCCCCGAAACGGCGCAGCGGGCCGAGGAGTCGTACGAGCACATCGAGGATGTCGTCGACCGGCGTGGTCGCGGTGACCAGCGTGGCCAGCAGGACCAGACCCAGCAGGTCGCCGACGGCCTCGAGCGCGCGGGGCCAGCCGTTGCGCCACACGTGGTACGCCATCAGGGCGGCCAACATCAGCAGGAGCAGGCGCAGGGACCGCAGCAGGCCGGTCACCCGCATGCCGGCCCACAGGCACAGCGCCACCGCGACGCTCACCAGCACCAGACTCGGCAACGGCCCGCGGACCAGCACGGTGGCGGTGCTGACCACCAGCAGG
The DNA here is from genome assembly GCA_023460975.1 of Actinomycetes bacterium. Classification (GTDB taxonomy): domain Bacteria; phylum Actinomycetota; class Actinomycetes; order Propionibacteriales; family Nocardioidaceae; genus Nocardioides. The sequence goes on from JAEWOG010000067.1 coordinate 190,363, forward strand.
CCGAGCAGCTTCGGCCCGGCCCCGAGGCGATGCCACACGGTGGCGCCGGGGACGTACGCGCCCAGCGGTCCGGTCATGAGGTGGCTCACGCGGTGTCCCGGTAGTGGGCGACGACGTCGGCGGCGGGGCCGTCCTTGCGTACGCGACCGTCCCGGATGAGGAGCGCCCGGTCGCAACGGGAGGCCAGGTCCAGGTCGTGGGTGACCAGGATCAACTGTTGGGGGAGAGCGAAGAGGACCTCGGCGACCTTGCGGGTGTTCGTCAGGTCGAGCAGCGTGGTGGGCTCGTCGGCGACGAGGACCTCGGGGTTCGTGGCCAGCACCCCGGCGAGGGCGAGCAGTTGCCGCTGGCCGCCTGAGAGCGCGTGCACGCTGCGGTCCTCGAGATCGGCCAGCCCGAACCTCGCAAGGACCCCTCGAGCCGCCGCCACGCGGTCCGACTTGGTCCGGTGGGTGCGCCGGAACGAGAGGGCGACGTCCTCCAGAACCGTTGGCATGACGAGTTGGGCCGAGGGGTCGGTGAAGCAGAAGCCGACCCGTCGGCGCGCGGCACGGGGGTCCGCGCCCACGTCGAGGTCGTCGAGCATGACGCGCCCGGCGGCTGGCGGGACGAGGCCGTTGACCAGCCGGGCCAGCGTGGACTTGCCGGACCCGTTGGGGCCGATCAGGGCGATGCGTTGCTCGGTGAGCACCACCGAGGTCTCGTGCAGAACGACGAGGTCGTCGCCAGCGGTGGGGACCGTGACGACGACCTTGTCGAGTTCGATGCGGCTCACGCCTCGATTGTCTCGCGCTTCGACTGGCGCTCGCGTCGGGGCAGGAGGTCCGGGAAGGCGGCGTGCACCCCGCTGGCGACCAGCGCCATCGTGGCGTTCTTGATGAGGTCGCCGGGCACGAACGTCATCTCGAACTTCCAGGCAGCCGCCCACGACATGTCGGCCCTCAGTACGAGGCCGGTCACGCCAAGGGTGTGGATGAAGGCGGCGCTGCCGGCCAGGCCGCAGAGGAAGACCAGGAACGTGCGCAGGCCACGGTTGTTGTTGCGGGGCAGGCGCTCGACCAGGAAGCCCGTCAGCGCCGCGCCGAGCGGGAAGCCGATCAGGTAGCCGGCCGTCGGTCCGGCGAAGACACCCAGCCCGCCGGCGCCACCCGAGAAGATGGGGAGGCCAGCGGCGCCGAGGACGACGTACAGCGTCACCGCGAGGAAGCCGCGCTTGGCGCCGAGCACCGCTCCGCTGAGGAGCACGGCGAACGTCTGCAGCGTGATCGGGACCAGCCCCGAGACGTTGATGGCCGGCAACAGGGCGCAGACGGCAATGAGGGCGGCGAAGGCTGCGATCAGGGCGATGTCTGTGCTCGTCGAGCGGCGGCGCGGGGCCGGCGGGGCGACGGGGTTCTCGGCGGTCTGGGTGCTCATGGGTCCTCGGCTTCAGGTGCTGAACGGCGTTCAGTGAACGGCGTTCAGGCTAGGCTGGTCGCGCTGACAAGGTCAAGTGAGAGGTGGGTCACAGGTGGACCGACGAGACGTCGTCGACACGGCGCTGGGGATTTTGGGACGCCTCGGCCTGCCCGACCTCACGATGCGCAGGTTGGGGACCGAGCTGGGTGTGCAGCAGTCGGCGATCTACCACCACTTCGCCAACAAGCAGGAGCTGCTGGGCGCGGTGGCCGACGAGATCCTGGCCCGCGGGCCGCACCGCGACCTGGGCGACGGGATCGACTGGCTCGAGGTGGTGCGGGCGACCTGCACTGACGTACGGGTTGCGGTGCTGGCTGTCAGCGACGGGGCCGACGTGGTCTCGTCGATGTTTGCGTTCGGGTTCGGCGGCGCGGAGGCGTACGACCGACTGCTCAAGGCGATGGCCGGCTCCGGCCTGCCTGAGGGGCTGCCCCCGATCGCGGCGCGCACGCTGTTGCACTACGTGTACGGCCACGCGGTCGCCCAACAAGCGGCCGAACAGGCCGCGCGGCTCGGTGCGATCGATGCGGGGGAGCTGCCCGACGACTTCGGTGCAGGGTTGGAGTTCGTGCTCGCCGGGATCGCTTCCGCAGCGAGCTGAGCCTGGGCTGGCGTCATACGAACCGGCCGGGCTCGGGCGTGTGTCATACGAACCCGCCGTGTCGGGCCCGGCGTCATACGATCCGGCACCTATTGCTTCGGCTTCGTATGACGCGGGGCGTCGCGCGTTGGCTTTGTATGACGCGGGAGCACGTACGTATGACGCGCCGCGGCTCATCGCGCCACTGCGGGGAGGGCTCGTTGACGAGCCGGCGCACGAGAGTGACGTCCATCTCGAACTCGTCGTGGTGCGAGGAGGTCGCTGGGTGAGGCTGTCAGTGGCCGCCCGTAGCCTGCAACCATGATTCAGGGCGCCGAGGACAGGACCTTCTCAGGGGATGACTGGTACGGCGACGACCTGGGCGCCGCGGTGTTCACGGACTGCGTGTTCAACGACGTCGACTTCTCCGAGGCGACCACGAGCGGTGCGGTGTTCACGGGGTGCACGTTCCGCAACTGTCGGTTCAACTCCTCCACCCACACCACGACGGCGTTCGTCGCGTGCGAGTTCGCCAGGTGCAACTTCTTCGACGCCACCTTCATCGGGTGCAAGGTCGCCGGCGGCGTGTTCTCGGAGTGCACGATGCGCCCGCTCACTGTCGACGGCGGCTCGTGGCGCGGTGTCGTGATGCGTCACCTCAAGCTCGGCAAGGCTGACTTCACGGGCCTGGACCTGCGCGACGCGGACCTGTCGGGCAGTGACCTGAGCGCGGCGACGTTCGTCCGCGCTCAGCTCGACGGCGCCAATCTGCGCGAGTGCCAGTTGGACCTGGCCGACCTGCGCGGGGCGTCGCTGAATGGCGTCGACCTCGCGCACGTACGGCTGCGCAAGACCAAGCTCGACGTCAACGGGGCTGTGCTGCTCGCCGAGCAGTTGGGCGCGGTCGTCGAGGACCTCTGACTCAGGCGGAGGCGCCGACCAGTTGCTGGTCGGGTGCGGCGGTGTGATCAGCGTCGGCCAGGGCGCGACGCAGCCGCGCACCACCGGCCCAGCTGAGCAACACCCCGACGACGCACGCGGCGACGGTGACGGCGTACGCGGGCTGGTGGCCGCCGTGGTCGGCGAGCTGACCGGCGACGCTGGAGCCCAGCGCGTACCCGAGCGTCGTCGCCGCAGCGATCAACGTCATGGCAGTGCCCGTCCGCCACACCGGCGTGATGCGTTCGCCGATGCTGAACGTCGTGATCATGTACGGCGCGACGCTGAAGCCGAGTGGCACCAGCACCAGGACGAGGACCCCGAGCGAGTCGACCAGCAGCAGGGGGGCGGCGAGCAGCAGCAGGGCCAGCGAGAAGACCCGCAGCCGTGATTCGAGAGCGAACCGCGCGGGGAGCGCGGCCACGGCGAGCCCGGCCACGACACTGCCGACGCCGAGGAGTGCGTGCATGAAGCCCGTCAGTTCCGGCTGGCCGGCGGCAGTCGCGAGCACCGAGGTGCCAGTCTGGACGGAGCCGAAGACGGTGCCGATCACCAGTTGGCTCGCGCACAGCAGGATGAGCGGAACGGAGAGCAACCGACCGGCATCGGCGACCTGGGCGCGCACGACGCTGTGCCCCGGGGTGGCGCTGGGATGGATCGCGAAGAGCGTGCCAAAGATGGCCAGCAGCACCGCCGCCGTGGCCAGAGCCGCCGTCGGGTTGAGCACGGCGACCGCCAGGCCCACCAGCGTCGGGCCCAGCACGAAGGTGGCTTCGTCGGCCGCGCCCTCGGCGGAGAAGGCGGTCCCGACCAGGCGCTCCTGATAGGGCTGCGATTCGGTCAGTGGACGCCACCGCACCCGGGACATCGGGCCGACCTGGGGGATGAGGAAGCCGGTGAGGGCGCTCGCGGCCGCAGTGAGCCCCCACGTCGCGCCCGAGTGGGCGACGACCAGCAGGAGCACGTACGACGCTGCCGCGCCCAGCGACTGCACGAGCAGCACCGGACGCTGCCCTCGGCGGTCCGCCAGCGCTCCCCACAACGGGGCGCCGAGGCCGCTGGCGACCGCGAGCGCACCCGCGCACGCCCCGCCGGCGCCATAACTGCCGGTCAGGTCGCTGACGAGCAGCAGCACGCCGATCTGGCTCATCGCCAGTGGAAGGCGGGCGAGGAAGTTCGCGGTGAGGTAGGGAAGGCCGCTCAGGCGCAGCAATGAACGATAGGCCGCGATGGCGGACACGTGTTTCCTCCTTTGGCCGCGGGCGAGCCCGGGCCTGACGCGGCGAGGTGGTCGGCAGGGGCGAACCCTCACACACCGACCCAGGTGGTCCCGCGGCGCCGCCGGCCAGTCTAGGTCGCACTGGTCGGACATGCCTCTTCCTCGCGCTCGGGTCAGCGCCTACGGTGACCGGCGTGGAGTCAGTGATGGTCGAGACCAACGGCGTACGTCTGCACTGTCTGGTGGAGGGCGAGGGGCCGCTCGTGCTGCTCGTGCACGGCTTCCCCGGCCTGTCGATGAGTTGGCGCCATCAACTGCCCGCCCTTGCTGCGGCGGGCTACCGCGCGGTGGCCATCGACACGCGAGGTTATGGCCGTTCGGACCACCCCGACGGGCCGTACACCGCGGAGGTCATCGAGCGGGACCTGCTCGGCCTGCTGGACCACTTCGACGCAGAGGCCGCCTTCGTGGTGGGGCAGGATTTCGGCTCGCGCTAAGCCTGGAACCTGGCCCGTCATCATCCGGAGCGAGTACGCGGTGTCGTCGGCACGGTGCCGTTCGCGGACCTGCCGCAGGACGCCCCGCCGACGCAACTGTGGGCGAAGCTGGCTGAGGGCCACTTCCTGCACCTGCACTACTTCCAGGAGGTCGGCCGTGCGGAGCGCGACCTGGGCGGCGAGGTCGTACCCGAGTTCCTGGCCAGGTTGCTGTGGGCGCTGTCGGGGGAGGGCAACTACTTCTCGGTGTTCGGGCACCCGGCTGCCGGGACCTCCTACCTCGATGCGCTGGAGCCGGCGCCGGCGCTGCCGTGGGGCTGGCTCGACCAGGACACGTTCGACGCGTACGTGGGGGAGTTCCGGCGGGCCGGTGAGGGCCGTGAGTTCGCGGGAGGTTTCGGTGCCTACCGTGCCGGCGATGCCGATTGGGCGTACGAGTCCGCGTGGCTGGGCGTCCTGATCGCCGTGCCCGCGATGCTGGTCATCGGGGAGCACGACCCCGTACGGAAGTTCACGCAGACCGATCCGGAGCTGTTCGCCGACCTGACCGAGGTCGTGGTCGCGGGGGCCGGGCACCACGTCCAGCAGGAGCGCCCCGACGAGTTCACCGGGGTGCTGCTCAGGTGGCTCCGAGCGCACTGAATCCTGACTCCGGCGACCACTCGAGCTCCTCGGTGCCGTCGTTGCTCCACACCACGCTCCCACTGGTGACCGTGGGCTGCCCGTAGAACTCGAAGTCGGGCTCGTAGAGCTCCCAGTCGGTCAGGTCGGTCGTCACGGCGGCCATCCCCTCGTTGGGGGCCTGCTGCTCCCAGGCGTCCGTCTGGTAGCAGGCGAGGGTCGCCGCGACCGTCGAGCCTTCCGTGTCGGCGTGCACGGCGAGGCAGCCGTCTCCGGCGGTGTGCAGCAACGCGGGCTCTGACCACTCGCCGGCGTCGGCCGTGGGCGAGTGCTGCTCTTTCACGAGGCGGATGTCGTCCGGGTCGATCCAGATCACCACCCGCATGCCGTCGTCCGTGGTGAGTTCGGCCATGCCGACGTCCGGTTCCGGGTGCAGGTCGTCGCCCGTGTACGCGGAGCGGCCGGGCGCCGCGTACTCCGAGGCGTACTGCGTCGCGTCCTCAGGTGCCGATGCATCCCCGGGATCCGCTGTCTGATCACCGCACCCGGCCGCAACCAGGGCGACCGAGATCAGGGCCGCCGCGCTGAGGACCGTCCCGAGTCGTCTCATGGACCCACCGTGCCTCACCCCGGCGCCGTTGCTCACTCGGCCGGGAGCCAGGTGAAGCCCTCCAGGGGCGACCAGGCCAGCTCGTCGGTTCCGTCGTCGCTCCACACGACACCCTGTCGGGTCACGCGGGGAGAGGAGTAGAACTCGGCGGGCTCGGAGAACTCCCAGTTGATCAGGTCGGTCGTCACCACAGCCAGGCCGCTGTCGGGCGCTTGCGGCTCCCACGCGTCGTCGGCGTAGCACTCCAGCGTGGCCGCCACGGTGGTCCCGGCCGCGGCGACTTCCACGTCGAGGCAGCCATCGCCGGCGGTGTGCAGCAGCACTGGCTCGGACCACTCATCGGGGTTGCCGGTGGGGGAGTGCTGCTCCATGACGAGGCGGATGTCGTCGGGGTCGATCCACAGCGCGACCCGCATGCCGTCGCCGCGGGTCACCTCAGCGAGCCCGTCGTCGGGGTCGGGCGCGACGTCGTCTCCGGTGTAGGCGGAGCGGTCGGGCGCTGCGTACGCCGCCGTGTACTCGTCACGCGGGAACGGGAACGGCTTTGATCCACCGCAGCCGGTGGCAGCACAGGTGAGGGCCAGGGCGCCCAGAGCCGTCCAGATCCGCTTCATGACGACACCCTGCCCCTTTCGGGCCCGGTCAACCCCGCTCGCCGTCCGCGTCGTCGCTGCTGCTCAGCAGGCGATCGCACTCCTCGATCAGCTGCCGCCGGATCGGCGCACCCCGCTCGGAGAAGGTGCGCTGGGCCTCGGCGTAGGCCCGCTTGCCCTCCGGCGTCTCGATGCGCACGGGCGTCCAGTCCTCGCCGGGCGCCGGTACGAGGTCCGACAGGTCGTACGGCGAGGCGCGCATGTCGAGAGCCCGGATGTCCCAGGCCAGTTCGAAGGCGTCGGCGACGAGGTCGCTGGAGATCATCGGCGTCAGCCGGAAGGCGTGCTTGTAGAGGTCCATCCCCGCGTGCAGGCAGCCGGGCTGCTCGAAGGCGGGACGGTCGTCGCGGCCGGGCTGCAGCGTGTTCAGCCCCCGCGCCTGGGGCGTGAAGAACCGGAACGCGTCGAAGTGACTGCAGGCGATGCGGTGGGACTCCACGACGGCGTCGGTCCCGTCGCTGCCCAGACGCAGCGGCCACGACGCGTGGCGTACGGAGCTGGCGTCGAGGCCGTACACCATCGCCCACTCGTGCAGGCCGAAGCAGCCGTACGACGCCGGCCGTGCCTCGGTGGCGACCAGCAGGCGCCGCAGCGTGGTCAGAAGCGTGCGGTGCTCCTGCACGTACGCGCGGGTGACGGCGCCGTCGCGGTAGCCCTTGACCGAGTCGTACTCGGGCGCCTCGAGCAGCCGAGTGCCACAACCGGGGTGCCAGCGCCGCAGTTGGGCTGGACGGTGGGAGTAGTAGGTGAAGAGGAAGTCGTGCACGGGGTGGGCCACCGCGGCGCGTCGTCGGGCGAGGTGCGCCGTCGTGCGTGCGTCGATCCGTGTCTCGTGCAGGTGGGCGCGCTCGAGCCACTCGGCACGGGTCAGCTCGCGGTCCACGCGGTGAAGGTTCTCACTTCGGCGCGCGGGACCCGAATCGACCCACGACAGGTTCCCGGGCCGTGGCCGATAGGCTTGGCCGGTGCGCATCTGTCGATTCACCACTGGCGACGAACCGCTCTTCGGAGTCCTGACCGGCGAGCTCGACGAGTACGGCCAGCCGGCCGAGGACGCGGTCATCGTGGGGCTCACCGGCGACCCGCTCTACGTCGGCATCGAGCCGCTGCAGACGGAGTACGCGTTCTCCGACGTCCGGCTCCTGGCCCCTGTCATCCCGCGCAGCAAGGTGGTGGCCATCGGCAAGAACTACTCGGCCCACGCGGCCGAGATGGATTCCGAGGTGCCGAGCGAGCCCTTGATGTTCCTCAAGCCCAACACTGCCGTGGTCGGGCCCGGGGATCCGATCGTCTACCCGACCCAGTCGAGCAACGTCCACTACGAGGGCGAGGTCGCCGTCGTGATCGGACGCATCTGCCGCGACGTCCCCGCCGAGCAGGCCACGGACGTGATCTTCGGCTACACGATCGCCAACGACGTCACGGCCCGCGACCTGCAGAAGAGCGACGTCCAGTTCACCCGAGCCAAGAGCTTCGACTCGTTCTGCCCGATCGGCCCGTGGATCGAGACCGACCTCGACCCGCAGACGTTCATCGATGGTGTCGCCGTCCAGACCTTCCTCAACGGCGACGTCGTCCAGGACGGTTCGACCGCCGACATGGTCTTCGACATCCCCACCTTGGTCGCGTACGTCTCCTCCGTGATGACGCTGCTGCCCGGTGACGTCATCCTGACGGGCACTCCGGCCGGCGTCGGCCCGATGGAGGTCGGCGACGAGGTCGAGGTCTCGGTCGCAGGCCTCGGCGCGCTCACCAACCCAGTCGTCGCCAAGAAGTGACCCCCGGACCCATCCCAGAACCCGCGAAAGAGATCTCGATGCCTTCCTCCGACGTCCGCGTCCGCTTCTGCCCCTCGCCGACCGGCAGCCCGCACGTCGGCTTCGCCCGGGCCGCGCTCTACAACTGGGCGTTCGCGCGCCATCACGGGGGCACCTTCGTCTTCCGCATCGAGGACACCGACAAGGAGCGCAGCACCACCGAGTCGTACGAGGCGATGGTTGCCACGATGCAGTGGCTGGGCCTCGACTGGGACGAGGGCCCGCTGGTGGGCGGCGAGTACGGCCCCTACCGTCAGTCCGAGCGCACCGAGATCTATCGCGACGTGCTGGCCAAGCTGCGTGAGTCGTCCTACACCTACGACTGCTTCTGCACCACCGAGGAGGCCACCGAGCGCCGCAAGGCGGCCGGCTCCAAGGTCCAGGGCTACGACGGCTTCTGCCGCGACCTCGCGCCGGAGCAGCGGGCGGCGTTCGAGGCCGAGGGGCGGGCGCCGATCGTACGGTTCCGGATGCCGGACGGCGCGGTCTCCTGGACCGACCTGGTCCGCGGCGAGGTCACCTTCGAGACCGAGTTCGTGCCCGACTACGCGCTGTGCCGGGCCAACGGCGACCCGCTGTACACGCTGGTCAACCCGGTCGACGACGCGATGATGCGGATCACCCACGTGCTGCGCGGCGAGGACCTGCTGTCCTCGACGCCGCGCCAGCTGCCGCTGCACGAGGCACTGGTCGCGTTGGGGATCTCGGCGGGCGTGCCGCAGTTCGGCCACCTTCCGCTGATCACCGGCGAGGGCAACAAGAAGCTCTCCAAGCGGGACCCGCAGTCGCACCTGTTCGCCTACCGCGACGGCGGCTTCCTCCCCGAGGGCCTGCTCAACTACCTGGCCCTGCTGGGGTGGGCGATCGCTGCCGACCGGGACGTGTTCACCCTCGCGGAGATGGTCGAGGCCTTCGACGTCGCCGACGTGAACCCGAACCCCGCGCGCTTCGACACCAAGAAGGCCGAGGCGATCAATGCGGCGCACATGCGCATGCTCTCGATCGAGGACCTCACGCACCGGGTGCTGCCGTTCCTCAAGGCGGACGGCGTGGTGAGCGATCCCGTCACGGACTCCGACGCGCGCATGCTCGAGATGGCCATGCCGCTGGTGGCCGAGCGCATCAACAAGCTCACCGAGGCCTCGGACATGCTCGGTTTCCTCTTCGTCGAGGAGGCCGCGTTCAGCCGGACCGATGAGATCGACGAGGCCGGCAAGGAGGTCGTGCAGGCCGCGTACGACGCCTTGGCGACGCTCGCAACGTGGTCGACCGCGGACATCGAGGCAGCGCTGCGGGCCAAGCTGATCGAGGAGCGTGGTCTCAAGCCGCGTCACGCGTTCGGTCCCGTCCGCATCGCCATCGCCGGGCGCAAGGTCTCTCCGCCCCTGTTCGAGTCGATGGAGTTGCTCGGGCGCGAGCGCAGCATCGCTCGCCTGCACGACGCGCTCTTCTGAGGCCGGTGTCGCTGTGACGCCGGCCGGTGCGGGGACGGGAGCCGGGGACGTCCTGCGGTACGACGAACTCCAGCGACTCGGCCGGCCGGGGCGTTGGCGCGGAGTCGTCGGCATCGGCCTCGTGTTCGTCGGCGTCTTCGTGCTCGCTTCGTACGTGGCGTTGCTGCCGTTCGTCGTGTTCTACGCGGCGAGCGGCCGCGACGTGGGGGAGGCCATCTCTCGCACGGTGGATCTCGACGCGGTGACGCCCGGCGGGCTCGCGTGGCTCTTCGCGACCCTGTCCGCGGGCATCGTCGTGGTCTGGTTCGTCACCCGCCTCCTGCACAGCTTGGCGCTGGGGTGGGTCTCCTCGGTCTACGGCCGGCTTCGCTGGAGGTACCTCGTCGCCTGCCTCGGGGTCTCGCTCGTGGTGCTCGTCCTCACGTTGATCGTGGGCAGCATGCTGCCGGGGGTTGCCGAGCAGGCCGCTGAGCAGGGGAGCGTCGGTCTCAACGAGATCACCACTCGTACGCGCGCCTTCCTCGCCGTCATCGTGCTGATGACGCCCTTCCAGGCCGCGGCCGAGGAGTACATCTTCCGCGGCTACCTCGTGCAGGCGCTCGGCGGGCTGGTCGCGGCGCGCACGGTCTCGGTGGGCGGCTCGGCCCTGCTCTTCGCGCTGGCGCACGGGAGTGGGCAGGGGTGGCCGGTGTTCATCGACAGGCTCGCCTTCGGGGTGATGGCCGGACTGCTGGTGCTGATCACCGGTGGCCTGGAGGCGGCTATCGCCATGCACGTTCTCAACAACGTGGTGGCGCTGGGCATCGCCGTCCTGGTGGGCGACGTCCAGGACGCGTTGGCGCCGTCCGGTGGGTCCTGGTGGATGGTTCTGAGCACCCTCTTCCGCTCGGCTGCGTACCTGCTCCTTGCGTGGTGGGCCGCGCGTGCGATGGGGCTGACCAACGCCGTACGGGCACCCGTTTTGGCCCGCGCAGAAGACCCCGTGTAGAGTTCCACTCGGTTCCTCACGGGGAGCCACGAGGGAGATCTCAAGGCGGCGCAAGCGGTTCTGGGGGATACCCCCTTGGGGTATGGTGTAATTGGCAGCACGACTGGTTCTGGTCCAGTTAGTCGAGGTTCGAGTCCTTGTACCCCAGCTGAGTTCGAGGTTCGCCTCGAGTTCTCGGAGTCCCAGACTCCATGCCCCGGTCGTCTAGCGGCCTAGGACGTCGCCCTCTCACGGCGGTAGCGAGGGTTCAAATCCCTTCCGGGGTACACTGTGATGTCTCAGGACATCGCGGACACCCGGACCCACGGAAACGTGGGTTCGGGTGTTCTTCATTTCTGGGTTCGTGGTTGGTAGTCCTTGCTCGGGTCGATGGTGAGTTCGCGGAGTAGTTCGCCG
>JAEWOG010000068.1 GCA_023460975.1 Actinomycetes bacterium
GAAACGGGAAACACCCGGTCCCATACCGAACCCGGAAGTTAAGCCTTTCAGCGCCGATGGTACTGCAACCGAGAGGTTGTGGGAGAGTAGGACGCCGCCGGACAAACATTCCAGGAGCGGAGCCACAACAGTGGCTCCGCTCCTGCGCATTTGGTTGCCAGTTCGCGTATTCGCTGTGTCGACTTGTTCAGTCAGCTGCAGGGACGATCCGCGGTGACGTTGCGCATGATCGCGCCGACCGTGGGCTTGGGCTGGAACGAGGTGGCCTTCTCCGGAAGCAGGTGGCCTGCGCGCGTCAGCGCCGTGACTGCCTGGAGCGAAGGCGCCGGCAGCACCAGAGCTGCGTCCAGAGCCCCCGTGGCCTTGAGCGCACTTTCCAGCGTGTGATGGTGGCTCAGATCAACATCACCGAGGCGCGCCAAGAGCTCGCTGTGGAGCCACTCCACGACCAGGGCGTCCTGAGCCGTGGGGGGCGTCACCGTCAACCACTGTGATCCGTCGGTGAGGACGATGGCTCCCGGCGAGAGCTGGTCGAGCATGGCCTGGCGGTCGCCGCTGATGGTCTGTGCGCCGGCGGCGTGGGCCGCGCGTACGAGGTCATCGAGGGTGACGCCGTGGACCACCCGGTGGATGGGGCCGAGGAAGAACGGCGTGTCCGCTTGATCGACCAACATGGCCAGACCGTGGTCCCAGGTGCCGTCCGGGTGGGCGTCTCGAAGAGCCAGGTAGGCGGCGTACCTGTGGTGTCCGTCGGCAAGCAGCGCCTCGGAGTGCGCGACGCAGTCCTGGAGTTGCGCGAGGTCGGCGAGGTCGGTGACGGACCAGATGCGGTGAGTCTGACCGGTGCGGTCGGTGAAGGCATGGTCCGGCGCACGCTCGGTGATCACATAGAGGAGGGTGCGCAACCCGTCCGGCGCGGAGACCGACAGGAGTATGGGCGCCGGGTTGATGCCGATGGCGGCCATCCTCCGGGCCAAGTCCTCCACCTGGTCGGTGTGCACGCGCTCGTGAGGCCACAAGGCCGGCGGCTCATCTGCAGCGGTGAGGCGCGTCAGGTCCAACGCGCCGATCAGTCCCCGGATGGTCAGGCCGCCAGTGACGTACTCGTACACGTGCAGGCCGGGAACGGAGTCGAGCGTGAGGAGTCCGTCGCGGCGCCATGCCTGCAAGCGAGAGCCCTCGCCGACGTAGGGTCGTGCCAGGGCGCGGACGGCACCCGGGTCGCCCACGCGGCTGGGGGAGAGGAACACGCCTGGGAAGGGTTCGAGTTGCAACGGCCATGCCAGGCAGGCAGGCACGACCGAGGCGAACTCCATCGGGCCATCGTAGGTGGCTCTCCACACACTCACTGGGAAGGGCACGCGTGCTGTCGCAAAGTACTGTTCCGCTGTCGGGCGCCTACGACCTGTTGATGTTCGACGTCGACGGTGTCGTGATGTCCGGCGGCGCGCCCCTGCCGAACGCGATCGCGGGGATTGCCGCCGCCCGAGGCTGCGGCGCACAGGTCGCGTTCGTGACCAACAATGCGTCTCGGCCACCGCAGGCGCTGGCTGCACTGCTGACGGGTTTCGGGCTCAGCGCCACGGCGCAGGACGTGGTCACCTCGGCTCAGGCGGCGTGCGCGCTGGTGGTGCGCACGTACGGTCCTGGGACTGCCGTGGCCCTGCTCGGGGGACAGGGGCTCCACGAGGCCGCCCGGGACGCGGGTCTGGTGATCGTCGAAGACTGGCGTGGGGCCGCCGTGCTCCTGAGCGGGTACGGCCCGGACGTGCGCTGGGAGCAGATCCGGGATGCCGCGCGTCTCGTACGGGCTGGACTGCCCTACGTCGCATCGAATGCCGACTCGTCGATGTCGACGCCCGAAGGTCTCGCCCCGGGCCATGGCGCCGTGGTGGACCTGATCCGTCGCTTCGCCGAGGTGGAGCCGACGGTGGCGGGCAAGCCGTCGCCGCCGCTGCTGCTCGAGACCATCGAACGCGTGGGCGGTGAGCGCCCACTGATGGTGGGAGATCGCTTCGACACCGACATCGAGGGGGCGGTGCGCGTCGGGGTGGACTCCCTGCTGGTGATGACGGGCGTCACCGATCTGGAGGGCCTGGTCGCGGCGCCAGCACAAGTGCGCCCGACCTACATTGGGCACGACCTCACTGCGCTGAACGAGCTGGCGGCAGTTCCCGTCCTGGACGCGGAGGGAACCGCTCGGTTGGGCGGGTGGCAGGCGCGGATCGACCAGGGAGAGCTGTCGGTGGTTGGCGCCGGGGGTCCCCACGACTTCTGGCGCGTCACCGCAGCGTGCGCATGGTCGTGGGCGGACCGCCACGGCGGACCGCCGTCGGTGACCAGGCTCGCTGAGGCGCTGCCCGGGACTGTCGGCACTGAGCGGTAACCTCGGCGCATGGACGAGAACCCCACCGTCGCCGGGCACCAGCCCGTCGAAGCCCCGAGCCCGGCGCTCGAGGACGCGCTGACCGGCGTACCGGCAGTGGACGCCGTCCTGTCCGAGGTCGCGGGACTGGCGGGCCTGCCCGTCGCCGACCACGTCGGTGTGTTCGAACGCGCCCACGACCAGCTCCGCCGCGCCCTCGACGCGGACCCGGAGGCCTGAGATGGCAGGTCCTCGGCGGCTGCGCTTGGACGCAGAGCTCGTCAGGCGTGGGCTGGCACGCTCGCGTGAGCATGCGAGCGAACTGATCGCGGCCGGACGGGTCACCGTGGCCGGAGCCACGGCCACCAAGCCCGCGACGGCGATCACCACGGACTCTGCCGTCGTGGTGCGGGAGGACACGGCCCGCGAGGAGTACGTCTCGCGCGGCGGACACAAGCTCGCGGGGGCGCTGACCGCCTTTGCCGCGGCAGGTCTCGACGTCGCGGGACGCAGGTGTCTCGACGCGGGGGCGTCGACCGGCGGCTTCACGGATGTTCTGCTGCGCAACGGCGCCCGCGAGGTCGTGGCCGTTGACGTGGGCTATGGCCAGTTGGCGTGGTCGATCCAGAGTGACGAGAGGGTCCAGGTGCATGACCGCACCAACATCCGCGATCTCTCCCTGGAGCTCATCGGGGATCGCGTGGATGTGGTCGTCGGCGACCTGTCCTTCATCTCGTTGACATTGGTCCTGGCCGCACTGAGTTCGGTGTGCGCGCCCGACGCCGCCATGGCGCTCATGGTCAAACCACAGTTCGAGGTCGGCAAGGACCGAGTGGGCAAGGGTGGAGTTGTGCGGGATCTCGACCTGCGCGCCGAGGCAGTTCAGACAGTCGCCGACCACGCAGCCAGTCTGGGATGGGGGGCGCAGGCGATCGCCACGAGCCCGCTGCCCGGCCCCTCAGGCAACGTGGAGTTCTTCCTGCTGCTGCGTCGTGGCGAGTCCACGATCGGCCGCGACGAGATCAGCGCCGAGGTCCGCCGTGGCTCCGAGGAGGCGGCCCGATGACCGACGCCACACGCACCATCCTGCTGCTGACCCACACGGGCCGCGAGCAGGCCCGCGAGGTCGCCCGGGCGTCTGTGTCCGCGCTCACCGGTCAGGGCGTCACCGTACGGCTCATCGACACCGAGGCCGGGGCCATCGGGGTCAGCGCCGATGAGCCCCATGTCGAGGTGGTGCCCAGCGACGCCGAGGCCGGCAACGGCTGCGAGCTCGCCCTGATCATCGGCGGCGACGGATCGATCCTGCGTGCGGCCGAGGTCACCCGCCGCAGCGGCACCCCACTGCTCGGCATCAACCTGGGGCACGTGGGATTCCTGGCCGAGGCCGAGGAGGAGGACCTGGCCTCGACGATCGAAGCCGTGGTGGCCCGCCGCTACACGATTCACGAGCGCCTGACCCTCGAGGTCCGTGTCGTGCGGGGCAAGGAACTGGTCTACGAGACGTTCGCCCTCAACGAGGCCAGCGTCGAGAAGGCCGCCCGCGAACGGATGCTCGAGGTGGTCATCGAGGTCGACGACCGCCCGCTGTCGCGTTTCGGGTGTGACGGTGTCGTCTGCTCGACGCCCACCGGGTCGACTGCCTACAACTTCAGCGCGGGTGGCCCGATCGTGTGGCCGCAGGTCGAGGCGTTGCTCATGGTTCCCCTGAGCGCGCACGCCCTGTTCGCGAGGCCGATGGTGGTCTCTCCCGAGTCCGTCATGGCCGTCGAGGTGCTGGCCAACAACGAGGGCCACGGCGTCCTGTGGTGCGACGGACGCCGGACAGTCGACCTGCCCCCGGGGGCGCGCATCGAAGTGCGACGAGGGGCCCGCCCGGTCTCCCTGGTGCGGCTGCACGAAGCGCCGTTCACCGACCGCCTGGTCGCCAAGTTCGACCTTCCCGTGGACGGCTGGCGGGGGCTTGCCGAGCGCCGCCGACGCGACGAGGAGGAACGACGTGCTTGAGGAGATCCGCATCCGTTCGCTCGGGGTGATCGAGTCCTCGACGCTCGAACTCGGGCCCGGCCTGACCGTCATCACCGGCGAGACCGGGGCGGGCAAGACGATGGTCGTGACGGCGCTTGGCCTGTTGCTCGGCGGACGCGCCGACTCCGGGGCAGTGCGCAGTGGTGATGCGCATGCACGCGTCGAGGGAGTCATCCGTACGGAGGGGCTGCCAGACCTGGTCGAGGCCGTGGAGGAGGCCGGTGGAGCCGTCGAGGAGGGCGAGGTCGTCCTCGCCCGCAACGTCGCCGCCGAGGGCCGTTCGCGTGCCTGGGTGGGCGGCGCGTCCGTCCCGGTGGCGAGGCTGGGTCAGGTCGCGGACCCGCTCGTGGCAGTGCACGGACAGTCGGACCAGCATCGCCTGCTCCGCCCCGAGCGCCAGCGCAGTGTGCTCGACCGCTTCGGTGCGGAGGCGATCGCCGAACTGCGCTCCAGCTGGCGTGTTGCTTTCGACGAACTACGCACCGTCGAGGATGAGCTCAGCGACGTGCTCGGCTCTGCCATGGAACGAGCCCGGCAAGCAGACCAGCTGCGCTTCGGGCTCGACGAGATCGAGGCGGTGGACCCCCAACCCGGGGAGGACCTCGCACTCGCGGCGGAGGAGTCGCGCCTCGGCCACGCCGACACCTTGCGTACGGCGGCCGAGCAGGCCCGTGAGGCGCTGAGCAGCGACACCGGTGCCCCCGACGCGATCGCCATGGTGAGCGCCGTACGGACCCAGCTCGGCGGCGTGCGGGAGCACGACGAGGCGGCAGGGGAGCTGGCCGACCGCGCCACGGAGATCAGCCACCTGGTGACGGACCTGGCTGCCGATGTCGCCTCGTACGCGGATCGAGTCGACACCGACCCCGCCCGATTGGCACACGTGAGCGAGCGTCGTGCGGCGCTGATCGGTCTGACCCGCAAGTACGGGGAGACCGTCGACGAGGTCCTGGCCTGGGCCCAACAGGCGGCTCAGGAGCTGCTCGGTCTGGACTCCGCTGATGACCGGATTGAGGCGCTGCGCGCCCGGCAGGCCGCGCTGCGCACAGAGCTGAGCGGCATCGGCGCCCGGCTGTCCGCCGCGCGAGGTGCGGCAGGGGAGCGGCTCGCCCATGACGTCGGTGAGGAGCTGGCGGGACTCGCGATGCCGCACGCGCGGATCGAGGTCGCCCTGACCCAGCAGGAAGTCGCGGACCCGGGGCCCGACCTCGTGCCGGGGACCCTTCTGGTGGATGGGCGCTGGCTGCGGTGCCACGCCACCGGCCTGGACGACGTGGAGATCCTGCTGGCGGCCAACACTGGGTCGGAGGCCCGGCCCCTCACCAAGGGCGCCTCGGGCGGAGAGCTCTCCCGCGTGATGCTGGCTCTGGAGGTGGCGCTGGCACAGACCGCCAGCGTGCCCACCTTCGTCTTCGATGAGGTGGACGCCGGTGTCGGTGGCAAGGCGGCCATCCAGATCGGGCGGCGACTGGCCGCCCTTGCGCGCACCGCGCAGGTCATCGTGGTGACCCACCTGCCGCAGGTGGCAGCGTACGGAGACCGCCATGTGGTGGTCCTCAAGGACCACGACGGCACCGTGACCACCTCGGGTCTCAGCACCCTGACGGAGGAGGAGCGTGAGCGGGAACTCTCGCGGATGCTGGCAGGCCTCGAGGACTCCGACAGCGCCCGAGCCCACGCGCGTGAGCTCCTCGACACAGCTGCTCCCGAGCGGGCGTGCCTCCCCATGAGGGGCAGCTCCGCCTGACACCATGGGCGGCGCCATGAAGTTCCGCACACGCTCACGCCCAGACATCCCCCACTCCGGCCTCGCCGGAACCGCCCGGATCGAACGAACGCCCCACAAGGTTCGCGGCAGCCACGCCCCGGGAGACATCGTCTTCCTGGAACACGTGGACATGGACCGCGCGACGGCCCAGCGCCTCATCGACGCGGGGGTCATCGCCGTCGTCAACGGTCAGCCGATGATCTCGGGCCGCTATCCGAACCTCGGACCGCAGCTGCTCGCCGAGGCAGGCGTGATGATGGTGGACGAGGTCGGCGCCCAGGCCCTCAGCGCCGTCAAGGACGGAACAGCCGTACGGATCGATGCCGGCTCGGTGTTCGCAGGCGACGTCGAGGCGCTGAGCGGACGCGTCGTGGACGCCGAGGTCCTGGCAGCAGAGATGGCGAGCGCCCGCAGCGGCCTGGCGGCCCAGTTGACCAGCTTCACGCACAACAGCACCGAGTTCCTGCGCCGCGAGGAGGACCTGCTCCTGCACGGGCAGGGGATCCCCACCGTGGACGAGGCGCACCGATCCCGCCCCGCGGTCGTCGTCGTCGCGTCGCACGACTGGGCCAGCGAACTGCGCGGACTCAAGCCCTTCCTGCGCGAGCAGCGCCCGGTCGTGATCGCTGTGGATGCTGCCGCCGACGCGATGGCCTCGGCCAAGGTCCGCCCCGATGTGATCGTGGTGTCCTCGGCCGAGCCGGAGCTGCCGTCCAAGGCTGCCCTGCAACGCGCTGCCCACGTCGTCGTCATCGTCGAGCGAGGCGCGGGCCGCGCCGTCACCGAGCCGCTGGAGCGCCTGGGCGTGGCGCCAGTGCGCTTCGAGACCTCGGCCACCGCCGAGGACGCGGCGCTCCTGATCGCCGATGCGGCCGATGCCAGCGTGGTCGTGGGCGTGGGGATGCACGCCACACTCGACGAATTCCTTGACCGGCAGCGTGCCGGGCTGGCCAGCACGTACCTGACGCGTCTCAAGCTCGGCCCGCGGCTGGTCGATGCGGCTGCCGTACCGACCCTGTACGACGGTGCGGTGCGCCCGCGCCATGTTGCCGCCCTGTCGGCGGCCGGTGCCTTGCTGATCGCCGTGGCCGTCTGGGTCACCCCCGTCGGTCAGGAGTGGGCCGCCGACATCGCCCCCTGGTTCGACAACATCTACGCCAACGTTCGAGGACTGTTCACGTGATCACCTTTCGCCACCACGTCGTGACCATCATCGCGGTCTTCGTCGCGCTCGCCGCCGGCGTCGCGCTGGGCGGTGGGCCGCTCTCCGAGTTGGGACGCCCCGATGCGGCAGACGATCGGGCCGACACGACTCAGACAGCGGCGCAGACGACGTCGGGGTTCGACGAGGCGTTCATCGCCGCCGTGGGGCCGGGTCTGGTCTCCGGGCGCCTGAGTGAGCAGAAGGTTGCGCTCGTCACGATGCCCGGTGCCGACGAGACCGTGGTCACCGCCCTGACAGAGCAGGTCGCCGCGGCCGGTGGTGCCCTCACCGGCACCTACCGGCTGGCCGCGGACATGACTCAGCCGAGCCAGAAGTCGCTGGTGGACACCTTGGGTTCGCAGGTGATGGCACAGCAGCAGGAGGCGGCGGACCCCGAGGCGTCGACGTACGTGCGCATGGGGCAGCTGCTCGCGTACGCCGCAGCGTCGCCCGACGGCGCCAGCCCCGTCAACGGGAAGGCACGCGGCGTCCGCGAGGCGGTCGTGGGAGCGGGACTCCTCGACGAGCCCGGTCAGGTTGAGGAACGCGCGCCCCTCGTGCTGGTCGTGCTCGGTTCCCAGCCGGCGGCCGATGGGGGAGACGCGATCCTTGCGGGGATCGTGGAAGGCCTGGCGTCGCGCGCCCAGGGCACCGTGGTCGTCGGGAGCACCGAGGACGGGGCCGACGGCCAGCTGACGGCGCTGCGGGCGTCGGCGGGCGTCGCGCTCGCCGCGACGGTCGACGGGACGGACCGACCCGCCGGTCGGACGGCCGCAGTTCTGGCGCTGGCACGCTCGATCTCGACCGATGGCGGATCGTTCGGTGCGTCGGGTGCCGACGGACCCGTCCCGCTGGGGTAGGATCGAAGCCCGTGAAGAGCCCGACGTTGACCAAGCACGTTTTCGTGACCGGAGGCGTCGCCTCCTCCCTCGGCAAGGGGCTCTCGGCCTCCAGTCTCGGCAGTCTGCTCAAGGCGCGCGGTATGCGCGTCACGATGCAGAAGCTGGACCCCTACCTCAACGTCGATCCTGGGACGATGAACCCGTTCCAGCACGGTGAGGTGTTCGTCACCGAGGACGGGGCCGAGACGGACCTCGACATCGGTCACTACGAACGGTTCCTGGACACCAACCTGAACCAGATCGCCAACGTGACGACGGGGCAGGTGTACTCGAACGTCATCGCCAAGGAGCGTCGCGGCGAGTACCTGGGCGACACCGTGCAGGTGATCCCGCACATCACCAATGAGATCAAGGACCGCATCCTCGCCATGGGCGGGGAGGGCATCGACGTCGTGATCACGGAGATCGGCGGCACGGTGGGTGACATCGAGTCGCTGCCGTTCCTCGAGGCCGCTCGACAGGTGCGGCACGAGGTCGGCCGCGACAACGTCTTCTTCATCCATGTCTCCCTGGTGCCGTACATCGGCCCGTCGGGGGAGCTCAAGACGAAGCCGACGCAGCACTCCGTGGCCTCGCTGCGCTCCATCGGTATCCAGCCCGACGCGATCATCTGCCGCGCCGACCGCGAGTTGCCCGAGGGCATCAAGCGCAAGATCGCCCTCATGTGCGACGTCGACGACGAGGCAGTGGTGACCGCCGCCGACGCGCCGTCGATCTACGACATCCCCAAGGTGCTGCACCGCGAGGGACTGGACGCGTACGTCGTGCGCCGCCTCGGCCTGCCGTTCCGTGACGTGGACTGGACCGTGTGGGACGACCTCCTGCGCCGTGTCCACCACCCGAAGGAGGAGGTGACCGTCGCGCTGGTCGGCAAGTACATCGACCTCCCCGACGCCTACCTCTCCGTGAGCGAGGCGCTGCGGGCCGGTGGCTTCGCGCACGAGACCAAGGTCTCGATCCGCTGGATCGCCTCCGACGAGTGCGCCACGGAGTCGGGAGCAGCCAAGCACCTCTCCGACGTGGATGCTGTGTGCGTTCCGGGCGGCTTCGGCATTCGCGGCATCGAGGGCAAGCTGGGCGCCCTCACGTACGCCCGCACGCACGGCATTCCGACCCTGGGCCTGTGCCTGGGTCTGCAGTGCATGGTCATCGAGTACGCGCGTACCGTCGCGGGCATCGAGGGTGCGGCGTCGACCGAGTTCGACGTGAACACGCCGGAGCCTGTCATCGCGACGATCGAGGAGCAGAAGCAGTACGTCGAGGGCGCCGGTGACCTGGGCGGCACCATGCGCCTGGGCGCACAGCCCGCGCTGCTCACTGCGGGATCGCTCGTCAGCGCGCTCTACGGGGCCACCGAGGTCTCGGAGCGCCACCGGCACCGCTACGAGTTCAACGACGCGTACCGCAACCGGCTCGAGGAGGCGGGGCTCGTGTTCTCGGGAACCAACCCCGACAACGGCCTCGTGGAGTTCGTCGAGCTGCCCCGCGACGTGCACCCCTTCTACGTGGCCACGCAGGCGCACCCCGAACTCAAGTCGCGGCCGACCCGTCCGCACCCGCTGTTCGCTGGACTGGTCGGTGCCGCCATCACGCGGCAGAAGGAGCTGCGCTTCCCCATCGACGAGTCGGGCCTGCACCGCGTCGACGAGGACTGAGTCGACTCCGGCTCGCTCGGCTTCAGCTCCACCCCCAACGCGACGTCATGGCGCCCGGTTGCTCAGGCAACCGGGCGCCATGACGTTGTGGGACGTTGTGGGGCAGATCAGCGGCGGCTCACAGCGCGCGCGAGGAGAGGATGCGCGAGAGCACGAACGAGTTCGACTTCAGCTGGGCACGGGCATACGCCGAGAGCCCCTCATCGGTTGAGGCTTCGCGGGCGGCGGCGAGGAATTCCTCGTCACCGGCACCCAACGGGTACATGGCGCGGATCAGCAGGCCCTGGTTGAGCAGCCCGCCCTTCAGGGTCCGCAACTCGCCCAGGTACCGGTGGGCGTACTCCTGCAGCAGGTCTGCCTGGCTGGGACGCCAGAACGTCGATCCCAGGACCAAGGTCTCCCGCGAGGACGGCACGGTGTAGTCGACGAAGAATGCTCGCCAGACCTCCTCCTTGGCCTCCTTGTCGGGGCGCGCAGCGAGCACCGCGAGCCGCCGGACCTGAGCGTCAGGGTCGGGATCATCGGCAAGAAGTTGCGCGACCATGGCCTCGTCGAACTGGCCGAGCTCGGAGCGACGTATGGCCATGCGCCAGCGCAGGTCGGTGTCGGTCGCGCGAGTGGCAGCCTCTTCGAGGATCTCCCAGTGGGCGGCGGTGCTCGCAGCGCCGGCCAGCGAGCGAAGCGCCACCTGCCGGTGCTCCGGGTCCTCGGTCTTGGCGGCAGCCGCGTCCGCGAACAGCTCCAGGAGGCCCGGTGACTCCGCAGCCGGCGACCACCGCTCTGCGACGAGCAGCCCCGCACTCAGGAGAGGCTCGACCAGCGCGCTCGACGTCTCGCCGGGCAGCGCCCGCGCAAACGACGCCACGACGTCGCGCGCAGCCGCCTCGCCCAGGAGGAGGCGCTGCATCGCAGTGCCGACCACCAGCGCGCGATCCAGGGGATCCGCCAGGTCTCCCAGGTGGTCGAGCATGAGACGCCAGGAGGTGTCGTCGGGTCGTACGGCAGCGAAAGTGAGGTCTCCGGCGTTGACGAGGCGGAGGTCGCCGGCCGGCAGGTCGACAGGGGTGCGTTCGCCCGCCAGCGTGACCTCGGCGACGCCCGTGCGGCGCAGTCCGTCGGCAGTGTCGTAGACGGCGACATCGAGGCGGTGGGGACGCGGCTGCTGGCCGTGGGGGGCCTGTGCCACGAGGACGTCGTCGACCAAGGAGATGACGTCGGTGCCCGCTTGGTCGAGCCATTGCACGGTCCAGTCGGCGAGGTCAGCGCCGGCCGCCCGGCCGTACGCACCCATCAGGTCGGCCAGGACCGTGTTGCCCCACGCGAACCGCGCGAAGTAGTCCTTGAGTCCCGCGACGAAGGCGTCCTGACCGATGTAGGCCATCAGCTGGTGGAGGACGCTCTGCCCCTTGACGTAGGTGATCGCGTCGAAGTTGGCCATCGCCTGCGACACGTCGTGCACGTCGCTGCGGATCGGGTGGCTGGCGGGGCTCATGTCCATCTCGTAGGCCGGGCGCTTGTACTGGGCCAAGAAGGTGGCCCACTGCTCGGAGAACTCCGTCGCCTCGGCCAGCGCCCAATTGGCAGCCCACGAAGCGAACGCCTCGTTGAGCCACAGGTCGTCCCACCACTGCATGGTCACGAGGTCGCCGAACCACATGTGAGCCATCTCGTGGAGGATGAACTCGGCGCGCACGGCGCGCTGCGAGTGCGAGGGCGGCGTACGGAACAGTTGGGCGTCGCCGTACGTCACGCAGCCCCAGTTCTCCATCGCGCCGCCGAGATTCGGAACGAAGACCTGGTCGTAGCGCTCCTGGGGGAACGGGAAACCGAACTGCTCACCGAAGAAGGCCAGGCCCTGCTCGGTGAGGGTCACCAACTCGTCGAGGTCCCGCTCCAGGAAGGGGCGCAACGACTGGCGGCAGAAGAATCCGAGGTCATAGCCCGCCACGGCACGCCGAACCTCGTGGAAGGGGCCGGCATTGACCACCACGACGTACGTCGACAGCGGGGGAGTTTCGGCAAACACCCAGCGTCGCGCGCTGCCCTGCTCGGTGATCTCTACGGGGCCGCTGTTGGAGGTCACCGTCCACGAGGCCGGAGCCAGCGCGGTGAAACCGTGCGGAGCCTTGAGGTCGGGCTGGTCGAAGCATGCCCACAAGCGCCGGGCCTCGTCCGCCTCCAGCGAGGTCCACACGTACACCAAACCATCGGTGGGATCCACCGTGCGCAGGATGCCCTCGGACTGCTCGGTGTTGCTCGTGCTCGACTCGACCACAAGAACGTTGTCCGCAGCCAAGGGCGGCAGGGGCAGTCGGCCCGCGGCGGCGCCGCTGATGTCGATCTCGACCCCGTTGAGGGTGGCCCGCGCGATGTCTGCGGCGCAGTCGACGAACGTCGTCGCGCCGGGCTCACGGCACTCGAAGGCGATCGTGCTCACCGACGAGAACCGGGTGCCCTCGAGCATGTCGGTGAAGTCGACGGCAATGTCGTAGCGCTTCACGGTCAGGAGCGCGGAACGGGTGGCTGCCTCGTCCTTGGTCAGGCTGGTCAACGTCATGGGTGTGACGTTACCGACAAGACGGGCTCGCGCTAGCGTCGTGGGCATGCAGAACGCTCAGCGACCCAGTTCCGATCTCCGCGACGTACCCGCCCAGTGGCCGGTCGTCTCCTCGCGAGTCGCGTACGAGAGCGGCTGGGTGATCGACGTCGTGGAGGAGGTCATCACCGCCCCGGACAAGCCGGAGCCGACCTTCACCAGGGTGCGTGTGTCCCATCCGGGTGCGGTCATCGTGTTGGCCGTCGATGACGACGAGCGCGTGCTGTGCCTGTCGCAGTACCGGCACATCTCGCAGCACGTCTTCGTGGAGCTCCCGGCGGGCCTGCGGGACGCGGGCGACGAGCCGCCGATCGAGACTGCCAAGCGCGAACTCCGCGAGGAGGCTGAGCTCGCGGCTGCCCAGTGGCGGCAGCTGCTGAGCACCTACCCGAGCGCCGGGCTGACCAACGAGGTGCACGAGATCTTCCTTGCTCGCGAGTTGTCGCACGCACCGCGCGGGAACTTCGCCCTCGAACACGAGGAAGCGGAGATGGAGGTCTTCTGGACGCCCATGGCGCACCTGCTCGACGCCGTCCTCGACGGTCGGGTCCGGCAAGGCCCACTCGCGCAGGCCGTGCTGGCGTACGACGTCCTCAAGAGGCGGGGGGAGTTGTAGGCGGGAGGCTGGCGGGACGAACGGGAAGGGCCCAGAACTGTCGGTAGCGGTGTCTAGAGTCCGAGTCATGACGGACTCCGACGACGCCACATCCGAACTCGCCACCGAGTTCAAGGTGAGCCTGCATGAGCTCTTGGACTCCGTGGGTGGAGGCTGGAGCGAAGTCGGCCTGACAACGTCGCCTGCCGGCACCCAGGGAACCCGTTGGTTCTCCGCCGGCACTCCGTTCCTTGTGATCCTCGGCGTTTCGTGCGACCAGGTCCACGTCGGACGACCGGTGTCAGCCGGCCCTGGTCTCGCCGGTCCAGCGACCCTGGAGATCAGCTCGATGTCGTCGTTCCACCGAGACGACCGCGTGCTGCTCGCAGCCGGCGAGGCCATCGCGAGCGCTGTTCGGGCTGAGCGCGAGCATTGGGGCTTCTGCCAAGGCTGCCGCCAGTACCTGCCAGTGGTGCCATACGGCACCTCAACGAGTTCGTACTGCGAATTCTGCTTGGCCAAGTACTTCGCGTTCATCGCATGTTGACTCAGTGGGGTCACGGGGCGCCGCTGTGCCCCTCGGTCGTTCGACGCGCATCCGTGCACCTGCCCGCGGCCGAGGCACTCACCTGGTGACGGGGGAGTGTGTGGGCCACGCGCCGCGATGCGCGCTCAGGCCCCCTCGAGATCCGCGAGCCACCGTTCGAGGAGAGCCAGGGACTCCGCGGGAAGCTCGAGCGTGGGCATGTGGGCGGTGGGCAACTCTGCTCGGCAGGCCCCCGCGATCCCGTCTGCAACGGCGTCGGCCGCCAGGGCGATGGCATCGAGGTCGAGGGCCCCGGTCACGACGAGAGTGGGTACGTTGACCTCGCCGAGCCGATCGAGCGCCGGCGGGTCGAGCTCCCGTTCCTCCACGTCCTCCCATCCCGAGGTGAGCTCGAACGCCCGGCGCTGCATGGCCGCGACGAGGGCCCGGACCTCAGAGCGCTCCTGTGCGGCATCGCGATGCGGGCCGTCGACCCACCAGTCCAGATTGGCTGCGACCGCCACGTCCAGGTCGCCGCGATCCAAGGCCACGTCCTCAGCAGCGATGAACTCACTCAGCTCAGGTGTGAGCTCGGGAATCAGACAACCGCCAGGGGTGATGAGTGCCAGCGAAGCCACCAGGTGAGGGCTCGTCAGCGCCACATCGACCGCGACCCCGGCACCGAACGAACAACCGATCAGGTGCACCCGGTCCACACCGAGCCAGGACAGGGTCTCGATGACGTCTTCGTGATGCGCGAAGTGTCCCTTCGCCGGAGGCGAATCGCTCCCGCCGAAGCCGCGCAGGTCCAGACGGACCACATCGTGGCGGCTGGTCAGCGCCGCCCACTGGGGCTCCCACATTCGCCGGTCGGCGACGCCAGCGTGGAGGAGGAGGATCGTCGTACCTCCCATCGCTCCCGCGCGGTCAAACTCGATGCGGGTGTCCGGGCACAGCGTCAAACGAAGCTCCTCGAGATGGGTGTTGCCCGATCCAATCAGGTGAGGCGGGTCGTGCCCAAGGTGTTTTGTGGTGATGACTCGGGCGGCGCTGGGGGGTCTCGACAGGCTCGACCGGCGGTGTGGGGGCGACCGGCGGTGGGGGTCTCGACAGGCTCGACCAGCGGTGGGGGGTCGACCGGCGGTGGGGGGTCTCGACAGGCTCGACCGGCGGTGTGGGCTCGACCGGCGGTGTGGGCTCGACCGGCGATCTCGACTCGACTGGGCGAGACAGGAGTAGCCTCCGAACAGGCGTACCGCAACGGCGCGGAGCGCACCACGCAGGAGGCCTCGATGCGGATCGGCGTACCCAAGGAAGTCAAGAACCGCGAATACCGGGTGGCCATCACTCCGATCGGAGTGCATGAGTTGGTGCGCCGCGGCCACGAAGTCCTCGTCGAGGCCGATGCCGGGGCGGGTTCGCAGGTGCCCGATGAGGAGTATGCGGCCGCCGGTGCGCGCATACTCGCATCAGCCGATGATGTGTGGGGCGAGGCCGACACGGTGCTGAAGGTCAAGGAGCCGGTGGCCGAGGAGTACCACCGACTCAGGGACGGCCTGACGCTGTTCACCTACCTCCACCTCGCCGCCGACGCGCCCCTGACCGAACGGCTGCTCACCAGCGGGACGACCGCGATCGCGTACGAGACGGTGCAGCTGCCCTCGGGCTCGCTGCCGCTGCTGTATCCGATGTCCGAGGTCGCCGGATGCCTCGCGCCGCAGGTCGGTGCGATCAGTCTCCTCAAGGCCAACGGCGGACGCGGCGTCCTGATGGGCGGCGTCGGTGGGGTCGCGAACGCCAAGGTCGTGGTGATCGGCGCAGGTGTCGCGGGACAGAACGCAGCCAACATCGCGCTGGGCATGGGGGCCGACGTCACGCTGCTGGACACGGACCTCGACAAGCTCCGCATGAGCTTTTGGCGCTACAACAACCGAGTGCACGGGCTCGCCTCATCGAGCTTGGCCATTGAACAGCAGGTCTGCGAAGCCGACCTCGTCATCGGGGCGGTACTGGTGCCCGGTGCAGCGGCACCCAAGCTGGTCAGCAACGAGCTCGTCTCCCGCATGAAGCCCGGCTCGGTCCTTGTCGACATCGCCGTCGACCAGGGCGGCTGCTTCGAGGACACCCACGCCACCACGCACGACGACCCGACGTACGAGGTGCATGACTCGATCTTCTACTGCGTCGCGAACATGCCGGGAGCGGTGCCGAACACGTCGACGTACGCACTCACCAACGCCACGCTGCCCTACGTGCTCCAGATCGCCGACCGGGGGTGGCGCGAGGCTCTCCGTGGCGACGACAGCCTCGCCAGAGGGCTCAACACCCACGCGGGCCAGCTGACCAACGGTCCCGTGGGCGAGGCGGTCGGCATCGCGTCGGTGGAGGTCGGTACGGTCCTCGGGTGAGCTCCCCGTCGCCGACGACCCGTGCCGTGCGCACGTACCTCGACCACCTCACCGTCGAGCGTGGGCTCTCCGACAACACCTTGCAGTCGTACCGCCGCGACCTCAAGCGCTACCTGACCTTCCTCGAAGCCCAGGGAGTCGAGGACCTGGGTGACATTTCCGAACAGGTCGTGCTCGACTTCCTGGTCCACCTGCGGGAGGGCGACCGCGATCACCAGCCCCTGTCGGGGACCTCGGCTGCACGCTCCGTGGTCGCGGTCCGCGGTTTCCACAAGTTCGCACTCAGCGATGGCCTGGCCACCGCCGACCCAGCGCGCGAGGTGAAGCCCCCGGCTCCGCCCAAGCGCCTCCCCAAGGCTCTGCCGCTGAGCGACGTCGAAGCGATCCTCACAGCCGCGTCCGCGCCCGAGACGCCCCTGTCGCTGCGCGACCGCGCGCTGCTGGAGGTGCTCTACGGAACAGGAGCCCGCATCTCGGAGGCCATCGGGCTCGACATCGACGACCTGGACCCCGTCGAGCGCACGGTCCTGCTGCGTGGCAAGGGCGGCAAGGAGCGCCTCGTCCCGGTGGGCAGCTACGCGTTGGACGCCGTCGAGTCGTACGTGACCCGCACCAGACCGGCGCTGGTGGAGAAGGGCAAGGGGACCCCAGCACTGTTCCTCAACTCGCGCGGCGGTCGCCTGTCGCGCCAAAGCGCCTGGACGGTCCTCACCAAGACGGCAGAAGCCGCCGGGCTGAAGTCGGGAGTCTCCCCGCACGTGCTGCGACACTCGTTCGCCACTCACCTTTTGGACGGAGGGGCCGACGTGCGCGTGGTCCAGGAACTGCTCGGACATGCCTCGGTGACGACGACGCAGATCTACACCTTGGTCACCGTCGACAACCTGCGCGAGGTGTTCGCGGCTGCGCACCCCAGGGCACGCGCATGAAGCGCCTCGACGCCGCCGTTCCCGTCGGCACTGACGCCGACGGGGTCTACGACGCATTCGGGCGGTGGGCCACCGACCAGGGACTCGAGTTGTACCCCCACCAGGACGAGGCCGTCATCGAGATCCTTGGCGGCAACCACGTCATCCTGGCGACGCCCACTGGCTCGGGGAAGTCCATGGTGGCGCTGGGGGCGCACGTGGCTGCGCTCGCCCAGGACAAGGTCAGCTTCTACACGGCACCCATCAAGGCGCTGGTGAGCGAGAAGTTCTTCGCCCTCATCGAGGTCTTCGGTGCCGAGAACGTCGGAATGCTCACCGGGGACGCCTCGGTCAACGCAGACGCCCCGATCATCTGCTGCACCGCCGAGGTGCTGGCCAACCTGGCGCTGCGCGAGGGGCGCGCCGCCGATGTGGGGCTCGTCGTCATGGACGAGTTCCACTTCTACGCCGAACCCGATCGGGGATGGGCGTGGCAGGTGCCGCTGCTGGAGTTGCTGGACACCCAGTTCCTCCTCATGTCGGCCACTCTGGGCGACACCACCGAGCTCGCGGCGGACCTGACCCGGCGTACGGGGCGCGAGGTCAGCCTCGTGGCCGATGCGCCGCGGCCGGTGCCGCTCGACTTCCGCTGGTCGTTGGATCCGATGGGCGAGACCCTCGAGGAGCTCGTCTCGACGGGGCAGGGGCCGGTCTATGTCGTGCACTTCACGCAGGCTGCGGCGGTGGAGCACGCGACGTCCCTGCTCGGTGGCACCACTCGGGCCGTGATCGCCGCAAAATTCGACAAGGAGGCCATCGCGGAGCGGATCGGCGCCTTCCGCTTCGGCGCCGGCTTCGGCAAGACGCTGTCCAAGCTCGTGCGCAGCGGCATCGGGATCCACCACGCCGGGATGCTGCCGAAGTACCGCCGTCTCGTCGAGCAACTCGCCCAGGCGGGTCTGCTCCAGGTGATCTGCGGGACCGACACGCTGGGCGTCGGGATCAACGTCCCGATCCGCACCGTGCTCTTCACGGGGCTCGCCAAGTTCGACGGCAGCCGCCAACGAGTGCTGCGCACTCGGGAGTTCCAGCAGATCGCCGGTCGCGCCGGGCGCGCGGGCTACGACACCGCCGGGTACGTCGTCGTCCAGGCCCCCGAGCACGTCATCGACAACGAGCGGGCCAAGGCCAAAGCCGCCGCCAAGAACGCGGCCAACCCCAAGAAGAACAGCAAGGCGACCCTCAAGAAGCCCCCTCCGGGCACGGTGGTGTGGAGCGAGCAGACCTTCGACAAGCTCGTCCACGGCGATCCGGAAAAGCTCGTGTCGCGGATGAAGGTCGACAACTCGATGCTCATCAACGTGGTCTCCCGCGAAGAGGACGCCTTCGCCGTGATGCGGGGCCTGCTCACCGACAACCACGAGGACCGGCGCACCCAGCTGCGGCTCGTACGACGGGCTCTGCGGCTGGCGCGCAGCCTCGTGCGCAGTGGGATCCTCACGCGCCTCGACGAAGTCGACGAACACGGCCGACGCTACATCCTCACGCTCGAGCTGCCGGCGGACTTTGCGCTCAACCAGCCGTTGTCGCACTTTGCGTTGGCCGCCTTCGACGTCCTCGACCCCGAGACGGTGACGTACGACCTCGACGTGCTCAGCGTCGCCGAATCCGTTCTGGAAGCTCCCCGCCAGGTGCTCATGGCGCAGCAGTTCGCTGCGCGTGGCGAGGCGGTGAGCGAGATGAAGGCCGACGGCATCGAGTACGAGGAGCGCATGGCGCTGCTCGAGGAAGTGACCTGGCCGCAGCCGCTGGCGGAGTTGCTCGGTGGTCTGTTCGAGATCTATCGGGGCACGCACCCGTGGCTTCCCGAGGACGCGCTGAGCCCCAAGTCGGTCGTGCGTCAGATGTGGGAGGAGGGGATGGGGTTCACGGACTTCGTCTCCCGCTACCAGTTGGCCCGCTCCGAGGGGCTGGTGCTGCGCTACCTCACCGACGCGTACCGGATGCTGCGGCACACGGTGCCCGAGCAGGTGCGCACGCCCGTGTTTGAGGATGTCGTGGAGTGGCTGGGGGAGACGATCCGGCAGACGGACTCCTCGCTGCTCGACGAGTGGGAGGCGATGGTCGACCCCGAGCACGTCCATCACGGCGCGGCAGCGGAAGCGCTGCCGCCGCCGCGCCCGCTGTCACAGCAGGCGCGCGGCTTCGCCGTGATGATCCGCAACGCCATGTGGGCCCGCGTGGACCTCATGGCCCGCGACGACCTCGACGGCCTCGTACGGCTCGAGCGCAACGCCGCCGACCGCCTCGACCCGCCGCGCGAGGTCGTGGTGGGGCGCAGCGTGTGGGACGCGGCGCTGGAGGACTACTACGCCGACCACGACTCGGTGCTCACCGACGCTGACGCGCGCGGTCCCGCGCTGCTGCACGTCGGCGAGGAGGAGGGCGGTCTCCCCGTCGGCGTCGACGGCGACCACCACCCCGTACGGATCCGTCGCGTGCGGCAGACGATCCACGACCCCGCGGGGGACCACGACTGGGTCATCGACGCGATCGTGGATTGCGCAGCCTCCGACGACGCCGGTGAGTTGGTGCTGGCGACCGAGGCGGTCCACCGGCTCTGAGCCCTGGTGCACCAACCGCCGGGAGCGGTGCCAGCTTTGTGCACAGGTTTGTCCACAGGGTGGGGGTTGCCTGTGCAGGGGACCGTGGGAGTGTGCACAGATTTGTTCTGGAGCCTGTAGGAATGGCCCCCGGTGTTGTGGGCTTCGGCACCCGAGACCTAGGCTCGCGCGGAGCGAGTCGAGACGTTGGCCTGTCGACGTGTCGACATTCCCCGCCCCGATCCTGCGCCTGCCGCGACCGTCGATGCGAAGTGAGTCCTCAGTGACCGAACAGATCCAGTTCCCCCGAACGGATGCCCAGCCGACGCTGTCCGCGGCTGCCGATCGGCCACTGGGACCGACCGGTCGCCCCATGCCCGACTTCCCCGAGCCCGGGCCGGTCTCCGGTGGCCGCGCCCGCGTGGTCGCCATGTGCAACCAGAAGGGTGGGGTGGGCAAGACCACCACCACGATCAATCTGGGCGCCTCGCTGGCCGAGTTCGGCCGCAAGGTGTTGCTGGTCGACTTCGACCCGCAGGGCTCGCTGTCGGTGGGCCTCGGCCTCAACCCGCACGACATGGAGCTGTCGGTCTACAACCTCCTGATGGACCGTGAGGTCGCCATCGACGAGGTCGTCGTCCCCAGCGGCGTGCCGGGCATGGACCTGCTGCCGTCCAACATCGACCTGTCGGCGGCCGAGGTGCAACTGGTGCACGAGGTCGCCCGCGAGCAGACCCTGCAGCGGGTGCTGGCCCCGGCCCTCAACTCGTACGACGTCATCATCATCGACTGCCAGCCGTCCCTGGGCCTGCTGACTGTGAACGCGCTCACGGCCTCGGACGGCGTCATCGTCCCCCTCGAGTGCGAGTACTTCGCGCTGCGCGGCGTCGCGTTGCTCAAGCAGACCATCGACAAGGTGCGCGAGCGCCTCAACCCGCGCCTGGAGATCGACGGCGTCCTGGGCACGATGTTCGACGGCCGCACCCTGCACAGCCGAGAGGTCATGGAGCGCCTGGTGCAGGCGTGGGGGGACAAGGTCTTCCACACCGTGATCCGGCGGACGGTGAAGTTCTCCGACGCCACCGTCGCTGGCGAGCCGATCACCTCGTACGCCTCCTCCTCGACGGGCGCCGACGCCTACCGGCAGCTCGCGAAGGAGGTGCTCACCCGTTGGCCCGCAGAGTGAGCCTCCCGGCCGCTGACGACCTCTTCCGCCCCACTGACACCGCGGCGGACGACGCTTCCGACCGCCCCCGCCGTGTGCGCGCGGTACCGCAGGGCGAGGCGGACGACACCGCCGCCACCCGGCGTCCGAGCGGACGCGTGCGTCACGACGAGAAGATGACGGTGTACGTCACGGCCGAGGAACTCCTCGACCTCGAGCACGCCCGCCTCACGCTGCGGCGTACGCATGGGGTTGCGGTCGATCGCGGACGCCTGGTCCGTGAGGCGATCGCGCTGGTGCTGGCGGATCTGGAGGCGAACGGCGAGGCGAGCGCACTGGTGCGCCGGCTCACCGAGGAGTGAGCGCGGTGCCCCCCGGCGCCGCGACGACCGAGCCGGAGACGGACGGCTTTGCCGTCCACCTGGACAACTTCGAGGGCCCTTTCGACCTGCTGCTCGGCCTGATCTCCAAGCACAAGCTCGACATCACCGAGGTGGCCCTCTCGCAGGTCACCGACGAGTTCATCGCCCACGTCAAGGCGATGGGTGAGGTCTGGGACCTCGAGCAGACGACCTCGTTCCTCGTCGTCGCGGCGACGCTGCTCGATCTCAAGGCGGCACGGCTGCTGCCCCAAGGCGACGTGGAGGACGAGGAGGACCTCGCGCTGCTGGAGGCGCGTGACCTGCTGTTCGCGCGCCTCATGCAGTACCGGGCCTACAAGCAGGTGGCTGACCTCATCAGCGAACGCATGGCCACCGCCGGAAGGCGTCAACCTCGTGCGGTGGGCCTCGAGGAGCGCTTCGCGACGCTCCTGCCGGAGGTGCTGATCGGGATCGGTCTGGACGACTTCGCCCGTCTGGCTGCCAAGGCCATGGAGCCCAAGCCGGTGCTGGAGGTGTCGCTCCAGCACATCCATGCAGCCAAGGTGAGCGTTCGCGAACAGGCCGCGCTGGTCGTTGAGCGACTGCGGCGCACGGGCACGATGACATTCCGGGCGCTGTGTGGGGACTCCCCGGACAAGCTGACCACGGTCGCTCGGTTCCTGTCGCTGCTGGAGCTGTTCCGGGAGGGGGCGGTCTCCTTCGACCAGGTCACGCCGCTGGGCGAGTTGACCGTACGGTGGACGGGAGCAGACGGCGCGGAGTTCGAGGTCGATGAGTTCGACGGAGCCCCTGCGGAGCGCCCGGCGGCGACCGACGAGACTGGTGACGACGGACAGGACGACGCATGAGCGAGCAGCACGAGCCCCAGGAGCGGGGAGCAGAGCCCGAGACCCTGGCGGTCGCGTTGGCCGAGCTGCGCCCGGCCTTGGAGGCGATCCTCATGGTCACCGACCAGCCGTTGTCTCCCACGCAACTGGCCAGCGCCGTCGGTCACCCGGTCCCAGCCGTGGAGGACGCGCTGGTGGGCCTGGCGGGCGAGTACGAGGACCAAGGACGCGGATTCGAGCTCAGGTCCGTGGCCGGGGCCTGGCGGTTCTACTCCAGCTCGGCGTACGCGACGGTGGTCGAAGGGTTCGTCCTGGAGGGGCAGCAGGCGCGCCTGACGCAGGCAGCTCTGGAGACGTTGGCGGTGGTGGCGTACAAGCAGCCCGTCTCGCGGGCCCGGGTCTCGGCCGTGCGGGGTGTCAACGTCGACGGCGTCATGCGTACGTTGATCACGCGGGGTCTGGTGGAGGAGGCCGGTCAGGACGAGACGTCCGGGGCGAACCTCTATCGCACGACCTCATACTTCCTCGAGCGCATCGGCATCGGCTCGCTCTCAGAGCTGCCGCCCGTGGCGCCCTACCTGCCGGACATGGACGACCTCGAGGACGAGCTCGCCGCCGCTGCTGGGTTGGGGCACCCGACCGAGCAGCAGCCAGCCCCGGACGCGCCCGCGCCGGAGGACCACGAACACGCCGCGCCCAGCAGGGGCGAGGGCACGGAGCCGCACGGCGGCACGGAGATCGCATGAAGCCGCACGACCAGGACGACTCCCAGCCCGCCTCGCAGCGGCCCGAGACGGATGCCGACGGCATGATCCGGCTGCAAAAGCTGCTGGCCCAGTCGGGCGTGGCCAGCCGCCGCAAGTGCGAGGAGTTGATGCTCGACGGCCTCGTCGAGGTGGACGGCGAGGTGGTCACGCGCCTCGGCACGAAGGTTGACCCGGCGACCGCGGTGATTCGCGTCGAGGGCAAGCGCCTCCCGCCCATCTCCGCGCACGTCTACCTGATCCTCAACAAGCCGCGCGGCGTTGTCTCGACGATGTCCGACCCCGAGGGGCGGCGCAGTCTCGGCGACCTGGTGGCCGACCGCCCCGAGCGCCTCTTCCACGTGGGCCGCCTCGACACCGACACCTCGGGTCTCATCATCCTGACCAACGACGGCGACTTCGCCCAACGGCTCGCACACCCCTCGCACGAGGTCGAGAAGACGTACGTCGCCGAGGTCGAGGGCGAGGTGACCAAGGCGACGCTGACCGAGCTGCGCAAGGGTGTCGAACTCGACGACGGGCCGGTCAAGGTCGTCCGGATCCGGCTCGTGCAGGGCAGCCACGGACGTACGACGGCGACGCGCTCCATCGTGGAACTCGTGATCCACGAGGGCCGCAACCGCATCGTGCGCCGGCTCCTGGACCATGTCGGACATCCGGTGCGCAAGCTCACCCGTACCTCCATCGGGCCGCTCACCTTGGCCCGGCTGGCGCCGGGGGAGTTGCGCGAGCTGTCCGTCTCTGAACTCGGCAGTCTGATGGATTCGGCCAAGCTCTGAGGCGCGGTGTCGTTCCGACACATGGAGACCGCGCTCCGCGCAGGCGCGAGCGTCGATAGGCTTCGGGCATGGCAGTGCGTGCGATCCGCGGGGCGACCCAGCTCGACGAGGACACCCGGGAGCAGATGTTGGACCGGGTGGCCGAGATGGTCACCGCGGTCATGGAGGACAACTCGCTGACCTCCGATGACTTCATCTCGATCCTGTTCACCGCGACCGACGACCTGCGCTCGGAGTTTCCCGCGTACGCGGCCCGACAGTTGGGTTTCACCGACGTCCCCATGACGTGCGCCCGCGAGTTGGAGATCGGCGGATCGATGCCGCGCGTCGTACGGCTCTTGGCGCACGTCGAGACGGATCTCGCGCGAGCGGACATCACCCACGTCTACCTGCACGGGGCGGCGAACCTGCGCCGCGACCTGGTCAAGACACACGCCGTTCCCGACCATGAATGAGGTCGGAGTCGACGGTCGACCCGGCATGAGCGAGGTGCGCGGGCCAGTCGAAGTGATCGGGGTGGGCCTCCTGGGCACCTCGTTGGCGTTGGCGCTGCGTGCAGCCGGCGTGGAGGTGCTGCTCTCGGACGTCTCACCGGAGCACCTGAGGACCGCGAGTGGACTGGGTGCCGGGCGAGCGCGTACGGAGGCTGACGTTCCCCAGGTCGTGGTGGTCGCCGTGCCCCCTGACCACCTGGCGACCGTGATTGCGGCCGCGCTCGACGAGGCGGGGCCCGACACTGTGGTGACGGACGTGGGGTCGGTGAAGTCCGCGCCGCTGGCAGCCGTCGCGGGTCATCCTCGTGCCGGACGCTACGTCGGCTCCCACCCGATGGCCGGCAGCGAGCGCTCCGGGCCACTGGCAGGGCACGCCGCCCTGTTCCAGGGCCGGCCCTGGGCGATCACCCCCCACCTGGACGCCGACGTGGACGCGGTCGAGACCGTCGAGGAGATGGTCAAGCTGACCGGCGCCGTGCCGGTGTGGCTGACTCCGCACGAGCACGACCGCGCCGTTGCCCGCACGTCCCACGTACCTCATCTGATGGCCGCGCTGACGGCCTCCCGGCTGGCGCACGCGCCCGAGAACCACTTGACTCTGTCCGGCCAAGGCGTACGCGACGTGACCCGAGTGGCTGCTGGTGAGCCGAATCTCTACGGCCAGATCGTGTCCGCCAACTCCGACGCGGTCCTGGAACTGCTCGGTGAGGTGCGCGGCGACCTGGACCGTCTGATCGCGGCGATCGGTGCGGGGGACCGTACGGCCCTCACGGGCGTGCTGGCGGTCGGCGTGGCTGGCACGCAGGCGATCCCGGGCAAGCACGGCGAGCCAGCGCGCCCCATGGTGTCGGTGTGGGTGTCGGTCCCGGACAGCCCGGGTGCCCTTGCCCAGCTGTTGGCGGACTCCGTGGCCAGCGAGGTCAACATCGAGGACATCCGCATCGACCACGACCCCGCGCGGCCGACGGGTCTGGTGGAACTCGTCGTCGACGAGACCCGGGGTGAGCATCTCCACGATGCTCTGGAGTCCCGCGGCTGGACGACTCACCGGTAGGATCCCGCCCGTGACCAGCGCTCCCCGGACCCAGATCCTCATCGCCATCGACGGCCCGTCCGGGTCCGGCAAGTCCAGCACCTCGCGCGGGGTGGCCGACGTGCTGGGGTTGCGATACCTCGACACCGGCGCCCAGTTCCGTGCCATGACCTGGGCGATGCTGCAGGCGGGTGTCGACGTCGCGGACGCTGCCGCAGTCGCCTCGTACGCGCGCACTCCCTTGATCGTCTCGGGCACGGACCCGCTCGAGCCCACGATCACTGTCGACGGTGTCGATGTCTCGGATGAGATTCGTGGTGAGGCTGTGACGGGGGCGGTGAGCCCCGTCAGCGCAGTCCCCGAGGTGCGCTCGCGTCTGCTCGAGATGCAGCGCTCGATCATCGGCGACGGCGCGATTGTGGTCGAGGGACGCGACATCGGGTCGGTGGTGGCTCCCGACGCCGACGTGAAGGTCTACCTGACCGCCGACGCGGCAGCTCGCGCGGCGCGGCGTACGGCCGAGGCAGGGGGAGACGTCGCCGCCACTCGGGCGTCCCTGCTCAACCGCGACAAGATCGACTCCGGTCGTGCCACGGCCCCGCTGACGATGGCGGAGGGGGCAGTGCACATCGACACCACCGACTTCACCCTCGACGAGGTCATCGGCCAGGTCGTCGCGTTGGTGGAGGCGGTGGAGGCGGTCTCATGACCTCCGGGCCCGACGCGCGGCTGCGCACGGGCGAGCACCCGACGAGCACGCTGGACTTCCTGCTGCGCCCCGCCAAGTGGCTCGTCGGTCGGAAGTGGCCCATCACCCTGCACGGCCAAGAGCACGTCCCGGCGAGTGGGCCGGTCATCCTGGCCAGCAACCACGTGGGCCTCATCGACGGACCGCTGTTGGCCGTCCTCGGGCCGCGTCCCGTGCACGCGTTGACCAAGCAGGAGATGTTCGACTCGCGGGCTTCGGGAGTGCTGCGTCGCTCTGGTCAGATCCGCCTCGACCGCGACACCGCGGACCCGGCGGCCGTCAAGGCGTGCATCAGGGTGCTCGACGCGGGAGAGGTCGTGGGGATCTTCCCCGAGGGCACGCGGGGGGACGGTGAATTCGGCCGGATCCACCGCGGGGCCGCGTATCTCGCGCTGGTCAGCGGGGCCCCCGTGGTGCCGGTGGCGATGTTCGGCACGAGAGCTCCCGGCGCGCGGAATCACGCCATGCCGCCGAAGGGTGGGAGCATTGACGTGGTGTACGGCGAGCCGTGGCAGGTCGCCGCGCAGCCGTGGCCCCGCACCCGGGAACATGTGGGGGCCACCTCGGCGTTGTTGCACCAGCACCTGCGGACCGCACTGGACCGCGCCCGCGACCTGACCGGTCGCGACCTTCCCGGGCCGTTGCCCGGCCAGGAGACGACGGACGCGCCCTGAGGGTGTGTCGACAAGGAGCATCATGACTGAGTACGACGCCACCCGAGCGGCAGACGAGGCCACCGGCCCCGCGCCGGTGCTTGCCGTCGTCGGGCGACCCAACGTGGGCAAGTCCACGCTGGTGAACCGCATCATCGGGCGCCGTGAGGCCGTCGTGGAGGATCGCCCCGGGGTGACCCGCGACCGGGTGTCGTACGACGCCACCTGGAACGGGCGCGCCTTTACGGTGGTCGACACCGGCGGCTGGGACCCGGACGCCAGGGGACTCGCCGAGCGGATCGCCGGCCAGGCAGAGGTGGCTGTGTCGCTGGCTGACGCAGTGCTGTTCGTCGTGGACGCGACGGTCGGTATCACCGATGCCGACGAGGCGGTCGTCAAGATCCTCCGGAAGTCAGGCAAGCCGGTCGTGCTCGCTGCCAACAAGGTCGATGACCAGCGCACCGAGGCGGAGGCGTACGGCTTGTGGAACCTGGGGCTGGGGGAGCCGTTCCCGGTCTCCGCGCTCCACGGTCGCGGCTCGGGGGACATGCTCGACGCCGTCCTGGCCGCGCTGCCCGAGACGCCGCCGGAGTCCTTCGAGGAGCTCGGCGGCCCGCGCCGCATCGCGCTGGTGGGCAAGCCGAACGTCGGCAAGTCGTCGCTCCTCAACCGCCTCGCAGGCTCGGAGCGCGTCGTGGTGGACAACGTTGCCGGCACGACCGTTGACCCTGTCGACGAACTCGTCGAACTCGGCGGTCGGCTGTGGAACTTCATCGACACTGCTGGCATCCGCAAGCGCGTCAACCAGGCATCGGGGCACGAGTACTACGCGTCGCTGCGCACGTCGACCGCCATCGATCGGGCCGAGGTCGCCGTGCTCGTGCTGGACGCCGAGCAGTCGATCTCCGAGCAGGACCTGCGCATCGTCCAGACCATCCGCGAGGCCGGTCGGGCGCTGGTCATCGCGTTCAACAAGTGGGACCTCGTGGACGAGGAGCGTCGCCACTACCTCGAGCGCGAGGTGGAGCGCGAGCTCGTGCAGGTCCAGTGGGCGCCGCGGATCAACATCACGGCCCGCACGGGCTGGCACGTGGACCGCATCGTCCCGGCACTCGACAAGGCGCTGGAGGGGTGGGAGACACGTGTGTCCACGGGTCGCCTCAACACCTTCCTCGGTCGTTTGGTCGCCGAGCACCCCCACCCGGTGCGCGGTGGCAAGCAGGCAAAGATCCTGTTCGGTACGCAGCCGAGCGTGGCCCCTCCGACCTTCACGCTGTTCACCTCCGGCAAGTTGGATGCCTCGTACGAGCGTTTCATCGAGCGCCGCCTGCGCGAGGAGTTCGGGTTCGTCGGGACGCCGATCGTGCTTCAGGTGCGCGCGCGGGAGAAGCGCAAGCGCTGACGTGGTCGGCCCGGGTGCGGTGAGTACCCGGGCCGATGCGCCCTGCATCGGTGGCCGGGAGAGTGGGGTCATGACTCCGACGCCTGCCCCGGTGAGGTCCCACACGCTGTCGACCTTCCAGTTCGTGCTCGCCTGCGTTCTCCTGGTCCTCGGCCTGGGAGGAGGAGTGTTCGGAGCAACCCTCTGGGTCGAAGGGATGGCCAGTTCCGCAGCATTGGCCGGACTGAATCTGGTGTTCGCCGTGGTGATCTGGGTGTGGTTCCTGGGCCCCGCCGTGTTGGCCGGCACGGCCCTGCTCATCGAGCGGAAGCGTCGCGGTGCGGCCCTCGCGCTGCTGTGGATCGGAGGCGGCTGGCACGTGTGCTTCGCTGCGGTGGCTGCTCTCGCGTTCCTGCCCGGCCAGTTGCCCTGAGGACTCGCGGGACCCCGAATGCGGCAACCTGAGGGGTCTGCGCTAATGTTCTGTCTGCTCCCGAGTGGCCTGGCTGCTTGTGAGTGTTCGGGCTGTAGCGCAGCTTGGTAGCGCACTTGACTGGGGGTTAAGGGGTTTACCCCGCTCTGGTCGGCCCGAACAACTGAAAATCCATGCCACGGGCTGTGGCGCAGCTTGGTAGCGCACCTGACTGGGGGTCAGGGGGTCGCAGGTTCAAATCCTGTCAGCCCGACGTAAAAGCCCAGGTGAGAGCAGGTTTCTCGCCTGGGCTTCATCATGTCCGGCGGTCGTTTTCCGTGGTCCCCCTCTGGTCCCCCCCCGGCGCTCTCGCGGGCGGTCGCCTGTGGACGAACGGACCGCCTCGACCCCGATTCCTGTGGATAAGGGGACCAAAAGGGGACCAGAACGCTTGCGGGGGCACTTCCACGGGCGTTGGAGCGCATCACAGGCTCCTGGTCGCGGGGCTTCCGCGCTGGGCGTGCTTGCGCTGTCCGGCGGCGGAGAGGAATGCGTTGGCCTGCTCCGCGGCGGACGCGAGGTGGCGGTCGTCGGGGTGGAGGTAGCCGCGGGTGGTCTCCATTGAGGCGTGGCCGAGGATGTCCTGGAGGACGTGCAGCGGGATGCCGGCGTCGGCCATCCAGGTCGCCCCGGTGTGCCGGAGTCCGTGCCGGGTGAGGTCGGGCAGGCCGAGCTTCGCGACGATGCCGTCCCAGTTGGTGGCGTCGCGCACGGTGGCGGTGGTGAGGTAGCCGCCCTTCGGGCCGACCAGCAACGAGTCCTCGGGCTGCTTGCCGTCGGTGAGGCGTTCCAGGACGGGGCGGAGCGGTTCGAGTATCGGGACGCGGCGCTCCTTGCGGCTCTTGGTCGGCTTCGTGACCAGGCCGCCCTTGCCGGGGAAGACCTGCCGGCGGATCACCACGAGATTCTTGCCGAAGTCCACGTCCCCGACTTGTAGCCCGGACACTTCGGAGCTGCGTGCGGCCAGTAACGCGGCGAGCATCACGAAGTCGCTGTAGGACTGATGGACCTTGCCGCAGGCGCGCGCGAGCCGGTTGAGGGTCTTCATGTCCGGGATCGCATGGGCACGTGGTGACGACTGCTCGGCGGACTGGCCGCGGAAGGCGTTGCGGTTCAGGCTCCGCTTGGCGCGGTTCTTCGCGGGATTGATCTGGATCAGCCCGTCCCGCACGGCTTCATCGAGCACCCGGACGAGCGGGGCGATGGTGTTCTTGATGGTCGAGGCGCCGTGGCGCTGTTCCCACTCATCGATGGTCCGGTCGATGATGCCGGCGGTGATCTGGGTGACCGGGAGGTGCCCGAGCGCGGGCAGCACCCGCAGCTTCAGCCCGTAGCCGTAGGTCTCGCCGGTGGAGGTCGGGTCCAGGCCACGCGCCCACCGGTCGCCGATGGAGGTGACGAACTCCAGCAGCGTCATGGACACTTCCATGCCCTTGGTCGAGGAGCCGCGGACCCAGAGCGGACGATGACAACCTTGATGCAGTCATACGCCACCGGACCGATCGGACGATGCTCGGTCCGGGTCAAGGCCGTGATGGGTGAGCGCAGGCCTTGTTCGTCTGCCTCGAATCCCAACATGTTCTTGACCCGGACAGTCGCGTCTCAGCGTTCGTCCAGTGAGCGTTCCATCTCGCTTTCGCGCATCCGCCCCGCCAGCAGAGCGATCAGCGCAAGGGCGGGTGGCGCGATGCCGGCAATGACGAAGATCACGGGGATGGGCACGAGCAGTGAGAGCGGGCCTGCGATGGCGATCGAGACCGGCATGAAGGCGATCGAGACGAAGAAGTCGAGGCTCGCGACTCGGCCGATCATGTCGAGCGGCACCAGACGTTGCAGCAGGGTTCCCCAGATGACGACACCGGCTCCGGTCGCCGCGCCGACGATGAACAGTGCTGAGAGCATCAGAATCAGGTTGTCGGCGACGCCGATGACCGCAAGGGGGAGGGTTCCGCCGCCCCAGCAAGCGATCATGAACGTGAGGTAGCGGCGCGGGAGTTTCAGCGATGACACAACGAGTGAGCCGATCGCCCCGCCGATGCCGAATGCGGCAAGGAGGAAACCGAACGTCGATTCGGCGTCCTCGAACCTGTCGCGGGTGATGAACGGCAGCAGCACTTCGATCGGTCCCTGGATGATGAGGGCGAGAGAGGAGCCGAAGATCAGAGTCCAGAGCAACCAGCGAGTGCGAGCCACATAGTTGACGCCTGCTCGAAGGTCGCCCCACACACTCGTGCGCTGCTCCGGAGAAGTGACCGTGGTCAGTTCGTCGCGCCGACTGAGGAACAGAGTGAGGATGAACGCGATCGCGTACGACGCTGCGACGATCATGGCCCCGATGGCGGGAAAGAACGTGCCGACGACGATTCCGCCGAGGGCGGGACCGAGGCCTTGCCCCATCGAGGGTCGGAGAGCGCCTTCGAGCCCGTTCGCGGCGAGGAGCTGCTCAGACGGAAGCACCTGGGGCAGATACGCGCTGTAGGCGGGGTAGAAGAACGCGCTTCCTGCGCCCATCGCGAAGGAGGCGGCGCCGACGTGCCACAGTTCGATCGTCTCGGTGAGGGACAGGACTGCCACCACGGTCATCACAGCCGCGGTGCATCCCTGCACGGTGATGATGATGCGTCGTTTGGAGAACCGATCGGCGACAACGCCACCCAGGATCGAGAAGGCGAACAGGCCCAAGCTCATCCCTGTTGCGACCGCTGAGAGCGCGAGCGGGCTGTCATCGAGCGCGAGGACTTGGAAGACCATCACGATGGTCCACATCCCGGTGCCGAAGACCTCGATGCCGACTGCGGCGAACAGGAGCCGATAATCCCGCGAAGCCAGTGGCCGCAGGGCACGTATCCGGTTGAGGTTCTTCTCGCTCATACCAGCGCCTCGCCTTCGACCATCGAAGTCAGTTCGAGGCTCGGCCATTCGTCAACGTCACGGAGCAGCTGCCGGTCGTGCGTTGACAGGACGACCGCCGCTGCGGTCGCTCCGAGCGCGTCGGTGAGTTCGTCAACGAGCGCGATTGAAAGGTGGTTGGTGGGTTCGTCCAGGAGCAGCACATGCGGGCGCATCGCGAGCACGAGTGCCAGATCGAGCCGGCGCTGTTGCCCCATCGAGAGCTCGCCCACTCGTTTGCCCGCCTCGCGCGGGCGCAGGAGACCAAGCTGGGAGAGGCCGATCGCATCCGATTCCTGCAAGGTACCTTCGGACACGAGCGCGCCGACGTGCGTGGCGTACACCTCGCTCGCTCTCCGATCGGGCGGCAGGGTCGTCTCCTGATGGAGAAAGCCGAGGCGCGTGCTCCGAGGCATCCGAACCGCTCCGGTGTCCGGCGATAGCTCACTACCGACCACGCTCAGCAGTGTGGACTTGCCAGCACCGTTCGGGCCGGTCACAACGAGACGGCCGCGGTGGGAGAGTGAGAACGACACTGGCTGGCTCAGCCGCCCGGCGACGCTGACGTGATCGACGCTGAGGAGAACCGCGCCGGTTCTTGTGGGGAGTTCGGGGAACCGGAAGAGCTGAGGCGGTTCCGGCACGGTGACGGCGTGGGCTTCGAGTGCTTCCTGGCGTCGGTGCACGTTCTGCACGAGCCCGCTGGCCCGGGTGGCGCGCCCATG
This sequence comes from Actinomycetes bacterium, assembly GCA_023460975.1. Lineage (GTDB taxonomy): Bacteria > Actinomycetota > Actinomycetes > Propionibacteriales > Nocardioidaceae > Nocardioides. The sequence continues at coordinate 31,872 of JAEWOG010000068.1, forward strand.
CTTGTTGGTGCCCTTCTCTGGTCTCCACCCCGAGACGAGTCGGTTCTGCGCGGCGCTGAGACTGTCCTGTAGCCGAGCATGCTCGGCCTGCTGGCGGTCATAGTCCTGTTCCCAGCGTTCCCGCTCGGCCAGACGTCCCTCCCGGTAGCCGGCATAGCCGTTCCCGTACACGCGCGGCCGATCGTCCGGCGTCGGGTCCAGGTCGACGATGGTCTCCGCGATGTCGGACAGCAGCGCGCGATCGTGGCTGACGACGACAACACCCCCGCTCCGCGCTCGGAGCTGCGCGGTCAGGAACTCGAGCCCGCTTCGGTCGAGGTGGTTGGTGGGCTCATCAAGCAGGAGGAAGTCGTGATCGGCGCCCAGGAGGCACGCCAGCCGTACCCGATAACGCTGTCCCACCGAGAGGTCTGCGAGAAGCCTGGTCGAGTCCGTCTCCGCGTCGAGTGCTTCGAGCGCGATCTGCACGCGCCGTTCGGCATCCCACGCATCGAGCGCTTCGGCATGTTCCAACGCGGCCGTGTACTGCTCCTCCGCCCGGTCCGTGTTGTCCGCGAGAGCGAGAGCGGCCGCGTCGAGCGCCGCCAACGCGGCCAGTGGTTCGGCGATCGCCTCTGCGACCGCTTGCCCAACAGTTCGACTGTCAGCGGCGGTCATCTCTTGCTCGGCCACAGCGATCGTGCCAATGCGCTGGACTGTTCCGCTGTCCGGGACCAGGACGCCAGCGAGTACCTGCAGGAGGGTCGATTTCCCTCGCCCGTTCTCTCCCACGATCGCGACACGCGATGAGGAAGTGAGGGTGAGGTCGACATGATGGAGGACGGGTGTGGCTCCGCGCATCAAAGACACGTCGGAAGTGATGAGTTGCGCGCGATGGCGCGCCGGATGACGGTTCGTCGGGGTAAGCATTGAAGTCCTTCGAGACGACGCACCACCAGCCACGGACAGGCAGATAGGTACGCAAATGACGGCGACCCAGAAGGGTCAGAACGAGCGGCCGCCGCAGTCTCGGATTTCTCAACGAGCGCGGTAGGCCTGCTCAACCGTCACAGGAAGTACAAATGCATGGACTCGATTCTACCGCATGACACCGCCGGCTGGCGACTCTGCCTCGCTGCCGACCTCCTCCGCGACACCGGCGCGACGGTCGCCCATCAAGTCGACTCCTCCAACGCGTTCGTCCTCAGTACCGCCTTCGCCCGACAGTTCGGTCACCGGGCTCCGAACACCGACGCCTCCACAAGCGGTATCGATTTTGAGAACGTCAGCGAGAGCGACCTGCGAAGCATCAACCTGCTCGGTGCGATGCTCTATCACGGGGTCAACACCGAGGCAGGCGTGGTGATGCGGATGAGTTCAGTTCCGAGAACGGCAGCTAACTCGCTCGGGGCGGAGTTCGCACAGGGCCACGAACCAGGATCCCTTCGTCCGTCAGAGGCGCGTGAGTTCCTTTCGCAACTGTCTGACGCTGATTGGGGTCGGCACGTTCCGCGCGGGTCAGACCTCGCCGGTTCTGACCTGAGGGACCTGTGGCAAGTGCACTCAGGCAGCACCGCTGATCCCGGCGCTCGGTCTGCGGTTCGCACCGCGGAGCAACCTCGTTCAGGATCTTCGTGATTGATGAGGGGGACCAGAAGGGGACCAGAACCGTGCAAACCATGCATCTCGTGACGTGCTCCGCATGATCTGACGCCCGGAATCACGCGGAATCCGGTCCGGCCGAAGCCGTCTGGACGCCTGGGGGTCAGGGGGTCGCAGGTTCAAATCCTGTCAGCCCGACGTAAAATCCCAGGTGAGAGTAGGTTTCTCGCCTGGGCTTCTTCATATCCGGGGGTCGTTTTCCGTGGTCCCCCTCTGGTCCCCCGGCGCTCTCGCTGGTGGTCGACTGTGGACGAACGGACCGCCCTGGACCTGCTTCCTGTGGATAAGGGGACCAAAAGGGGACCAGAACGCTTCCGGGAGCACTCCCGCGGGGGTGGGAGCGCATCACAGGCCCCTGGTCGCGGGGCTGCTGCGCCGGGCGTGCTTGCGTTGTCCGGCGGCGGAGAGGAAGGCGTTGGCCTGCTCAGCGGCGGAGGCGAGGTGGCGGTCGTCGGGGTGCAGGTAGCCGCGGGTGGTCTCCATCGAGGCGTGCCCGAGGATGTCTTGGAGGACGTGCAGCGGGATGCCGGCGTCGGCCATCCATGTCGCCCCGGTGTGGCGCAGGCCGTGCCGGGTGAGGTCAGGCAGCCCGAGCTTCGCCACGACGCCGTCCCAGTTCGTGGCGTCGCGGACGGTCGCAGTGGTGAGGTAGCCGCCCTTCGGACCGACCAGCAACGAGTCCGCGGGCTCCTTGCCGTCGGTGAGGCGTTCGAGCACGGGTCGGAGCGGTTCGAGGATCGGCACGCGTCGCTCTTTGCGGCTCTTGGTCGGCTTCGTGACCAGGCCACCCTTGCCGGGGAACGCCTGTCGGCGGATCATCACGAGGTTCTTGTCGAAGTCGACATCCCCGACCTGCAACCCAGACACCTCTGAGGACCGGGCCGCGAGCAGCGCGGCGAGCATCACGAAGTCGCTGTAGGACTGATGCACCTTCCCGCATGCGCGCGCGAGGCGGTTGAGGGTCTTCATGTCCGGGATCGCGTGCGCCCGCGGGGAGGCGTGTTCGGCGGACTGGCCGCGGAAGGCGTTGCGGTTCAGGCTCCGCTTGGCACGGTTCTTCGCGGGGTTGATCTGGATCAGCCCGTCCCGCACGGCTTCATCGAGCACCCGCACGAGCGGGGCGATGGTGTTCTTGATGGTTGAGGAGCCGTGACGCTGTTCCCACTCATCAATGGTGCGGTCGATGATCCCCGCGGTGATCTGGGTGACCGGCAGATGCCCGAGCGCGGGCAGCACCCGCAGCTTCAGCCCGTACCCGTAGGTCTCACCGGTGGAGGTCGGGTCCAGGCCACGCGCCCACCGGTCGCCGATGGAGGTGACGAACTCCAGCAGCGTCATGGACACGTCCATGCCCTTGGTCGAGGAGCTGCGGAGCTGGTCGAAGAACGCGTGCGCGGCCGCCTCATCCCGCACGATCTCCGATCGGATCACCCGGCGCTTGGTGGTCGGGTCCGTCCACCGGGCGCGGGCGCGGATGCCGTAGGAGCGGCGCTCCATGTCCGTGGAGACCTTCACACCGATCGGCGGGACCGGCTTGGGCTCGGCGGTCGGCTGCGGCTCAGCTCTCCGGGGCATGGTCGTGTTCCAGCTCGCTCAGCCAGCGGTCCACGGCGTCGAGCCGGTACCGGGCGATCCCGCCGAGGCGTAGGAACGGCGGCCCCGTGCCCGCCGACCGCCACCGCGACAGGGTGGACTCCGAGACCTTCAAGTACGCCGCGACCTCGCGGCTGTGCATGAGCGGCGACACCACGAGCGTTCCGTCGTCGCTCATGACAGTTCTCCGGTGTCGGGGTCGAGGGTGCGGTAGAACGCTTCCTCGGCGTCGCGGCGAGCCTGGACGTCGGCCATGACGAACTCCACAAACTCGGCGTCGCGGTCGATGATCGGCAGGTCCTCGATCGGGTCGGCGGGTTCCTCACCGGGCCAGACGGTCTGCCGGGTGGGCCGGTCGTGGTCGAGCTTCGTGCCGGACGCAGCGACCCATTCGCGCAGCCGCTGGCGGGCGTCGGCGAAGTCGCGGTGCCAGCCCAGTGGCGCGGAGCCGTTCTGCTCGGGGTCGTAGGCGCACAGCCAGTGCAGGTGCAGCGCGGACAGCTCCCATAGTAGCTCCGGGTGGGCGTACCAGGCGGGCGGGATCACCGCGGCGGGCAGACCGTAGGTGTGCCGCAGCCAGTCCACCCACCGGTTCAGCTCCAGCCACTCGACCTCGGCGTCGTCGGCGTTCAGCAGGTTCCAGTTGATCGGGTGTGGAGGCTCGGCGATCAGTGGGTCCTCGAAGCCCTCGTCGCCGCCGTCCAGCTCCGGGCCGGGCAGGTCGCCCGTGGTGGCGTCATCGTCGCGGGGATCGTCGGCCATGGTGTGCTCCTGTCTGCTCTCGCGGTCCCCGGTCATGCCGGGGCCTTGCTGTGGCAGGCAGGTGGGCGCGGAGACGCCTGGGCGTGTGCTCAGGTGTCAGAGCGGCGCAGCAGGGCCTCTGTCTGCGCACGGTCCGCGGTGAGCTGGGTGGCGTCGGGGCGCTGGGGCCACGGGTGCAGGTCGGTGACGATCGGGGGCGCGGAGCGCAGCAGCACGATCCCGGTGCCGAACGGGAGCCGGCGGATGCGGTCGGGCGGGAAGATTGGCACCCGCCGGACGGAGCGCTGGTTGGAGCGGGTGCCGTGGTCACCCAGCGTCACGGAGTCGGTGTACTCGTCGCGTTCCCCGACCAGCGCGCTCAGGTCTTGCAGATCGCGGCTGTTGGACGCGCCGCCGAGGATGACCTTCACGATCGACGCGTCCCAGATCGCGCCGGCCTGATGCTCGTTCCACTTGTCCCTGGCCTGCGCGAGGGACTGGAGCACTGGCATAGTGGTGATGCCCGAGCCGCCGCCTTCGGCCATGAGCGTCGGCAGCGACGGCAGGGGTGAGAGGTTGGCTATCTCGTCCAGCGCGAGCAGCATCGGCGGATCGAGCCGCGCGCCGGCCGATCGTGCGGCGAGGCGGCGGGCGGTCTCGATGAGGTCTTCCACGAGCGCCGCGACGAGCGCGGCGCTGGCCCCCGCGCCGGACCCGGTGGCCAGGAGGAACAGGGTGCCCTTGTGCTGGATGAAGTGCTCGGGGTCGAATCCTCCACCTGGGCCGGGTGAGACGGCATCGAGCACTCGGGGGTCGGCGAGCGATCCGAGGGCGAGGGACACGCCTTGCCAGATGGAGTCGCGGGTGCGGGGGTCGGAGTCGATCATCGCTTCCAGAGACTCGGCCCATCCGGTCGCCGCCTGGCTCGAGCCGGTCAGGATCGCCACCGCGTCGGCAGCGGCGGTCGGGTCGAGGGTCCAGCGGAACAGCTCGGCCGGTGGGCGGTGGTCGATCGCGGCGGCGTGCAGGAGCGCTTGCAGCGCGGCGCGGGTCTTGCCTTCCCAGAACCCGCCGCCGTCGACGCCGCCGGATGAGAGGCCGGTTCCGGCGGCGAGCCCGGTGGCGCGGATCATCGCGGTCTGCGGGGACTCACAGCCACGGATCGGTGACCACCGCATCCCCGCGGGCAAGCCTTCGGCGAGGTGCTGGGGGTCGAAGATCGCGACCGGCCCGACCCGGCTGCGGGCGCGCAGGGTCGCGGTCAGGTTGTCCGGGCGGGTCGAGGTCACCACGACGGCACCGGGGGCGTCGAGGATCGCGGGGATCACCAGGTGCAGGCCCTTGCCGGAGCGGGGCGGCCCGATGACCATGATCGAGTCCTCCACCGACGCCCACACGCCGGTGCCCTTGGAGGCGCCGAGCCGGTAGCCGACATCTTGCGGGCGTGGATCATCCAAGCCCGGGCGGAGGTTCCCGGCGCGGCGCAGCAGCGCCTTCTCGGACGCGGCGGCAGCGACCTCATGCCGGGTGGCGATGCCCGCCATCCGGCGCGGGTCTTGCTCGACTCGGTGCGTGTGACGGCGCAGCCGCGACCAGACCCACACGCCGCCGGTGATGAGCACGGCGAGCAGGAGGCCCGTGACGAGCCAGTAGACGACCGGGCTCATGCCGGGCGCGTCCAGGGCGCCAGCGGGATCGCTCGGATCGAACAGCACACCGATCCCGGACGCGGGACCACCGGCGGGCTGGCTCGTGCCGGTGAAGAATGCCGCGACGGAGCCGGCGCCGCGGAGCACCAAGGCGACGCCGAACAGGCCGACCAGCCCGATCATCGCCGCGTTGGTCAGCTCATCACCGAACGAGCCGGTCTGCCGGCCCTGACAGTTCATGGCAGCCGCCGGATGATCGTGGTGCCGGAGATGCGGCCGAACAGCAGCACCTCCACGACGCCGCCCGCAGCGTCCGGCCCGAGCCGGTCCGGGTCGACCAGGGCGCGGGCCGTGCCGGTGCCGGACACGTCGGTGTGCCCGGTGACGACGGCGACCGCCACGTCCTCTCCGGGAACGAACCCGTCACCTTCGACGGCGTGGAACGCAGGCCGCGGTGTCGGTTCCTCAGGCTCAGGCGTCGGGTGGGGTGCTCGGCGACGTCGGGTCGCGATGATGTCGGTGAAAGTCGTCCCGTCTGCCTCGCGGACCTCGACCCGCGCCGGAGTCGTCCGGTCATCCGTGGCGCGGTCGATGATCTGCCCGAACGAGGCTCGCCGCCACGGCGGCGCGAACGGGTCGGGGTCCAGCCGTATCCCGTCGACGGTGACGGCCACGGTGCCGTCCTTGCGCACGTCGAGCACGACGAGCGGAATGGACACGGGGACGGATTCGGGCTCGGCTCTCCTCATAACGGCGAGGTGGGCCAGCAGCGGACTGCCGCCGCTTGTTCAGGATTCGTGACCCTGCGCAGAGCCGGTCATGCGGGCGGTGGTGTCGAACGCGGCCAGTTCGGCGGGATGAAGCTGGTGCTGGACGACGAAGCTGCGGTCCTTGATCCGCCAGAGCCCTTGCCCGGTGCCCAGTCCCGGCAGGAGGCGTTGCTCGGTGCCGGTGAGCCCGAGCGTGGTGGCGGTGGGGCCGAGCTGGTCGGTCTCTTGCCGGTAGACGATCCGGGTCTCCGCGTTCGCCAGCAGCGAGTTCGCCAGAGCACGGTTCGCTGAGCCGAGGTCACCGACGTTCTCCAGGTCGGTGAGCTTGTGGAACACGAGCAGGTTCGCCAGGCCGTAGTGGCGGGCGAGCCGCCAGTGCGCGTCCATCCGGCGCAGCAGCGCCGGGTGCGACATCAGCCGCCATGCCTCGTCGTAGATGACCCAGCGTCGGCCGCCGTTCGGATCGAGGAGGGCGGCTTCCATCCACGCCGACGAACAGGTCATCAGCACCGAGATCAAGGTGGAGTTCTCGGTGACGCGGGACAGGTCCAGGCTGACCATCGGCAGCGTCGGGTCGAACCTCACCGTCGACGGGCCGTCGAACAGCCCGGCCAGGTCACCGGCGACGAGCCGCCGCAGCGCGTGCCCGACTTGACGGCCATCCTCAGCAAGTCGGCCGTCTGGATCGTCGGCCGGGTCTGGGCGCAGCAGTCGGTCGACCACCATCGGCAGGATCGGCACGTCAGCGTCGCGCACCGCGCCGGCCAGGGCGGTGTCGATCGCGGTGTGTTCCAGCGGAGCGAGCGGCCTAGCCAGGACGGTCTCGGTGAGCGCGCCGAGCAGGTCGCGGCGCCGCGCAGCCAGCGTGGTCGCCCACTCCTGATCGGAGAGGCCACCGGGACGGTAGCCCTCATCGAGCGGGTTGAGCCTGTTGCCCATCCCGTGTCCCAGGATGATCGCTTTCCCGCCGACCGCTTCGGCGACGCCGGTGTGTTCTCCTTTGGGGTCGCCGGGAACGTAGACGCGGTAGCCGAACGGCAGGCTGCGGGTGTAGAGGCTCTTGGCGAGCGAGGACTTTCCGGAGCCGACGATCCCGGCGAGGACCAGGTTCGGGGCGGTGATGATGCCCCGCCGGTACAGCACCCACGGGTCGTAGACGAACGAGGACCCGGAGTAGAGGTCCTGGCCAATGAACATGCCCTGCGGCCCGAGACCTGCTTCGGCCAGGAACGGGTAGTGGCCGGCGAGGACGGCGCTGGTGTCCTGGTGCCGAGGCAGCCGGAACCTCCCCGGCGTGCGGAGCGCGGCTGGTCCGGGTTCGCCGGCCGAGGGCAGGTAGACCGTGGCACGCCGTTCGGCGCGCTTCGCCTCCAGCTTCGCGCGGGCGGTGGCCTTCTCCGCCTGCCGTTGCTCGGCGACGAGCCGGGCGGCTGCTTGTCGCCGCTGCTTTCGCAGCCGCCGTCGTTCGGAGGCCGGTGCGACGAGGACGGCGGTGTGCAGCTTCTCGTCCCGGTTCACCACGAGAGCCCTCGGGTCTGCTTGACGGCGGCGACGCCGGGATGCTCGAACCAGCTGCCGTCCCGGACTCCGCTGTGCCGTCTTGCGGTGTCGCGTCCGGCTGGGCGGTCCGGAGGTGGGACGGGGGTGTCGTCGGTTGGGTCGATCGCATGGTCGGCGGGGATCAGGTGCCGCCGGTAGAGGGCGACGTGCCCGGCCTGCGGGTTGTAGGACATCGCGTAGTCGCCGGTCTCGGCCTGCCGGTCCCCGGCATAGACAGGGGCGTGGTCGTGAACATCGCCGTTCTCCAAGGCGGCGTCGGTGGTCTCGTCGCCGTAGTCCCAGCCGGACAGATGCTCGATCCCCGCCTCGACGCCGTCACGGTCGATGAGGTCGAGAACCCGGTCGGCGTCCTCGCCTTGCAGGAACACGACCCCCACCCAACGATCAACGAGTTGCGTCGGTGGGTTCCAGACGATCCGGCCGGAATGACTCATCGCGGCGTTGAGCCGGTCGTGGGCCTGGTCGATGAGCGTGCCGGCCTGGTGCAGCTCGTCGGCCGCCGACACCGCCTCGACCGCACCGCCGGCCGGGTCGCGTGCTTCGTCGGTCACCTGATGCTGCTGGTTCAGGTGGGCGGTGGCGAGCTGGTCCAGGACTTGCCGGAGCGAGCGCGCCCCTGCCAGCAGGTCACCGATCACCGCGTACGTGTCGGCCGGGTGGTCGAAGCTGCGGGTGGCGTGCGCGAGCCCACGCAACGCCTCGGACGCCTCGGCGGCATCGCGAGCGGGATCGGTGAACGTGGGCATCGCGGTCTCCATCACTTGGTTGCCCGCCAGGTGCGCTTCGCCGGACCGCTGTCCGTCCCTCTCCGTAGGCTTGTAGCCATGCCCTATGTCGCCACTGTGTTGCGCGTGATGATCGCCTCGCCCTCTGATGTGCCGGAGGCTCGCGATGCTGTAGAGAAGGCGGTACACGGCTGGAACGACGCGAACGCGAGGAACAAGGGCGTGATCCTCCAACCGTGGCGTTGGGAAACCTCAGCGGTGCCGGTCATGGGCGCTCACCCGCAGAAGCTGATCAATGCACAAGGCGTCGATGATTCGGACATCGTGTTCGCGCTGTTCGGCGGACGACTCGGCTCACCGACACCTGACGCGATCTCGGGAACCGCCGAGGAAGTAGACCGAGCGCTGGAGCTAGGCAAACCTGTTCATCTCTACTTCTCGACCGCTGCTCTCCCGAACGACATCGATACCGCGCAGCTCGATGCCTTGCGGGCCTTCAAGAAGGACATGCAGGACCGCGGACTCCTCGGCGAGTTCAACAATCCCGAACAGCTCAATCACGAGGTCTGGAAAGCGATCGAGCACGACATCGTGGCCCTGAAACTCGACGCGACACCCGCCGTGCAGTCACAGCCAAGCGGAGTGGACTTCCTGGTTCAGCCCCATCAAGAGCGCGAAGTCTCGGGAGTGAACTCGAAGGGTGCACCGCGCTACACGACGAAGCACTGGCTCGACATCACAAACACTGGCGATCGCGACGCGGAAGGCGTTCTGTTCGAGAGCGTTGGCGAGGACAGTGCCATGTTCATCGCTGGCCCGGAAGGATCCACCACGATCCACCGTGGCCAGACCCGGCGCCTGCCGGTGATGTTCACCTTCGGAGGGTCGGGTGACCCGGTTCTTCGCATCCAATGGGTCGAAGATGATGACGCCAAGCACCGAGACTTCCACGTTGGGTAGTCACCTGTAGCTACACCGTGCGGCACAGCGGGAGCGCCGCCGCGGTGAACGCTGCGGCTTGCTGGCCGATGAGCCGGCGGGTCTCGCAGGAGGCTTGGATCGCGGACTGCTCGATCGCGGCGACTGCGGCTTCCAGGTCATCGAGGGTGGGCGCGGTGATGCTGATGAGGCCGGAGACGCGGAGCACGCCGTGTCCGGCGGTGAGGTCGGCTTCCTGTTGGAGCACGTCGTGGTACTCGGCGGTTTGGGCGGCGTCCTCGATCTGTCCCATCCGTGCGCGCTGGGCGGCATCGGAGAGGTGTTCGACCTTCTTCTTGCGGATGTCGCGGGCGGCCTGGTCCGATCGCATCGGGGTGTAGAGCAGTGAGACGGAGCGTTGGATGCCGGTGGACAGCAGTACGGGGGCGAGGAAGCCCGGGTAGACCATGCTCCGGGGCCATTCGGCGACCCACAGGACGGTGTGCCAGGCCGAGTCGGTGCGCAGGCTGCCCCAGGTCTCGGTGACCGCGACCGGGCCGGCGGTGGCGAGGTCTTGCCCGAGCTTCCCGTGCCGCTCCAGCGTGGCGGCGACGGCCGGGTCGTAGGCCGAGCGCAGGATCACCGCGACCTGGCCGGGGCCGAGCCACCCGACCGGGGTCAGGTCGGCCGACCGCAGCGCGGCGGTCAGGGTCGCCATCTCTTGGCGCAGGACCGCGGCGGCGCCGCGGATGCCGCCGCCGGCGGTCCTGATCTGCCGGGCTGCGGTCTTCATGTCCAGTGAGAGGCTGATCGTGGTGGCGTGCCGTTCCCCGGCGGGACCGGCTCGTTCGATCAGCTCGGTGTAGGTGGTCGCGGCCCAGGAGTCGTCGGCGGTGCCGTGCTCGGCCCACCATTCGGCCAGTCCGGTCCCGGAGTCCGGCAGCGTCCGCTCCAAGACTTGCAGGGTCGCGATCCGCCCGGATCGGCAGACTGTGGCGAGCACCCGCCCCCAGGAGGTGACCCGGCGTTCCTGCTCGCCGGGGTCGAGCAGCACGAACGCGGGATGGGTGACTTCGCAGACCACGGTGAGGGTGGACTGGCGGGGGTCGTGGATCATGCATGCCCCGGTCTCGGGGTCCAGATGCTCGCGCAGCCGGGCCATGTCGCCGGGCATGGCGAGGTTCCCGACCGGGCGCGGGGTGACGATCCGCCGGCGGTACAGCAGTTGCCCGCCGGTGGAGCGCCACAGCCACCAGCAGGCGACGGGCAGCCATTCGACCATCGGCCGCCCGGCGACGGGCACCCAGGTCAGCACCGCGGCGAGCAGCCAGATCGGGGCGGTGTAGGCCAGCAGCATCCCGGCTCCGCCGTAGAACGCCGTCAGTACGGCCAGCCCGCCGATGCCGAGGGTGATGAGCTGTGAGACTGAGAGCCCCAGCAGCACGCCCCGGCGGGTGAGGCGGGAGAACTTCACCGGCGTCAGTTCACTGCCCGGAACCTTCTGATCTGTCGTGGTGGGCATGGCCGATCACTCCTTTCCGGTCTGCGGCGGCTGGGACGGTGCCGGGGTTCGCGGCTGGGGCGCAGACGGCGGGGGCGGTGTCTTCGACGGCGCGGTCTGGCCGCTACCCGCTTGGCCGTCGGCGCCGCTGGCGGCGGTCTCGGCCTGTCCGGCGACTGCTTTGCCGGCCTTCGGGCCGGCTTCGGCCGCGCCCTTGACGACCTGCGCTCCGATGACCACTGCCGCTGCCGGACCCGCCGCCGCAGCACTGGCCCCCGCTCCTGCCGCCGCACCGGACCCTGCGCTGGCTCCGGCGCCTGCGGTGCCAGCGCTGCCGGTGCCGCTGGCTGCGGCCGGTGCCGGGGTGCGCGGCGGCGGGGTGCCGCCTGGTCCGCCGCCAGCCCCCTTCCCGCCTCCCGGGTCGCCGCCCTGGGGGTCATCGAGAACCTTCTTCGGCTCGCCGCCGCCGGGGGTCTTGGAGGGCAGCGGGAGGGGACGGTTCAGGGCGTTCTTGGCTTCCTGCTCGGTGCCCATCTGCTGGTAGAGGTCGAAGCCGATGAACGACACGAACCGGTAGACCATGTACGGGGCGAAGGCCGCGATTCCCATCAGCACGATCCCGGTGATCGGCTCGGTGACCGCGGTGATGTCCGCCTCGATGGGGGTGGCGATCTGGGTGATCGCCAGCAGGAAGATCACCACGAGCACGAGCTTGGACACGATCAGCGCGATCACGAACGCGGCCCACTTGCCGATCCACCCCTTGGTGGCATCCCACGAGGCGCCGGCGAACGCGATCGGCGCGAGCACGACCCCGACCAGCAGCAGCGCCTTGCGGATCAGCAGTGAGAACCAGACGATGAAGACCGCGGCGATCATCAGCCCGGCCAGGAAGATCGTGACGATCGCGCCGACGCCGGGAGCGGCGATGTTGATGCCGGTCAGGCCGGCGGCGAGCAGGATGATCTTGTCGCCCATCGTCTCGGTGGTCTCCCCGGACGCCTGGATGATGCCGATGCAGAGCTGGTCCACGATCTCCAGCGCGAGCGCGGTCAGCGTGACCACAACGAACGCGCCGAGCACCGATTTCGCCGCGCCGAGCGCGGCCCGGGACAGGGCGGTCGGATCACGCTTGATGAGCCCGGTGATGAGTTGCAGGCAGAAGAAGATCAGCACCAGGAACACGCCGATGCCGAAGATCAGGTTGTAGACGCTGGTGAACCCATCGGTCTGGACATCGACCAGGGTGGTCGTGTCGAACACCGCCCACATCGCCTCGATCAGCCAGCCGGCCGCGCCGCCCATCGCCTGGGCGAGCCAGTCGAACGGGGCCGCCACGACCGTCGCAGCAGCTTCCCCGGCCACATCGCACACCGACGAGATGACCGGCACATCGCAGACACCCATCGTGAACCTCCTGTCGTGTCCGGGCCGGCCTCAGACGGCCTGACCGACGTCCCAGAAGAAGTTCACGAGCGTCACCGCCGCACCGCAGATCACCGCGGCACCGCAGGAGATCAGCACGCCGAGCTTCCCCCGCCCGGACAGGTGCGGATTGGAGCTGTTGGCGCCGTAGGCCCACACGATCGCGGACACGATCAGCGCCAAGACGGACAGGATGAGGCCGACCGTCATCACCGCGCCGACGATGGCGCGGAGCTGTTCGATGCCGGGCAGGCCGGAGCTGTTGGGGTCGATGTCGATCACGGCGGTTACTCCCTCGCTGAGCGGATGGCTGGTTCAGCGGCGAGGTGAGCCAGTCACACCCTGAGCGCGTGCTGCCGTCGCGCGGGGGTCAGAGCTGGCGGCCGAGGACGATCAGCCAGTTCACCCACGCCACCCCGGCACCGGCGAGCACGGCGGCACCGACCCCGACAAGCACCCCGACCCGGCCTTTGGAGGCCAGCGAGTGGTTGCCGTGCGAAGCGCCCAGCGCCCAGCAGATCGCCGAGACGACGATCATCAGCACCGCGACGACGAGCACGATCGTGAGCAGCGCACCGATCACCTGTTCCAGGTCACCGATCCCGGCCAGGCCGTCGAAGTCGGGGAACACGTCCATCACGCACCGGCCTTGACGGTGACGTGGAGGTGGTCGAAGTGTCCGCCGGTCACGTCACCGGGGTCGTGGCTTCCGCCGCCGTCGTAGTCGCGCCAGCCTTCGCCATCGCGGGCGATCGACCAGATGCGGCCCTGCCAGATTAGGTACTCCACGCCCAGGGTCTCGGCGTGGTCCTTCATCCAGTTCGTCACCCGCCAGCCGTCCTCGAGTTGCGTGGGGGTGGGATAGGTCCCGATCCGGTTGCCGAAGGTGATGTCGCAGGCGCGTCCCAGCGGGTGCTCGGAGGTGGTGCCGGGCCGGGGCGAGTAGCAGGCCCAGCCGGTGTCGGGGAACCCGGCGCGGGCTTGGGCCACGAGGTGTGCCACCCGGGCGGTGATCTGCCCGTCGCTGGTGGGGTCGTCCACGAGCCGGTCGGGGTCGCCGTCGACCGGGGCGGGTTCGCCCGCGGTGCCGCCGGGGGTGTCACAGCTGGTCGGGGCGCCGACTGCGGCTTCGGGCAGGTCGGCGGCGTTGTGCGCGTTGAGCCAGGCGGCGGCGTCGACGGCCTCGCCGTGGGTGCCGCCGGGGCGGACCTCGAAGTGTAGATGCGGTCCGGTGGAGTTGCCGTAGCTGCCGACATCGCCGATGTGCTGCCCGGCGACGACCCGGTCACCGGCTGAGGCGTGGAGGCCGGATTCCCACATGTGGGCGTAGGCGGTCGCCACCGTCTGGCCGTCGATCTGATGCTCGATGACGATCAGCCCGCCGTAGCCGCCGGAGAACTCCGCGACGGTCACGGTGCCGTCCGCGGCGGCGAGGATCGGGGTGCCGTCGGGGGCGGCGAGGTCGGTGCCGGTGTGGAACGACGACTCTCCGGTGATCGGGTGGACTCGTGGCCCGAACTCGCTGGTGAGCACCCAGGTTCCCTCCGGCAGCGGGAACACTACCCGCGCGGACTGTGCCACCGGAGCCGCCGCGACCACGGACCCCGCCGGACCGGCCGAGCCGGATGCGCCGGTTCCGTCGCTGGCGGCGCCAGTGAGGGCATCGAGGATCGCGTCGGCGACTGGCTGGTAGTTGCGGTAGCGGTCCGGGTAGGCGCTGACTTCGACGGCTTGGGCGGCTTCGCCGGGGTCCATGTGCTGCCAGCCCGGGATGTCCAGCAGCCCCCGCGGGCTCGGGTAGTTCGGGCCGTCCGGGCCGCCGAAGAACGCCCGCGCCTGGTAGGTCGGGTCCATCAGCTCCGCGACGGTGCCCCACCCGGATTGCGGTCGCATCTGGAACAGACCGAGCGAGTCGTGATCCGAGCCGTTGCCGTCGTTGGGGTAGTTCCCGCTGTCGGGGTAGGCGCCGGTGTTCGCCAACTGCCGCAGCGTGCTCTCGGTCAGCGCGGCCATCAGCGCGATCGTGATGCCGGGTCGGCCGACGCCCTCGATCCCGCCGCCGATCGTGATGATCGTGGCCGCGTGCGTGAGTTGCTGCCGGTTCAGCGTGAACGTCTCACCGTTGGCGGTCGTGACCGTCAGCGACTCCGGGACGGCCCCGACGGTGACGGACCCGCCGGGGGTCGCGCAGTTCGCGGCGGCGGGATTCATCAGCACGCCGATGCCGACCAGCCCCAGCATGGGGCCGAGCAGCAGCAGCGCGAGGACGGCGGCGGTGAGCTTCGTCAACACGGTAGGACCCGGCGGCTATCGGAGTGGGTTGTCGAGCTGGGACAGGCGCAGTACATGACACAGGCCGGTGCGCAACTGCGGTGTCGGCGGCGGGCAGGCCAGGAACACCGTGAACGACACCGACTGCTCAGCCGTGACCGGTTCGCCGTTCCAGACGCCCGCGCGGTGGCGGGTGCCCTCGATCGTGACCGCGGTGGCACCAGGAGGGAGCTGCCCGGGCTGGGCTTGCTCGACCGCCTGATCCCATGCCTCCGGTACGAACGAGCGGTCGATGACCAGGCGCTGGGTGGTGGCGTACTGGCGCAGCTCGATCCACGCCTCCCGGGAGGGCAGGTAGGCGGCGATGTCCGAGGCGAGTCCGGCCTGCTCGGCGCCGGAGGGGTCGCCGACCTCCAAGATTCCCGCGGAGTAGTCCAGCGGCATCAGCCCCGAGCCGGTGTCCCACCCGAACAGCGCCTCCGCGACGTTGCGGGCGAACTGATCCGGGTCGTGAGAGGGCAACACTAGCGGCGGCCCTGGCGCCTCCGGGCCGGTCTCGCCGGGCACGGTGACGGTCGGTGCCGGTGCGGGTGCGTCGTCACGGGGTGGTCGTGGGCCGGTGATGAGCCCGTAGACGCCGATACCGACCAGGAGCAGCAGCACGATCCCGGCGGCGATCACGGCGATCAGCCGGCCACGGGACCAGGACGCGAGATTCGTCTTCATACCCGCCAGGTGCGCCCACCCACGACACGCCGGGACCCGGGGTAGTTCAGAGGGCGCGTAGCAGCGGCTGGTCGGGCTGGGTCGCGGTGCGGGCGGTGCGGAGCCGGTCAGCGAAGGCCATCGTGCCTTCGACGGCGGCGAAGAACGCCTCGATCTGCTCGTCGGTCAGGTCGGTCGCCAGCTCGTCCACGTCGTAGTGCGTCCACCACGCGTCCAGCTCGCCCCAGGTCAGCACGAACGCGCGTACCGAGAACCGCGTCGGCCCCTCGTCCCCGTCAGCGGGTCGCGCCCCGGATGCGGCCCGTTTCGGAGCCTTTCCGCGCCGGGTGGTGTGGACGCGGGCGAGCGCTTCGTCGGCCAGCTCGTGCAGCCGCCGGTCCCGCTCGGCACCGGTGTCGGCGTGTGCGTCCCGGAGACGCTGGAAGATCGGATTGACCGGCGCGCCGGCCTCGATCCGCGCCAGCCCGTCACGGGCCTGGCCGCGCAGCTCCTCAGAGACGGCGGGGTCGCCGGTCAGGCGTTGCAGGAACCCGATCTGCTCCAGCCGCGTGTAGGACGACGAGCCGGTCACCATCCGTGCTGCCTGCGCGCGGGCATCACCGAGCGGGCCGGGTGCTGGTGGTCCCGCCGAATCGGCGGGACCATGCTTCCCGGGCTCGTGGCCGTCCTGGAACTGGGTGGCCGCCTTCCTGCGGGCGGCGTCCTCGGCGATGAGTTCCTTGATCTCCCGGTACAGCCCGGCGGCCTCGATCGGGGTGAGGGACTTGTGGAGCTGGTTGTCGTCCTGTTCAGCGAGCAGATGCCCGAGCCGGTCCGAGATGCCCGAACGCACCCACACGCTGACGCGGCGGTGCCCGAGCTGCTTGATCGCCGCGAGCCGCCGCGCCCCGCACACCAGCGTCCCGTCCGGGGTGATCGTCGGCGGCTGCAACAGGCCGTCCCGCTCGATCGACGCCGCCAGAGCGTCGAGGTCGCCCAGGTCGGTGCGGTGCCGGCGCCCGACGGTGATGGAGTCCACCGTCCGCTCCAGCTCGATCCGCCCGTCCGGGGTGTTCATCGGGCGCCTCGCGACGTGTCGGTGCCGCGCGTGTTCGTGCCGGGTGCCGCCAGCGACAGGGTGAGCACGAGGTCGTCGTCGCGCAGCAGCACCGGCAGCGTCTCACCGATCAGCAGCCGCAGCAGGATGCCCCGTCCGGCGCCGGTCGCCGCGAGCTCCGCCGCGGGGCTGCCCAGCAGCGCACGCAGCAGCACCGCCCAGGTCCGGCCCGGCATGTCGAGCAACGCGCGGGCGTGCTTGTCGCGCCGCAGCGTCTCGTAGGCGGTGTGCCGGTTCCCGACCCGGGTCAGCGCCCCGCAGACATGCTCCACCGCCGCCCGCGCGGTCCCCGCCGGCCAGCCCAGCAGCACCAGCAGGGTGATCGCATCCGCGACCGCCGCGGTCGCCGAGGTCGGTTCCGACCCGTCCCGCCCCGCGTCGTCATCGTGTTCCTCGCCGTGCCCGGTGGTGTCATGCGGATCGGTGATCTGGAAGGCGGGGTGGTAGTCGTCCAGTGGGTTCTCCCGGTCGGAGAGCCGTTCGGGGTCGTGGAACACCGAGTAGCGGGGCCGACGCGCCTGGTGGGTCGAGCACAGCAGCCCTTGGCCGCGTTCCTCGGCGATGCAGGTGATCCGCACCGCGTGGGTGACCACCGCCCACGGGTCATCCGCGGTGCGGGCGGCCTTGCTGCGCATCACGTCGAACGCCGCCGACGCGGCCTCCCACGGGTCGAGCCGGTGCTTGTGCGCCAGGGCCGCGTACTTCTCGGCCGCGAACGCCATCAGCTCGCCCGCCACCGGGTCCTGCTCCCACGCTCCACGCCCCGCGGCGTGGAGCCGGTGCAGCAGTGCGCGCAGCCCTTCGCTGCTGCGGTAGTCCTCCGCCCGCTCGCCGCTGCTCGTCGCGTTGGTCGTGCCGGTGGTTGTGGTGTCGTCAGTCATGGTCGGGGCACCTCCTGGCGGGCAGGTGCGCCCGCAGGTCCCTGCGGGTCTGACCTCCGCCAGCCAGGCGTCCACCACTGACCACCGCTCCCGGCTACCGCATCCCGACCCCGGACCGCGCCTGGGCATGGTCCGTGCCGCCGCGACGCCCGAACGCCGACAACGGCGGCAGATGCCGGGCCCGTTCGCCCGCCCACTGCGCGCCCTTCTCGATCGGAGCGCGCAGCCGGCGGCTCCCCGCGGCGGCGAGGTCGATGCCGCCGCGCGACAGCGCCCCGCCGGCACGGGCGAACAGATCGGTCGGGCGCACCCAGTCCACGCCCCGGCCCCGTACCTGCGCCAGCTTCTCCTTCGCGGCCCGGCGGGACGCGGCGTCCCTGATCGCGTCCGGCGTTCCCGTCGCCTCCGCATCCTCGGCCGGCGCGGTCTGTGTCTGCGGGGCGTCGTCCGGCACGCGATGCCGGCGGTACTGCTCGACCGGGTTCGTCTGGTCCTGGTCGTTCATGACGTGACTCCTTCCCTTACGGGCTCGGACCCGGGCGGGCCGGCCTCATCGCTGTGGTGCGCGTCGGGACGCTCGGGGCGGGGCAGCCACCGGCCGACCGTCGAGGGATGCACTCCCAGGTGCCGGGCGATGGCCTTGTTCGACCACTCCCGCTCCCGTAGCTGCGCCGCCTGCGCCCGACGATCCGAACCCGCGTCTTCACCCGCCTCGACGGGGCCGGGCGTGGCAGGCGGGGGTGCGGCCGGTGCGGGCTCGATGCCTGGCACGGTGGCCGTGGCGGGCGGCACCTCGCCCGCTGTCTCTGGCGGGTCGGCGGGACGGGCGCCGGCTCGGGTCAGGACGACGGTCAGATGGGTGATCGCCAGCAGCACCACGGGCGGCACCGCGGCGACGGCGGCCGCGAGCGGGCCGGGCACGTCGGCGTCCGCGGCGACGACCGCGTGCAGGGAGTTCGCCGTCACCGAGACCGCCGCGCCGCCGATCAGCAGCGTCCACGGATACCAGGCCGCCTTCTCACCGGCGAGCGCCACCACGGCGACTGTGGACACCACGATCACGCCATCGACGATCAGTGGCCACGCCCACGCCTGCCCCGCACCGATCCCGGAGCGGCGGGCCAAGTCCGCCAACGCGGTGAACGACAGCCAGAACGCCCCGGCCGCGATGAACACCGTCCCGGCAACGGATGTGACCACCGCCCAGCGCTGCCCCCGCACCCTGTTCACCCCAGGCCCCTCACCGCGCTCGCCCGTGACCCGGGATCACGTCGAGCGAGCCCGCCCGCTGGCGGGCTCGCCGAGGCGGAGCGTTCTCGGCGGGCGGCTCCCGCGTTGACGCTGCGGTAGGCGCTGTAGACGGTGCGGGTGATCTCCCGCTCGGCGAAGTCGGGCTGCTCGGCACGCACCAGCGCATCTAGAGCCTCGGAGACCGGCACGTTCCCCTCAGCCAGGCGGCACGCGGCCCAGAACAGCTTGTAGTTCCGATCGCCCTTGACCTGCCGGGACAGCCACGCCGCCAGCCGGTCCGCGTCTTCCCGTCCCGACGCCTGCCCACCTTGCCGCAATGGGCGGCGTGGCGGTGGCGGATCGAGGAAGTCGCGTAGCCGCACCGCATCCACCGGGGCGACCACACCGGTGGCCACTTGCTCGACCCGGTACGAGACCGAAGTACCGTCCAGTCGCAGCGTCGAGGGCGGGGCGATGACGTAGCCGCCGTCCCCGCGGCAATCCACGCCGGCCTTGCCGACCACCCACGACCGCTGCACCCGCCCCGAGACAGCCGGGAAGTAGGCATGCTGACCCCCGGTGGGCGTGGTCACCGTCGCCAATGGCGCCGGGATCAGACCCGCCCGAGCCGCCCGCGCATACGCCGCGTACCCATCGACACCGTGCACGTCCACATCGATCACAACCAGACCTGAGACGGCGCCGGTCGGGATGCCGATGTTCGCCTCCGGCTGCCACCGCCACCACCCCTGCACGCGCCGCGCGTCGGTCGTCGCGCGCCGGAAACCGGACGAGACGAGGGGCGTCTTCTCACCCGGCACGCACGGGAACACCGGCACCCCGGCCCGTGCCAACTCGCGCGCCGCGACCGACAACGGCAGACCGTCGAGCCGGTCGAACACGGCGGCGAGGGTTCCGGGGGCGACCATCACAGCACCGGCCCCGGCGCCGCCTGCACCCTCCGCGGCTCACGCTCGGGCAGCGGCTCCACCCGCGGCGCCCGCTCCGGTGCCCGTTCTGGTCCAGAGTGTGCGGGTCCGGAGCGTTCGGGGGTGTCGATGCGCAGCGAGGTCGGGTTGCCGTTGCCGAGCTGGATCGTATCGAGCTGGCCCAGAACCTCGGTCGCGGTGCGCCGGACCTTCTCGCCGGTGTCGCGGATGACCTGAACCGGGTCCTTGCCGTCCACGTTCGCCGCCCACCCCGCCACATAGGGGACCGTGTAGTCGCTGGTGTCCATGCCATGCGCGGCAGCGATCATCAACGCCACCGACTCGGCCTCGACCTCACCGGTCCCGCGATGCCGGCGGGCCTCCTGCTGGTTCGGCCCGTGCATCCGGACGTGACCCAGCTCGTGCGCGAGGGTCTTCACCTGCGCGGCCGGGTCCATGTCCGTGCGCACGAGCACTTGCCGGGTGTCGTAGTCGGTCATGCCGTTCGCGCCGCGGATCGCGTCGGCGTCTGGCATCCGCAGCACCTCATACCCCAGCGACTCGACCTGCGCGGCCAGCCCCTCCCACAGACCGGCGGGTGCCTCGCCTTCCAGCAGCTTCGGGCTTGGCAGCTCCGGCAGTTCGGCACCGTGAGTCCGGGACACATCCCACACATGAGCGGGAACGACGCTGACGATCCGGCGCTGCACCACCTCGCCCGGGCGCGGTTTCTCGCCTTTGGTCAGGCGTCGCCACGAGGCGGGGTCCTTCGGCGTCGCTGTCGCGAACCTCACCCGGACCGGCGCGCGAATCTCATAGCCGCCGCCGGCCTCGGCCCAGCGGCCCATCTTCTTCCAGTCCTGGAACCCGGCCACCCACGTCGGCGTCGGGGCCGACACCCGGCCCTGCTCGTAGGCGTCCAGGTGCTGCGCCCAGATCAGCAGCGTGTTGTTGAACGACCTCGACCGGAACCGTGCGGCGAACTCCATCGCCCGACGCCAGTCCTCACCCGACACCAGTTCCTCGACCGAGCGCACGATGCGTTCTTCGAGCGCGTCGAGCTTCGCTTCCCGTGTCTCGTTCCTCATCGCCATCGCGGGACCTCCCTCCGCCAGGGCCGCCCCGGGAGGGAGCAGCCGTGCGACCACGAGGTACGCCGGGCGGATCAGGAAGACGAGACGGACGACGGAAACGAGACTGGCGACCGTCAGGCTCCGCGACGAACCCGACTGGTCTCTACCGGACTACCGGAGCGAGGGTGTCCTCGGTTGTCGCACGAGCTGATCCTGCGGTTATCGTCGGGGCAGATGCGCGCTTCCGCCGGTTGAGTACGGAACCTTCTCCGTAGCTCAAAGCCCGATAACCGGCGGGAGTCAGCCCGACGCTACGGCGGAACTGGCGCGTAGCGAAATCTGAATCGCTCCAACCCACCTCGCGAGCAATCAGAGCGATCGGCGCATCGGATTCGCGCAGGAGCGCGGCCATCCGCTCGGTGCGAAGCATCGTGAGATAGGCGATAGGAGACTTCCCGAACGCCTCCACGAACAAGCGGCCGAGCTGCGACTTTGAGAGATGTACCTCGTCAGCGAGCTCAGTCGTAGACCATCGTCGCTGGGGTTCAGCACGCAGGAGATCAGCTGCCCTGCGAACTTCCGCTCGCAATGGTGCGAATCGGCGATGTCGTGGCGCGGACGGCCACGTTGTAGTGCGCTGCGTCGGCGACACTCGCACCTGCGAAGTCTTGACGAAGGGCGCGATCACATCGACCAGGCTGAACCAAAGAGCCTGCATCCGGTAGAAGTTCTTCGCGGGTCGTCCTTCGATGCTTAATGCCGCCAACTCATCGAGCCAGGGCATCAGCCCCTGGGTGCGATCCTCGCCGAGGCGGAGTACCTGCGCAGGTTCGGTGTACATCGTTGCTGCGAAGTCCTGGGCGTCGAGACGGTGGCACAAGCTGCCGACGTGCTGCCAGAACACCTGGTCGATCACATAGTCCGTGTCTGCGTAGATCGTCGTTACGGTGATGTGCCCCTCGGGCTCGCTGCCACATAGAGTGTTCGCGCCGAGCAAGATTACGTCGCCGGGCCCGACGGGCTGTTCACCAAACTCACTGAAGAGGATTGCCGAGCCATCGCGAACGACGATCACCTTCACGCAGTCGTACGCGACCGGCAGGCGAGCACGGGAGATGGTTGCGGTACGAACTATGAGTGGTTCGTACCGCAACCCTCGCCTGCTTCGATCAAACGAGCTGTTCGAGGGCGCCATAGAGCACCTCGTCCATCACATTTACGTGCTCGCGGATGCCTACGAACTGCCCATCGAGTCAGTGTTCGTGACTTCGACGTTGGGGAGGGCAATTCGCGCGGCAATGCCGCCTGCAATACAGAGACCAACAATTGCGAGTCCGCTGCTGAGTACGTAGGGCGATAGCCCGTGGGCGATCGACGTAAAACCCAAGCCGACGTAGACGGTGACCCCCGCGGACCCGCCGAGCTGGTCCGAGGCCCGCTGGACCCCGGACGCGACTCCCGCATCCTCTTCTGTGACCTCGGTCACCGCCGCATACTGCAGTCCAACGAGCCCGAATCCCATGCCTGCGGCGATAAACAGCATCGCGGGGGTCAGCAGCCATGCGGGGGCTTCCAACTGCGCAGCTACAGCGATCACGATCATGCCTACTCCTGCGGAACTTAGCCCGACAACGATGCAAGAACGCGCTCCCCAGCGCCCCAAGAGGCGGGGCACGATGGTCACGGCGGCGATGAGTGCCACGGCAAGGGGCAGGAGTAGCAGACCGGCTTCCAGTGGGGAAAGACCGACTTCATCCTGTAGGTAGAACGTGAACAGCAGGAATGATGTCGAAAGCGCCGCGCTCAGTAGTGCAGTCGCAAGATTTGCTCGCACCCGTGTTCGGTTATGGAAGAAGGTCAGAGGAACCAGAGGATTCGCGGCTCGGCGTTCCACTGTGACGAACAGGCCTGCGGCGACACTCGCTCCTACCAGGGCGGCGATTGCTAGCCATGGCAGATTCCCGGTGTTCTCTCCGGCTTCGACCACCCCGAATGCGAACAGCAGGGGTGCGCTCGTCAGCAGGATCGATCCAAGGAAATCCAACGGGGCGCGCTCTTGTTTCTGGTCGCGTGGCAGGAGGACGACCGTGGCGAGCAGTACGAACAGAATGAATGGAACCGCGATGAGGAAGATCCATCGCCACCCCAGGTGTTCGGTGATGATTCCCGAGAGCACGAATCCCAGTACGAGACCGCAGCTCGCCACTGCCGCCCAGACGCTCAGCGCACGGCTGCGAGCCTTCCCTTCGGGGAACAAGAGCACGATCGTTGCCATCGCAGCAGGCAGGGCGAGTGCTTCACCTGCTCCCTGGAGCAACCTGGCGATCACGAGTAGCGCGAAGGAATCTGCGAGCCCTGCCATCAGAGAGGCTGCTCCGAAGATCGCGGTACCGGTGAGAAGGAGGCGGCGGCGGCCAAAGACGTCCCCCAGGCGGCCACCGAGCATGAGCAAGCCACCGCCTGCGATGGTGTAGCCGACGACCACCCATGTCAGGCCGCGCGGGTCAACGCCCAGATCGTTGCCAATGGATGGCAGCGCTACGTTGACCACGGTGACATCTACGGCGATGAGGAATTGCAGGACAGACAGGCACACGAGGACTGCCCAGGAATGTGCGGCCGAAACTTGCGCTGGCCGCGACGATGAGGTGCTGAAAGACATTGAAACTCCGCTGCTCGAATGAAGAATCGGGCGACAACGTGTGTCGCTCCGAACCGACGATCAAGCGACGGAACGTGGAAACTGAAAAGTGAGAAGACGTTCCGCCGCTAGCGGAGCGTCTCCGTCACAGCGGCAGCGGCCGCAGCAGAAGCACCTGACATGCCTCCCATCCTAACCGACAGCAACTACGGATGCTTCGGCCCTGCTGTCCTACGTCCCGCGTTGAGACGCCCCGTCGACGTGGCGCCGGGCTGCGCCAGCCCGCCGCCACCCTCTCGCAGGTCACCAGAGCCACCACACGTCTTTCAGACGAGGCGCGAGGGTCTCGAGTCGCATCTGATGCGACCGGGCTTGCGGGATCACCTGCTCTCCGAGCGGTTAGCGGAAGGGGCAGCCGAGGTGACGGTTTCGATGCGTGTGATGAGCGCGGGCGATGGGTACAAGTACCTACTGAAGTCCATCGCCGCGGGCGATGGCGACCGCTCGCTGTCCACGCCGCTGACTCGGTATTACGCAGAGGCAGGAACGCCGCCCGGCTTCTGGATGGGCTCGGGACTTGGCCGGCTCGGGCACGGCGAGCTGGTCGAGGGAGCCCAGGTCGCAGAAGCCCAGCTCGCGCTGTTGATCGGGATGGGCCATGACCCGATCACGGGCGATCCGCTGGGCCGCGCCTACCAGCAGTTCGCGTCGGTCGCGGAGCGGATCACGCAGCGCGTCGACGCCCTCGACCCCGAACTGGGGCCGGCCGCTCGAGCTCAACAAGTAGCCGCGATCGAAGCGGAGGAGGCTGAGCGCGGAACCCGCCGCGCCGTGGCGGGCTATGACTTCACCTTCTCCGTGCCGAAATCCGTCTCCACGATCTGGGCGGTTGCAGACGCGGGCACCCAAGCCTTGATCGCAGACGCCCACCATGCGGCGGTTGCAGAGCTGGTTGCGTTCCTCGAACGAGAGGTTGCGACAACCCGAGTCGGTGCACCCGGCCCGGACGGCGCGGTTGCGCACGTCGATGTCGCCGGCGTCGTGGCGGCGGCGTTCGATCACTACGACAGCCGCGCGGGCGACCCGCAGTTGCACACGCATGTCGTCATCAGCAACAAGGTTCTGACCGTGCAGGACGGGCGCTGGCGAACCCTCGCTGGCCGGCCGATGCACTCGGTCGTCGTAGCCGTCTCCGAGCTCTACAACGCCGCTCTGGCGGACCAGCTCACCCGCGTCCTCGGCGTGGAGTGGGAGGCGCGAGAGCGGGGCCGGGACCGGAACCCGGCATGGGAAATCGAGGGCGTGCCCGACGAGCTGGTGACTGAGTTCTCCACCCGGTCGCGACACATCGAGGCCGAGAAGGATCGCCTGATCGCTGAGTACGTCGCCAGGCACGGGCGCCAGCCTTCGGCGCGGACGGTGCTGAAACTCCGGGCACAGGCGACGCTCGCTACCCGGCCGGAGAAGCAGGTTCGGTCGCTGGCCGACCTCACCCGCGAGTGGCGGCAGCGCGCCAGCCGAGTGCTCGGGAAGGACGCGAACGGCTGGGCTCGCACCCTCACCGTGACGAACGCGCGGGCGCCGCGGGTGTTGCGTGCCGACGATATGCCGCTGGACGTGGTGCGTGAGGTCGGGCAGACCGTGATGGAGACGGTCGGTGAGAAGCGTTCGACCTGGACCCGCTGGAACCTGCATGCCGAGGCATCCCGGCAGTTGATGGGGTGGCGGTTCGTCACCATGCAGGATCGGGAGGCGATCACTGGCCTGGTGGTCGACGCGGCCGAGCACGCTTCGCTGCGGTTGACGCCGCCGGAGCTGGCGTCGAGTCCGTTGCAGTTCCGCCGCGTGGACGGCACCTCCCGGTTCCGGCCGCACTCGTCGACGCTGTTCTCATCCGAAGTCCTGCTGGCCGCCGAAGACCGGCTCCTGGCCCGAGCGTCCACCACCACGGGGCCGGTCGTGGCGTTGGAGACGGTCGAGAGGATCGCCCGAAAGCCCGACGCACGCGGGCGGGTGCTTAGTGAGGATCAGGCCGCGGCCCTGGCAGCTATCGCAGTCTCCGGTCGGATCGTGGACGTGCTGGTCGGCCCGGCCGGTGCCGGGAAGACCACGGCCATGAACGGGCTCCGCAGGGCGTGGGAGAAGGAACACGGCAACGGGTCGGTGATCGGACTCGCGCCCTCTGCTGTGGCGGCGCAGGTCCTCGCCGATGACCTCGGCATCGCGACGGAGAACACCGCGAAGTGGTGGCAGAACCACCTCATGCACGGCACCACGTTCACGGCCGGGCAGCTCGTCATCATCGACGAGGCGAGCCTGGCCGGCACCATGTCGCTGGACCGGATCACCCACGAGGCCGAGCAGGCGGGCGCGAAGGTCCTCCTGGTCGGTGACTGGGGCCAGCTCCAATCACCGGGCGCCGGCGGCAGCTTCGCCATGCTGGTGCACGCCCGCGGCGATGCTCCTGAGCTGACCGATCTGCACCGCTTCACCCACGAGTGGGAGAAGACCACCTCGCTCCAGCTCCGCCACGGCCGCACGGAGGCGATCGACACCCTGATTGGGCATGGCCGGATCACCGGCGGCGACGAGGAGGCGATGATCGACGCCGCCTATCGCGCGTGGCGGGCCGACATTGCTGCTGGGCGTGCGTCGATCCTGGTGACCGAGACGCACTCGACCGTCACCGAGTTGAACGCGCGGGCGCGGGCAGATCGGATCATCGACGGCGCCGTGAACCTGACCCGCGAACTCGCGCTGCACGACGGCACCGCGGTCTCGGAGGGCGATCTGGTCATCACCCGCGAGAACGACCGGCGGCTCGGCAACGGCCGAACGTGGGTCCGCAACGGCGCCCGCTGGATCGTCACCGGCGTTCGTGAGGACGGGTCGGTCAGCGTCCGCCCTGCCGGGCGCAGGTTCGGCGGCGGGATCGTCCTGCCGGCCGACTATGTGGCCGAGTATCTGGACCTCGGTTACGCGATCACCGCGCACCGTGCCCAAGGCGTGACCACCGACACCGCGCACGCGGTCGTCACCGCCACGACGACGCGGGAGAACTTCTACGTCTCCATGACCCGCGGCGCCACCAGCAACCATGCCTACGTCGCCGTCGACCGTGAGGACGCCGAGCACGCAGTGCCGCATCCCGGCGACAACCCGAACGTCACGGCACGCTCGATCCTCTACGGCGTGTTGCAGCACATCGGAGCGGAGTTGTCGGCGCACGAGACGATCACTGCCGAGCAAGAACGCTGGGGCTCGATCGCCCAGCTCGCAGCCGAGTACGACACGATCGCGCAAGCCGCGCAGCACGACCGCTGGGCCACCCTCCTGCAAGCCTCCGGGCTCACGGTCGAGCAGGTCGAAGACGTGCTCGCCTCCGACGCCTACGGTGCGCTGTCGGCCGAGCTGCGCCACGCCGAGGCCAACCACCACGACCTCGACGTTCTGCTGCCCAAGCTGGTGGCCGCGCGGGGCCTGGGCGATGCCGACGACCTCGCCTCTGTCCTTCACGCCCGCGTCGCTCGTGCCACCGTCCGGCCTGTCGGATCGGGACGCACCCGCAAGCCCCCGCGGTTGATCGTCGGGCTCATCCCGCACGCCGGCGGGCAGATGGCCGAGGACATGCGCCAAGCCCTGGACGAGCGCCGCGAGCTGATCGAGGCCCGCGCCAACGCCATACTCCGTACTGCGCTCACCGAGAAGGAACCGTGGACGGCCAGCCTCGGCCAGGCACCGAAGGACAAGAAGCAGCAGGCGGCATGGTGGCGCGCCGCCCGCACCATCGCCGCATACCGAGACCGTTACGGCATCACCGACGACCGCACCCCGTTCGGCCCCGACCCGGAGAGCACCAGCCAGAAGATCGACGCGATCCGCTCCCGCGCCGCCCTGAACCGCGCCCGCGCCGCCACGATCGAGGGCACCACGACGGAGCAGATACGGCCTGTGGCTGTCGGGCGGCGGACGCCGATTCTGTGAATGGGCACCTGTGGCCGCACGTCACCCGACTACCAATCGAGCAGACTTAGCATGTTCGATG
This sequence comes from Actinomycetes bacterium, assembly GCA_023460975.1. Lineage (GTDB taxonomy): Bacteria > Actinomycetota > Actinomycetes > Propionibacteriales > Nocardioidaceae > Nocardioides. The sequence goes on from JAEWOG010000068.1 coordinate 59,287, forward strand.
CTCCGGTACTGATTGGGCGTGACGCCGATACCGCGGCGAAACTGTCGCGCAGCGAAGTCTGAATCACGCCAGCCGACTTCGCGAGCAATAGCGGAAAGTGGCCGGTCGGTAGTGCGGAGAAGATGAGCCATCCGTTCTGTGCGGAGCATTGTTAGGTAAGCGATGGGCGACTTGCCGTACGCTTCCACAAACACCCGCCCCATCTGCGACTTAGACAAATGGACTTCATCGGCAAGGTCCGAGACCGACCAACGGCGCTCAATGTCCGCGCGCAGCAGTTCCGCGGCTCTCCGCGCCTCCACGCGCAGCGGGGTGAACCGGCGGTGGCGAGGCAACGTGGGCCACGTTGTCGCTCGCTGCGTTGAGGATGTTCGGATCGGAGAGGTCTTGATGAAGGGGGCGATGACGTGCGTGATCGAGAACCAGAGCGCCTGCATTCGGTAGAAGTTCTCCACTGGCCGGCCTTCGATACTTAGCGTGACCAGTTCGTCCAGCCACGGCGCTAACGACTCCGCCCGATCCTCGCCGAGTCGAAGAATCTGGGCGGGCTCAACATAGGTGGCGGCGTAAAAAACCTGCGCATCGAGACGATCTTGCAGCATCCCGACGTACTGCCAGAACACTTGATCGACCACATAGTCGGTGTCGGCATAGATTGTCGTCATCGTGATACGGCCTTCGGGTTCACCACCGCACAGCGTGTTCGGACCGAGCAGGATCACGTCACCGGCATTGACCAGTTGCTTCCCGAACTCACCGACCAAGACCGCGCCGCCGTCACGGACGATCGTTACGGTCACACAGTCATAGGCCGACGGTACGACGGCAGCACGGAGCACTCTGGTTCGAGCAATGACCGGCTCGAACCAGAGTGCTCCACTGTGACGGGGAGACATCACGCTGTCGAATCCCAGTGATGCGTGTCGTCCGACGACCCACCGTCCTAGTTGACACGCTCCCGATGCGCCTTCGTGCGGTACCACCACAGAAGCAGAGCGAGGCCGACGAATATGGCACTGGTCAGAGCGATGCCGCGTGTTCCGGCGAGGTTGAGGGCGAGACCGCCAGCAATGGGGCCGATGATCGCCCCGATGTTGAGTGCCGCAGTAGAGAACGACCCGGACATCGTTGGGGCTGTTTCCGCCTCGGCCATGATCCGGGCGATCAGCGCGCTGCCGACGGTGAAGGACAGAGCGCCTTGTGTGAAGGCTAGAACCCACAGCAGAGCGGGGCTCGTCGGTGCCAGGGCGAGAGTCGCCCAGCCGATAAGCAGGAGCGGACTCGCTATCGCGATCAGCGGGCGCCAGTGACGGTCTCCGAGCTGGCCGGCCAAGGTGACACCAGCAAAGGCGCCGATGCCGAACAACGCCAGGAGCGCCGGCACCGCCCGGTCACCGATGCCACCCGGTCCAGCGGCGATCACAGCCAAGTAGGTGAACGTGCAGAACGTCGCTCCGTTGACCAAGATCGCCAGGACCACGACGACTTGTAGCGGGCGCCGACGCAAGACCGAGAGCTCTGCACCCAACGTTGTCGGTGCGGTGGCTACTGTAGGTGGGTCGGGCCGGGTCGGCGTCGCCGCGACCACCGCGATAAGTGCGGGTACGCAGATGATCGCGATGGCCCACAGGGTCGTGCGCCACCCCAATGCCTCACCGACAAGAGCCCCGAGAGGAACACCGGCGATCAGCGCGAGCGTGGTGCCAGCGAGGATCACAGCCAGGGCGCGTGCGCGCCGGTGGGCGGGAACGATCTGGCCGACCGTCGACAATGCGACGGCAAGGAACCCGGCGTTCGCCAACGCAGCGACAAACCGGGTCAGGATGAGAATGACGAACGACCCAGTGACGGCACCGACGACGTGTGCGACCACGAAGACGGCGAGGAACCCGGTCATGGTCCACCGCGGCGATAGCCTCCGGCCGCTAGCGGCCATCACCGGCGCGCCGATTACCATTCCGACCGCGAACGCGGAGGTCAGGAGACCGGCCTGACTCAGTGAGACGCCAAGCTCGGTGGCGATAGCCGGTAGCAGGCCAGCCAGGACGAACTCGGAAGTTCCTTGAGCGAAGACGGCGAGGGCAAGTAGATATAGCAAGAAGGGCATGAGAGTGCTTTCCGAAACATGAGACGAATACGGGTGCGAAAGGCACGGCCGGTGTTTCGGATGCACAGGCTCAACGGACGCGACGACTCAGGGCGCGCGTGCGACGAGGCTGGTGGGGAAGAACGTCAGCATCCAGGGCTACCGGCGTGCCGGCAGCCCTGCTCTGTCTGACTCAGGTGACCCCATACTCCCTAGACTATCTCAGAAGCAGAGCGGAGCACTCGCGCGGCGTTCTCGGCGCGGGTGCCTCGAACTCAGAGCGAGCGTCCCTGCGTGCCCGGTGACGGCCGCCGGTGCCAGAACTCGCGTCCTACTTCGGGCTGGGTCGCGGCCCGCCCTGGGCTCGGGTCGGCGTCGAGCAGGTCGATCACGTCGCTGGGCTGGGTGACGGTGGAGGCGAAGCCTTGCTTGATGAGTTCGTTCGGCCCGGCACTCGCGATGCTGGTCACCGGACCAGGCACCGCGCCAACGCCCCGGCTGAGTTCGCGTGCCGCGAGAACGGTCGTCATCGACCCGGACCGCGGACCAGCCTCGGGGATCACGGTCGCACTCGAGAGCGCCGCCATCAGACGGTTGCGGGCCAGGAACCTGTGCCTGGTCGGTGTCGCTCCGGGTGGCAGCTCGCTGACCAGCAGCCCGACATCCCCGATTCGGTTCAGCAGCTCGCTGTGCCCGGCCGGATAGGGACGATCCAGCCCGCCTGCCAGGACCGCGATCGCCTGACCGCTCGCGGCGAGAACGCTCTTGTGCGCGGCTCCCTCGATCCCGTAGGCGCCCCCGGAGACGACGATCCGTTCCTCATCGGCCAGACCCGTCGCCAGCTCGCCCGCGACCTGCTCGCCGTAGGAGGTCGCGGCGCGTGAGCCGGTGATCGTGGCTCGATCGCTCAGCGCCGTCGTCAGGAACGAGACCGCGCCGCGTGTCCACAGCAGGTACGGCGCACGATCGCTCAGGTCGTTCAGCCCGGCTGGCCACTCCCTGTCGGACGGGATGAGCGTGCCGAACCCGTGCCGTTCCGCCTGAGCGATCTGATCCAGCACTCCGGGTGTGACCCGCGCCGTCAGCCGTTCGCGCCACATCAGCACGTCGGCGCGTGCCAGGCCGGACACTTCGTCGTCCGCCTCGATCAGCCGCAGCGTCTCGACCCCGCCGTGACGGGCAAGGACGTACCCGGTGGTCGGGTCGTTCGGTTCGGCGATCATCGACAGCGCGACACGCGCCATCCGCTCACCCTGCATCTGCGCCGCCAACGTCGCCATGATCGGTGTCCTCTCACTCCCAGGTCACCGACGAGGTACGCCCATCTGACGCTGGGGTTCCCTCCGTCACGAGCCAGTCGTAAACTTGGAAGCGAGGCAGGTTCAGCAAACTACGCGGGTCCTTCGGGACGGCCCCTCGCGGGCACTCGGTTCATAGCCGCCTCCACGACGGAACACCGTCGCGCTATGACGAGGAAAGAGGCCCGCAATGCTCCGCACTTCCGTAGCGCTCAGCGCACGAGGCTACGGCGTACTCCGCTACGCACCCACCAACCTGCTCATCAACGCCGTCCGCACCAGACGCGGCCTCAAGTGGGGTCTCCCTGCGACGCTGCTCGCCGGTGTCTACATCTACGCAGCCGCGATCTGCACCACGATCATCAACGACGACGGTCCAGGCTGGCTCTACCTGCTAGTCCTGCTGTTCGTCTGGGATGCCTTCAAGTTCCTCTGGATCGGCCCGGTCAGCCTTGTCCAGCTTGTTCACGCTCGCTCCGCGGAACGGGAGGATTCTGATCGATCCGTATACCCCCGCTAGACCATGCGGCGCGGGGCGTCGGAGACCTGCTCCTGGACGAGGTCGAGTCCGTCGTACCCGGAGAACAGTGACCCGACACGGCTGGGCATGTCGAGGGGGCCTTCGACAGGGCCGGATGACCGCTGTGTAATACCCGCCGGGCCCGGTGACGGAGGATGTCCGAGGTCCGTGACATGATCCGTCACGCCGCCCGAGGGTCCCGGGATCTGGCCGTTTCAATGAGAGGATGAGAGGCATGACGAGAGCGCCCGAACTGAGTGTCCTGGAGATTTGCGCAGGTGCCGGAGGGCAGTCGTCTGGCCTGGAGATGGCCGGGTTCGGTCACTCGCTCGCCGTTGAGATCGACCGTGACGCAGCGGCCACGCTCCGCCTGAACCGGCCCGAGTGGGATGTGCACGAGGGCGACGTCCGCGACATCAACGGCCGCGACTACAAAGGCGTCGATCTGCTGGCCGGGGGAGTGCCCTGCCCGCCGTTCTCCATCGCCGGCAAGCAGCTCGGTGCCGACGACGAGCGCGACCTGTTCCCGGAAGCCATCCGGCTCGTCCGCGAAGCACGCCCGACCGCCGTCATGCTGGAGAACGTCAAGGGCCTCGCCTCCGGCCGCTTCGCTCCGTACCGGCAGTCCATCCTGGACGCGCTCGACGACATGGGCTACGACGCAGACTGGCAGCTGTTCAACTCCAGCGAGTTCGGCGTCCCGCAGCTGCGGCCCCGGTTCATCCTCGTCGCGATGAAGCGCCGCAACTTCCGCAAGTTCACCTGGCCCCGCGCACTCGGCACCCCGCCCACCGTCGGCCGCGTCCTCGGCCCCCTCATGGGGTCCCGCGGCTGGGAAGGCGCCGCAGAGTGGGCCAAGCGCGCGAACAATATCGCGCCTACGCTGGTCGGCGGTTCCAAGAAGCACGGCGGCGCTGACCTCGGCCCGACCCGGGCGAAGCAGGCATGGCTGCAGCTCGGCGTCGACGGCAAGGGCATCGCTGACGAGGCACCCGCACCGGACGCACCGCTGGACTACGTGCCGCGGCTGACGAACGACATGGCCGCCCGCATTCAGGGCTTCGACTCGGAGTGGCACTTCTCCGGCCGCAAGACGTCGGTGTACCGCCAGATCGGAAATGCGTTCCCGCCGCCTGTTGCCAGGGCGATCGGAGAGTCAATCGCCGAGGCGATGGGCGCCTTCGTGTCTCGCACAACGCGAACCGGCACCAGCCTCCGCGCCGTCAGCTAATCAATCCTCTGGCTGCGGAGGGGCATCCTTGGCTGGGGAAGCGGATAGCGTGAGGCTGTGAGCGGACGGCGGGCGAAGGCTAAGCGGCAAGAGCAGCGAGAACGCCCCGCACATATCGTGAACGCCGAGTATGTGCTGCGCTCGGCTGACGCGGTGTTATCCGTGGACCTGAGCGAAGTGCCGGTGTCCCACGTCAATCAGTTCGCCATCGGCTGGATGCGTGCCGCCTTCGAGCAGAGCCGGATCATCGCGAATCTCACGAGCTCGGGAATGAGACATGCGGCCGCGCCGAACAGGCGGGCCTTCTGGGAACTGGTCCTCCGTCTTCTCTGGCTGGGTGACATGCCCCAGGCGCAGCGTGAGACTGCAGCGGACACCATGCTCGCGAACGATCGTGCGACGGAGACGGCAACCGACAGGCACATGCGAGAGATGGGCCTCGAATCGCTCATTGATATTGCCGCGATGGAGGAGTTCGCCCTGAACGCCTCCGATGACAAGCACCTGAAGAATCAGGCGAAGATCCTGACTGAAGCAGCTAAGTCGACCGACCTGAATAGCGGAGTCGTCTACCGCCTGTGGCGCGAAGACTCAACGTGGGCTCACGCGACCGGATTCCTCGCCGGCTACTACGCCCCAGCAGGCGAGACGACCATCGGCGAAGGCAAGCCTCCGATCATCGACCATGATCTGGAAGCGCACCGGCTCGCGACGATGTTCATCGTGTTCGCGGTCGGATTCATCCTGAAGGACGAGGGCGTCCCTGACGAGCTGGCCACTGCTCCTGCTGTCGCGTTCCACCAAGTGCGATAGCCCAGTTCGTTCTGCCTATGCCTGTTTCTTAGCATGCTCGCGGCGCTTGATCTCCGCAGCGATGTTCCCGTCAGGCCAGTCTGTGAACGCGGTGAGCCGGTAGTAGCTGCGGATGCGCCCGTTCTCCTTGCGTTTGATGGTCTCGTAGTCCCAGCCGAGCTCCCTCAGCTCGCGCATCCGCTTCTGCCAGTCCTCCTGATACTGGTGCATCGATGCCACGACGCCAACGACCTGCGACGGTGCGTCGACACCGGCGGCATGGAAGGCCTTCAGCAGCTCGCCGATGCGGCGGTGCGGCTCCATGTATGCGGTGGCGGCGCGGATCTGCTCCTCGAACGGGTCCAGCGATGAATAGAACGCCTGCTTGTCATGGTTGCACTGCGTACACAGCGGCTGGAGGTTCTCGATGTCGTCCGTGCCGCCCCAGCTATGCGGGATCTTGTGATCGACCTCCAGCTTCACGTGATCCTCAGCCGGGGTCTTCCCGCACTGCGCGCACCGCTTCACGCTGAGCACCTCGCCGCGCACTGTCGGCGAGATACCGCCCCGTCCGCCCCGGACTGTGCCCGCGCGGCCTTCGAGGAGATAGACGTGCGCGCGCCCGGAACGCACCGCAGGCAGCCGGAACCACCCACGTAGCTCCCGGACGCGCCGGTCAGTTTGCGAATGTGACTCGCCGTTCTCCGTAGCGGCGTGCGCACGGATTTCCACCATCGTCGGCGGGTTCACGCGCCGCTCATATAGGAACGCGTAGAGCGACCGCAGATCCTCGCGGGTCAGCAGCTGCCGGAGTTCATCACTATCGGGCGCGGGGAGGTCTGCGTCGCTCACCGCGGCACCACCGGCGCAGGCACGCTTGCAGTTTCACTAGCCGTCGCCAGCCGCCACCAGCCGCCCGCGATCTCGATCCCGTCAGCCGGCGACGCCGGGATGACCCGCACGCTCACCAGCTCTCCCGGCTCAGGCGTCACAGCACCGAGCATCGTCGCGAGGTCCCGCTGCACGTGGTAATCCCCGCCGAGGATGAGGTATCCCTCCGGGCGCAGTGCACTGCGAGAACCGCCGTTGTCGCGGACGCGCTTCATATAGTCGTCCTGCTGCGCGACTGTGGCGATGATGTTGCGCGACAGGCGCAGGTTGGTTGCCTTCCGGAACAGCTCATTGAGCCGGGCCTGCCCGCTTCGCCCGCTCATGATCTCGTCAACAGCTTGCGGCGGCAACTGAAGCAGGGCGTTAGGCTGCATCGGTGCGTCCTTGTGCAGCCAGAGGATCTGTGACCGGCCGTACGCATTCAGACCGGTCTTGCGATCCCGGTTCTCGCTGGTGCGGCGGTTCTGCTCGCTCACCCTCACCAAGCCTGCACTCCACACGGACTTCGCGTCGTCGGCCCGCGTGACCAGGACAATCTGCTCGAAGCTCTCAATCGGGAGCATCCAGGCGCCGGTATGGGAGTACTTGCAGTCCACTTCGTGCCCGGCGATCGAGAAGTCGAGCACCTGACCGTCATCGAGCTGCAGCTCACGCTGGAGGTTGATCTCAGCGAGCGTTCCGAAGTGGGTCTTCTCGGTCTTGAACAGTTGATCGAGCCGGTATCGGCCCGTGTGCTGGCCGTCGTAGAGCTGGTCGAAGGTCGCGCGGAACACCTTCGCCATCCGCTGCCCGTCCGGATCGAGGGCGCGCAGCACCGCGGCGACCTCGGCCACCGCGTCGTCGTGCGGAGGCTCCTCCAGTTCGAACAGGCTCACGGGACAACTCTAGAACGTAGCCCCCTTGACTCCTGGTCCCCGAGTCAAGTCGTGGCCGTCAGCTCCCGCGGCCCGTCCAGAAGCGGACAGGTGGTCAGTCTCCGGGTCGAGGCGGCAAGGCCGTGGTCACGCGCACCTGGACGCCGAGGTAGCGCAGCGCATCGAACTGCTTCACGAGATTGACTTTGGTGAAGGTGAAGAGAGTCTCGGCGGTCACAGGCTGATCACTCCCGATGGCCAGGATCACCTCGTTCAGCCCGGCATCCTCGACCGTTCCGCCGCTCTCCTCAGCGACACGCTTCTTCCACGCCGCGCGCGCATTCTCATCCCTCGCGAGAGCATCAGTGGACACCAGCCCCTGGGCAAGCAAATGGCTAAAGTCGGATGACCGGCGTCCCCGTTTGACATGGATCAGCACACCGGGAGCGACGAACACATCGCATGGTTCGATCCCGCCCCGCGAATGCAGCGGAGTCGTAATGAGCTTCCGGTCCAAGCAGTACCCGGACAGCACCTCTGCGGCGTGCTTGTTATACTCGTCCTCGTGCGAATCGCCCCATGGCGGGAGCTGCAGCGATGGCGGTTCAGCCAGGATCCCGCGCACGCGCTCGTCGATCCGGGCTAGGTACTGATCGTCCATGCGGTACCAGCTGCCGTCGTGGAGGCAGAACCGCTGATTGTCGTCTTCGACTTCAAAGGCCAGCCACCGGCGCAGCGGAACCGGAGCAGAGACGAGCGTGCCCCTCTGAGGGTCAGCCTCGCTGTGCAGCTCGATCTTCACCGACTTGATCCGGTCCAGGACCTCCTCCCGAGGAACATCGGAGAGCCATTCCGTGATATCGCTCACGTCCGGAGCCTGATCGAAAACGCGCCGCTTGTGATCGCCTAGACCGGTGACCTTGACACTCATCACCGGTCCGAACGCGTCGAGGCGCTCGTGCGGCCAGGAGACCCCCAGCCGCTGGGGCTCGTCGCTCAGGAGCGCGTCGACGAGCTTCTCGTCCAGGGCAGGAACCCTGCTGTCGCGCGGTTTGAGCGCGATGAGCTGTTCGAGGCTCTCCAAGCCGGCGAGCACCGGACGCTGGGACAGCGTGTCGAGGACCGCGAGGTCCTCGATGAGGCGCCCCGGCTCCTTCGCGAGCGGAAGGTTCAGTGAATCGGCGGCACGAAGCTGGATGACCTTTTCACCAACCGCGAGATCCTTGATTACCGCTTTCGATTCGATCCTGCTGACAACTTCGCCGTAGCCATCGACACCGAGATCCCGGATGGTACTTCCGTTAGGCATCGAGCTGCGATCCACGCGCGCACGATGGTCGAGGATCGTCTTGGTCAGCGATTTGATCTCAGAAGGGAGCGCGGAGCGGGCCACGATGCCAGAGCCGAATCCGAAGTTGATCTGCTCAGAGTCCAGGAAGTGAAAGCCCGTGCCCCAGGTCAGCGCCCAGATCACGTCATCCTTGTCCTGGATCAGCAGGGCAGCTCCGGGTGAACTGTTCGACAACGACACCGCGTGCCCGGTAAGGAGCTTGACGTCATTGGCCCACTTCGTGCCGGTGGTGATCGCCCCGGACACCAGGCGGGCGGGACGCTGCTGCATGGTCAGATCCGCAACAGTGAAGTGATCGTCCGACTCGCGACGCGACTCAGTTAGCGCCGTCTCAAGAGTGCTCCCTTCAAGCATCCTGAAGCGCCCTGGGTCTGATGGAGACTCGCGCTATTTGATTCCGACCAGCAGGTTGCGGTCGTTGGGGACAGCATAGAACGCGTTCTCGAACTCGGCGGGCGGGACGTCGCCGAGATAGCCGTGGAGGCGCTGCGTGTTGTGCCAGTGCACCCACCCGAGCGTCGCGAGCTCAAGGTCTTCGACCGTCTTCCACGGCCCTGGCCGCGCGGGGCCGCGGACGAGTTCTGCCTTGTAGTAGCCGTTCACAGTCTCGGCGAGGGCGTTGTCATAGCTGTCGCCGACCGTCCCGATCGACGGCGTGGCGCCGATCTCTGCGAGGCGTTCGCCATAGCGAATCGACGTGAATTGAGAGCCGGCATCGCTGTGACACCGCAGATCCTCGTGCCGGGCGCCGCGCGACCAGCGGGCCATCTCGATCGCGTCGAGGACCATCTCGGTTCGCATGTGCGACGCGACCCGCCAACCCACGATCATCCTGCTGAACGCGTCGATGATGAAGCACACGTAGGCGACGCCCGCCCAGGTCGGCACGAACGTCAGATCGGTGACCCAGAGCCGGTTCGGGGCGGTCGCGGTGAACTCCCGCTTCACCAGGTCCGGGTGACGCGCCGACGCCGGATCCGGCCTCGTTGTCTTGACCCGCTTCGACCGCCTCACGCCCTCGATCCCCGCAACGCGCATCAACCGGGCGGTCTGGTCGCGGCCGATCATGATCCCCGCGCGGCGGGCAGCTTTCCAGAGCTTGCGGACCCCGTAGACGCAGTAGTTGGTCTCCCAGAGTTCGACCAGCTGGGGGATCAGCTCCTCGTCCCGCACCGCGCGGGCGGACGGCGCCCGTGACTTGGCGGCGTAGTAGCTGCTCGGAGCCACCTGCAGCAGCCTGCAGATGAGCTCGACTCCGAGCCGGCGACCATCCACGACGTCGTCTTTGTTCGCGGCGACGAACGCGACTATTTCCGGTAGTGGCGGTCGAGCTCCGCCCCGAAGAAAGACGCGGCCCGCTTGAGCACCTCGTTGGCTCGCCGCAACTCCCGGTTCTCCTGCTCGAGCTCACGCACCCGCTGCGCCTCCGCGCTGCTCACGCCGGCAGTGACACCGTCATCGATGTCGGCCTGCTTCACCCACATCCGCACGGACTCGACCCCGTAACCGAGTTGCGTCGCGACGCGCTGGACCGTCCCTTGCGTGACACCGAGCTCCGCACGCAGCGTCCTCACCATCCGCACCGCGGCGGCCTTCTCCTCGACCGAGTACCGACGCGTCGTCGGCTTCCCATTCGCCAGTTCCTTCGGCATAACTCCATCCTCGTTTCCAAGGTCAGGAGCCTCCAACAAACCCAGGGCGCTTCACTTGGTGTCCCGGCGCCGGTTTGCCTGCATGTTCCGGCGACGCCCCTCGCTGGAGGCAGCAGGAGACCGTAGCGTCCCCCCTCCCGTTGCGCTGCCGACCATGCCATCAGGTTACGTGCAGGAGAGTGCAGGCTCCGAACCGACGTAAGTGATCGCGACCAACGGTAATCAGACGGTGGCTTCCGGGCTGGGGCTACGAGGGCGCGTTGACCGCTGGCGCGTCCACTTGAAAGCTCACGGTTGACCCCAAGGGTGTAAGGAGTTCTGCGGTGAACCACTCATAGATCGCTTTACATAAGATGCGGTATCGTTCCGGGTCGAGTTTCTGACCGCCCGCTACCTCACCGTGAGCGATGGGGTTTCTCACGGAGGCCAGGTCGTTGAGACTGTCGCGGAGCGGAGTAGTCAAGAAAGTTTCAAATCGCGATTCGTGATCCTCTCCAAAACGAGCTATAAGCTTGCTTAGCGAGCCCGCATTCAAGTTCGGCGCATGCGTGAAGAAAGACTTCGCAAATACGAGAGTGGGGCCGCCTGCAGTTTGCTCCAAGTACTTGATGACGCAATCGAAGGCCAACTTCTCCAGGAACCCAGCACAGCGAAGACACAGATACCTGCGCAAGTCATCTTGAAGGCGTGTCTGTTCTATCGGGATGAACGAGATGGCGGCGTGGAAGCGATCGAACTCTGATTCGAGCCTGGACCATAGCGCGTAGGCTTCCTTGTGTGCGATGGCGCTCGCGGTAGCCGTCATTCTCTTAGCTCACCAGGGCGCGATACGCTGCGTACAAGCGACCGAAGACACTGTCGCGGTGAGATGTGCTCCTCGATACCCAATCGATGTAGTCAGAATCCACACGAAGGCTTGCAATTGCATCTCGAACGCGATTCGGATCAATTTCTACATCATTTGTCAGAGCGTAGATCAAGGTTCCCAGAATGGCATCAATGTGAGCGGCGTTCAGCCTCCCTGAGAACTTCAAGCCGTCTCTGCCGTTGGCCTCAACGAGCAGCTTGCACGCTTTGCTGAAGCCCGCGGATAGCTTCTGCCGATCGCTCTCGGAGACCTTGCTCTTGCGGTCGAGATAGTTGTTCAAGAATTGAGCCATTGGCGGCTTGTATGCGACCAAGCGCTGCTCAGGATCGTCCCAACGATCCACGATGTGGTTTAGAACATCTGACATCGCAAGAGCACGCAGGATTAGCTCATGATCCTTGAGTTTCTTGTGTATTGCGCCGAACAGGAAGCGCCACGACGGGTCGTGGTTAAGGTCGCGAATCAGTTCGACCAGCGGCCCTCGGTACAGAGCAACTCTAATTTCCTGCGCGGTAAGCGAGACGCCGCCGCTGTTGAGGCGACCGAACAGGCGGTAGACGGCATCGCGGCCGTCCTCGCCAGCGGGCTCGATTACAACAGCTTGGATGAAGGTGTTGTTGAGGCGCCGCTTGCTTTCGGGAGAAAGGGTCGCGTAGCTGGCGCCTTGGAGGTGCTCGGCGACATCGCGGAGCACAAAGGGCCGACCGTCATCTTGATTGCCGGCATAGAAGTTCTGAAGAGTTGTGAGACGTTGCTGGCCGTCCAGGACTAAGTATCGACCGTCGGGCTCAACCACCAGAAAGATGCTCGGGACCGGCCATCCGAGAAGCAGAGATTCTATGAACTTCTCCATCCGGGGCGTAGTCCACACGCGTTGACGCTGGAAGCCCTCGACAGTCAAGCCACTTGACTCATCTGGATCGAAACGAGGTATGACGATGTCGCCCTCATCGAGTCGTCGCACGAGTCCGGCGACATCGAAGTCGGCTCCGAAGTAGGGGAGACTGGACGGCGTTGTCTCAAACAGGCCGAGGTCGTCCGCTTCGCTCTCGTCCTCGACAAGCTCGTCCGGGTCTTCCTCGGTCTCGACGAACTCGACTTGGCTCATGTAGGTGCTCCATCTCACGCGCGCGACGGTTCGGGCGCCCAGCGGGGACCCTGATGCAAGAGTACTGGCCGACCTGCACGCGGCTCCATGTCAAGAGACGCAGCTTGGCGTTGCGAGCAATGACTGGCTGCCGGAGGCATGGTAAGGAGTCGTTCGGAGGTGCCGGCGCCGGGCGTGCCCGATGACGTGGTTTGTCAGGGGACCAGAAGGGGACCACAATCACGCAAACCATGCATCTCATGACGCGCCCTGCATGATCTGACGCCCGGAATCACGCGAAAACCTGTCCGGCATGACCTGTTCGGGCGCCTGGGGGTCAAGGGGTCGCAGGTTCAAATCCTGTCAGCCCGACAGTGTGATGTCTCAGGACATCGCGGACACCCGGACCCACGGAAACGTGGGTTCGGGTGTTCTTCATTTCTGGGTTCGTGGTTGGTAGTCCTTGCTCGGGTCGATGGTGAGTTCGCGGAGTAGTTCGCCG